>CAUJIO010000010.1 GCA_963205315.1 Pseudomonadota bacterium | reverse complement strand
GTGCCCTGGATCTCGCCATCGGGATCAAGGCCTTCTCCGTCGTCCTCCACGCGCAGCTCTGCCCGCTCGCCGGGCAAGGCACGGAGGATGACGCGGATCTCACCTCTTCCGGAAGGGTAGGCATACTTGTAGGCGTTGGTGACCCACTCGGTGACGATGATCCCCAGATTGATCGCGTAGTCCGTTGCGCATTCGGCCGGATCGAGGGCCTGACGGAGTTCGCCACCCCGGCCCTGATCGTTCATCGTGGTCTTGAGGTGATCGAGAAGTCCTGAAAGATAGACGTGAAGTTCCACCGTACCCACGGACTGTGATGTGTAGAGGCGCTTATGCACCATTGAGACGGCATAGAGCCGGCCCTGCATCTCGCTGAGCGCTGTGCGGCCGGCTTCATCACTTATCGAACTCAGTTGCAAATTGACCATCGCGCCGACCAACGCCAAGCTGTTGGCAACGCGATGGTTGACTTCATGCACCAGCATTTCGGCCCTGTCGCGCGCGGCCCGCACTTCCAGCTCCGCTGCTTCCTTTTGCGCCTTGAGGCGCGCCTTTTCCAGAGCTTGCTGGAAGGCTGACTTCAGGAGCTCAAGGAAATCGTCACCGATGCTTTTCGGGACGAAATCCGCCGCTCCTGATTTCAATGCCGCCACCGCGACGTTCATGTCGGCAGATCCTGTAACGTAAACAATCGGCGGAACATGAGGAAGATCGGCCAGACGGCTCATAAGCTGCAGGCCGTTTCCTTCCGGTAAGTAATGATCAAGTGCGATGACACCTATGCCGCCCGCTTCGATCTGCCTGACGGCATCATCAAGATTGGCCGCATGGACGACCTCCATTCCCTGCCGCTTGAAGAATCGCTGGACCAGACGCACCAGTGCCACGTCGTCGTCGACGTAGAGGATGCGTGTGGTGTCAGCCTGCATGTCAGACATTCTCAGGCACCTGCACGATCGAGATGAACAGGCCGAGTTGCTGTATGGCGCGGGCAAATCCCTCGTAGTTCAGAGGCTTGGTGATGTAGGCGTTAGCGCCAAGATCGTAGCACCTATTAATTTCCTCGCTATCGTCGGTCGTCGTGAGGACGATCACCGGAGTGCGCCGCAGGTGGATGTTGTTCTTGATGCGCTCCAGGATTGTGGTGCCCATCATATCGGGAAGATTGAGGTCGAGCAGGACCAGGAACTGGCGTGAAGAACTTGCGGCCGCCCCGTCATCCTTACCCAACAGGAATTCCAATGCGCTTGCACCCGTGACGAAACTGATGATCTCGTTGTTCACACCGGCCCGCCGGATGTTCTTTTCAATGAGGCGCGAGTGCCCCTCATCATCCTCGATCATGACAATAACCACAGGGGCCATCTTTCTGCTCATTGGTTCTCAGGTTCCTTTTCGCTAAGTAGGGCCGGCAATTCGATCGAGAACGTTGTGCCGTACCCCAATCGCGACGCAAGAGTGATATCGCCTTCAAGATTGCGGACGAGCGTCCTTACGTGGGCCAGTCCGATTCCCTCACCGGCTTGGTCCTGAACGCCGGAACGGCGGAACAATTCAAAGACACGCTCCTGGTCCTGTTCCCCAATGCCGCGTCCATTGTCTTCGATCTCGATGAGCACACGGTCGCCCACAACGCGGCGCGTTGTAATTGTGACTCGCAGGGGCCGTTCCGTGGATCTGAATTTTGCCGCGTTTTCGAGAATGTTCCCGAATATCTGTTCGAGAGACAAGCGATCCGAGACCATATGCGGAACCTCCAGCTTGAGATCGACGCGGCCGTTATCCCTGGTCAGACCATGCCGCACGGCATTGATGGACGAGTTCAAAACCGCGGCAAGATCGACCCTCTCGATGTTGCGACGCCTCTGGCCTTCACGAGACAGCTTGAGAATGGCATTGATGAGGGCATCCATCTTCTGCGTGGAGCTTTTGATGAAGCCGATTGCCTCCGGAATGCCGGATCTGAGCGCAACCAGTGAGCTCTCCATGTGTGCTTTTCCGATGCTTGAGGCCGGCGAACCGCTGGCTGACTCAACGACAGGAGCAATGAGGCTCACGCTGTCCTCAACTTCCTTGGTGAAGCCCATGATGTTGACCAGAGGCGCCCTCAGGTCATGCGTCACGATATAGGCGAAGCGGCTCACTTCTTCGTTCAACTGCGCAAGATGAGCCGTGCGGTCCTGAACCCGCCGCTCCAGGCTCGCATTCAGGGCGTTGACCTCATCGCGCGACGCTGCAATCGCGCGCGCATAGCGCAGCACCATGACAGCGGCAGCGGCCGTTACGAGCAGAATGACGATACCGCCGGCGAGTGAAATAAGTTGGAGCAGTTTGTAATTTTTGTTCTGCTCGTCCGAGGCCGTAGCCAGGCGCTGGTCAGCAAAGGTAGCAAGTCCGGCGAAGTAGACATTCGACTCGTCCGTCAGACGTTTGCCCTTGTTGGTCTTGATGATTGCGAGCGCATCGAGGTCACGGCGGACTCGTTTCAGCTCGATGGTTGTCTCCATCTCCACGAATTTCTGGTCGACTGCCGCTTTCAGGCGTGCAAACGGCAAGGACTGTGGAGAGGAGGCAGGAATGGCCCGGGACAATAGATCCACATTGCGCTTTGCAATGATCTTCTCCGTTCCATAGGGCGCCAGATAGATTTCGTTTCCCGTGAGAAGGTATCCTCGCTGACTGGTTTCGGCGGCCAGCAGGGCACTTCGCAGTTCCACAACGGAGCTGCGGAAATCGCGCACGGCGACGATTTCGGAGAAATAAGCTTGCGATCTGAGTCCCAGCCAGATTGTGGTCCCGATAATGAGGAAAAGTGCACTCAAGCCAACTAAGAACAAAATCGCAGTCAAGGTAACAAGAGTGTTTCGCGAGAGAGACTTGCGGGGACCAGGAATGGACGTCATGGAACTGCCAGTTGAATCGCGTTGATATGACAGGAGTCACCGCCTGTCGGCCTGCCCCACCTTGCAGAGTGAGCGTTTGATATTTCTCCGACGCTCCGCTGAAATTGACAAACATCCACCGGGTACCACTTCCCAATTGCATGAACGAATGAGCTTCGCAATTCGAGTCAGCAGAGGAAAAGATTATTTTTGCTGGATGCTATTACTGATGGAACCTCGGTTCCCCCTTTGGTGTTTATATCGGTTTCTCTGAGGCTGACGTTGCTGGCGATAGCGCTGACGATCCCTAAGCTCTGGCCAGCCCCGCCGGCATTGGCTAAGCTTTCAGTTTGCGGACTAGAGGGAAACCTTCTTGTTTTCTCCAAAGCTGGGGACCGTCCCCGTTGCCAAGGCGACGGCAAATTTGACAGTCGATAGGACGCGGCTGTCGCCATCCCAGGATTCGGCGCTGTGCGGCGTCACATTGATGACGGCTACGTTGGGGTCATCCGGCCCCTCTGGCCAGAAGGCCTGCGCTCCAGGGCTCCATATGTCTTTCACCAACGCCCGGTCAGCCGTGATGAGCGCCGTTCCCGATACGGAAAGGAAGAGGTCGGAGCCATTGGAGTAAGCAAGGAGCACGGCTGGATCCTTCGCAATTTCCAGCTCTTTCGGTTCACCGGCGTTTGTGAGCAAGTAAATGTGCCCCTTCGCCTTGTTCACCACCGTGGACATGGGACGCGCTCTGAGAGCCTGACCGAAGCGCGTAACGAACATGCAATAGTCGAGATGTTTTGCGATCTCCCAGACTCGGTCGGCGTCCGACATGGTTCATCATCCTTGTTGGTATAATGTTGGCGCTATCAGGTGTGTAAAGATGGCGTCGACATATCGTCGCGCATTCTCATCGTCCGCACTTTTGATGAGCAGTTCTCCTGTGGACATATAATTGAACGGCCGCCGATTTGTTCCGGCGTTCACATCCCTCACCGATCTCTCACGGCACAAGGTGAAATGCACCGGGGACGGCACATACATCGACAGTCTGTGCAGAAGGTCACGAAGAGCATCAACTGCAGCCAACTAAATAGTCCAGTTGCATCCGCAGCAATTCGCATCGACGTGGAACGTTCCTGCAAACTGCTCGTTAGGTGATCAATCCTGCAAACGTGCGGGATGGAAATAGAAGGTTTGAACTCATGAACACTATCTCTCGCCTGGCACTTGCTTCGGGTGCCGTTATGGGGATCCTCTCTGCCGGGCCTGTATCCGCTGCCATGACGGACGTGGATTGCACGGCAGCCTATTTGGCCGCAGACACCAACAATGATGGCTATATCAGCGAAGCAGAAGGCGCTCGCTACTTCGCGTTCTACCGTGTGGCCAACAAGCCGATTGCCGACGGAAAGTTGATGAAGGATGCCTTCATCACCGATTGCAAGGCGGGCGTTTATGATGTGGCATCGTCAGAGGAAGGCGCTCCTCTGGAGGGTGCCAACAGTTTCACCGAGGGCCAGGCGATCGATCGCGTCGTGGCTCATGGCGGCGCCGATGTTGCGGCCATGGCGAAGGACGACAAGGGCGTGTGGCGGGGCACCGCGACCGTGGGCGGCGCCAAGAAGAATGTTGCAGTCGACTACAAGGGCAACGTGGTCTTCACAGACTGATCAAGGAGCGAGTGCATTTTCTTACGCCCGAGACAACAGAAATTCGAGACAACGGAAATTGAAGGAAACAAGATCATGAAAACCATTACCCGCGTTTACGACAGTCACCTGCAGGCCGAGCAGGTGTTGCGGAACCTGAAGAGGGCCGGCATCCCGAGTGATGACATCAGCGTGGTCGCCAGCCGCCACGTGAGCGATCAACTGAAAGACACTGACGTTGCCTCGTCGACGGAGACTGGCGCTGGCGTAGGCGCAGCGGTTGGCGGCGGTGCCGGCCTTCTGGCAGGCCTCGGCTTGCTCGCCATTCCCGGTCTCGGGCCGGTGGTCGCTGCAGGCTGGCTGGCCGCAACGGCCGTTGGAATGATCAGCGGGACCATAACCGGCGGCCTGATTGGAGCGCTTGTGGACGCGGGCGTTACCGAGGAAGATGCGCATGTTTATTCCGAGGCCGTACGCCGCGGCGCAACCATGGTGACCGTAAGAGCCTCCGATGAGGCCTCCGCACGCGTTGAGGCCGTGATGGACAGCGAAACGCCAATCAATCCTGAAATGCGCCGTCTGGAGTATCGCAAGTCGGGCTGGACCAAATTTGATCCAAATGCTCCGGAGTACACATCTTCCGAAGTCGAGCGCGAACGCGTCCGCCGCACGGGATGATCTAAATGATCAATCGACGGCGCAGATTTGTATCTGCGCCGTTCCCTGTGCAGATATAGCCGATCTGGCACGGCCACCCGTGTCATACTCTTGCCGGGGTTGATCCGCGGCACGCAACGACAGATGCCAATCGTAACCGCGATGGCCCGTAGCGAATCGGACCGCTCCACCTGTCGCCTCCGCCAGCCTTGCCGCTTCCTCGTAGAGGTCCTTGCGCGGGGTGACGTGAAACAGCCTCAGCCAGGCAGCCAAACCGGTTCCGAACATCTGCGGCAGGCCTTCACACTGGCCGAAATCCGCAACGTGCAACCGTCCGCCCGGAACCAGCATGGAGACCGCGTGCGCCAGCGCCGCTTTCCATTGTGGAATCATCGACAGCGTATAGGAAATGTAGACGCGATCGAAAGACGCCGCACCGAAGGTTCTCAGGCTGTCGAATGTCAGAGCGTCGCCCTGGGCGATGCGGATGCGGCCCGTCAATCCGGAACGGGCAATGGCGGAACCCGCCGACTTCAACATCTCTTCGGAGATATCAAAGCCGAACAGTTTCGCGTGCGGATAGCGGCGTGCCACGTGAATGAGATTGCGTCCCGTGCCGCAGCCGATCTCCAGAACCGTACCGCCTTGCGGAACATCCAGCTCGGCAACAAGCCGGTCGCGGCCAAGCAGATAGTAGCGGCGGCTGGCATCATAGATATGACGTTGCAACCGGTACATGCGGTCCATGGTCAGCTTCTGCGCCGTGTCCGCTTCGGTTGCTTCAGTCGAGGGGGGCAAGGTCATAGATGTGAAAACCGCCATAGATTGAAGACCGGTCGCGCGCGCCGAGTGCAAGAGACCGCGCATCGGCATATTGCCATCGCGACAAGATATCAGGATGGATGCGGCCGGGAAGGATCGTCTCGCGTCCCGCCGTGCGGAAGATGACACGTGCGCCAGGGGCCGCCGCGTGACTGATCGCAGACCACAGCGCATTGAGCTGCGCGTCCGTCATCCAATCCTGCGCGTCGAGCAGCACGAAGCGGTGGGCGCTTGCTGCAGGCATGGCCAACAGAACGTCGGTCAAGGACGCATGCCGCACGTCCACGCGGTCAGCCCTTGACCTGAGCTGGGCATAGTGGCGCTGTTCAAGATAGGGAGGAAGCGGACCCGAGGCTCCTGGTGCGTAAGCCCTGCCAAAGGCCTGCCAGGCAAAGTAGTTCTCACGCAATGGAAAGTCGCAGGTCAGCCGCTCCAGCCTGCCGCGCAGCACGGCTGACATCGGCGTGCCATCTGAGAGCGCCTCATACTGGGCGGGAGGTATGCCCAGCCCATAGAGCGACATGCGCCTGTCGGTCACCCATTTCACCAGCTTGCGATCGAACAGAGGTGAAATGTTCTGGTCGAAGAACAGGCGCTGCTCCTCCAGTGATCGTGACTCGAGAAACCGGGTCATGTCCTGGCCATAGGCTCTGGCCACGATATGTCCCATGCCGATGAAGCGGCCGAGCAGGCCTTTGCGATAGATGTTGGATTTGAAATGCGACAGGCGGCGGCGGCCGAACAGGCTGCGCGCCTCCCAGTAGCGCCGCGTCTCGATGTCGAGGAATGGCTTGAGATGGCGTCTGTAGTCACGGATGTTGAGACTTTCGTCGGCCTCGCCAAAAAACCGGTAATAGGCGTCCCAGCCGGGAAGATACTTTAGTCCCGCCAGCTTCAGCCGCACCAATGCCACATGGGCGCGGTTGAGGTCGACGGCCGTAATTTTCCCGGGATTCGCGGTGAGATAGGAGAGGGCGTTGCAGCCGCCGGACGCGATGCTGACCACATGGTGGTGCGGTTCGATCTCCATGGCCTGCATGTCGACGACCGGGTCCTCCCAAATCTGGGGGTAGACGAGACCGCTGAAAGCAAGTGTGAAAAGGCGTTCAAGTATGCCTTCCTTGCTCACGGCTTTGTGACGGTGGACGGCCTTGCCAAGCAGTTTCCGGTTCGATGCCGTCACGGTCGCATTTGCGTAGTCGAGAGCCATGCAAGTCCCCAATCAGTGAGTCTGTCGCATGACGGCGCTAAGGCCGGTATGTGACAGCCCGATAACACCGGGGCAGAACTTCGTCATCAGGCCACCGTCATCAATCCTTCATGGGAGTCAGACTTAAGGAGGGCGAACTGCTATCAGGCAAAAGGGTCATGCTGACGTCTTCCGATCCTCTCAGGCGCTATCGCGCCATCTTCATTTCCGACATTCATCTCGGAACGCGCCGGTCGCAAACCGAAAAGTTACTCGATTTCCTCAGGACAACGGAATCCGATCAGCTTTATATTGTCGGCGACTTCATCGACAACTGGTCCCTGCGCAAGACCTGGTATTGGGATCAGCTTCACAACGATGTCATCCAGAAGCTCCTGCGCAAGGCGCGCAAGGGAACGAAGCTTGTTTATATTCCAGGCAATCACGACGAGAATTTTCGCAATTTTGTAAACCTGCGGCTTGGCCGGGTCGCCATCCTGCACGAAACCATTCATCTCGCCACGAATGGCAAACGCTATCTGGTGCTGCATGGCGACAAGTTCGATGGCGTTGTGCGGTTTGCGCCGTGGCTCGCGAAGCTGGGAGACACAGCCTACGAAATCTCCATGGAATTCAATTCCGTCGTGAACCGGTTCAGGCGCTTCTTCCGGCTTCCGTACTGGTCTCTCTCCGCTTACCTGAAGTTCCGCGTCAAGAAAGCTGTCGAGTTCATCTCGCATTTCGAGGACGCGGTCGTCCGCGAGGCGCGCATGCGCAATTGCCAGGGCGTGATTTGCGGTCACATTCACACGCCCGACGACCGTCATATCGATGGCATCCACTATCTCAACGACGGTGACTGGGTTGAGAGCTGCACCGCGCTCGTCGAGCATGACGATGGCGTCTTTGAAATTATCAACTGGAACACCATCACTCAACCGGAGGCAGGCACCGCCTATGCGCATCCTGATCGTGACCGACGCCTGGTCGCCGCAAGTTAACGGTGTCGTCCGTACGCTGAATGCCGTTATCGCCGAACTGAGACGCAAAGGTCATGACGTCCGCACCATCAATCCGGATGGCCGTCGAACATGGCCCATGCCGTTTTATTCGGAAATATCCCTCACCAGGATATCCGTGCGGCAAATGCTCAAGGAGATCGCGGCAATCTCACCGGATGTCATTCACATCGCAACCGAAGGGCCTTTGGGCTGGGTGGCGCGGCGCGCCTGCTTGCGGGAAGGCCTGAAGTTCACCACCGGTTTTCATACCCGCTTCGCCGAGTATGCCGCTGCGCGCATTCCGCTTCCCGGTATTCTGCAGCTGGGATGGGCCGTGCTGCGCCGGTTTCATGCGCCCAGCCAGGCCGTGATGGTGCCGACCCGTTCAATTGGCCATGAGCTTGACCGCCGGAACTTCACCAATGTGAAAGTGTGGACGCGCGGAGTCGACCGCGCCGTGTTCAAGACCTACTCGCGAGACCACCTCGACTTCCCGCGTCCCATCCTGCTCTATGCCGGCCGGCTGGCAGTTGAAAAAGGCATCGACGATTTCATGAGGCTCAAGTCGCCGGGGAGCAAGGTGCTGGTTGGCGACGGTCCGGAACGGCAGCGGCTCGAAAAACACTATCCCGGCGCTCACTTCCTTGGATTTCGCCACGCCGAAGATTATGCCCGCACGCTCGCATCGGCCGATGTGATGGTGTTTCCCAGCCGCACTGACACGTTCGGTTTGGTCATGCTCGAGGCCATGGCCTGCGGCACGCCGGTTGCGGCCTATGACGCGCCGAGTCCGCTTGATGTTGTCGATCACAATGTTACAGGTTGCATCGCCGACACGCTTGAAGATGCAGTTGAACAAGCCTCGCACCTCGACCGTGAGTCTGTCCGGGAAGGTTCGATGCACTACAGCTGGGAGACATGCGCGGCCATGTTTGAATCCTGGCTGGTCCCCTGTGGGCTGGGTCGCAATCACCTGCCAAATCCCGGTGCCTCGGAACATTTCGTTCACCTGCGATGAAATCATGCCTGTGGTTTGTCGTGGTGCTGAACCACCATCATCACATGCATGCTTCCGGACCGGGCATCGAGCGGTCAGACCCCTTCCGAAACCATTTGACCGCGCAAGTTCAGGTCACTTTGCCGGCATGGATCTCTAGTCGCGATTGAACCGCCGGTCATGTCCGGCTGCATGCGGCAAAGCAGGCGCGGCCCCCGATTGTGTCCATTGCGACGCTGCCCATGCGGCTGCTGCACCTCTGAATGGACGCGATCGACGTCATTCCCCGCAACATTTGACAATCGTGCTGGATTGAAGAAATATCCATCTGTCCAAATGACGGGACAAGTGTCTGGTATATTGGACATCAATTGGAGGAAGCGAAATGATGAACAAAATTCGCACGGCAGCCCTTCTGGCGGCAGTGTCCCTGATTTCCGTCGGCGCCGCTCACGCGCAGGACGCCAAGAGCAAGCTCGACGAAGTCCTGGCACGCGGTGTTCTCGTGATGGGTACTGGAAGCACGAATGCGCCCTGGCACTTCAAAAGCGCTGACGACAAGCTTCAGGGCTTCGATATCGATATGGGGCGCATCATTGCCAAGGCCCTGTTCGGCGATCCCGACAAGATTGAATTCGTCAATCAGGCGTCTGACGCGCGCATTCCGAACATCACCACCAACAAGGTCGACATCACATGTCAGTTCATGACGGTGACCGGTGAGCGGGCCCAGCAGATCGCCTTCACGATTCCCTACTATCGCGAAGGTGTTGGCCTCATGCTCAAGAATGACAGCAAATACGCCGATCATGCGGCCATGAAGGCGGCTGGCTCGGCAGTCACCGTTGCCGTTCTCCAGAATGTCTATGCGGAGGAACTGGTGCACAAGGCGCTGCCCGAAGCCAAGGTGGACCAGTATGAATCAGTGGACCTGATGTATCAGGCCCTTGAATCCGGACGCGCGGATGCCGCGGCGACAGACCAGTCGTCGGTATTCTGGTACATCACGCAGAAGCCGGGTCAATATCGTGACTCCGGTTATGGCTGGGGCCCGCAGACCTATGCCTGCGGCGTCAAGCGTGGGGATCCGGACTGGCTGAATTTTGTCAATACGGCGCTCCATGAGGCAATGACCGGCGTCGAGTTCGACTTCTATGCGGCATCGTTCAAGACGTGGTTCGGCAGGGATGTGCCGGCCCCGAAGATCGGATTCCCGGTCGAGTTCGAATAAGGACATCACCATTCCCGTGGGGGCGGGCACCGGCCCGGCTCCCACGTGAAGTTTCCTCGTGGAACCTGCCCATGGGATATACCCTCAATTTCTCGGCGGTCTGGCGCAACTTCGATCACCTGCTCGAAGGGCTTGCGCTCAGCCTCGTGCTGGCCGTGGCATCCATTCTCGCGGGCTGTGCCGTCGGACTGGTGACGGCGTTCATGCTGCAGTCGAAGAATCGCGCCATCAGCGGCGTCGCCCGTATCTACGTGACGGCAATCCGGAACACGCCCATTCTGGTTCTGATCCTGTTCACTTACTTTGCATTGCCGCAATTGGGTCTGCGCCTCGGCAAGATCGAATCTTTTATTCTAACACTTACAGTTTATGCGGGAGCCTACCTTGCGGAGATCTTCCGTTCAGGGCTCGTGTCGATGCCCAAGGGCCTTCGGGAAGCAGGCCTCGCCATCGGGCTGACCGAGTTCCAGACGCGGACCTCCATCATCATCCCCATCATGATCAGAAACGTGCTGCCATCGCTTGGAAGCACTCTCATCTCGCTCTTCAAGGACACATCCCTCGCCGCCGCAATCGCCGTGCCCGAACTCACCTTCTATGCACGCAAGATCAACAACGAGACGTTCCGCGTCGTCGAGACCTGGGTCGTGGCCAGTTGTCTCTACGTTGCAACATGTACCGTGCTGGCAGCGCTTCTGCGTGTCGTCGAACGCCGGCTCAAGATTGTGAGGTAAAGTTATGGACCCCACATCCTTCCTCGAACAGATCTGGATTGCGCGGTGGCCGCTGGCTTCAGGCGTCGGGCTGACGCTGATCATCTCATTTCTTTCGATCATCGCGGGGACCATTCTCGGGGTCGGTGTCGGCATGTCCCTCACATATGGCGCCCGTCCGCTTCGCTGGCTCGTGCGCGGTTACACCGATTTCATCAGGGGAACGCCGGTCCTCGTTCTGGTTCTCGCCAGCTATTATGTGCTGGGAACAATTGGACTGCAGCTCAAGCCGTTTCAGGCCGGAGTGCTGGCGCTTGCAGTTTTCTGCAGTTCCCATGTCGGCGAGATCGTGCGTGGTGCATTGCAGGCGATACCCAAGGGCCAGACAGAGGCGGCCAAGGCAATCGGCCTGACCTTTGCCGAGACTTTCATCTATGTGCTGGCGCCGCAGGCGCTCCGGCAGATACTGCCTGCCTGGGTCAACACGGCTGCAGAAATGGTGAAGGCGTCAACCCTCCTGTCCATCATCGGGATTGGCGAGTTGCTGCTTTCCACCCAGGAAGTGATTGCGCGCACCTTCATGAGCCTGCCCTTCTACTTTCTTGCCGGGGCGCTCTATTTCCTGATCAATTTCGGCATTGAGAGCCTGGGCCGCCTGATTGAGAGAAAGATATCAATTCAATCATGACTGGAATTCAAGGCATGACCACAAATCTCGTTGAGATTCGCGATCTTCACAAGAGCTTCGGCAAGGTCGAGGTTCTGAAGGGCGTGAATTGTGATCTGGCGCAGAGTGATGTTGTTTGCGTCATCGGGTCGAGCGGTTCCGGAAAGACCACAATGCTTCGCTGCATCAATATGCTCGAGGATTTTGAGGCCGGCACGATCACCATCGATGGCGAAGCCATTGGCTACGACGTGCGCGACGGCAAGCGGCGCCGCAAGCCGGAGAGGGAAATTGCCCGCCAGCGCGCCCTGACCGGCATGGCCTTCCAGCAGTTCAATCTCTTCCCGCATCTCACCGCAATCGAGAACGTCACGCTGGGCCTTGTCAAAGTCAAGAGACTTGGACGCGACGAAGCCACGGTGATCGGAGAACGATGGCTGGACAGGGTCGGTCTATCAACACGGCGGAACAACTATCCCGGTCAGCTCTCCGGCGGGCAGCAGCAGCGCGTGGCGATTGCCCGCGCCATTGCGATGAACCCGAAGCTGATGTTGTTCGATGAGGTGACATCGGCGCTTGACCCCGAACTCGTGAACGAGGTCCTCATGGTGATCAAGGATCTCGCCCGCGATGGCATGACGATGCTGATCGTCACGCATGAGATGCGCTTTGCATATGAAGTCGCGAACCGGGTGATCTTCATGAACGAAGGGCTGATCGGCGAGGAGGGGGATCCACGCGAGATGTTCATCAGGCCAAAGACCCAGCGGCTTGCCGAGTTCCTGAAATCATCGAGTTTCAACTGAGCATGGGGAGGATGTCTTGACGATCAAGCGATATGGAACTGGTGAGACCGGCGCCGGCAAGCAAGGCTTGCCCTTCGCTCGGGCCGTGGAGGCGGATGGCTGGCTCTACGTTTCGGGCCAGGTTGCCATGCACGATGGCGAGATCATATCCGGCGGTATTGTCGCCGAGTCTCACAAAGCCATCCAGAACATGATTTCCATCCTGACCGAAGCGGAGTACGGCGTCGAAGACATTGTCAGGGTCGGTGTCTGGCTCGACGACCCTCGTGATTTCTGGACATTCAACCGCATTTATGCCGAATATTTCGGAAAGAACCCGCCGGCACGCGCCTGTGTCCAGTCGCGAATGATGGTGGATTGCAGGATCGAGATCGACTGCGTCGCCTTCAAACGCAAATAACCGATGCCTGTTGCGGCCGGAGTCCTTCCTTCCGCAGCGGGCAGAATTTGGAATCTTACGAATGGCTGAAGTCAGCGACGAATCCGTCAACCGGCGTATGAGGGGTCTCGACCGCGCATTCGAAATCCTCGATTTCCTCGGTAGCCGTCGTGAGGCAATGCGTCCCAATGAGATCGCCGCTCAGATTGGAGCGCCACGGTCGAGTGTCTATGAGCTCGTCAATCTGCTGCTCAGCAACGGCGTCCTGGAATACCGCGGCGATCAGGGGCACGTCTTCCTGGGTCGAAAGCTCTATTTCCTCGGCATGTCCTATCATGAGGAATTCGACATCCTGCGGGAATGCGACTCCATTCTGGTCGCGATTGCCGAGCAGACACGCGAGACCGCGCAGCTCTGCATGCTGAACGGCAACAAATATACTGTTGCGATGATGAAAGAGGGCGGGCGGCCGTTCCGGATTTCTTCCGATGTCGGTGAACGTGTCCCGATCCCGTGGACGGCGTCGGGAAGGTTGCTGGTTTCTCATTTGAGCGACGCGGAGATCGTGGATTTGATTCCGAAAGAAGATTTCCAGCTGCCAAATGGCGAGTGGCTGCCGCCGTCCGATTTCATTGCCGAAGTCAGGCAGGCCACGGCCTCCGGCTACTTCACTTTCCGCAGCATCGTGGACAGTTTCACTCAATGCTTCGCGGTCCCGGTCTTCAATCAGGCGAGGGAGTGCACGGCAACGCTATGTCTCGTGGCCCCGCGCGAGGACGGCCTTCAGAACCGCGATATCTATCTCGAATGCCTGATCAAGGCCGCTCATGATCTGTCGGCGCGGATTGGAACGGGCGTGTCATCCATCACCAAGGTGCCCACCAACATGTTCCGCCGGCTCAATCGGGCGTGATCGTCTTCTGAAAATGGATGTCTCGCAAGCTCGTCCAAGTCTACAACGATGAAGAGGCAGGGATGATGATGCATCCCTGCCGCTATGTTTCAGAAACTCGGGAAGGGCTTGGGCAAAGGCGTTCCGATCCACTTTTCCGAGAGGGCTGAAAGAGAGCCATCCAGCATGCTGATGTGGATGTAGGTGTTGAGCCAGTGCAGCAATTCTGGATTTCCCTGCTGGATGCCGATGTAGCAGGGCGAGAATTCCAGGATGAACTTCGGCTTGAGCTGCACCTTCGGGTCCTTGTCCATCATGTCCTTGGCCACCACGTCGGCGGTGGCGAGAAGCTGGGCCTGACCTGAAAGGAATGCTGCCGCTGCTGCGGCGTCATCATCGTAGCGCTGGAGCTTTGCGTTGGGCGCGAGTTCGGTCAGCTTGAGGTCCTGCGTGGTGCCGCGAGCAACCGCCACGGTCTGGTCGGTCAGATCTGCGGGACTCTTCACGGCGATGCTGTCGGGCCCGAAGACGCCGATCGAGAGCGCTGCATAGGGCGAGGTGAAGGAGATCTGCAACGCCCGCTCAGGTGTCGCTCCCATGGCGGCGATAACCACGTCGAGCCGGTCCGTCACGAGGTAGGGAATGCGGTTGGCGCCGGTGATCTGCTGGATCTCCAGCTTCACGCCAAGCGCTTCGGCGATCTTCTTGGCCATGTCGACGTCGAGGCCGGCGGCCTCCTTGTTGGCGTCGACCGAGCCGAAGGGCGGCACGTCGATGGGTACACCGATGCGAATCTTGCCTGACGAAATGATGGCCTGCAGGTCGGCGGCGGCCGACGGAGCAGCCGACAAGAGTCCGGCGAGGAACACCGCTGAGATGATCCGGAGTAGATGCTTCAACATGGCAGTTCTCCCTAGTCGTTTGTCGTCTTGTGTGTATTCCTAGTGTAGGACGGCGCTCAGAAAGCTCCTGAGTTCTGCCGTACGAGGCTCCGCGAGAATTTCGCGCGCGGGCCCATCCTCGTGGATGCGGCCCTCGTGCATGAAGATCACGCGGTGGGCGACGTTCTTTGCAAAGTTCATTTCGTGGGTGACAAGCATCATGGTCATGCCCTCGCGGGCAACGCTTTCGAGGACGCGGAGCACTTCGCCCACCAGTTCGGGGTCGAGGGCCGAAGTGATCTCGTCGAACAGCATGAGGGCCGGCTGCATGGCCAGCGAACGCGCAATGGCGACGCGCTGCTGCTGGCCACCGGACAGTTCGTCAGGATAGGCCAGAAATTTCTCGGCCAGCCCGACCTTGCCGACCATCTCGTGGGCAATTCGCCGCGCATCCGATGACTCGAGCTTGCGCACGAGTTTCAAGGCGAGCATCACGTTCCGCTCCACGGTGAGATGCGGAAACAGGTTGTAGCTCTGGAACACCATGCCGGCGCGCTGGCGCAGGAGGTTGAGATCGGCGTTGGGTGCTGTGACCTCGATGCCGTCGACGATGATACGGCCGTCCTGTACGCGTTCCAGGCCATTGATGCAGCGGAGCAGCGTCGACTTGCCCGAGCCCGAGCGTCCGATCACCGCGACAATCTCGCCTTTCTCGACCTTCAGCGAAACACCCTTGAGCACTTCGACGGGGCCAAAACGCTTGTGGATGTTATCGATCTCAACGAGTGACATGCAACCTTCCTTCCAGCACCTGGCTAAGCTGCGACAGGCTGAAACAGATGACGAAATAAATGGCTGCAGCCGTCGTGTAGACGGTCAATGGCGAGAAAGTCGCCGAGCTGATGATCTGGCTTGCGCGAGTAAGTTCCACGAAGCCGATGAGGGCCGCAAGCGAAGTGTCCTTCACCAGTTGCACGAGAAATCCTACTGTCGGCGCGACGCTGATACGGAGAGCCTGGGGGATGACCACATGGCCAAGTTGCTGGCGGTAGGTGAGGCCAAGCGAGGCACCAGCCTCCCATTGCCGCTGGTGAACCGATTGCAAGCCACTCCGCCAGATTTCTCCCAGAAAGGCGCTGGCATAGATCGACATGCAGACCAGCGCGGCCGACCAGGCATCAACGGTGATGCCGATCAGGGGCAGGGCGAAGAACAACGCGAAGAGTTGACCCAGCAGGGGCGTGCCCTGGATGAGGTTGATGTAGCCGATGGCGAGCCACCTGACCGGAGCCACCGGCACCACGCGGGCAATCGCCACCACAAATCCAAGCACGCCGCCGCACAAGGTTGCGGACACGACAAGTGCCACGGTCCAGCGTGCTGCGAGCAACAGATAGACGACGTCCCCACTATCGAAGTCGCGGATCATCTGGCGGGCCTCCGTACGAAGGCGGCCCAGTAGATCCCCGCAAAAAGCCCGCGGAAGGCAAGCGTCATCACCAGATAGGAGAGGGTGATCAGCGCGTAGACCTCGAATGACCGGAAGGTCCGCGATTCGATAAAGGCGGCCTCGTGAAAGAGTTCCGTCGCCCCGATCGAGGACACGACGCTTGTGGCCAGCAGCAGCAACACGAATTGACTGGCCAATGCCGGATAAACCGCCTTCACCGCCTGGAACAGAACGACATGCCGGAAGGTCTGATAGGCTGTCAGTCCCAGCGAACGGCCGGATTCGACCTGGCTGCGGTGGATGGATTCGATTCCTGCGCGGAAGATTTCGGCTGCATAGGCTCCGACATTGAGCGACAATGCGACGATGGCTGCGGCATTGGCGCCGAACCTGATGCCGAGTGTAGGCAAGCCGAAGAACACGATGAAGAGCTGAACGAGCAGCGGCGTATTTCGCAGGGCCTCCACATAAACTCGCGCCGCGACCCTGATGCCTGCAACGGGACTGTTGCGGCCCACGGCAACCACGCCGCCAATCATCAGCCCGATGCACATCGTGACGACGGAGAGGTACAGCGTCAGCAATGCTCCCTGGACGATGTCGTCGGTGTAAGGCAACAGGGCGCTGAATTTGAAATTGTAGTTCATCGTCGCACCCGGCGATGTGATGGCAAGAGGGTCATGGGATGCACACCAGGTCGCGGCTTGCAGTCGAGAGGAGTTCCGCACCGGTCGCAGTAACGAGCACATTGTCGATGATGCGGACTCCTAGCCCTTCGGATGCAACGAAAACCGGCGGCTCGACGGTGACCACCATCCCGGTCCGGAGAACGTACCGGCTGGCGCCCATCATGTGCAGCGGCTCACCCCAACTCGGCGGAAACCCCGGTGCCAGCCCGTAGCCAGACGTGTGCACACGCCAGCGTTCCAGCCCGGCGCGGGAGATGATGTGGCGGGCCTTCTCATGCACAACGCTGGCTGTGACCCCGTCCCGGATCGTGGCGATCATCGCGTCGGCGGCTTCGCGTACGACCGCATAGATCTCGATCATGCGGCCCGTGGGCGTTCCGAGGCAATATTGCCGCCCGATGGTCGAGGTATAGCGGCGGTACGTGGCGCCGAATTCGATATTGATGAAGTCGTGGTCCTTCAGGATACGGCTCGTCGGCCCGCCGTGGCTGTAGGCGGATCTTTCGCCCGACACGAGATTGATGGGACTTGCGGCGATACCACTGCCGTTTTTCAAGAGCGATGCGTAGACCGTTCCGGCAAGAGCCATTTCCGTGTAGCCGGGGGCCAGATCGGCTGCGAAATCGGAGAGTGCCTTGTCGGCAATCGCCGCGGCCCGGCGGATGTAGCCGATTTCGGTGTCTGACTTGACGAGCTTCAGGTCGGCGATGAGGTCGGTGGCTTCACTGATGAGGGCCTCGCCCAACACGCCGCGGAGGCCAAGGTAATGATGCGGATGCAAATAGTAAGCGGGCACTTCGAGCCCTACCCGCGAGCGCGTCAGGCCAAGGCGGCTGGCAAGTCTGGCGAAGGCAGCGACGGGATCCTCCACCTCGCCGCCCCCCCAACCAATGACCTGGTCAGCGACAGAGTCGGTTTCGAATTCATGACACTCGCCCTGACGGGTTAGCACGACGAGTGGTTCGCCATTGCCGCCAATCAGGAGGCACTGAAATTCCTGATAGCTCTTCGCCTCGCTGCCGGTCAGCCAGTGGATCGACACCGGATGGACCGCAACCAGCCAGTCCAATCCCGCCGCAGCCATGGCACCGCGAACCCGTGCCAGCCGGTCGGCGAATTCCTCCTGCGGAAAGTCGTGTTTTGACATCAGTCTCCGGTCACTGCGACCGCCTCAATCTCGATGAGCAGATCCTCAAACGCAAAGCCCGATACGCGAACCGCGGTAACAGCGGGGCCTGGCGTGCCGTAGAACTCTCGCTGCACGGACTCGATGATGGCGCGGGCTCTGGCAATTTCAGCCCAGCCGCCATCGGCGTGGTAATAGATATAGAGCTTCGCGACATTGGCCTCGGTCATTCCTCCTTCGGCCAACACGCGGCGGATGAAGGTGAAGACGTTGCGCGTCTGGGTCTCCATGTCGTGGCCCACGGCATGGGCTTTGTTGTCGGCCGATATCTGTCCGCCAATGAAACCCAGATTGCCGATCTTCCAGCCTTGGGTGAACTCTGACCCTGGAATGCTCCAGTCCCAGTGATTGGCTGGCTGCAGACGTTGCTTGTTCTCCCCCAAAACGCCGATGCCCTCGACCTGAATCAACTCGTCCGCGCCAGGCAGGCTCGTGACCCGGAGGCCAGCCCCCGCCGCAGAGGGAATGGACATGTAGCGCCGCCGGACATTGGTCATCTTTTCCCAGTAGCTGGTCACTTCCGCGCCTTGGCCGAAGAAGCGGAAATAGGTGTTCTGCCGCATCAGGCTGTGACGGTCACCGCCCGCCGTCCGCAACAGCGTATCGAGATTGCGGAAGGCCTCGTCAGTCTGGATTTCAATGTCGCCGGCTCCGAGCAGGTGTCCTGACCGGTTGAGCGAGCGCTGACCGCCCGTGAAGATCATGTCACCAACCTTCCAGCCGTGGACGAAGGGCAGCTTGGACTTCCAGTTCCAGTGTCCGGGAGGTGACAGCAGTTCGCGTTTGCCGCCGACAATGACCCATGCATCGAGGACGAGAAACACACCCTCGCGCTCCATGCCGCAGAAGATCTCGGTGCTCGTCGGTCCGGGAGAATCGAAATAGGCAGTGCGCACGCCGTCGAGCTCGGCGATGGCCTCGTCGACGTTTGAGAATGGTCCTTCACCGCTGAGGTAGACGTTGTGCTTGACGACATCCGCAAGCGTGGCCCCGGCCTCGGCCAGAACGCGCTTCAAAGCGTCAAAGACGAATGTAGCTTGGGTTGAGAGACTGGAGCCGATGACCGCGCCGCTTTCGTCTACCGGCATCAGGCCACCGATAAAGACCAGATCACCGGCGCGAACGGCCTGTGTGATGCCGGAGCCTTCTGCTGGAATGAAACGCATCTGCATCGATGTTTCTCCAACTGAGCTGTGGATGCTGACTTACATGTAAGTCAGTTTAAAGTCAATGCTGCGGGCAAAGTCTGACATGGAAGTCAGGGCCGCCGCTCGGCTATATGGCTTCTCATGGACAATGCGAGCACACGTGATGCGATCAAGACACTGGCCCTCCAGCTTTTGATCCAGCAAGGCTATCGCGGGCTGAACTTCCGCGACATTGCAGAGGGTCTCGATATCACCCGCGCCAACATCCACTATCATTTCGGCAACAAGCAGATGCTGGTCGAAGAGGTGCTGACCGACTACGTCGAAGGAACCTTGGCGGCCCTTGCCGGAATCTGGATGACCGATCGCTCCTTCGCCACCAAGCTCGATGCCATGATTGCCTACAGTAAGGACCGCTACCGGCGGCAAAATCCACCCGGAACATCGGGCAGGCCTTGGAGTCTCATTTCCCGACTGCGCCAGGACACCGACTTGCTGACTCCGGCGGGCCGTGAGGCCCTGCAGCGCTTCGGCGTTGAGATGACTCGCATCCTCAGGAGTTCCCTGGAAGACGCCAAAGCCCAGGGAGAGTTCAGCGCGAGCCTTCCCGTCGATGATGTCGCGTTGCAACTCACGACCCTTGCCAGCCACGCTACTCCGATCACGATAGAGGCCGGCGGATTCGAGCGCCTCGAGCGTCTCTACCTGAGCTACGCAAACCTCGTTCTGCAGGCCTTCCGACCCGAATAGATCGGAGTTCATGTCAAGCCGCTTGCAGCGGGCCGGAATGCGGGAAACAAGCTTCACCACGAGACGGCCACCTCCCGGCGGCTCGCAAGTGATTGCAGAATGGCCTCGGCAAGCTTGAGCCCGATGATCGCATCATTCATGGAGACGGGCAGCGGCGCCTGGCTGTTTCTGATGCGGGCGACAAAGCAATCATGCTCATTGGCGAGAGGATCATCGCCGGAAGTGAGTGGAAGCTCCGTACAGCGCCCATCCACGTAAAGCCGGAGCGAATGGCCTGCATCGAGTTCGATGCTGCCGCATTCTCCCACCACTTCCAGTCTGTCAGGCGGCAAGTCGCCGTCCGTGAACGTCCATGCCGTTCGCAAATGGCAGCGTATGCCTGACGCCGTTTCCAGATCGGCTGTCGTCAGGGACTGGAAACCCGGGCCGGCCGTGCGGCTGCCGCGCACCGACACGAATGGTTCCGGAGCAAGCCATACCGCAAGATCGATGTCGTGAATGAGCGTCATGAGAACAGGGTCCGTATCGGGATAGCGCCGGGCGTGGCTTGCATCCCTGTAACGGCGGGAGTCGATGTAGATGATATCGCCAATCGTTCCAGACTTGACGAGGCTGGCCAGCTTCACATGATCGGCGGAAAAGCGCAGGACATGCCCCGGCAAGATGAAGGCCGTTCCATCATTAGTCATCGCAACGAGTTGTGCCGCCTGAGCCGAACTGGGCAGGACGGGTTTCTCGAGCAGGACGGGAACGCGGCGAGATATGGCCGCCGAGGTGATGTCGAAATGAGTTGCTGCCGGTGTCGCCACGATGGCAGCGTCGGGCCTCACCTCGTCGAACATGTCAACTGGATCGGTGAACAGCGGAATTGCAGGGTGGCGCCCCTTGACCACATCTGACGCAGCGCGTGAGGGCTCGGCCACGCCGACGATGGCAACGTCATCTCTGGCCGCTAGCCGGTCGAGATGTTCGCGGCCGAAGGCGCCGGCGCCGACGACAGCGATACGGACAGGATGGCGGGTAGCATCCACCATGGGTCAGCGCCCCACGCCTTCTGAACCTGCGCCGCAAATCAGGGCACAGACCTTGCCGAAGGAGTCGAACCGGGGTCCCCAGCGGCGCAGCGCGGCGATTGACGCTGCTCCGGAGAGATCCGCAGCGATCGCGAATTCGGACCACAGCCAGCGGCTGGCCTGCAACATGTCATCGTCGGAGACGAGCAGCACATCATCGACTTTCGTTCTCACGGTTTCAAAGATGCGTCCGTCGGTCTGGCGGCACGACATTGTCGCGACGCGCGACGTGACTTCGGCAAGCCTCACCACATGCCCCGCATCAAGGCTTGCCTTCAATGTGGGCGAACCCTCCGGTTCAACGCCAATCACTTTAATCGCCGGATTTAGCGCTTTCATCGCCGTTGACAGTCCGGAAATCAGACCGCCGCCGCCGATGGCCACGACGATGGCGTCGAGATCCGCGATCTGCCCAGCAATCTCGAGCCCCAGCGTTCCTTGCCCGGCGACAACCAAAGGGTCCGCAAAGGGATGGAAGTAGGTGGCTCCACTCTGCTGCGCGAAGCCCAGTGCCGCTTCGTTCGAGACCAGCCATTCATCGCCAACGATGCGCACGTCGGCGTTCCAGCCGCGCATGCGTTCGACCTTCTCCATGCTTACGGAACTTGGCACGAAGATTGTAGCGGCGGTCTTCGCAGCATGAGCGGTTCGCGCGACCGCGAGACCGTGATTGCCACCGGACGCCGTCACGAGGCCGGCCTTGGGCGTGCCGTGGGGATCAGCAAGCAGGCGGTTCATCGCGCCGCGCGCCTTGAACGATCCCGTCACCTGAAACAGCTCGAGCTTCATCACCGTTCTTGCGCGCAGGGCCAGTGGTTCGCGCACCGCCGCGATCTCCATCACAGGTGTCTTGCGGATGTGGGGCAAGAGTCGCGCCTGCGCGGCTTCGATGTCAGCGAGTGAAATCATCGGATGAGCGGTCATTGCGGTGTCGCCACGGCGAGGCAACAGTTACCGGGCCTGACGCGGCCCGGCTGGCGCCGCGCATAGACGATTCCGTCTGCCGCATAGCTCAGTTGCTCGGGCACGATCGATGGCTCCCACACCCGGTGGATCAGCCCGGCAGCTTGCCCCGCCCGGACCTCGCTTCCCAACTCATGAAATGGTTCGAATATGCCCTCAGCCGTCGCATAAACATAGGCTGGCGTACCCTTCAGTTCGTAGATCGGTCTATCGGCATTGATGGAACTTGCTTTCGAACTCGCAATGACGCCGAAATGGGCAAGCACATTGCGCACCCCGCGCCGCGCCACACTGAGAGCGGCCGCGTTTACGCGCCCGCCGCCGCCCAGTTCGCTGCCAACCGTGACGAGCCCCGCACGGCACGCCGTCGCCGTCGCGGTGCGCGGATCGCCAAGATTGCCGATGATGACTGTGCAGGGCGCATCGAAGGCGCGGGCCGCCGCGAAGTTTCGCGCAGCAAGTGCCGGATCGTCGGTGGGTTCTATTGCGGCACTTGGTATGAAGTCCAGAGATGACCCACCGGAATGGAGATCGAGAAACGCATCCCCCATGGGGAAAATGTGGTCGGTCATATAGGCGGAGATCTGCTGGGTGATGGTGCCCAGTGGATCGCCGGGAAATGTGCGGTTGAAATTGAGGCCGTCCACCGTCGAAGTACGCTGCGCACCCATCACCGCATGGATATTGTTCGACGGCATCAGGATGAGGCGGCCCTGGAGTTCGGCGGGATCCAGATCGCGCGCCAGCTCTCCGATGACGATGGGGCCTTCGTATTCGTCGCCGTGGTTGCCACCCTCCATGATAACCGTCGGACCCTTGCCATTGGCGACGACTGCGACGGGAACGCGTGTCACGCCCCACGCATCGTCATTGGGCGAATGAGGGAACATGATATGGCCGATCTGACGTCCGGTGCGGTCAAAATCGACCGTCGTGAATGCCGAACTCGGCCGCTTGGCCCTGGTCAATTTCATTGGTCTGCCTCACTCCGGTTGCACAGTAAGGAAAGTAGTCTGGCTGACGGTTTCATCCGGCAGTTCTCGTTTGCCGGCCCAGGCGTTCAGGACGGGGAATATTGTTGGCCTCCACCCTGACGCCCATCCGCTTGAGCAGGCTGGCGGATGCTCTTCCGATGTCCTTGAGGAGTTCTCTCTCGCGGAACGCCGGAAACTCTCCGGCGAGCAGCACCACTTTGCCGTCGATGATCACAGTATGCACCGACTTCGAGCGCGCCGAATAGAAGAGGCCACGCACCATGTTGGTCACCGGCACCAATTCCGGCCGGTCCAGCGTGTGGATGACGATATCGGCGCATTTTCCGGATTCGATTGACCCGATGCGGTCCAACATTCCGGTTGCCCGCGCACCGCCGAGCGTCGCCATCTCGAGTCCATCCTCCGCCACCAGATAGGTGCGGTCCTCATGGGCCTCCCGCGCACTCATCACCGCGAGACTGGCCTGCCGCCACAGATCGAAGTCATTCGACCAGTTGGCGGAGTCCGATCCGAGCGCGATGTTGCCGCCCCGCCTGTAGATTTCGGCATGGCGCCCGTGCACCGTGCTGCCGTGCCCCCACATCATTGATGCTGCAGGGGCCCAGGCGATGCTGGCGCCCCTGTCAATCAGCGCCTCGCACTCTGCATCGGTGAAATGGTTGCCGTGGCCGAAGACGATGTTGCGGTCAAGAAATCCTGTCTCGGCCAGATGCACCAGGGGATCCTTGCCGAAACGGGCGCAGTCCGCCGCGGTATCGGCCGCACTGTAGGATTGGTGCAGGTTGAGGACCACCCCTGCAGCATCCGCACAGTCCTTGGCCTGGTTCATCAGGTCTTCGCTTGCCGTGCCAAGCCCGAGGATGGCGACATGCCCTCGCACAAGTGCATCCTTGTGACTGTTGCGCCTGAGTTCCTGTCCCATGACCGCCAGTGCTTCCGCCTTCGTCTTGGGGGCACGCTTCAGCTCCTGATGCACGCGTCCATGCGACGCGCAGGCCTTGCAGCTCTCGGTGTCTTCGAGCTTGCCCTGCGCGAACCCCTGTGGTTGATCCCAGATGAAAGGATCCCCGAGGATCGCCCTGATCCCCACGAGCTTTGCGGCGCGCGCTGCCGACTCGGGTGTCAGCACGGTACCGGCTTCGAGAAAGCACGTGGTGCCACTCCGAACCATTTCGATTGCCGACAACAGGACGGAGAGATATTCCTCCTCGTCATTGACCGTGTTGTAGAACTGCGCCTCCACCGTATCGAAAGCATCGCTTTCGGCCAGATGATCTGGCAGGGCGCCGCGATAGAGCTGGAAGGATGCGTGCATGTGGCATTCGATGAAGCCGGGATGCACCGGAGCGCCTTCCGCATCGATCACTTGGCTGGCGAAGAAACGAGACGCGATGTCGGCATCCTCGCCAACGGCGATGATCTTGCCTCCGGCTATCGCGATGGCGCCGTCGGGGATCAATCTGCGCTCGGCATCCATGGTGATGATGTAACCATGCCGGACGAGAATGTCTGCCGGCAACGGCGCCGTTGCCTGGCCCTTCGAGGCACTCATGATGGCGCTCCTTCCTCTATAACCAGTGCTGCTTCTGGCGCCCAACTCACCGAAACCTTCACACCGGGTGACAGGCCTACGGCTTCCTCGTCCCGCAATTCGGCCCATACGAGGAGAGACGGGTGAATGGCAACCGATACCCGGGTGCTGGGCCCCAGATAGATCACATCGCGGATGTCGCCGGTCAACGCCGCCTCCGGCAAGGTCGCCGTCATCGCCGAGAGCCGCACAGATTCCGGCCGCACCGAAAGCACCGCCTTGGCGCCCACGGGCAATCCCCGCGCCATGGAGGCTTGAACAATGGCGCCTGAGGCGATGCGCAGCGCAGCGATACCATTGGCCGCTGCCACGATCTCACAGGGTATGAGGCTGGTCTGGCCAATAAAGTCCGAGACAAATACGGAGGAGGGACTGCGATAAATGTCCCGAGGTGTTGCGAACTGTGCGACACGTCCGCCGTTCATGACGGCGATCCGGTCCGACATCACCAGCGCCTCCGTCTGGTCGTGCGTCACGAAAATGAATGTGGCGCCAAGACGCCTCTGGAGGGCGCGGAGCTCGAGCTGCATCTGCTGACGGAGCTTCAGGTCGAGCGCGGACATCGGCTCATCGAGCAGAAGCACCCGTGGCTCACAGGCGAGAGCGCGTGCAAGTGCCACGCGTTGAACCTGTCCGCCGCTGAGTTTCTGCGGGTCGCGATCACCGAAACCATCGAGCCGGACAAGCGCCAGCATCCGGTCAACCTGCTCGTCGATGCGCGCCTTTGGCCATTTGCGCAGTTTCAGGCTGTAGCCGATGTTTTCACGAACACTCATGTGCGGAAACAGTGCGCCGCGTTGGAACACGATGTTGGTTGGCCGCGTATGGGGTGGCTGTGCGGTCACGTCTTCGCCGGCAATTTTGACCTGGCCGCGCGTTGGCGATTCAAACCCGGCTATGATTCGCAGCAACGTGGTCTTGCCGCAGCCGCTGGCACCGAGCAGCGAAACGAACTCGTTCTGGTGGACAACGAGATTGACAGAGTCCAGCGCAACGAAGGGTCCAAAGGACTTGCCAACATCGAGAACTTCAACGGCGGGGATCATTGTGGTGCCCTTCGGCTCGTCATGGTCGCCGCCAGGATCAGCACCAGCAATGCGGCCAGCAACATGGTGGCGAGTGCATTGATGGACGGGTCGACGCCGCGCCGCATCAATCCCCAGATAAGTACGGGAGCCGTAAGCTCGGTGCCGACATTGAACCATGTGACGACAAATTCGTCGAGCGACAGCGCTGCGGCGAGTAACCCCGCGCCGATGACCGAGGTGCGGATCAAAGGCAATGTGATGTCGAGGAAAGCCCGGCCCGGCGTGGCCCCCAGATCGCGCGCGGCCTCCAGAACCGAGAAGTCGAAGGTCTCGAGCCTTGCATTCAGCGTCAGCACGACGAAGGGCAGGCTAATCAGCACATGTCCAACTGCCGCGTTGAAGAGGCCCGGCTTCGAGCCGAGCGTACGGAAGAAAACAGCCAGCGCGACACCGATGACTAGAAGCGGCACGACGGCGGGCAGCAGGCCGAGGCCCAGCAACACGCGGCGCGTTCTTTCCTGCCGGAGTTTGAGCACGCCGAAGGCGAAAGCCGTGCCCATGAGGCAGCCGCCCACAGCTGAAATCGCGGCGAGAAGGGCGGTGTTGCGGAGCGCTGTGACGATCAGCGGATTGTCCAGGGCGCGGCTGTACCAGTCCAGGGTCAATCCTTCGATGGGCAGGCTCAGGCGCGGGGAGTTGGCAAATGAAAAGAGCACCGTCACGGCGATGGGCACATAAAGATAAAGCATGACCGCGCAGACAAACACGTAGGCCCAGACGTACCGCCAGCTCCCGGCTACCATCTCGTCACCCGGCGGATGAGGTGGGTGATGACGATGACGATCAGCATGACGGCGGCCATGACGACGAAGGCGAGAGCGGCACCGAGCGGCCAGTTCGCTCCGGTTCCACGGAACTGGTCGGCGATGACATTGCCGATCATGATGCTCTGGCTGCCGCCGACGAGCGACGGCGTCACGAAATCGCCAGCCGCGAGAAGAAACGTGAAGGCAAATCCCGTCCGGATACCCGGTAGGGCCATGGGAATGAGAACGGTACGGACGAGATGCAGCCGGCGCGAGCCGAGATCAGCCGCGATCTCGATGTGATCGCGTGAGATGTTCGCCATTGACGAATAGATGGGGAGGACGGCCAGCGGCAAGAGCAGGCCTGTCAGTGTCACGATCACCGCGAAATTGCTGTAAATGAGATATTCGAGTGGCCTGTCGATGGCGCCAAGCCATTGCAGTGCCGAATTGAGCAGACCCTGTTTGCCAAGGATTGTGCGCCACGCGTAGATGCGGACCAGGTATCCGCTGAACAGCGACACCAGCACCAGCTGAAGGATGAACTGAGCCTTGTGAGGAAACACGAAGCGCATGAGATAGGACAGCGTGAAGGCGATGGGAACGGTGATCGCCGCCGTCAGGAGGCCCAGACCGATGGTGCGCAGCAGAATGTCCCGGTAAAGACCGGATGACGCAATCTTCTGATAATTTGCGCCAGTGAAATCAGCGACAATATCAAATCCCTCGACATGCCAGAAGCTCAGCACGAGAAGGCTGAGCATCGGCACGCCAAAGAAGATAACATAGAAAAGAACCGCCGGCGACAGCATGACGGCAGCACGGGCAGCTTCGCGCGCGTCATGCCCGTACTCCCTCATTCCGATGTGAGCCGTGCCGGCGGTCATTCACGTTCTGTCCTGATCAGGCAACCTTGAAGGCCTGCCAGGCTTCGACCCAGGCCTGGGCACCTACGATGTCGCCCTCAGCTTCCTGCTTCGGCACCACCGTCTGAGTTCCCAGAATGCCGGCACCCGGCTGGCGCACGGTCGAATAGTCGTACAGGCTTTGGATGCTCGGATCGAGCAGGTCATAGGCCTTCTCGACCGTGCAGCCGGACCCCAGCTCCGTCGCAAGCGCGGCATTGGCCTCAGGCGAGGTGATGAAGTCGATGAAGCCATAGGCGTTGTCGAGATTCGGCGCATCGATGGCGATGGTGTAGGCATCCGACCAGAAGAAGCGATCGTCGATCTTGGGCGATCCGACGACGAGGTCGACGCCTTTTTCCTTTGCGATGATCGTCTGGTAAGCCCAGCCGCCCAGCCCCATCGAGGCATCGCCACGCACCAGAACATCGGCCATGTCGCCGAGCGACGCTCCGATCGTCACCACATTCGGCTTGATCGTGAGCATGGCTTCGACCGCCTTGTCGAGATCCTGCTTGGTAAGCCGGCTCGGATCCTTCACACCCACCGACTTGGCAAACAGCCAGATGTTGCCAAAGGGATCATCGAGCAGCACCAGTTCTCCCTTGTACTTCGGGTCGGCGAAATCGGTATAGCGGTCCGGCACGCCGTCCCATTTCTTCGGGTTCCAGATGCAGGGCTCATCACCCCAGATCATCGGGACGCCGTAGGTCTTGCCGTCACGCACCAGCCAGTTGGCATCCTTGAAGCCGCTGAACAATCCGGCCGCGTTTGGAATGCGCGACAGGTCGAGCGGCTGGAACAGCTCGACGTTCGCATCGATGACGCTGCGCTGGAAATCCTTGTTCATGGTCATGATGTCCATCGAACCGCGGCCACCCGTCCTGAACCGCGTCAGGGTTTCGTCGGCGGCTCCTGCGAAGGCCGCGTTCATCTGGATTCCATTCTTCTCCAGAAACTCCTTGGTGACCTTCGGGCCCTGCTCTCCGTCATAGCCGAAGAAATTGAGAGGCCCCCCGAGCTTGCCGCCTTCCGCGCGGGCACTGTTCTCCGATGCGCCAAGGATTGTCAGCGTTGCGAGGCCGGCGCCTCCCTGGATGAAACGCCGCCGGTCGAGCGGCGCATTCAGTTTGGCCTGGAGAATGGTTCTGACGATATCCTTCATCCGATGCTCCTGTGTTCCGGGCTGAACGTGAGCCCACCATCCGCGCCGGATGCGAAGTGGTCGGGCAATGGCTGCCTGCAGAGGCAGAACCTGTCCGTGACATACAAACGACTTGGAAGGTACGAGCGGCAGCCGCGTCGAACGTGATGGAATGCGGCTGATCAATTCATCTGACGCAGAAATCATCTTGTTTTGCAGATGAAGTCAAGTCTTATATATGAAACCGAGGAGGAGCCCCATGGCCAGAAGCCCGACGAAGCCAAAATCCCGCAAGGTGTCCTACACGGCACCGGCGCTCGAGAAAGGCCTCGACATCCTTGAACTTCTGGCGGGGGAAGAGCGTGCGATGACCAGCGGCCAGATCGCCGAACGAATGGGGCGATCGAAGAACGAGATATTCCGCATGGTCGTGGTCCTGGAGAGCCGCGGCTACCTCGCGCGCGATCCGTCGACCGATTTGTTGCGCCTCTCAAATCGTCTCTTCGAGATGGGCCTGCGCAACCCGCAGACGCGGCTTCTGCTCGATGTTGCCTATCCTGCGATGCAAGAGTTGAGTGTCAGACTTGGCCACGCCACTCACCTCGTCGTCATCAGCCGCGGCGAGACGGTTGTGATCGCCTCAGCGGCCGACCGCGCCGATGTCGTCTTCACCTTGCGCCTTGGCTACCGCCGTCCGGCTATCGATGCAACCTCGGGTCAGGCCATCATCGCGTTCCAGCCCGCCGACTTGCGTAAGCAGATGGTGAAGGAGAGCCGCAACGAAACCGGTTCGGCCATCAGCGATGCAAAGCTCACCAAACGTTTCGAAGAGTTCAGGCGGAATGGGTTTTCGATCTCCGAAAGTCACGATGTC
>CAUJIO010000009.1 GCA_963205315.1 Pseudomonadota bacterium | reverse complement strand
CTGATTGCCGCCCAGACAGAAGTTGGCACCGGCCGGCACCATGATGTCGGACTTGTCCTCGGTGGACGCATTGGTAGCAGTGTCGGATTGAGGATGAAACTCGATGCGATGCAACGAGCAAGTGAATCAGCGGAGCAGGCCAGCATCAAGGCCGGTGTGGCGCAGACGGCACTCGGTTCGACGATCGAACTGGCTCAGTCTTTCCAATCCACGCTGCTGGGTGCCCGCGGTGCATCCGGCGGTCAGAAACTCATCCGTGAAGCCGCGGCCGCGGCGTTGCAATCCTTGACCGGTTTGATCAACACGACATTCGACGGCCGATATCTGTTCGGCGGAATCAACACCGATGTGCCTCCATTGCGGGAATTCTCAGGCGGAGTGCCGGAGGCAGCTGTCACCGCAGCCTTTCTGGCACATTTTGGCATCGGCCAGAACGATCCCGGCGTCTCTCAGATCACCGGTGCCGACATGGACTCCTTTATCGGCGGCGCGCTTTCAGGCGTCTTTTCGCCCGTTGATTGGAGGATGAACTGGTCAGAGGCATCAGATGAAAACCTCCTTCAGCGGGCGACCGACGGGACACCCATCGATGTGGCCTTCAGTTCGAACTCTGCCTTCGTACCTAAACTGACAGAAGCCTTTGCGATGATGATGAGTCTGGGGCAAGGCCAACTCTCCGCAGCCGCATTCGAGAAGACCGTGGACAAATCGCTTGCCCTGTTGGTGGAGGCTCAGCGTGATATCGGTGCCGAACAGTCGCGGTTGGGCATTTCACAGCAAGTTCTGAAGTCATCTTCAAGAGCAACCGAAAAACTAACGGCGTCGACCCTGGAGGCGATACGGGCTCTGGAGTCAGTTGACCCATATGAAGCTGCGACTCGTGTGAACGCACTCATGACCCAGCTTGAGTCTTCCTATGCGGTCACAGGCCGGATCAGCCGCATGAGCCTGCTGAACTACATTTGACGCCGCTACGCGTGTCCGGGGAGGACAACAGGACGATCATGTATCATTCGATCTACAACGAGATGATGGCGGACACGACAGATGCGATCCGCGACAATGAACGCGCGGCCTTCGATCGCTCAATCAAGCTTCTGAAGGCCGCACAAATGAGCAGCCGGGGGTCCCGGGAATCGGTGGAGGCCTTGCTATTTACCAGCCGTCTCTGGTGCTTCCTTCTCGATGATCTGGCGGATACGGAAAACGGTCTTCCGGCTTCACTCAAGGCAGACCTGATATCGATCGGCATATGGGTTCTCCGTCGAACGGAGGACATACGGCTCGGCAAGGTCGAAGACTTTGCGGCGCTGATCGAGGTGTCTGAGACAATACGCAGGGGACTGGAGAAGAGATGACATGTTCATCCATCTGAAGCGGGGCGAGAAGCTCTACGTCAACGGCGCCGTATTGAGAGCCGACAGGCGCACGTCCCTCGAGTTCCTCAATGATGTGAACTTCCTTCTGGAGAACCATGTGATGCAGGTAGAAGAAGCGGTCACTCCCTTCAGACAGCTTTATTTTGTCGTACAGACCATGCTGATGGATCCCGGCAATTCCGGAATGTCTGCCGAACTGTACAAGCACCTCTCGCATCGCGTGCGGCAAACAGCGGCTCACCCTGGTGCAGCCGAGGCACTTGATGCCGCGGGGTTGAGGGTGCTGGACGGCCGCTTCTTCGACGCTTTGAAGATACTGCGAAGCTTTTTTGATCGCGATGATACCGAGCGGAATTTGACGGCCAAACTCGGCGATGAGGCGGCGGCATGATGACGATATCCCAGCTGACCGGTTCGCCTCGCCCACCCGCGCCGGCGTCTGCTGCCGGCGACGCGGCGTCAGCCGAACTGAACTATGACTCATTCCTCAAGCTGCTGATCGCATCGATGAAGAACCAGGATCCAACAAAGCCCAATGATCCGGCCGAGACCATGTCTCAGCTCGCTTCCTTCTCCAATGTCGAACAGAGCATCAAGCTCAATGAAAAGCTTGAGAGCCTGCTGGCAGTATCAAGTGCGGGCCAGGCCGGCATGCTATTGAACAAGACCGTGTCGACGCTGCAGGGGGACGTAAGCGGAATCGTCAAGAGCGTCGAGATGACTCCGAATGGATTGTTCGTCGTTCTTGAAGATGGAAAGCGTCTGTCCGTCAATGATGGTCTCCGGATCAGCTGACAATGAGTGAAGCCGACGCCTTGAAACTTGTTCAGGACGCGATCTGGTCTGTGATCGTGGGTTCCGGCCCCGCGGTGGGTGCGGCTATGCTCGTGGGCATAGCCATTGCCCTGATTCAGGCTCTCACACAGGTCCAGGAAGCAACCTTGACTTTCGTCCCGAAGATCCTGGCGGTCTTTGGCGCATTGCTCCTCTTGGCCCCATTTGCGGCCTCGCAACTGATGTCATTCACCGAGGAGGTGTATGCGCGCATTGAAACAGGGTTCTGATGCGCCGCAGTCCCTCGTTTGCCAAGTGGTGATTGGGTCACGCCATGTCTGAGGCGGTACGAACCATCAAGTCCGAGACGTTGGCAGCAGGAAACCGTGACGTCGGGTTCGCGATTGGGATCGTGGCGATTCTGGTCGTACTTTTTCTCCCGCTGCCGCCACTGCTGCTCGACATGGGTCTCGCCATGTCGATCTCGCTGTCGGTGGTCATCCTGATGGTCGCGTTGTGGATTCAGCGGCCACTTGATTTTTCAGCATTTCCGACGGTGTTGCTCATCGCAACATTGTTACGGCTCGCGCTCAACGTTGCAACCACGCGCCTGATCCTTTCACACGGGCATGACGGGCCAGCGGCGGCAGGGCACATCGTCGGCGGGTTTTCAAAGCTCGTCATGGGCGGCGATTTTGTCATTGGCGTCATTGTCTTCCTGATTCTCATTACGATCAATTTCATGGTGATCACGAAGGGCGCGGGCCGCATTGCGGAAGTCGGCGCGAGATTCACACTCGATGCAATACCCGGCAAGCAAATGGCCATCGATGCCGATCTGTCCGCCGGCCTGATTGACGAAACCGAGGCGAGGCGGCGGCGGGCTGAACTCGAGCAGGAAAGTTCCTTCTTCGGCTCCATGGATGGCGCCTCAAAATTCGTGCGCGGCGATGCCATCGCCGGCATCATCATTACCGGCGTCAATATTTTCGGCGGCATTATCATTGGCATGTTCCGTCACGACTTGAGCTTCGCGCAATCTGCAGATGTCTACACGAAGCTTTCTGTCGGTGATGGGCTGGTCACACAAATTCCAGCGCTGATCGTGTCATTGGCGGCTGGCCTGCTGGTGTCCAAGGGGGGCAACAGGGGCGCGGCACAGGAAGCGATCTTCCGTCAATTGGGGGCTTATCCCAGGGCGCTGTGGGTTGCTTCGATGCTATTGGGGTCGCTGTCACTCGCACCGGGACTGCCGTTCTTCCCGTTTGCGTTACTTTCAGGGCTCACGGCAGCCGGAGCTCTGTCGATCAGGCGCCAGAAGATCGAAGCGGAGAACCTGGCTGCGGCGACGGCCAATCAGGCCGCGGCTGCCAAGCAGGATGAGGAACGCAATTCGGTCAAGGAACTCCTGCGGACATCCGAGATCGAACTCAAGCTCGGCCGGCAAATCTCTGGCACCATGCTGGTGTCTCACGGCGAGCTCGCCCATCGGGTGTCCAAGATGCGGCGGCGGTTTGCACAGGAGTATGGATTCGTGATTCCGGATATCCGGCTGAGCGATGACCTGATGATTCCACCGAAGAGCTACTGCATCAGGATTCATGGCACGACGGCTGCCAGTTTTGAATTGCGGCCGGGTGAGATCCTGGTGATCCCGGGCGCTCGGGCTAGGCCGAACCTGCCGGGCGACGAAGTGCGGGAGCCGGCATTTGGCATGGAGGCCTTCTGGTATCCTGATTTATTTTCGGTAGAATTGCGGGCCGAAGGTTTCAGGCCCGTGGACAGCATGTCTGTGATGCTGACACATCTCTCGGAAGTGATCCGCACCAATCTGGGTCATCTGCTGTCATACAAGGATCTGCGCGCGCTCACAGACCGGCTCGAGCCGGAATACAAGCGGCTGCTGGACGAGACATGCCCTGCTCTGCTGTCGTTCTCGGGATTGCAGGCTATTTTGAAGATGCTGCTGGCCGAACGGGTTTCAATTCGCAATCTGCATCTCATCCTTGAGGCAATTGCCGAGGTCGCGCCTCACGTTCGCAAGCCCGAATCGATCATGGAACATGTGCGTCTCCGGATCGCCCAGCAAATCTGCGGGGACCTGGCGCAAGATGGCGTGTTGAAGGTTGTCAGGCTTGGCAGCCGCTGGGACATATCGTTCCTGCAGAGCCTCAAGCGGGATGGCAAGGGCGAGGTGGTGGAATTCGATATAGATCCGCGGCTGATCGAGCAATTTGCCGCGGAGATGAACAAGTCCGTCAAGACGTTCATGGACAAGGGCGATCATTTTGCGCTGGTCACTGCTCCTGAGGCGCGGCCCTATGTCCGCATGATCGTTGACCGGTTGTTCCCGAATTTGCCAATCCTGTCGCATATCGAGATCGCACGCGGCATTCGAGTCGAGGTGATCGGATCCATGTCGTGACAGCAAATGCGGAAGATGTGGCTTTCTGTGTTTTTCTGCTCTTCTGCCGTGTGGGCGGCTGCATCATTCTGGCACCAGGCCTGTCGAGTGCACGAATTCCGATGCAGATTCGTTTACTGGTTGCGATTGCGATCGTTCTTGCCGTTTCACCCTTGCTGGTCGGAACTGTGATGACGGACGTAACTTTGGCAATCAGTGAACGCCGGTTGTCAATGATCCTGGGTGAAAGCACCATTGGCATCATGATCGGATTGATGGGCCGCCTGTTTCTCCTGGGTCTGCAGTTTGCAGCCAACACGATATCTGGCACCATTGGTCTGGCTGGCATACCAGGTGTGGCGCTGGAGGAAGGCGATTCAGGTTCTCCTCTGGCGACGCTAACGTCTTCCGCAGCTGTGATGATGATACTGGCATTGGGACTGCACATCGAGATGCTGAAGGCCATCATCGAGTCCTATGCGATTATCCCTGTCTCCGCTCCGCTCGATCCAGGCAGCATGCTTGAGGACTTCACAAGAGTCTTGGCAGAAACGTCCATTCTCGCAGTGCGTCTTGCTGCGCCATTCATTTTTTACGGCATCACGATCAACATTGCGCTTGGCCTGGCAAATCGCTTTGTGCCGCAGATTTCATTTTATCACGCGACGACCGGTCTCGTGATGCTGGTCGGGTTCCTGCTGTTTCACTTGCTTTGGACGGACTGGATGATGATCTTCATTGGCTCGTATGAATCCTGGCTGAGTGTGGGGGGATTTTGACGGACGGCATAAGAAGATTGCACCGACTGAGCGAGGCTCTCGCAGTGCGGAAGAAAGTTGCCGAGTTCAGGCTGCTCCACATCGAACGTAAGATTTCGCAGCTTGAGGGAAAGCGATCTGCATTGGACGCTTCGCTCTCGTCTGTAATTGTTGAAAGGTTGCCGATCCACGCCTCGACAAGCAAGCGATTGGCGCAAGTGGTTGCGGACATCGCTGCATTGCGTCAGAGCCATGCGGCAAGTCTTGCGAGTCTCGTTACCCTGAACACGCGGAAGCACGCGACGGCCAACTTATGGACAGAGCAGCGAGGATGGCAGGAGCGGATAGAGGCGGACAAGGCCCTGTTTGAACTGGTTGGCAGTTCAAGCGCGATCAGCTTGCCACAAGACGTGTCTGATTGAATGCCAGCAAAACTGGAGTGTTGCTGCGATGTCGGTGTCAATTCCCTCGGATCTTGTTCTGGACGTCATGCGGAATGCGCCGAGCAGCCGGACCGGCCCTGAAACCGCCGCGCAGAAGTTGGCAATGGCAGGAACCGCCACGGGGCCGGCATCCTTTACCGATGTCGTGAAGGGGCTGGCGGGATCGGAGGGTGCGAAGGCTGATCTCATTGTAGATGTTCTCGATGCCGCAGACAGCGACCTTGCAGCGGGCGCGGCCAACGCCCTCTCGCGCCATCGGACAGAGGGGATCAGTCCGCAAGCGGCCTTCGAACAGATGTTCATCCGCAACATGTTCGAGTCAATGCTGCCGGCTGCGGACTCAGGCATTTACGGTGATGAATCCGCTTCGTCGGGTGTGTGGCGCTCGCTGGCAGCCGATCAACTTGCATCTGTCTATACGGATGCTGGCGGACTGGGTCTTGCAAGTAAATTGTCTGAGAGAAACTCGCCCAGCAATCCCGTCAGCATGCCGCAGTGGCCCTATTTTGAGCAGACGGTAATTTCCAGTTTCACGAGTTAGATGAACGTGATCGCGTCTGGCAGCCGGAGGTTAGGCCGTGAGACTTCATGATGCACTGGCGGAGCAGTCCAATTCGCCATTCCGCTCCGCAATCGTCAAGCTGATCGAGATCGTCGATGAAGAGAATGCGGTTCTCGAAGGGCGAAGGGTCGTCAGCCATGCTGGTTTTACGGAGCGCAAAAATCATGCTCTTCGGGAGCTGATGGCAATCCAGCGCGCCAGCGGCTCAACGCCGTTGTGCGATCCCTGTGATAGCCTCTTGTCGCGGTTGTCGGATGGACTCAAGCGGAACGCCACACTTCTCAAGCTTCACATTGCGGCCGTTGGAGAGGTCAGCGACATTATCATCTCGGGTCTTCACGCGGCGGAGTCTGACGGAACCTACTCCCGGAACAGGACCTGACTGAACATGCTCAAGATCGTCCTCATTGGGGTTTGGGTGATTTTGGTGACCGCGGCATCAACCTTTGGATCAATCTATCTGAAGTCCTCGGCCGCGGGCACTGGTGGCAAGGCCGTGGAAGACGAGGGCGTGGAAGAATTAAAGACGGAGATGACCAGCATTCCGGTCATTCGCGGCGGGGATGTGGTTGGCTATGTGATCATTCAATTGTCGTTTGAAGCGGATCGCAGAATATTGGGCGAAAAGAAACTGGAACCCGGTCCCTATTTGAACGATGCGGCCTTCCGGGTGATCTTCTCGAGTACCGACGTCGATTTTCAACGGTTGCGGGCGCGCGATCTCGATCGCCTGACGACGGCCATTGCTGTGGAGGTTAACAGGCGCATTGGTGCAGAACTGGTTCGCCATGTCCTCCTTCAACAGCTGAATTACGTCCGCAGGGACGATATCCGTACCAACTGGATTGAAAAGAAGGCGGCGGACGGCAAGTGAGTCTTCAGCTGGAAAAGTCTCGGCTGTCGGCAGCACAACGGAATGCTCAGCTATTGTCCGAGATCGCTTCGGGAGCGAGCCGGCAGGAGGCCGGAGCAAACGCCGAGGCGCAGCTCATGCGGCTATCAGGCGATCCACTTCGGCTCAATCGATACATCGAGGGCCATGATACTCCGCTCGTTGAAGCCAGCCTGTCCTATCACCAGCTGCGAGGTCTGGCCGTCTGGTGTGGATGGGCGCCACCGTTGACTCGACCAGGTTCAACCTTGCACGGGGGCAATGCTGGAGAGCCTCGCACCAAATCCCGGACGTCGATCCGCCCTGAAGTCTTCACAGCCACCAATCAGGACGTGGATTTGGCGATTGAACTCGCCAACGAGGACCACCCGGCCCGGCCAGGTTCCACCGAGGAGAATGAGCTGCCCTTCGTGGCAATCTGGACCTGTGCAAGCATCGTTGTTCTTGTTCTGGTCGGCATGGCGTTCGTCGGCGAGTTTTGGGTATGACCATGGGGCAGTTCGCAGCTGGCACGTGATTTGCTCAGTGCAATCCGTGACTCATGGATTGTGCAATGCGTGAACAAGCTACTGACCCGCTCCGGGGGATGTCCCGCGAGGCTCTCGAAGACCTGGCAATTCGGGCGGTGATAAGGATCCGTCAGGATAGGGAGGACAAGCGCCGGCACTCGGTTTTTCTGGCGGTGCTGGCCGGCTTCATGCTGGGCACCCTTGTCGCTGCGTCCGGATTTATAACGGGATCGGTTTTGCGTTAGATACCGGTCGCCGGAATGACATGCCCGACAAATGGCAGTTCACGAAATTGGTGCGCCATATCCATGCCGTAGCCGACGACGAATTTGTCCGGGCAAACGAATCCCTGGAAATCCGCCGATATATGGGCGGCGAGATGGCCGGGTTTGTTCAGCAGCACGGCAGTCAGTGTCGACCTGGCGCCGCGGGCATTGAGAAGATCCTTGGCAAACGCCAGAGTACGGCCAGATTCGAGAATATCGTCGATGAGCAGAACGTCACGGCCCTTCACGTCGGTCTCGATGTCCCGCAGCACGTTGACCTGACCGGATGACTTCTGCGACTTCCGGTAACTCGACAGGATCATGAAATCGACCTCCGGTGACAGACCGGCGTGATGCATCGCCCGGATCAGGTCAGCGGCAAAAACGAAACTTCCCTTCAGGATCGGAACGACCAGCAAGTTCGCTGGTTTGAGAGCCGCGATCTCGATCGCAATGGCCTTGACCCGGGAAGCGATCTCTGTGTCGGAAAATAGTACGCCAATTCGATGGCCGTCGATGGTGATATCAGTCATGGCTGTGTCTTTGAGCCGATTTCTTCAATTCGGGCAAATCGAATTTCGACCTGTTCGGCCACTTCGGGCGGTGAAGCGATCCGGGTGACGAAAGTGGTACTCTCACCCGGGTTCAGCGGTCTGGCAGCGGTGTCGAGTTGCCAGGTGTAGATCTCGGTCCGTGCGGGATCCTTGAGGCCGAATCGCAACCAGGGAATCTTCCGGGAGGACGAGGAGACATTGACGACTTCACCCTTGAGGGCAATGACGCGCTTGCCCTGATCGATCAGATGCTGCATCTCGACATTGCGGATGGCCAGCCCGTAGACGTTCACGTCTTTTCCCAGCGCCTTATAGAACGAGATGGAGCTTGGAACGGTTTGGACCGTGGTTTCGGGGAAGGCGAGGGCGAAGGCAACAGGTGAGCTGGCGGCAAGGGCGAGACCCGCCCAGGCGAATGCCGTCGCCCTGCGGCGCTTGCGGCGTGCCGCGAAGTTCTCTTGCGCCTCGCGCGTAGCGTCGACCAGCCGGCGGATTTCGAAGTCGGGTTCGAAAGTAGTGTCGGCAAGCGCTGGAAGCTGCGCCGTAGTATCCCGGCTGATCTCGACCGCCCGGCCCTCGATCCAGTCATGGCCACATGACGAACACTTGATCATGGTTCCATCGGCGTCGAATCGCGATGCCGGCAAGTCGAATCGGGTGCGGCAGGAGGGACAGCGGATGATCATGACCGATAACGGGAACCTGGCGGGAGCTGAGAGATTTGAGTGCGGCGCCCGGCTACTAAATATCCGTTAGGGTTAATGCCCCGTTAAATACTGCATCGGATAAGGACAACTGGATACACAGGGGTGATGGCGTGTTGGAACTGGAGAACGTGGGGCTTCGATATGGCCATGGGCCCGAGATCTTGCGCGACGTGAGTTTCGTGATGCGGCCGGGAGATTTCAACTTTTTGACGGGTCCCTCGGGAGCCGGCAAGTCGTCCCTTCTCAAGCTGTTGTTCCTGTCCCTGCGGCCGACGCGCGGCGCCCTCCGCATCTTTGGTGAGGAGGTGAACAGCCTGACCAAACAGAAGCTGCCACTGATCAGGCGGCGCATTGGTGTCGTTTTTCAGGAATTTCGACTGCTCGATCATCTGTCTACATTCGACAATGTCGCCCTTCCCCTGCGCGTCGCAAACAAGCCCGAATCAAGCTATCGCCGGGATGTGATGGATCTCCTGGACTGGGTGGGTCTGGCGCATCAGGCGCGCGCCCTGCCTCCGGTGCTCTCGGGCGGCGAGAAGCAGCGCGCCGCCATTGCCCGCGCCGTCATCGCCAAGCCTCAGCTGCTGCTTGCGGACGAGCCCACCGGAAACGTGGATCCTGTTTTGGCAAAGCGGCTTCTGCATCTGTTTCTCGAGCTCAATCGGTTGGGCACCACCATGTTGATTGCGACCCATGACAAAGCCCTGATCCGGCAGGCGACGAAACCGGTTCTGCATCTCGAGGAAGGGGTTCTGAGCCTGCAATGAAACCGGGACCGATCATTCCGTCCAACATGGCGTCGCTCAAGTCACTGACGGTGACGATGGCGGTCATGAGCTATCTTGCCTGCCTGGCCATTGGTGCGCTGATTCTGGTGGATCGCGCGGTTGCAAGCTGGACGAACGGACTGGCGCGCGAAATGACTGTGCAGGTGAGACAGGTCAAGGATGCGGACATGACGGTCGAAGTAGAGAAGGCCCGTCTCATTCTGGAGGGATATCCGGGCATCAAGACAGTTGATGTGCTGGACGCGGCCGCCGGTGCCAAGTTGCTGGAACCGTGGCTTGGGACCCGCTCTCTGGAGGGCTTGCCCGTTCCGCGCCTGATCCGCGTTGTGGCGGACGACATGGCGACGCTCAATCTTGCTGGGCTCGAGGAACAGCTCTCTGATGTTAAGGGCGTTCAACTGGATACACACCGGAAGTGGGAAGCCGAGCTGACACGCATGGCGCGGGCCTTGTCGGTTCTGTCCTATGCCATTCTGGCTTTGATCAGCATATCGGCGGTGGCTATTGTCGTGTTCGCAACGCGGGCTGTATTGCAGGCGAACCGGCCGATTGTTGAACTGCTTCATCTCATCGGTGCGCGTGACAGTTATATTGCCCGGCAGATTGACGGACGCTTTTTGCGGACCGGGCTGCTTTCGGGTTTCATGGGAGTGGGGATGGGATTGCTGACGTTCTTCCTGTTGGGAATGACCGGGGTTGAGGGCGGCGACGGATTTGCCGCAGCCAGCCGCAGCCTGCTCTTTGCTGCGCCTGAAATAGCCGTTTGGAGCTATAGCTTGTTGTTTGCGGTGCCTGTTGCGGCAACCCTCATTTGCCTGATCACCTCTCGCATCACATTGATGCGGCGGCTTGGCGGTGTGGTGTGATCTACGTTCGCTCGGCCCTGTTCAATGTGGTGTTTTACGTCAATTTGGTTCTCTTTCTGGTGTTGGGCTCGTGGTTTTTCCTGACACCCCGGAAGTGGTCGATCCGCGCATTGCAAGTCTGGTCGTCGACGTCGTTGTTCTGGCTGCGCGTCATTGCCGGAACGAGGATCGAGGTTCGCGGACAGGAGAAGATTCCGGCTGGAGCGTGCATCGTTGCCGGAAAGCATCAATCACTATGGGAGACGTTTGCGATTTTGCCGCTGCTGGATGATCCGGCGATGGTCCTGAAAAAGGAGCTGACCTGGATCCCCTTTTTCGGCTGGTTCATCTACAAGTTCAGAATGATCCCGGTCGAGCGCTCGGCTGGGACGGAAGCCTTGCGAAGCATGTTGCAGCGCGCCGAGGTTGAGGTGTCGGAGGGCCGGCAGGTTGTGATCATGCCCGAGGGCACGCGGCGGGCGCCGGACGATCCGCCCGCGTACAAGCCAGGTGCGGCAGCGCTTTATGCGCGATTGGGCGTGCCCTGTGTACCATTTGCACTGAACTCCGGGCTGTTCTGGCCACGCCGGCGTTTCCTGCGCTATCCAGGCACGATTGTGATCTCGTTCCTGGATGCGATTCCGCCCGGTCTTCCCCGCAAGACTTTCCAGCCTCGGCTCGAAGAAGCGATTGAATCCGAGACAATGCGGTTGGTGGCAGAGGGGAGAGAGACGCTTCGGCGATACAAATAGAGAACAAATGCTCGACACCCCGCCAGGGCTGCGATACCATTGGGCTCCACGGAGGTGATGTGATGGACAGCTTGGGCAAGTCCCCTCTGGATCCGATCTCTCACGAGATCTGGGATATGAAATACCGGTTCAAGTCGCCGGATGGAGCGATACTGGATCAGTCGATTGAGGACAGCTGGAGGCGCGTGGCTCGCGCCGTGTCCATGGCGGAACCAGAAGCGCAGCGCGGGGGGCGGGCTGCTGATTTCTATGGAATTCTGGAGGACTACCGCTTTCTTCCGGCGGGGCGGATCCTGGCCGGTGCGGGAACTGGCCGCGAGGTCACGCTGTTTAACTGCTTCGTCATGGGAAATATTCCCGACTCGCTGGACGGCATCTTCACGGCACTGAAGGAGGCCGCGCTGACGATGCAGCAAGGTGGCGGCATCGGTCATGATTTTTCCAGTATCCGGCCGCGCGGTGCTCCAGTGCGGAGCGTGGGCGCGGATGCGTCCGGGCCCGTGAGTTTCATGGATGTGTGGGATGCCATGTGCCGCACGATCATGTCGGCTGGTGCGAGACGGGGCGCCATGATGGGGACAATGCGATGCGATCATCCGGATATTGAGGATTTCATCGCTGCCAAACAAGTGTCCTCTCGCCTCCGCAACTTCAATCTCTCGGTGCTGGTGACGGATAGCTTCATGTCCGCCGTCAGGTCTGACGTCGAATGGCCGTTGGTGTTCGGGGGAGTGACGTTCCGAACAGTGCGGGCGAGGGACCTCTGGGACCGGATCATGCGATCGACGTATGATTATGCCGAACCAGGTGTGATCTTCATTGACAGGATCAACGCGTCGAACAATCTGAACTATTGCGAGAAGATCAACTGCACCAATCCCTGTGGTGAGCAGCCGCTGCCGCCCTATGGTGCGTGCCTTCTGGGGTCAATGAATCTGACGCGCTTCATTTCCAGTCCATTTTCGGGCGATGCCCGGCTGGATGAGGGTGAACTGGCCACCGCGGTGGAGACGGCGGTGCGTTTCATGGACGATGTGATCGACGTATCTCTCTATCCTCTGCCACAGCAGGAGGCAGAGGCAAAGGCCAAGCGGCGGATCGGCCTCGGTATCACGGGTCTGGCAGATGCTCTCGTGATGTGCGGTGCGCGCTATGGCTCGGATGATGCAGTCAATGCCGCAAGACGTTGGATGGCTGTGATCGAACGCGCGGCCTATCTTTCGAGTGTTGAGCTTGCGAGGGAGCGTGGGGCATTTCCTCTCTTTGAAGCAGATGGCTTCCTGGCTTCTGGTCATGTGGTCGGTCTGGCAGACGATATTCGCGACGCCATCGCTGCTCATGGTATTCGCAATGGATTATTGACGTCGATTGCGCCGACCGGGACAATTTCGCTGCTGGCCGGAAATGTATCAAGCGGTGTGGAGCCTATTTTCAGCATTCGCTATGACCGCAAGATCCTGATGCCGGACGGCAGCAAGCGCACGGAGGTGGTGACGGATTACGCGGCCTCGCTCTGGTGGCGGTTGAAGGGCGAAGATGCTCCGTTGCCGGATGAATTTGTGACTGCGGAGACACTCGAGCCCTCCGCACATCTGGCAATGCAGGCCGCATTGCAGCGTCATGTTGACAGTTCGATCTCGAAGACGATCAACATCCCGGTGGAAACGTCTTTCGAGTCATTCAAGTCGGTCTACCAGGAGGCCTATGACCTTGGACTCAAGGGTTGTACGACGTTTAGGCCAAACACAGTAACCGGCTCGGTCCTGTCGGTGTCTGTGGAAAAGGCGGCGGCGGATGGTCAGATGCCGATGGCGAGAGGCGAGGTTCTCCCGGGGTTCTCCTACAAACTCAAATGGCCGGAGAGCGACCACGCGATCTACATCACCATCAATGATGTGGTCGAAGGCGGGATCCGGCGGCCCTTCGAGATCTTCATCAACTCGAAGAACATGGAACATTATGCTTGGACGGTCGCCCTCACCCGCATGATTTCAGCGGTCTTCCGGCGCGGCGGCGACGTGTCATTCGTCGTGGAGGAATTGAAAGCGGTGTTTGATCCGCGTGGCGGCCAGTGGCTGGGTGGCCGCTATGTGCCGAGCCTGCTGGCAGCGATTGGCGGCGTCATCGAGCGGCACATGATTGAAATTGGCTTCTTGCAGCGTGATCGGACGTCGTCTGTTTCTGCAACCGGTTTGGAGTCGGCTGCCTTGCGGCGCACGTCCTGTCCGCGCTGCGGAGAGTTGAGTCTGGTCTTCCAGGAGGGATGTTCGTCCTGCGTATCTTGCGGCTACTCAAGTTGCAGTTGACGGCACCACTTGACGGACAGCATATTTTGTTCTAGTTTTGTTCTCATGCTAAACGGTCATCCCATATCTGCCAAACTTCCCGAAGATCTCGGCTTCGGGGAACGCTTCTGGTACTGGCGCGGGGCTTCGGGCCAATCATATATTCACTCTATCTACTCCCCTGAAACGTGTCCGCCCTTGCCCGGAGCGGTCTTTGTGGTGGTCCGGAGTTTCTCAGGTCTCCGCCGTCCGGTTGCTGTCGGCCGGTTCCCGGTCATGATCGAAGGAGCGAGGATGAACATGGCGGCTCAATTTCAGGGCATGGCGAGAGGAGATGAAATTCACGTTCACCTCTTGGCGCGGGACATGGAGGCTGCCGAGCGTGTGCGGCGCGATCTCGATCAGGCGTTGCGCGGCCGTGTTGAGGTGGCGGGCGATGCATCCGAAGTGGCCAGGGATGGTTGCTCCGTCATGGTTGCCGCCTGAGCCTCGAGTTCAAGTCCCAGGGCCTCCAATGCTGCATCATGAATATTCATGCTGCGGAGATGATCGCGGGTATTGAGCACATAGTCCGTGCAATCTCCCGAGATGCCCTGACCTTGGCGCACGTGATGTCTCAGCTGTTGCGGCGTCAGAGTTCCGGCATATTGGGGATGATGGCGGTCAACAATATATGTCACGGCCCCAACAGTTTCACGCAGGGGCAGAAGTTGGATCGCCGCGTGTTTTTCAACATAGACATTTGTGACCTGTTCCCGTTCCCGCAGGTAGCTAATGGTTTCATCCCAAGCCGATGCTTCGATTTCAAACGCCACGCCATGGCATGAGCCGCCTCGGTCGAGCCCAAGCACGAGACCCGGCCGGTCCGGCGTGCCGCGATGCACATGGGAATAGACACAAAGGCGGCGATGATAGCCGTGTATCAGCGCTGGTCCGCTGCGGCGGAAGGCAAAGCCCGGCCGCCACATCAGCGAGCCGTAGCCAAATATCCAGAACTGCTTCATGATGCCGATATACCAATAGCAGAGTGTTGATCAAATGCCGGGTGATAACAAGCGGTCGTGGCGCATCGTTCTCCCGATGCTGCTTGTGATCACGACTATTACTTTGTGGTCAGTATATTGGTTCATCGCGATCGGAGTTGCAGAACAGACATTTGCTGCGGAACGGCAACGGCTGGCCCAACAGGGATGGACACTTGGCTGCACAGAGGAATCCTGGGCTGGCTATCCCTTCCGCTTTGAATACAACTGCAGTTCCCCTGTTGCGAAATACGCAAGCCGGTTTGAAATCCGCTCAGGAAATCTTCTGGCCATCGCCCTGGCCTATAATCCGTGGCAGGTTGCGGTGCTGGTTGACGGGCCAAGCAAAATCACAGGCCTCACGCCCGAGCCAATCGATGCAGACCATCAGCGTGGCCTGGTGGTCGTCACGCTTGGCGACAAGTACAGCATGAACATTTCTGCCGATCTCCCCACCCTCAGCCTTCGAGGACTGCTGAGCGTGGAGAGTGTCCGGATAGATACGCGGCCCGCTGACAATGGAAGGATTGAGTTCGCCGCCTCAATGAAGAAATTCGACTACCACCCCGACAGTCGTTCATCGTTGCCGATCGACGAGGGCATGACTCGCGGCTTCCTTACCCCGGAGCGCAAGGCTCTGATCGACAACATTGAAATATCGCAATCCAAGATACGGCTCTGGGGTCATGGGAAGTTCACACTCGATGATGCCCGCCGCCCAGCGGGTCGTCTCTCGACCGAGACAAACGATCTCAATGGACTCCTCGCGCTCCTGGATCCACATATTGATCTCACCGAGGAACAAAAATCTGGCCTTCGCACAATACTCGGCTTGCTCGGCAATGAAGCAAAAGCAGATATCATCGCCAAAGACGGATCGCTTTTTGTCGGACCTTTCCGGGCCGCTGACCTGAGGCCGCTATTCTAGAGCAACCAGCGCTCGATCAAGCGCTGCCAAGTTGCTCGATTCCTTTGAAGCTGGCGCATATGTCGCTTCGCAAGCAATTCAACTTGCTCGCCCACAGCTTTAGCCTTTTGGCGGTCCACGGCCGAAATCGGGCGCTGCAGTATCCTGGCCTGCTGCAATGATGCTGCGGCGAATTTGCCTTGAGCGTGTGAAGAGGTTGAACAGCATTTCGCCGTCGCCCCATCTGATCGCCCGCTGCAGGGCGGAGAGATCCTCCGAGAATCGCCCGAGCATCTCAAGCACGGCGTCCTTGTTGTTGAGGAACACGTCCCGCCACATGGTGGGATCTGATGCCGCAATGCGGGTAAAATCCCGAAAGCCACCAGCCGAGAACTTGATCACCTCGGAGTCGGTGACCTCCTCGAGATCGGCCGCCGTCGAAACAATATTGTAGGCGATCAGATGCGGCAGATGACTGGTGATGGCCAGCACAAGATCATGATGCTCCGGAGTCATGATCTCGACATTCGAGCCGCACGCCTTCCAGAAAGCGATAAGTTTTGCAAGCGCCTCTGGGTTCGAGCCGGGCAGCGGAGTGAGGATGCACCAGCGATTTGCAAACAGTTCCGCAAAGCCGGAGTCGGGACCGGATTGCTCCGTGCCGGCGATCGGATGACCGGGGATGAAATGAACCGATGCCGGTAGATGTGGTCCCGCATCCCGCACGACAGCGGCCTTGACGGAGCCCACATCCGTCACGATGGCGCCTTCCATCAGCGCCGGTCCGATGTCCTGAGCGAGAGCGCCATATGTCCCGACGGGCGAACAGAGAATCACCAGGTCAGCTTCGGTTACCGCTTCGGCGGCGGAGGTGAAGACCCGGTCGACCAGACCGATTTCAAGGGCGCGCTTGCGTGTCGCCTCGCTGCGGGCATAGCCAGTGATATTTGCGGCTAGTCCCTTTTGCCGGATCACGTGACTGAGGGACGAGCCAATCAGTCCGAGTCCGAGCAAAGCGACACGCTCAAAAAGCTTGCTCATGCCAGGAAGGTCCGAAGGCAGGACACAAGTTCGCGATTGGCCTCTTCCGAACCGATGGACAGGCGCAGGGTCTGCGGCAGGCCATAGCTATCCATGCGGCGGAGCACAAACCCGTGTTCCTGCAAGTATGTATCGGCGGATGCTGCGTTGCGCTGCGTCTCGAGCGGAAAATGCAGCAGCAGAAAGTTGCCGACACTTGGTGTCACCTTCAGGCCGAGCGCCGTCAGTTCCTTCGTCAGCCAGTCAAGCCAGACGTCATTGTGTGCCACCGCCTTCTCGACGAAATGCTGGTCTCCGATGGCAGCTGTACCTGCCGCAATCGCCGGTGCACTGATGTTGAACGGCCCGCGAATGCGGTTCAGCACATCGGCAACATGAGCCGGACAATAGGCCCAGCCGAGGCGCAACGCGGCGAGTCCGTGAATTTTCGAGAACGTCCGGGTCATCACGACATTTTCGAAGGTGGAGACGAGTTCAATTCCGGACTCGTAGTCATTCCGGCGCACATATTCTGCGTAAGCCGCATCCAGCACGAACAGCACCGATTTAGGCAACCCCGCGTGCAACCGCTTGACCTCGCTGAAAGGCAGGTAGGTTCCGGTTGGATTGTTGGGATTGGCCAGGAACACCATCCGCGTGCGCGATGTCACCAGATTCAGAATGGCATCGACATCCGCCACCAGGTCCTTCTCCGGCGCAATGCGGGCCGTCGCACCGTTCGACTGGATGGCGATGGGATAGACGAGAAATCCATACTGGCTGTAAATCGCCTCGTCGCCGGGACCCAGATAGGCATGGGCCAGAAGTTGCAGCAGTTCATCGGACCCGGCACCGCACACGATGTTCTCGGGCTTCAATCCGTAGCGCGATGCGATGGCCTGGCGCAGCACGGTTGCAGATCCGTCCGGATAGAGTTCAAGCTTGTCCGCTGCCTGCCGATAGGCCTCAACCGCCAGCGGGCTGGCGCCAAGCGGAGATTCATTTGACGACAGCTTGTGGACCTTCGCACCTTTAGCGCCGCTCTTGCCGGGGACGTAGGCGGCAATGTCGAGAATACCGGGGCGCGGCTGGGGGCGGGAGCTGACATTGGTATTGGTCATCAGAAAACCTCGATGGAAGTGGGGCAACGGCCGGCGAGGAAGACGTTTCCTCCGAGACCCTGGATATCGCTATTGGCAAGGAAACCGCCGTATCCCGAGACGTGCCAGTCACCTGACTGGCCTTGCCACCGGAGTTGCATTTTGGATGCCGGCAGAGGATCTGGGCTGATCAGGATCGTTTCGTCCTGGCCACTGGGTTGAGGGTCAGCGTGCCCAAACACCAAGAGGTCAGGCATCTTGCGCTCCGCGATCACCGGCAGTGTCGCGACGACGCCGATAGCCTGGGCCTGCTGGGACGACAACCATGACGCCCAGGGCGAATCGAGTTTCACAACCGCGAGGTCGCCGGACTTCTTCATCAATTCAACCAGACTGGATCGTGTGTCGGGGTGCAACTGCCAGGTCATGCCCGAGAAATGCTCGGCAACTCTGACTGAAAGTCCGGGGTCACCAGAAATCCTGGCATCAACATGGATCGCAAGCGGCGCCTGTGCCTGCGTGGATGCCGACAGAATCACTCGCCAAAGACGCACCAGTGCATCAGCCGGGACACTCTCTCCTCGGGCCGCGAGCAGGCGCCGCAACATCATTGCTTCGCGCGCCGGCCTGAGCGGTGAAGATGCGATGGAGCCATCCGTCTTCTTTGTGGCACGCACCCGTGCCGATGCATCGAACCGGCGAACAAGCAACTGGAGCAGTCCGTCGTCGATTGCATCGATCTCGCGTCTGATGTCTTCCAGCGATGTGTCGGGCTTGTCGGCTGTCATGGTGCAGGAACTCTGAGTATTCGCCTCGACCGGGTTCGACACCCGGTTAGGCGGGCTATTCATAGGCTGGGCACCGGAAAATGCAAATATATCCTATGGATCACTGGGACCATCAAATCGCGATGGCAGTGGCAGCAAGGCAGGGCGGCCGCGCAGTACATTCCGCCTTACCCGCTTTCCGGATGTGGTCGCATAGACCTGTTTCACGGCTTCGACGATCAGAACACCGGAAACTGCCGGCATCAGAGTTGCACCGGAAGTCTCGAGAAACCTGGCTGCCGAGAGAACGGCCGTGCGCCGGGAGGGAGGAAAGTAAAGCGCATGTGACCAGGAGGTGATCGAGAACCGGCTTTCGCGCAGAAGCGATGCAATTTGCGGCCGGGAAAACGGCTGGCCATGGCCGAAAGGTGAGCTATCGAAGCGGGCCCACACACCGCGGCGATTGGGAACAACGAGAATGAGCCGGCCCTGAGGCGCCAATACCCGCCATATTTCCTTCAGCATCTCGGCAGGAGCATCAGAAAATTCAAGGCCATGGACAATGAGGGCGACGTCGATGGCGCTCTCGAGCAGCGGCAGTTCACATTCATCGACCAGCGCCGAGCGTACGGCGGCACCGTCTGGCCAGCCGAAAACGCCTTGGCGAGCCAGCATGAAGGCGAACTCGGCCTCGGCATCCGTGACACAGTCGGCAAGAAACGGTACGGCGTAGCCGAGGCCCGCAACCTTCGCACCGCCCAATCCCGTCAGCATGGGCTTTAGCCGCGCCGACAGGGCGCGACGGGTGACGATGCCGAGGCGGCTCGCGTAGAATTCGCTTAAATCGACGATATCCATTACAACTCATGATACCGGTCTCCGGTAAACACTTCATCCGAAAACACCGCAGGCGCGAGTCCGACCATGTCCCATCTCGAAATGCATCAGTTTATCTGCCGAACGGATAACTACGGATTACTCGTCCATGATCACAAGTCCGGCGCCACAGCCTCCATCGATGCGCCGGATGCGGCCGAGATTGAAAAGCAGCTGAAGAAGCGCGGTTGGCAACTGACCCACATTTTTACGACCCATCACCATGGCGATCACGTCGAAGGCAATCAGTCGCTGAAGGACCAGTTCGGTTGCATCATCATCGGCCCAAAAGCCGAAGCGGACCGCATTCCGGGAATTCGCAAGCAAGTGTCGGGCGGTGAGACATTTACTTGGGCCGGGCGCGACGTGAAGGTCTTCGACTGCCCCGGTCACACAGCGGGACACATCGCCTATCATATTCCAGCCGAGTATTCCCTGTTCGCTGGAGATACCCTTTTCTCGCTGGGCTGCGGCCGGGTGTTCGAGGGAACACTTGACCAGATGTACCATTCGGTGAACCAGTTCAAGACGCTATCGCCGTCAACCTATGTCTATTGTGGCCACGAATACACTCAGGCCAACGCGCGCTTTGCGCTGTCTGTTGAACCGATGAACCGGATGCTGCAGCAGCGCGCAGCAGTGGTTTCCACCTTGCGGCAGGAAGGCAAAATGACTTGCCCCTCGACCATTGGCGAGGAACTCAAGGCCAATCCCTTTCTCAGGACCGACAGTGCGGAGATTCGCCGCAATCTCAACCTCGCAACCGCCAGCGATTCCGAAGTCTTTGCCGAACTGCGCCGGCGGAAAGACAGCTTCAAATAGTTTTTGGTTTCCGTCGAAACAGCATGTCCTTCGCGGCGACAACAGCGCCAGCGGTAATCAAAAGGCATGCGGCAAAGACCGACCAGTGAAGCGCCGCGAATCCCGTCAGCACGAGCACGAGAGTCGATAACAAGGGGGCGGCATAGGATGACGATCCCAGTACCATGATGTCCCCACGCTTTACGCCAAAGTCCCATGTGTAGAAGGCGGCACCCACGGGAAGGAGGCCAAGCCCTGAAACCGCCAGCCACTGCGTCATATCCTGCGGCCAGACCGTCTCCTCGAAGAGCCAATGCGATATCGCGGAGAGCACGGACGTGACGAGACAAAAGCCGGCGACGACATCGGTCGAGACGTTGCCATAGCGTCGCGACAGAACCGAATAGCCTGCCCAGATGACCGCACAGGCAAGCGCCAGGCCGTGGCCGAAGCTGAAACCGTTCTTGAGCCCGAGATGCTGGCCCTTGGTGATGACCAGCAGTGCACCGGCAAAACCGAGAACGACGCCGGCAAGATGATGGAGTTTGAGTTTCTCTCCCGGCAACAAGGCGGAGAACAATACCAGAAACAGCGGCCAAAGATAGGCAATCAAGCTGACTTCGACGGGAGGCGCCGTGCGGATCGCGGAGAAATAGACAAAGTGATAGCCGAATAGCCCACCGACCCCGAGGAGCCAAACACGCCAATCCTGCCGCAAAGCGGCTAATGCCTGTGGCCGGAAGGGCCACGTGATGGCACCGATCATGCCACCAATGAAAAAGGTCATCGCCGCCAACTGGAACGGCGGAACATTGCCGCTCGCGGCCGACATGAGTGCCAACACAGCCCACATCAGGACTGCGGTAAAGCCGACGAGGGTTGCTGTGGACTTTCTCATCCGGCGGCGGCCCTGGCGCCCCGCCCAATCCAGCGGCCGCCGAAGATGGAGATCATCACAGCGCCGATGATGATCGAGCCGCCAATGAAATCGGACTGGCTCGGCGTCTCTCCCAGCACCAGCCACGGCCACAGCGGATTCAAGACAGCATCGAGCATGACGATCAGCGTCAGCGTCACCGCGGGCACGGAACGTGCACCGCGCGCGTAAAACAGCAACGGGACGGCAAGTTGGAGAAGTCCCATAGCGCATAGCAATGACACATTACGAAGACTCACTTCGAATCCGCCTGCAGCGTGGCCAGCGGTAAAACCCAACAGGCCGGCGGCAAAGAACGACAGAAATCCGCCAACGCAGATTGCCGGAACCATATCGATATTGCGGTATCGCCTGAGTGACAGGGTCTGGCCGGCAAAGGATATGGGAACACCGACGCAGATGATGATGCCGATCAAATTGCCGACGCTGAGTTGTTCCCACGCGATGATGCTCACGCCGCTGAGCGCCAGTGCCGCTGATAGCCAGGCCGTTAGCCCAGGCTTTTCACCCGTCACCCAGGGACTGAGCAGGCCGGCGAAGATTGGGGATGTTGCGCCGATGACCGAAACGGTGGCCGTGCTCACAAGCGTCAGCGATGTAACGTAGAGTGTTGAACCAGCCGCGAAAAATCCTGCTGAGGCAACGAGGGCGACCCATGGAATGAGCCGGAATTTCGCAATCGTCTCCCGGCCGTAGAGTGCGACGAGAATGACCAGCAAGAACACGCCGGTCCAGAAGCCACGCCAACAATTGATTTGCCAGCCGTCGAGGCCGGGCATCAACCGCACGAAGATGCCGGACAAGCTCCAGCCGAACTCCGCCATCAGGACGTAGATCACGCCCGTCTTGTAGCTCTGCTGCTGTGCCGTCATCGCCCCACCAATCCCGGATCGCAGCCTAGCAAAAGAAAGGTCCCCGCAAACATTTACATTCGCATGGGCCCATCTTCATTTTGTCAGGACTGTATCAGGCCCGCAGGGCCTTGTTGTCAGGGTCATAGGGGCTTTCCGGAATGATCGTCGCCTTGAACAGCTTGCCAAGGATCTTGATCTCGAGCTCGGTGCCAATCGCGGAGTGCTCAGGCTTCACCATGCCCAACGCCAGCGACTTGTTGACCCGGTAACCGAAGCCGCCGTTGGTGGCACGGCCAATCAGCTGGCCATTGACATAGAGCGGCTCTGAACCGCGCGCATCCGAATCCGTATCAGTGACGCCATGCACTTCCATGGTGACGAAGTTCCAGTTGAGACCTTTCTCTTTCGCAGCCACCAGCGCGTCACGCCCGATGAACGGCCCCTTGGCCGGATGAACGAAACGGTCAAGCCCGGACTCATATGCCGAATACTCGATTGAAAGCTCGCGCGGCACGAGCCGATAGCTCTTCTCGATCGACAGCGAAGACATGGCCTTGATGCCATAGGGGCGGATGCCAAATTCCTTGCCTGCCTCCATCAGATGATCGAACAGCGCCACTTGCTGTTCGATCGGATGATGGAACTCCCAGCCCAATTCACCCACGAAGTTGACGCGCAGCGCGTGAGCAGTCGCGGTGCCGACGCTGATCTCCTTGCCGGAGAGCCATGGGAAAGCTTCGTTCGAGAGGTCCGCGTCGGTGAGCTTCTGCAGCACCTTGCGGCTGTTGGGGCCAGCCAGCACCAGCACGCCAAAACGCGTGGTGATGGCGTTGAGCCGCACCGAGCCATCGGTGGGGCAGAGCTTCCGCAGGTAGTCGTGGTCATGGCGCTCATAGGCGCCTGCCGACACAAGATAGAACCTGCCCGGCGCCCATTCATAAACCGTGAATTCGGCCCGCACACCGCCGCGCGGCGTCAGCATGTGGCAGAGCGCAACACGGCCCATTTTCTTCGGAATCTTGTTGGCCAGAATGGATTCCAGCCATTCGCGTGCACCCGGTCCTGACACTTCCATCTTGGCGAAGGCCGACATGTCCTGGAGCGCGACATTGTTCATCACATTGCGGCATTCCTCGCCGACGATCTTGAAGTAGTTCGAACGGCGGAACGACCACTTCTCGACGATTCGGCCATCATCCGTAGGCGGAGCATAATTGTGATTGGTCAGCACGTCTGGGCTGTTGATTTCTTCCTTGGTCAGCGAATAGTCCTTCGGCGCGAACCAGCCCGGACGTTCCCAGCCGTAGACCGACCCGAACACAGCACCCAGATCCTTCATCCGGTCGTAGCACGGTGTGCGCTTCAACGGGCGCGCGGCGGCTCGTTCTTCATCCGGATAGTGCGGCGTAAAGACGTTTGCATAGGCTTCTTCGTTCTTTGCCTTGAGGTAGCCACGTGTCGCATATGGCCCGAAGCGGCGGGGATCGACGCCCATCATGTCGATCGACGGCTCGCCCTCGACAATCCATTCGGCCAATTGCCAGCCCGCACCGCCAGCGGCGGTGACACCGAAGGAGTGACCCTCATTGAGCCAGAAATTCTTCTTGTCCCAGGCAGGGCCGATGATCGGCGACCCATCCGGCGTATAGGCGATAGCGCCATTGTAGACCTTCTTGATCCCGACTTCGCCGAATGCGGGAACACGTGCGATCGCCGTCTCGATATGCGGCGCCAGCCGGTCGAGATCTTCCTGGAAGAGTTCGTATTCGCTCTGGTCCGATGGGCCGTCCATGTAGCAGCAGGGCGCACCGTGCTCGTAAGGTCCAAGTAGCAACCCGCCATTTTCTTCTCGCATGTACCAGGATGAATCTGCTTCGCGCAGAACACCCATCTCGGGCAGGCCCTTGGCTTGACGTTCCTTGATCAGCGGATGCGGCTCGGTCACGATATACTGATGCTCAACCGGAATCACGGGAATATCGAGGCCCACCATCGCGCCTGTCTTGCGCGCGAAGTTTCCGCTCGCCGACACGACGTGTTCGCACGTGATGTCGCCTTTATCGGTCTTCACCACCCATTCGCCATTGGGTTTCTGTTCGATGCCGGTGACAACCGTGTTGCGATAGATCTCGGCGCCCCGGCTGCGGGCTCCCTTGGCCATGGCTTGTGTGAGATCGGCCGGCTGAATGTAGCCGTCATCGGGATGCTGGATAGCGCCGATGATGCCATCGGTCTCGCACAGCGGCCAGATCTCCTTCACCTGGGCGGGCGTAAGCTTGTTCACCCGGATGCCGATGGTTTCGGCGATGCCGGCGTAATACATGAACTCGTCCCAGCGGTCCGGTGTGCGGGCGAGGCGAATGTTGGAGACCTTGCTCAGGCCGGCATGTTGGCCCGTTTCGGCTTCCAGTTCACCATAGAGCTTGACCGAATATTTGTGAATCTGACCGACCGAGTAGGACATGTTGAACAGCGGCAGGAGACCGGCGGCATGCCAGGTCGACCCGGAGGTCAGCTCCTTGCGTTCGATCAGGACGACATCGCTCCAGCCCTTCTTGGCCAGATGGTAGAGCGTGCCGACGCCGACCACGCCACCGCCGATGACGACCACGCGCGCATGTGTTTTCATGGGAAACCCCTCAAGAAGCCTGGGAACTGGAATTGAGCGCAGAATAGTGAGCGGAATTCAACAGGCGTGAGGCGGAACGACCGGGACAGGGCGGAATCCGACACTAGCCTGAGAAACCGCCGGCTTTCAGGAAGGCAATTTCCCCGGGCGTCGATGTCCGCCCCAGAATCGCGTTACGGTGCGGAAATCGGCCAAAGCGGGCGATGATCTCAAGATGCACCTTGGCCCAAAACACCATCTCGTGCAGCCCAAGCGTCTGAAACAGCGCGACGCAGCGCCATTGATCATCGATATTTTCGGAATGTTCAAAAGGCATGATCAGCCACATCGCCCTCGGTGCCGGCATTTTCCAGTGATAACCTCTGGCGACGGCTTGCTTGGCCAGCCGCAGGGCGCGGCCATCGGCGGCAAAGGACAGTGGATTACCCCGGTATATGTTCCGCGACACCTGATCGAGCAGGATGATCAGGCCAAGTGCACCCTCAGGCGTATCTGCCCAGTGATCGAACGTACCGGCACGGGCTGGTCCAAGCAAGGCGCCAAATCGCATGCCGAGCGCGCCGTCAAAGGCGGCGCTCTTGTTGAACCAGCGGGTTTCCCCGGCCTCCTCCCAGAAACTCAGGATGTCTTGCGGTGTCATTTCAACACCATGTGGCGCTCGATGAAGCTGGCGAGATTTGACACATCATCGCGGTCGAAACATGGAACCGGGCAATCTGCAATCGGTCCATTTGCGGCGATGGCCACCACTGTCGAATCCTCGCCCGCCAATTTCGGATGATCGAGATCGACATTCCGGACTTCGATCTTGTCATGCGTATCGCGCTTGTAGCCCTCGACGATAACCAGGTCACATGGCGCCAGTTTCGCGAGGATGTCATCAAGCGGAGGTTCGTCCTCTTCACGCATTTCGTGAATGATCGCCCAGCGATGCCGCGAGACGACCGCTACTTCCGTAGCCCCCGCCTTGCGATGGCGGAAGCTGTCGCGGCCCTCATGATCAATGTCGAAAGAATGATGCGCGTGCTTGACGGTCGAAATCCTCCAGCCGCGAGACGTCAGCTCCGTGACCAGCCTTTCGACCAGCGTCGTCTTACCCGCATTCTTGAACCCAGCGACGCCGATAACCTTGTTCATGGGTTGAACTCTGCCGCGATATGCCCTGCCTCTGCAAGCTCCTCGGGCGTGTTGACATTGAAGAACGGATCATATGGTTCTGCCGGCCAGTCGACGATGGTGGCCTGGCAGACAGCGGCCCAGTCCTTGACCCGCACCAATTTCTCCACGTCCATCGCCTTTTCGAGCCGATCCAGGAGGAGGTGCGACCACACGCCGGTGAGGAAATGAACCTGTCCTCCAGAAGAAGCGATCGCCGCGTTGGAGTTCGCGGCGGACAGGCGAGTGGCGAGATCGGACGGAAGAAAGGGAGCGTCCGAGGGCACGGTAAGAACGCCATCAAACGCGTGATGTCTGGCAAATCTCAGCGCCGCCCGCAGTCCGGCAAGCGGTGTCGCGATATCATGTGATACGTCTGGGATGACCATGAGGCCTGTAGCCGAAAACCGGCTCGCATCGCCGTTGGCATTGATGACGATCTCATTCACTTGCGGGGCGAGGCGTCCCACGACGTGCTCAAGCAGAGTCCTTCCAGCCAGCATTGTGAAGGCCTTTTCCTGTCCCATGCGCGAGGAGCGGCCACCGGCAACGATGACAGCGGCAATCCTCATGCGTGGGGATAGATCCGCTGTGGCGGAATCCAGATGGTAATGGCGTCACCGCACCGCACCACGCCTTCTGCCTCGATCCATCCAACTAGGCCGCGCTTGTTTTTGGCCGACTTGACGAAACCTGTCTTGGGGTCGGGATGGTATTTGTCGATCAGCGCGGCCGGATAGCGGCAGGGTACATTTTCGATGTCAATCGCAATCATGGCGCCGGACGGAAATTGCAGGCGGCTGGACGGAGGTAGAAGTGTCAGATCGGGAATGCCGCGCGTCACCAGGTTGGCGCCCACCCATTCGGGCTTGACTTGCGGTATGCCCATGGACGTGGCGATGTCTTCGAGTTCCTCGACGGAGAGGATGGATACCTGCCGGGCATTCCGGACCGTCGTGCCGCGCCGGTACTGCTTCAGCATGCGGCTGTCCGAACTGCGGGTAAGTCCTCCGTGGCAATCGCCCGCGATGCCGGTAAACAGAAGCTTTACTTCTTCCACCGGCTGCTTCTCCAGGCCTGTCTCGCGATCGGGATTGACGAGCAGGCTGACCGCCTCGCCCTGAAATGGCAGCTTCTCCAGAAGTTCTGACAAGTGTGTAACTCCTCGCTGATCGATGTTAATCTCTAGCCCGGCCATGTCTGAAAATCATTCCGAAAGCGAGATCGACCTGTCGGGACTGCTCTGCCCGCTTCCGGTGCTGAAGGCTCGCAAGCGCCTGGAGACGCTTCAACCCGGTCACGTTCTGAAGGTTATTGCCACGGACCCCATGTCCGCAATAGACATGCCCCACTTCTGCAACGAGCAGGGACATGCGCTTCTAGACCAGACGCGCGATGGCCCCGCCTTCATATTCTGGATCAGACGCAAATGACTTTCGATTTCGGCGCATTCAATAACTGGGGTCAATTGAAAAAGGTCGCCGTGCGCGATGTCGAAACCGCCTTCGCCAGCGACGACAAGATTGACGCCGAATGGAAGGACCTGAACTTCCACGCTCGCCCCGACTTCGTCAACGCGAAGAAAGAGTATGCGGTGGTGGAGGAGATCCTGAAGTCAGTGGGCGCGGAAGTCATCAAGCTCCCCGCTGGTGACGGGTTGACCCTCGATTCAATCTACACGCATGACGCGTTGATCGTAACGCCCCGCGGACTGGTGAAGCCGCGGATGGGCAAGCCGCAGCGCCGCAAGGAATCGACGGTCAATGGGGCGGCGCTGGAAATGCTCGGCCTTCCAATTGCTGGTGAAATCACCGGGGAAGGCAAGGTCGAAGGCGGTGACCTCGTCTGGATTGACCGCTACACGCTCTTGGCTGGGATCGGTTATCGCACCAATCTCGAAGGGGTCCGGCAGTTGGGTGAACTGGCCGGCGAGGACGTCGAAATCCTTTGGTTCGACATGCCCCACTACAAGGGCCGCTCGGACGTCTTCCATCTCATGTCCTGCCTGAGTCCGCTCGATCATGACCTTGCAGTGGTCTACCCGCCTTTGATGGCAGCCCGGCAGGTTGAATTCCTTGAATCGCGCGGCATCAAATTCGTCGAGGTTCCGGCCGAGGAATTCGACACCATGGGCTGCAATGTGCTGGCCCTCGGGCCCCGACATGCCATGATGGTGGAAGGCAATCCCGAAACCGAGCGCCGCATGAAGGCCGCTGGCGTCAAGGTTGAAGTCATCAAGGGCTACGACATCTGCCGCAAGGGTGAGGGCGGCCCCACCTGCATGACGAGGCCGCTGGTGCGGGGCTAGGCCAGCAATTCCTGAATCTTTTTCGAGAAGCCGACGGTCACACTGCCGTCCTTGTGTTCGATCAGCGGACGGCGGATGAGAGAGGGATTCTCGACGGCCAGCGTAACGGCCTTGGCTTCAGTGAGGTTCGCCGTCTTCTCCGGCGGCAGGCCGCGCCAGGTGTAGCCAGCCCGGTTGATCATCTTTTCCCAGCCACCGAGAGCCTTGGACCACGCGGCGACCTGGTCCTTGGTGATTGGATTGTCTCTCACATCGGAAAAGCTGTGGGCGATTTTTTGCTCGTTCAGCCAGTCAATCGCCTTCTGGCAGGTGGAGCATTTGGTCAGTCCGTAGAGTTTCAGTGCCATGGTGTCACCTGTTGAGGGAGAGAGTCTTGTCGGTGAAGGCGTCGGCGCCACCCGTGATCTGGTCGGTGAACGCCCGGAACAGGTCTTCGATCATCTTCTTTTCGATGTCCTTGACGATGAACACGAGTCTCGTCCGATGATCCAAGTCCGGCCAGGCGGGAAGCCTGACTGGTGGATGAAATACGTGCTGGACACCGTGCAGGACCACTGGCCGTTCGGGATCATCAGAAACTTTCACGATCCCTTTCATGCGCAGCATGTTGGCGCCATGGTAGGACTTCAGCAATTCCAGAAAGAGTTCCAGCCCCTGAGGACTGATGGCATTGGGTTCCGTCAGGCTGAAAGACCGGATGTGCTCGTCGTGACGCGACACGTCATCGTGGTGATGATCCTCATCTTGACCATGGTGATGGTGATGGCGATGACGGCGCCCGCGCTTCTCGCCTGTCTCATAGGCTTCGGCCGCCAGCCAGGCCTGAACGTCGGCCGTCTTCTTCGCCGGATCAAACAGCCCCATGGTGAACAGCCTTTCGGCCGTTGCCTCGTTGCGATGCGTCGTAAGAAGCCGCGCAGCCGGATTGAGTTTCCGCAGCCGCGCGATGATGGCGAACAGCATGTCCTCGCCTTCTCGGCCCTCAAGCAGGTCGACTTTGGTGAGCACGATGCGGTCCGCCACAGCAACTTGCTTGACCGCTTCGGCGTGGGCATCGAGCGTCGCCATGCCGTTGAATGCGTCAACCACGGTAATGACGCCTTCGAGCCTGCAGGCTGCCAGCAATCCCGGCTCGCTCATCACTGCATGCAATACAGGTGCAGGATCGGCAAGACCTGTCGTTTCGATGACGATTCGATCGAACTTTTTGATTTTGCCCTGGGCTCGCCGTGCCAGCAGGTCGTGGATCGTGTCGATCAGATCGCCACGAATGGTGCAGCACAGGCAGCCGGATGCCATCTCGATGACATTCTCGTCGGCACGCTCAACCAGCAGGTGATCGATGCCGACATCGCCGAATTCATTGATGATGACGGCAGCATTGCTGAGAAACGGATCCTTGAGCAGGAAATTCAGCAGGGTCGTTTTTCCGGCGCCAAGGAAGCCGGTGAGGATCGCGACAGGAATGGGGGCTTCAGTCATGGCCTATTTCTTCCATCTTCCAATGAGGCTGGACAGCAGAAGGGCGGCGAGTATCAGGCCACCACCGACGTATTGGTTGATCTGCAGCCGTTCGCCAAGCAGGATGACGGCCACCAGCGTCGCGACGACCGGCTCGAGATTGAAGAACGGCGCCACCGTGGAAGCAGGCGCAAAGCGCAACGAAAGCATGTGGACCATATACGCGATGACGTAGACAATCGCGAGCGCCAGGCTGAATCCGAGTCCTGTGGCATTGGCGCTGCCTCCCGGCATGATCTGCAACGTGCCGCCACCTGCTAACAGCGCGACAGCAAGAACCACGGGCAGGATAGCGAAATGCACCAGACTGCCGAACACGGTTGGAGTCATGTAGCGGGAAATGGAACGGCCCGAAAAGAACTGCAAGGCTGCTCCGCACGTGGCAGCGGCAGCGAGAAGGATCCCCCGGATGTCGAGGCTTTCGAGATCCGGCCCGATGGCCACCGCCAGCCCTGCAAAGGCAATGACCGCAATCAGGATTCTGAGAAGTCCCGGATTGCGCCCCTCGACCAGTGGCGCGCAAATCATGATGAGGACGGGAAAGAAATAGAAGATGATGACGGCAAGGCCGACTTTGATGAATTGCACCGAAGCAAGATAGCCGATGGACACAAACAGCGTGGCGAGGCTCTGGCCAATGAAACTTGGAAGAGCCTGACGGGGAACCGTCATGCGCGCGCCCTGCACGACAGCGAGAATTGCAAACATGAACGCGATCAGGAATGTCCTGAACAGCGTATTCTCGATGGGTGGCACGCCATTCTCATATGCGCCACGCACGAAGTTGGGCACGAAGCCGTACATGCCGGCAGCAGTGAGCGCGAGTGTAATCCCAAGACCTGCACGCTTGATCATGCGGGATCAGTTCTTCTGCCGGCGCGATGATTTTTTCCGTTTGACCTTGACGCCGTCGGACCCCTGCGCTGTCGCTGCGGCTGGCTTTGCAGCAGGCTCAGGCGTGAGAGCAGCAATCTGGGCAAAGGTCTGCGGCGTGAGGACTTCGCAAGGCGCGTTGTCTTTTCTATATTCGGCGCAGGTCGATAGGCTTTTCTGCTGGTCGAGATTCCACATCGCGGCGGCATAGCCGCCTTTTCCGGGCAGGCGAATCAGGCCCGGCGTGCCGGGGAGCAGCTTCCCGGTTTGGCTCAGCAGACGGCCGCGGAGCGCCATATCGGCTGTCTCGGATGATTCGTAGTTTCCGAAGGAAATGCCCCAGCCGCTCAGATCCTTCGAACTGGCAATCGTGACTGGCTTCTGCTTGCAGACCGTCTTGGTCATGTCGGCTGGAACCACAGCTCCCGTCTTCATGTTCGTAAGGCTGGCGATCTTGGCGTGTGGCCCATCGGGTCTGGTGAAACCGTCGACCAGAAGCATTTCTGCCAGATCAGCACGGTGCTTGCCGCTGTTCGCGCCGAAAATGACCGCTCCAAGCTTGCGGCCATTGCGGGTCGCTGTGGCAACCAGATTGAATCCGGAATTGCAGACGAAACCGGTCTTCATGCCATCAGCCTCAGGCATTTGCCGGATCAGTGAATTGCGATTGGAAAGCTTGCGCTTTCCCACCGCAACAAACTGCTGGGAAAAATAATGGCTGTTCTCGGGGAAGTCGCGCAGTAACGCTGTTGCCAGAAGTGCGATGTCGCGCGCGGTCGAAACATGCCGCGGATCGAACAGGCCGTTGGGATTGACGAAATTGCTGCCCGTCATGCCGAGGCGTTGTGCCTGGGCGTTCATCTCCTGGGCGAAGGCCGTTACCGAACCTGATGAACCTTCCGCCAGCACATAGGCCATGTCGTTGGCGGAATAGACCAGCAGCGCCTGCAATGCGAAGTCGACGCTCACGGTTCCGCCAGCCCTCACTCCAATCTTGCTGGGCGGCTGCGACTGCGCAACCTCCGAAACGGTGAGTTTCTGGTCCAGCTTCAGGAGCCCGGACTTGAGTTTGCCAAACACGACATACGCAGTCATGAGCTTGGTGAGAGAAGCGGGATACCAGGGCTCGCCAGCCCGGTCCTGTGACAGCACCTCGCCCGTTGCCGGGTCGAACAACAGCGATGGCCCTGCCGCTTGGGACGGAACAGCCCCAGCCAGCAGCAACAGCAGAGAAAGGATCAAACGATGAAGGACCGGCAAACCTCGATAACTCCCCAAGTGGCACAGGACCGCCGAAGCGTCCATGTGTAGTCGATCCTGAGACCAGATAAATCAGTCCAATCTGCGGCAGTTCGACCGGCCAGCTGGTGCCCCTGGAGGGACTCGAACCCCCACGCCCTTGCGAGCAACAGATTTTGAGTCTGCCGCGTCTACCATTCCGCCACAGAGGCCTTCCTGAGCCGGATTAATTGGCCTCTCTTGCGCCGTCAACCGTAAAGGGCGACAAGGCACCTATGATCCGCATAACCGATTCATTGTCGATTGATGAAGATGATCTGGTCTGGAACTTCGTCCGGGCCTCGGGTCCGGGCGGCCAGAACGTAAACAAGGTCTCCTCGGCTGCCGAGGTCCGTTTTGACATGGGGAAAGCAGCGCTGCCGGAGGATCTGAAGCAACGGCTTCCGGCGATCGCGGGCCGTCTGCTCACGCAGGATGGTCTTCTCATCATCACCGCCCAGGAATTCCGGTCACAGGAGCGCAACCGCGAGGCAGCGCTGCAAAAGCTGATCGAGATGCTGCGAAAGGCGGCGCATCGGCCGAAACGCCGCATTGCAACCCGCCCGACCAGAGCGTCAAAGACGCGTCGGCTCGACACGAAATCCAAACACGCGCAGACCAAGAAGTTGCGGTCATCGCGGCCTGATCACGATTGATGGACTGATGCTCAAGAAACTTTACGACTGGACGCTGTCGCTCGCAGCCCGAAAAACCGCTGAACTCTGGTTGGCGGTCATCGCCTTTATTGAAAGTTCGGTCTTTCTGGTGCCGGCCGATGTGCTCTTTCTGCCTATGGCGCTGGCCAAGCCCGCCAAGGCCTACCGTTTTGCGGTGATTGCGACGGTTGCGTCAACCTTGGGCGGTATTGCCGGCTATTTTCTCGGGCTCTACGCCTACGAGGCTCTGGCAAAGCCAGTGCTGGGTTTCTACGACAAGCTGGACGAATTCGAGCACTTGCGGCGGTGCACGGGCGAGGATACGCTGATGCTTCTTCTGGTAACGTCAGGTTTGGCGCATCTGCCGCCGATCAAGATTGTAACCATACTGGCAGGCGTGGTTCAGGTCAGTTTCCTGTTCTTCGTGGTGTCCTGCATCATTGCCCGCGGCGCGCGGTTCTTTGCGCTGGCCTGGGCGTTGCGGCGTTTTGGCGAGCCGATCCGCAATTTCATCGAGCAGCGGCTTGGTCTTATTGCCGCCGTAGCCGCGGCCATACTCATTGGCCTCTATTTGATCGTAAAATACAGCGGTGCATCCGGAGCCCTGACCTCATGCTAACGACGATAACACCACAAACTGCCGTTCGGCTGATATTCGTGGTCGCATTGGCGACAATCCTTGGCGCCTGGATATTCGAGTATTTCGGTTATGCCCCGTGCGAGCTGTGCCTCATGCAGCGCTGGGCCTACTACGCCGCCATCCCGCTGTCGGCGATCCTGCTTGTGACCTCGCGGGCATCCTCCGGTTTGCTACGGTCTGGCCTGATCGTTCTCAGCCTGATCTGGGTGGCCAGCATGATATTCGGGATCTACCATTCTGGTGTGGAGTGGGCCTGGTGGCCTGGTCCGACGACCTGTACCGGTAGTGGTGGCCTGTCTGATGGACTTCCCGATCTCACCAAGCCTGTGGTGATGTGCGACAAGCCCGCCATACGCATATTTGGACTTTCGCTTGCTGGCTGGAACGCGGTGATCTCTGCCGGGCTGGCGCTGGTTTCAACGGCCGGCCTACGCCGTCAGGGCTCGAGCTCGGTATCCCAATAAAGGTAGTCCTGCCAACTGTCGTGAAGGAAGTTTGGCGGGAACAGCCGTCCATTGCGGTGCAACTGCGCCACGCTCGGGCGCATCGGTTTCTGGGCCGGGAACATATTGATCTGGTGCGGCAGATAGCCGCCCTTCATGAGATTGCAGGGCGAGCAGGCGGCAACAACGTTTTCCCAGGTGGTTTGACCGCCCTTTGACCGGGGTATGACATGATCGAACGTCAAGTCATCATGGTCGCCACAATATTGGCAGGTGAACCGGTCACGCAGGAACACATTGAACCGGGTGAAGGCCGGGGTGCGCGATGGTTTCACATATGTCTTCAGGGAAACAACACTTGGCAACCGGAATTCGAATGTCGGGCTGCGCACCACACGGTCGTATTCCGAGACAATGTTCACCCGGTCGAGAAAGACGGCTTTTATCGTATCCTGCCAGCTCCAAAGTGACAGAGGATAGTAGCTCAGCGGCCGGTAATCGGCGTTGAGTACAAGGGCAGGGCAGGCTTCCGGCGCAACTTGCGCGAATTGCACGCTTACCTCATGGGTTCGATTCCCCAGATAATACTATATCTGGTATGACGATCCTGTGAAGTGATTAGATGACCCTTTGATCCAGCCCCTTCAACCCGCGATAATGTGACCAGAGCAGGCGCGCGGCCGCGGAGCGAACGGGTCGCCATGGCTGGGAAATGGCGAGCATGACCTTGGAACCTGGCCGTTCGGGAAGCCCGAGCAAATGCTGCGATGCCACTTGCAGCGCCAGGTCTCCAGCTGGCCAGGCATCGGCCCTCGACATCGCCGAGAGCAGATAGATGTCAGCCGTCCATGGACCGATTCCGCGAATTCGGGTCAGCGTCTTCACCGCCTCGTCATTGCTCATCCGCGCCAGCTCATCCTGATGAAACTCGCTGAAGAAAGATGCGGCGGCATGAAACGTCCTGGCCTTTACGCCCGACAGTCCCAGCGCCCGCAGTTCCGCTTCCGGACACTCAAGAATAAAGCGTCCATCAAAATCACCGAGCCGCACTTCCAGCCGCCGCCAAATTGCCTCTCCGGCCTTCAGGGAAATGAGCTGATCCGTGACGATGCGCAGCAGGCTCTTCAGTCCCGGCTCCACGCTCCGGAGCGATGGAAGCCCATGCTGATCGATGATCCGCTTGAAGCGGGGTTCGATCCGGAGAAGTTGATCAATGGCATGTTGCAGGTGAGCATATGTCTGGAGACATTCCATAAGGTTGTTTGACCTTTCGGGAAGAAATCTGCAAGACGTTGGCATGGCCGTACCCGTCTTCCGCTTTGCGCCAAGTCCCAATGGGCGGTTGCATCTGGGCCATGCCTATTCGGCACTCTTGAACCAGCGCATGGTGGAACAGGCGGGTGGCCGTCTTCTTCTGCGGATTGAGGACACTGACCAGACCCGCTGCCGCCCGGAATATGTCGCCGCTATCTTTGAGGACCTTCGATGGCTCGGGCTGACATGGGAGACACCGGTCAGGATTCAAAGCGAGCATTTTGCTGACTACGACGCCAACCTGAAGAGACTGTGGGACATGGATGCAATCTATCCATGCTTCTGTTCACGCAAACAGGCGGCGGCCCATGCACTGAGTTCATCAGATCCGGACGGCCAGCCTCACTATGGCCGCACCTGCCGCAATCTGCCGCGCGACAAGGCGATCAGGATGATCGACGCCGGTACCGTCCATGCCTGGCGCCTTGACATGCCAGGCCACGGCGATGTGGCGGCGTCCGTATGGGGAGATGCTGTCATCGCAAAGCGTCACGTCGGATCGAGCTATCACATTGCGGTTGTGACTGACGATGCCCTTCAGGGCGTGACTGACGTGGTGCGTGGCCGTGACATGGAAGCCGCGACATCACTTCACAGGTTGCTCCAACAGCTTCTCGGTCTTCCGAGTCCCCGCTACGTGCACCACGGTCTGATTTTTGATGAGGATGGCCGGAAACTCTCGAAGAGTCTGAGAAGCACGGCGCTCGCAGCATTGCGATCCGACGGCGTCAGTGCACTGGATATCCGGGTCCGCTTGGGTTTCGGGCCGGGTTAGAAATCGCTGGCAATGCCTTTGCTTTCCCAGTCTCCAAATCGCGTCGGTTCAGGGCCGGCCCGGCCATTCACTTCCTTCGGAAGCGGAGGCTTTTCAGAGGTCAGCTTGCGCCGTTCCTCTGCCTCGGTCAGCGCCCGCCGGGCTGCGTCCGTCAGTTTGCTGTTGTCCATCATCTTGCCGTCTCGTTGCCTTGCCATCATATGGGAGGGCCAGAGCCTGATTGGCAAGGAGGAGTTTAACCTATGAATACTGCGCGCACCGGTCTGCTTATGGCGGCACTGATGGGCCTGTTTCTGGCGGTGGGCTATCTGCTCGGCCGCGAGCAAGGAATGTTCATTGCCTTCATATTTGCTGCTGGTATGAACCTGTTTGCCTATTGGAATGCCGACAAGATGGTTCTTCGCATGCACGGTGCGCGTCAGGTTGACCGCACGACCGAGCCTGACTTCTACGCCCTGATCGAGGACCTCGCCCGGCGCGGCAATTTGCCGATGCCCAAAGTGTATGTCATGGATAATCCGCAACCCAACGCCTTTGCCACCGGACGTAATCCGGAGAATGCGGCGGTGGCTGCCACCACCGGGCTTCTGCAGCTATTGAGCCGTGACGAGATCGTTGGCGTCATGGCTCACGAACTTGCCCACGTGAAGAATCGCGATACGCTGGTGATGACCATGACGGCAACCATCGCCGGCGCGATTTCGATGCTTGCCAACTTCGGCATGTTCTTTGGCGGCAACCGCGACCGCAACAATCCCTTGGGAGCGGTTGGAGCAATCCTCCTGGTCATTCTGGCTCCCCTCGCTGCGATGCTGGTGCAGATGGCAATCAGCCGGACCCGTGAATACGGTGCTGATCGTGGTGGCGCGGAGATCTCGGGTCAGCCCCTGGCTTTAGCCTCCGCTCTTGCCAAGATTTCGGGTATGGCTCATCAGATCGAAAATCCGACTGCAGAGGCTAATCCGGCGACAGCGCACATGTTCATCATCAATCCCTTGTCGGGCGAGCGCATGGACAGTCTCTTCTCGACCCACCCTGATCCGGCGAATCGAATCGATGCCCTCCGTCGCATAGCCCAAGAGATGGGTAGCGCATCTGAAGACGGCATATCGGGCCGCTCCGGGCGGCAAGTCCCGTCCGGCCCGTGGGGATGACCGAGCTCCCGAAGTCCGCAACTGGTCTCAAGGTACGCCTGTGCTCCGTCCGAATCTATCGAACGGTGCTGGATCAGCACCGTACGCTCGAAGACGCACTTGAACGTGATGAAGCAGTTGCAGAATTGGATGGTCGCGACAGGGCGTTCTTGATCAACCTCCTGCGTACGATCTTCCGTCACCTGGGGGAAATCGAGGCCATCAAGGCAAGTCATCTGACGAAAGCACTGCCCAAGAAGTCGGGGAGTGCCAGCGATATCTTGACGGTCGGGATCGCCCAGTTGCTGTTCCTCGATACACCCGCACATGCCGCCATCGACATGAGCGTTCGCATGGCGAAGGCCGATCGCAATGCGACCCATTTTTCTGGGTTGATCAATGCCGTTCTCCGAAAGGTATCGTCTGCCGGTAATACCTCGCTCGACGCCAATCGGTTGAACACCCCTGACTGGTTGTGGAAGCGATGGGTGAAAACCTATGGCGAAGCCATTGCCGCAGAGATCGCTGCCAGCCACCGCCGGGAACCACCGCTCGATATATCGGTGAAATCCGACGGGGCAGCCTGGGCTGAAAAGCTGGGCGGGCAGCTGCTGCCAACCGGGCAAGTCCGCCTGGCACAACATCGCGGCCTGATTTCGGCCCTGCCCGGTTTTGCGGAGGGCGAATGGTGGGTGCAGGACGCGGCAGCCAGCCTCCCTGTGTTATTGATGGGCGAACTGCAAGGCCGAACCGCTCTGGATATTTGCGCCGCCCCCGGCGGCAAGACCATGCAACTGGCAGCGGCGGGCGCAATCGTTACAGCCGTGGATATTTCAGCCGAACGGCTAAAGCGCCTGCGCGAGAATCTTGAGCGTACCGGATTGATGGCGAAGGTTGTGGAAGCGGACGGGACATCTCTCGGTATGTCCGAGCGCTTCGATGCGGTTCTGCTTGATGCCCCGTGTTCGGCGACGGGCACGATCAGGCGCCATCCGGAACTTCCTTACATTCGCAAGGACGCCCCCACTCCCGATCACTGCGCGACCCAGCGCGTCTTGCTGACGGAGGCGGCTGATCGCGTCAAACCAGGCGGTAGTCTGGTGTATTGCACCTGTTCCCTTGAGCCCGAAGAAGGCGAGAAACAGATTTCCTGGTTCCGCGCCGCGTTCCCCCACTTTACCCTTGTTCCAGCAGGATCGGTCATACCTGCAGAATTGCGGACGGCAGAAGGATGGCTGCGTCTGCTCCCGTCGATGAGCATCGGGAATTCACAAGGGATGGATGGATTTTTCATGGCGCGGCTGGATCGCACACGCTGAGGCTTGCTGTCGATTCGATCCGTGCTATGCGGGTGACATCCACGATCATTCCGGGCCCCATCATGTCACAACCTATCCACCGCGCCCTGCTGTCTGTATCCGACAAGACAGATCTTATCGCATTTGCAAGAGGACTGGTCTCTCGTGGTGTCGAGCTTGTCTCGACGGGTGGAACGTCAAAGGCCCTTGCTGAGGCCGGACTGCCTGTAACTGACGTCTCGTCTGTGACTGGATTTCCGGAAATCATGGATGGCCGGGTCAAGACGCTTCATCCGAAGATTCATGGCGGGCTTCTGGCCGTCCGGTCGAATGAGTCGCATCGGGCTGCGCTGCTTGCGCAGGACATCGCGCCATTTGAGCTGCTTGTCGTCAATCTCTATCCCTTCGAGGCCACGGTGGCGCGCGGCGCTGAATGGAACGATGTGATTGAGAACATCGATGTCGGTGGTCCGGCTATGATTCGTGCGGCAGCCAAGAACCACGATGACCTGACAGTCATTGTCGACCCGGCTGACTACGCTCAGATCCTCGCCGAAATGACAGCAGATGAAAATCGTACGAGCGATGCAACGCGGCGCAAGTTGGCCTGCAAGGCTTTCGCTCGCACTGCCAGTTACGATGCTGCCATCAGCCGCTGGTTTTCCGCGCAGCTTGACGAGCCGCTGGGTGATTATTTTGCGATTGGCGGCAGCATCCTGCAGGAACTCCGATACGGAGAGAACCCTCACCAGAAAGCCGCACTCTATGCCACCCCCGGTAAGCGGCAGGGTGTGACCGCTGCCAGACAAATCCAGGGCAAGGAACTCTCGTACAATAACATCAATGATACCGATGCCGCCCTTGAATGCCTGGGCGAATTCGCAGATCTGGCGTCCGCTGCGTGCGTCATCGTAAAGCATGCGAATCCCTGTGGCGTGGCCATCGCCGGGACAGCGATCGAGGCCTATCGCAAGGCGCTTGCCTGCGATCCGGTAAGCGCGTTTGGCGGGATCATTGCGTTCAATCGTCAGATCGATGCGGTTCTGGCACGTGAGATCACCGAGCTATTCACCGAAGTTATTGTGGCGCCCTCTGTTGATGAGGAAGCACTCGCCATCATAGGCGCGAAAAAGAATCTGAGGTTGCTTCTGCTGGCGGGGCCACTTCTCAAATCGAATGGGGTCGCACTCAAGTCTGTCGGCGGAGGAATTCTGGTGCAAACCCGGGATGATGCATCAGTTGACGACATGGACCTGAAAGTGGTGACGAAGCGCCCGCCAACCAGCCAGGAACTGGAAGACTTGCGCTTTGCATTCCGCGTTGCGAAGCATGTGAAGTCCAATGCGATCGTCTATGCGAAGGATGGCGCTACGGTGGGAATCGGTGCCGGTCAGATGTCGAGAGTCGATTCAGCCAGGATTGCCGTTCGCAAGAGTGAAGATGCGGCAAAGGCAGCGGGGGCCGCAGCCGCCGCGGTTCAGGGCTCCGTGGTCGCATCGGACGCGTTCTTTCCCTTTGCCGACGGGTTGCTGCAAGCCGCCGAGGCTGGCGCTACGGCGGTCATTCAGCCGGGCGGCTCGATCAAGGATGCTGACGTGATCCGTGCAGCTGATGAAGCGGGCCTGGCGATGGTGTTTACCGGAGTCCGCCACTTCCGCCACTGAGGATGTTCTGGGCTATTTGTCCCTCAGCCGCTGGCAGATGTCCTCGAGCTGCTCCAATGTCTTGTAGCTGATGATCAGACTGCCGCCAGCATCGCCCTTGTGAGCGATGTCGACCTTCAACCCGATTGCCTCCGAAACGGTCCTTTCAAGGGCCTTGGTATCGGCATCCTTTTCGGGCTTGGACTTGGGTTTCCGTCCAGGTGCCGCATCCCTGGCCAAACCTTCGGCTTCGCGCACGGACAAGCCGAGTTTGATGATCTTGTCGGCTAGTTCCGTTGGCGAATCGGTTGCCACAAGTGCCCGGGCGTGCCCGGCAGTGAGATTGCCCATTTCAATCTGGGACCGGACTGTTTCGGGCAGATTCAACAGCCGCAAGGTATTGGCGATGTGACTACGGCTCTTGCCGATCGATTCTGCCAATTGCTGCTGGGTATAGTTGAACTGTTCCAGCAGCTGTCCGTAAGCCCTGGCCTCTTCGAGCGGATTGAGGTCGGAGCGCTGAATGTTCTCGATGAGCGCAATTTCAAGCGCCTCGCCGTCGTTCAACTCACGGATAAGAACCGGAACATCATGAATGCCGGCCCGCTGGGCCGCGCGCCAACGCCGTTCACCTGCGACAATTTCGTACTCGCCACCCGAGATGGGTCTTACGACGATCGGCTGCAGTAATCCCTTGTCGTGGATCGACTTGGCAAGATCGTCGAGATCTTCATCAGCAAAATGCTTGCGAGGATTGTTGGGGCTCGACCGCAGCATTTCGATCGGCATATGCCGGAGCGTGCGAACGTCTTGGACCACCGAGTCTTCACTGGTGTCGTCCCCGATCAATGCTGCCAGTCCGCGGCCGAGGCGCTTTTTGGGAGCCTGCATCATGTCCATGTCTCACTCTTCTTCCAGCCGATGCCGGCCATTCACAAAAATTACGGATACGAATCGATCAGGCTGCGCGCAACTCACGCTCGCGACGGATCACTTCGGAGGCGAGCTTGATGTATGCCTGCGAGCCGACACAGGTATTGTCATAAAGTAATACCGGCTTCCCGTGCGACGGAGCCTCCGAGACGCGGACGTTTCGGGGGATGATTGTCTGGTAAACCTTGTCGCCCAGCACGCTGCGGACATCCTCGGCAACCTGCTCAGACAGGTTGTTGCGCCGGTCGAACATAGTCAGCACCACACCCTGGATTGTCAGCTTGGGATTGAGGCTGTTCTTCACGCGCTCGACGGTCTTGATCAGCTGGCTCAGGCCTTCGAGCGCGAAGAACTCGCATTGCAGCGGCACAAGGATGGCATCGGCCGCGCAGAGCGAATTGATGGTCAGGAGGTTGAGCGACGGCGGGCAGTCGACCAGCACATAGGTATAGGCCCGAGACGGATCAGCCTGCTTGTGAAGGGCAGCGATCGCGTCGGCCAGGCGGTATGTCTTGCGGTCAATGCTCGCGAGTTCAAGCTCGGCTCCGAGCAGATCCATGGTCGATGGTGCGCAATGCAGACGCGGGATACCCGATTCGACGATGACATCTCGGAGTGTCTGTTCACCCATCAAAACATGATAGGTGGAGCGCTGATGATTTCTGCGCGGGATGCCCAGACCGGTGCTGGCATTGCCTTGCGGATCAAGGTCGACGATCAGAACCGTTTCGCCGACAGCTGCAAGTGCTGTCCCGAGATTGATGGCGGTCGTCGTCTTGCCAACACCACCCTTCTGGTTTGCCACGGCCAATATACGGGGCATAGGTGGGGATAGTTTGGCAGCACTCAGAACTTCAGACACGGGTGGCCTCTCTCACTTCGAGTATGACACCGCGCGAATCGACTGCGCTCGGGTGTTTCGACACGTTGAGTGTCCAATATTTGGTAGCCTCGGTCAATTCAAGGTCAACATCTTGTCCCTTGTGGAAAAGACCGATTGCGCCGGCTTTGATGAAAGGTTCGGCGTAGTCGAGTAGTAATGGCAATGGTGCCAAGGCGCGAGCCAGCACACATTGCACCTTTGGTAGATGGGGATCGAATTTAAGGTCTTCCAGTCGGAGAGTGTGGACCTGGGCCCGAATACCCGTCTGGCGGATGGCTTCGCGAAGGAACGCTGATTTCTTGCTATTGCTATCGTAGAGATGCGCCTGATATCCACCAGCAATTGCCACGATCATCCCGGGTATGCCCGCTCCCGATCCCAATTCCGCAATCGCGGTGGTTCCTCTGGGAATCAATGGTAGCACCTGTAATGAATCATGGATGTGACGCTCCCAGATCGACTCGATCGTTGCGGGTCCGATCAGATTGATCCGCCGCTGCCAGGTCAGCAAGAGATCAACATAGAGCCTTAAGGCTGATAGTGATTCACGTGAAACATTATACTTCGCGGCCAATTCGTCGGCACGGTCGGCTGCTGCATTCATGCTGCCGTCTTTCGATCGCGCCGGCGGACATGTGCGAGAATGACGCCAAGCGCGGCAGGCGTCATTCCATCGATTCGTGAGGCTTGTCCGAGAGTGGCCGGCCGTATCTTGACCAACTTCTGACGGATCTCGGCCGATAGGCTCGACATGCTGCCGTAGTCCACATCGACAGGCAGAAGAAGCTGTTCTTCCTTCTTCATGGCCGCGATATCGGATTGTTGGCGATCGATATAGCCTGAATACAGGGCATCAGCTTCGAGCGCCTCGACAACGGAAGGTGCAAGCCCTTTAAGCTCAGGCCAGATGCGGCATACTCCGTCCCAACCAATACCCGGCACCGACATGAGTTCCAGGGCATTGCGGCGAAGGCCGTCCTGATTGACACGGTAACCACGCTTCAACACTTCAGCGGAGGTCAGGCTCAATTCACGCGCCAAGGTCAGGCCACGATCAATAGCGTTGAATCGTATGCCATAAGCGGTGGCCCGTTCTCGCCCGACGATCCCCAGGGATATTCCAAGTGGCGTCAAGCGAAGATCAGCGTTGTCGGCGCGCAGGGTAAGCCGGTACTCGGCACGGGAGGTGAACATCCGGTAGGGCTCGGAAATGCCCTTGGTCACCAGATCGTCGACCATGACGCCGATGTAGGACTGTGACCGATCAAGAGTGACCGGCGAGTTTCCGGACGCCTGTCGAGCCGCATTGAGACCTGCCAACAGTCCTTGCGCGGCTGCCTCTTCATACCCGGTCGTACCGTTGATCTGACCGGCGAGAAACAGGCCTGGAATCAGTTTTACCTCGAGCGAGGGAGTTAATTCCCGCGGATCGACATAGTCATACTCGATGGCGTAGCCCCAACGCTTGATAGTCACGCTCTCAAGACCGGGAATTGAATGAATGAACGCTTCCTGCACGTCTTCCGGCAGGGATGTCGAGATCCCATTCGGATAGACCGTGTCATCATCAAGGCCCTCGGGCTCAAGAAATATCTGATGAGACGCCTTGTCCTTGAACCGGTAGACCTTGTCCTCGATGGAAGGGCAATAGCGCGGCCCCACACCTTCAATCTGACCGGAATACATCGGGGAGCGGTGGATGTTGTCCCGGATGAGTTGATGTCCCACACCTGTCGTCTGGGTAATGTGGCAGGATATCTGAGGTGCCGTTATGCGATCCGTCAGGAACGAGAAAGGCGATGGCGCCTCATCGCCCTTCTGTTCTTCGAGCATATGCCAGGCAATCGTCTTGCCATCCAACCTCGCGGGTGTTCCGGTCTTGAGGCGGCCAAGCTGAAGGCCTCTGGATTTGAGCTGTTGCGTAAATCCCCGAGCAGGTGGTTCGCCATGGCGGCCGGCAGGAAGGCGCTTCTCGCCGAGATGAATGAGACCATTCAAAAATGTTCCAGTGGTCAGGACTGCTGCGGCGCAGGTGAAAACACGGCCATCTTCGCAGACGACACCCGTGATGCGATCCTGGTCGATGACAAACCCTTCAGCAGCCCCCTCTATGACCGTGAGGTTGGGCTGAAGAGCGATCGCGGCTTGCATTGCCTCTCTGTAAAGTCTTCGGTCGGCCTGGGCACGAGGTCCCCGCACGGCGGGCCCCTTGGATCTATTCAGGAGACGGAACTGAATTCCCGCAAGATCCGCAACCCGGCCCATGAGGCCGTCAAGAGCATCGATCTCGCGAACCAGATGGCCTTTTCCAATTCCACCGATCGCGGGATTGCACGACATCTCCCCGATGGTAGCGGCGCGGTGCGTGAGGAGAGCCGTGCGTGCGCCATAACGCGCCGCGCAAGCGGCGGCCTCTGTGCCGGCGTGGCCGCCGCCAATGACGATGACATCGAAATCCTGAGACATCGGGCTTATGTAGTGGATCTGCCACGCCACGTCAAAACGCCAGCAGCGTTTCACGTGAAACAGTTACTCACTTGCCAATACAAAATCGGCTGAAAATGGCCCCGAGCCATTCCTCGACTTCTAACCGCCCCGTTAGACGGCCGACGGCGTCAGACGCAACTCGCACGTCTTCCGCTTTAAGCTCCAGTTCTTCAAGACCGTGACCGAGAGAACGGCGCAATGAACAAATGCAGTCAGATGTAATTTGCCTCTGGCGTTCCGTGACAACGACGGGAAGCTCCTCGAAGTCATACCGCTGTTTCACCAGGTCTGTCAGTATGCTGAGAAATGCCGACACTCCCTCGCCAGAGAGTGCCGAGAGCGAAATACGGTTCCGAATCGAATCATCGTTTCGGAGGAGTCTCGATTTTGACTCTGCGGTATCACACTTTCCCCAAACCAGAATGTCTGGTTCTACTTCTGGGCCATACTTCTCGCTCGCCGCAATATCGGCCGATGCCACCCACACCACGATATCCGCATCAGCCAGCTTCAAGCGGCTCCGGCGGATACCCTCCACCTCGATAATATCCAACGAGCCGTCTCGAAGCCCTGCAGTATCTGTCAGAATGACCGGGATACCATCGAGGTCCAAAAACACTTCGATGGCGTCCCGGGTGGTGCCAGGCACCGCCGACACGATCGCAGCCTCATAGCGAACCACCGCATTCAGCAGACTGGATTTTCCCGTATTGGGCAAACCCGCAAGGACGACCCGCACGCCATCACGAATCACTGCCGCAGTTGCCGATCGGCGTTCGGCTCGTTCCATCTCAGACAACAACAATGAAATTCGCCGGTCCACGGAGCGGTGCGCCTCTACGGCCACCCCTTGTTCGTCCGCAAAATCGATTGCCGCTTCAATCTCGGCCCGAATCAAAAGCAATTGTTCCCGCCACGAATCGAAAACACTGCTCGACTTCCCGCTCATTTGCGCCATTGCTTGTCGACGCTGGCTGGCCGTCCGCGCCGCGAGAACGTCGCCGAGGCCCTCGGCCTCGACAAGATCCATCTTGCCGTTGATCACAGCCCGGCGGGTGAATTCTCCCGCTTCAGCCAGACGCAGCCCAGGAAGTTGGGACAATGCCTTGAGTACCCCCGCCTGAACCGCGCGGCCGCCATGAATATGAAACTCGGCGCAATCTTCGCCCGTGAATGATTTCGGACCGGGGAACCAGACGGCAATTGCCTGGTCCAGCGGCTCGCCCGTCACAGGGTCCCGGAGGACACGGAGCTCGGACCGGCGCGCTACGCCGACCTCACCAGCGAGTGTCTCAAGCGCCATACGGCTTCGGTCTCCCGAGACTCTGATGACACTGAGCGCCACCGTCCCAAAGCCGGAAGACAAGGCATAGATCGTGTCACGTCCGCTCATATCGGAACCGAATCGGAATGAAGTCCGAACAGCAGCTGGCAGAACACCTAGGCGTTCATGGAATCAAAGAAATCGCTGTTTGTCTTGGTCTGCCGCAACTTGTCGAGAAGGAACTCAATGGCGTCCACAGTACCCATTGGATTGAGAATTCGCCGCAAGACGTACGTCTTCTTCAACACATCAGGCTTGACCAGCAATTCTTCCTTGCGCGTCCCGGAGCGGAGGATGTCAATCGCCGGGAACACGCGCTTGTCGGCAACCTTCCGGTCGAGAATGATTTCAGAGTTGCCCGTACCCTTGAATTCTTCGAAAATGACTTCGTCCATGCGGCTACCAGTATCGATAAGAGCCGTCGCAATGATGGTAAGCGAGCCGCCTTCCTCGATATTCCGTGCCGCACCAAAAAAGCGCTTCGGGCGCTGCAGGGCGTTTGCATCCACACCACCGGTCAGCACCTTGCCCGAAGACGGCACGACCGTGTTATAGGCACGGCCAAGCCGGGTAATCGAATCCAACAGAATGACAACATCCCGCCCGTGTTCGACCAAACGCTTGGCCTTCTCGATCACCATCTCGGCGACCTGTACGTGGCGCGATGCCGGCTCGTCGAAAGTTGAGCTGATGACCTCGCCCTTCACCGATCGCTGCATATCCGTGACTTCTTCAGGACGCTCGTCGATCAGCAGCACAATCAAATAACATTCCGGATGATTGACACTGACGGCGTGCGCAATGTTCTGAAGCAGGACCGTCTTACCCGTTCGCGGTGGCGCCACGATGAGCCCGCGCTGACCCTTGCCCAACGGGGAAACGATGTCGATGACCCGCGACGAATAATCCTTCTTGGTCGGATCGTTTGTCTCCATCTCCAACCGCTCGTCAGGATAAAGCGGCGTCAGATTATCGAAATGTACCTTGTGACGGGTTTTTTCCGGGTCCTCAAAATTGATCCGGTTAACCTTTACCAGCGCAAAATACCGTTCACCATCCTTGGGACTCCTGATCTGACCCTCAACGGTATCACCCGTTCTCAGGGTAAATTTCCGGATCTGACTGGGACTGATGTAAATGTCGTCAGGTCCAGCCAGGTAATTCGCATCCGGTGAACGAAGAAAGCCGAATCCATCCAGCAATACCTCAACCACACCCTCGCCGATGATCTCGACATCACGGTTGGCAAGGTTCTTAAGGATCGCGAACAGTAATTCCTGCTTGCGCAATGCGCTTGCATTCTCGACCTCAAGCTCTTCAGCGAGCGAGACCAGTTCAGACGGGGTCTTCAGCTTCAAATCCTGAAGCTTGATTTCTTTCAGCTCAGATATGGCAGTCATTGTCTCTTGTCACAAATGGGGAAGTTCCGGCACGCGGCGGGAACAGGAATGGCGGGATCGCAACAACACAAATCGGCTGCGATGCAATCTCAGTATAGCCTTTTGGGCCATTGACGCCAACAACAAACTCAAAGCGGTTTCACGACCACCAAAATGACGATACCGATCAACAGCAACGTCGGCACCTCATTCAGGATTCTGAAATACCGTCCACTATGAGATTCGCTCCCGTCCCGGAACCGCCCGGCATGGAACTCCAACCGGCCATGAAAAGCCAGCATCGCCGCAACCAGCACAAGCTTCAGCCAAAGCCAAACCGGAACCGGTCCATACCAGGCGCCAGACCAGATAAGCGCCAACCCGCTCAATACTGAGACCAAACCGGCAGGCCGCATGATCGCCTTCAGCAAACGGCGTTCCATCACCTCGAACGTCGCGCTCAATGCAACACTAGACCCCTTCTCCACGTGATACACGAAGAGACGCGGCAGATAGAACAGTCCGGCCATCCACGAGATAACCGCCAAGATATGAATGACCTTCAGCCAGAGATACACGCTAGGCTTCACTCCGCCGCACAGCATCCACAACTGCACCCACCACCGCCGGGTCCGTACCCAAACGGATGCCGTGGCCCAGATTAAAGATGTGCCGTTCCTTCGGAATCTTGGCACAGACCATCAGCGCTTCACGCCTGGCAACGTCCTCACCAGCCAAAAGGGCGACCGGATCAAGATTTCCCTGAAGTGCAACGTTCACATCAATCTCGTCCAACCCAAGCTCCGTCTCCACGCCAATCGCGTTGACGCCCGGAAGAGCCGCGGCCTTGATCTGATGGGATCCGATACCCCGCGCAAACACAATGACGGGCAACCCCGGAACCCGGGCCTGAACACCGGCAACGATCCGCGAGATTGGATCAAGCACAAATTCCTGCAACTGGTCTCCGATAAGATCACCCGCCCAGGAATCAAAGATCTGCACGGCCTGCGCGCCTGCTTCTGCTTGCGCGACCAGATATTCTATGGATTCCACAACCAAGCGATCAATCAACGCCACAAACCACGGGTCCCGCCGGAAGGCAGCGAGCTTCGCATCCACCCTGTCAGAGCTTCCACCCGCAACCATGTAACTCGCCACAGTCCATGGCCCACCACAGAAACCAATCAAAGCCTTGTCATGAGCGAGGCTACTCCTCGTCAACCTTACAGTCTCACAAACCTGCCTGACCTCGTACGAACCGACCAGAGGCCGAAGCGCATTCAGATCATCCAGGCTCCTCACGGTTCCCAGAACCGGGCCCTCTCCCTCCTCAAACTTCAAAGGAAGACCCATGGCGTGAGGGACCACCAGGATATCCGCAAACAATATCGCAGCGTCAAGATCGTATCGACGTAGAGGCTGGATCGTTACTTCCGAAGCCAGTTCAGGATTATAGCAGAGATCCACAAAGGACCCTGCCCGCTGCCGGACAGCCCGGTATTCAGGAAGATACCGGCCGGCCTGACGCATGAACCACATTGGCCGCCGATCGGGAGTTCTCTTCAGAAGAACATCCAGCAACGCACCGCCCAAGGGTTTCCCACCCTTCCTAGAATCTATCATTCTATCTCTTCTTGTAACTGTTGTTTGCAGGACTGGAAGCGGCATACATCCCAATCCGGTCTCAATCCACAGGTCAAGTCCAACATTTATTTCTTAAAGACCGCTGCAAGGCATTAACCCAAAATTAAGACCTATTAACAAAACGTTAATAGCTATCAGCCAATCCGAACAACTCCGCCCGACGGAGCCTCATTGTCGCCCTTGTCCCCAGCAGGAAGACATTCATTGCTGCAGACCCAAAGCTGTGGAATACCCAACTGACATGTCGCCCAGATTTTTCGGTTCCTCTTCCGCTCATGGAACTATCCACATTCTATCAACACCATGACCCAGTCCGGTTCACAGCGCTTCTACCATCTCCATCTGGTTTCCGACGCGACCGGTGAAACCCTCAATACAGTAGCAAAAGCTGCCGCAGCGCAATATTCCGATTTCCGGCCAGTCGCGCACATCTATGCGCTGGTCCGAACACCTTCCCAACTGAATCGGGCACTCCGCGAAATTGAACAGCAACCGGGCATCGTTCTTTTCACCCTCGTAAATCCCGACATCCGACGGCATCTCGAAGAATACTGCGAGACACTCGGCGTACCCTGCGTCTCGATCCTTGACCCGATCATCGCCATCCTCGCGCAATATCTCAACACCCAATCGACGCCGCAGGTCGCTGGTCAGCACGCGTTGAACTCCGACTATTTTCGGCGCATTGACGCACTCAACTTCACTATGGCCCATGACGATGGTCAGAGCGTCGAAGACATCGAAAAGTCCGATGTCATCATTCTTGGCATAAGCCGCACGTCAAAAACCCCAACCTCGATCTATCTCGCGCAACGAGGTGTTCGAACCGCAAATATTCCCATTGTTCCGGGCGTACCGGCGCCGGCGAAACTTAACGGTCTCAAGGGCCCCTTGATCGTTGGATTGTTTGCAACAGCAGAACGCATCGCCCAGATCCGCCGTCACCGCCTTCTCTCCCTCAAAGAGACGCGATCAACTGACTATATCGATCCCAGACTGATTACTGACGAGCTCATGCTCATGAAGAATCTCTGTTCGGAAAACGATTGGCAGATGATCGACGTCACTCGCCGATCGGTCGAGGAAACAGCGGCATCCATCCTCAATCTCCTTGCCGAAAGCCGCCGACAGGACAAATGACGTGATCATTCTTGCTTCCAGCAGTCCAACCCGCAAATCGATGCTCACCAACGCTGGACTCTCGTTCACTGCGGCCTCTCCCGCTGTCGATGAAGGAGCTCTCCTGGCCACACACCCCGAATGGACGCCCGCCGAGGCATCTCGGAACCTCGCCGAAGCGAAAGCCATCGATGTGTCACGCCAGAATCCCGGAAATATCGTGATCGGCGCCGATCAGGTCCTCGCCTTCGAGGGCCGGATCTACTCCAAGCCTGTCGACCTTGAGGCTGCCCGCCGGCAACTTCTTCAACTCAGAGGCCACACGCATGAGCTCATCTCGACTGTGGTCTGTGTTCGTGATTGTGAACCAGTCTGGACCCACAGCAGCGCCGCAAGATTGACCGTCAGAGGATTCAGCGCAGCTTTCCTCGAAGAGTATCTGGAGCAAAACGGCAACAACCTGTTATCATCAGTGGGGGCGTACCAGATCGAAGGTCAGGGGTCTCAGCTCTTCGAAAGCATCGACGGCGATTACTTTACCATTCTCGGATTGCCTTTGCTTCCACTCATGCAGTTCCTCCGTGGGACGGGAGACCTTCGGACATGATCAAGTCTTGTGTCATCGGATGGCCAATCAGCCATTCGCGCTCACCGCTGATTCATGGCTACTGGTTGAAGAAATTCGGTATCGAAGGCAGTTATGAGCGTATTCCGGTCGAACCTGAGAAACTCCCGGCATTTCTGCACAGTCTCGCCGACAATGGCTTTGCGGGGTGTAACGTCACGCTTCCACACAAGGAACAGGCCTTTCGACTCGTGACACCCGCAGACGAACCGACAGAGCGCCTTGGCGCTGTCAACACGGTCTTCGTCAAAGACGGGAAAGTGCTGGGTACCAACACCGATGGCGAAGGTTTCATCAATAGCTTGCGTGCCGGCGCGCCCGCGCTTGGGATCCGCAATAGCCGCGTAATTGTTCTCGGCGCCGGAGGTGCAGCGGTCGCGATCACCAACGCCTTGCTTCTGAATGGAGCAGGTGAGGTGGTCGTCGCCAATCGTTCAATCGACAAGGCGGAGAACCTGCGCAAACGCTTCGGCAACAGGGTGAAACCCCTGGAATGGACAAAGCGCAATGATCAACTTTCCGAGTGTGAGCTGCTCGTGAACACCACGTCCCTCGGCATGAAAGGCCAGGAAGATCTGCAGATCGATCTGACGATGCTTGCACCGAAGGCCGTTGTAACCGATATCGTCTATGTCCCACTGCGCACGAAATTGCTGGCCGCCGCCGCCGCAAGGGGCAATCCGGTCGTCGAAGGTCTCGGCATGTTGTTGCACCAGGCGGTTCGCGGATTCGAACTCTGGTTTGGCGTAAGACCGGCCGTTACAATCGAGCTTCACGATCTCATCGCGCGCGACATCGACCCCGGATATAAGACATGATCGTGATCGGCCTGACGGGTTCGATTGCCATGGGGAAATCCGCAACCGCGAAACAGTTTGCTGCACGCGGTGTTCCTGTATTCGACAGCGATCAGGTGGTGCACGAACTCTATGCGAAGGAAGGCGCAGCTGTTCCAGCGCTCATGGAACTTGTTCCCTCCGCAGTCATCGACGGAGCCGTCGACCGCAACCGGCTTTCGCAAGCTGTGCGTGAGCAACCGGATCTGTTGAAGAAGATTGAAGCCATCGTGCATCCGATGGTGCGTGACAGGCAGAAGATCTTTCTTGCCAACGCGCAAAGGACAGGGGCCACAGTCGCCGTTCTGGATATTCCGCTGCTATTTGAAACGGCGCGGGAACAAGAGGTGGACAGAATTGCCGTGGTTTCCACCACTGCCGAAATTCAACGGGAACGCGCTCTTCAGCGGCCGGGGATGACACCTGAAAAGCTGGACTTCATCCTATCAAGACAGATGGCGGATGCTGAAAAACGAGCCCGGGCAGATTATGTGATCGATACTTCCATCAGTATTGCCGACAGCCAGCGCCAAGTTGATGATATATTGTTGCAGTTGTCTCGACCGTCAGGATCCTGAAAAGCATGCGTGAAATTATCCTTGATACCGAAACTACAGGCCTCGACCCTGCAACTGGCGACCGGATCGTTGAAATCGGTGCGGTGGAACTCCTCAATCACCTTCCGACAGGTCGAACATTCCACGTTTACATCAATCCTGAACGTAATATGCCGGCCGAAGCCGAGGCCGTTCATGGGCTATCCTCTGCTTTCCTTGCCGATAAACCCGTATTCGCGAAAATCGCCGACGACTTTCTCGAGTTTATCGCAGACTCGGTTCTGATCATTCACAACGCCAGCTTCGATATGGCGTTCATCAATGCCGAACTGGCCTTCGAGAAACGCAGCGCAATCCCGGCAGAGCGGATCGTCGATACACTGCACTTGGCACGTCAGAAACATCCGGGAGCGTCCAACAGCCTAGATGCCCTGTGCAGGCGTTACGGGATCGACAACAGCAAGAGGACAAAGCACGGCGCCCTTCTCGATTCCGAACTCCTTGCAGAGGTCTATCTTGAACTCATTGGAGGCCGCCAAACTGCGCTCAACCTTGTGACATCGGCCGGCCGGCCGGCTGCGCGCTCAGAGATCGCAACTTCGCGTGTTGGCCAAAGACCGTTGCCGTTGCCAGGCCGCCTCACACTGCAAGAAAAAGAGGCCCACGCACTTTTTGTGCAGGGCCTCGGGGAAAACGCTTTGTGGCTGAAGGCAGGGCTATAGATTAGGCCTTGCCAGCTGTCTGCTGCTGCAAGCGCTTCTGATACATCGCCGCAAAATCGATTGGATCAAGCATTAGCGGCGGAAAACCGCCATTGCGGGTCGCTTCGGCGAGAATTTGCCGCGCGAAGGGGAAGAGAATGCGCGGACATTCGATGAGCACGGCAGGGTGCATCATTTGAGCTGGGAAGTTCTCGAGCCGGAACGTCCCCGCATAAACCAGTTCGGCCGCGAAGACGACCTTGTCCTGCAAGGTGGCCTTGGCATCAAGGTGCAGTTCGACTTCGAAATCCGTCGGCGCAAGATTGCGGGCATTGACATTAACCGAGATGTTAATATCCGGCTGCGCTTGCTGGGGCGCAAGCGTTTGCGGGGCATTTGGATTCTCAAAGCTCAAATCCTTGAGATATTGTCCCAGGATACGCAACGACGGCGCTACCTGAGGATTGGCGGCAGTTGCTGCCGCCTGAACCGTTGACGCAGCACTTGCGCTGGCGGCGGCTGTCGTTCCATTGCCGGCGTTTTCTTCGGCCTTGGCTGTCGTTTTTGGCGATTTTGGCATGTCAGATCCCTCGTGATCGATTCCCACTTTGGCTAACATGGCATCCCACACCCCGCAAGGCGGGACTGCTAGGACTTTTGGTCGTTCGCCGGGTGGAATGTCATTTCAGAGGTGATTTCCACTGCTTCACCTTCAATCACCTGTCCAAATTCCTGGTGATGACGAGGGAACCCCGAGGTCTCACCGTTCCTGACGGGAGTTTTCACGCCAATCCAGCGGTGCATGGGCAGCACGAGCAAAAGCAGACCGGCCACATCGCTCAAAAATCCAGGAACCATGAACAGGACCCCGGCAAGAACCCTAACCATTGTCGTGCCAGCGAGGGACTCAATGATCCGCTGATCTTGAATGGAAGACCGCAAAACCGCAACGGCATTGGCGCCGGCCGATCGGAAAAGCGACACACCGACAACTCCGCCCGCGATCAACAACAGCAAAGTGGGCAATACGCCGAGCTTGCTTCCGACCCAGATGATCGATGCAATTTCCAGCAAAGTGCCGGCGAGGAACACGATCGACAGAAATCGGAACATGATGGAAACAGCTATCCTTTGGCCTTGGACCTGCGGGTCCTCGCCTATATATAGGTCGCAGTTCCGAGGTGCGCCAACCCCCAAGGTCTGATGCGTCGTCAAATTGCTCACTGGAAAATGAAATGTCACTGGATCCATTGAATATTCTACTTCTAGCGGTGGCACTGGTGGTGTTCTGGCGTCTGCGCGCGGTGCTGGGAACGCGGACCGGAAACGAGCGGCCGCCGGTTGATCCCATTGGCGGGCGGGCCGACGACTCCCAGCAGGACCAGCCCAAGACCGGCAAGGTCTTGCGTTTTCCGCCATCCGCGGAAAGCGAAACTCCACGACCCCAGGAAACGGAAGCCATGCCGCCAGCCTGGACGGGACTTGCGGAGCCGGGTTCAGCGCTCGCCAACGGCCTCGACCAGATCATGGCCAGGGATTCGAGTTTCGTTCCCAGATCCTTTGTTGAAGGCGCCAAGCTTGCCTATGAGATGATCATCGAAGCCTATGCCAAGGGTGACAAGGCCGCGCTCAAGAATCTTTTGTCGAAGGACGTCTTCGATGGATTCGCGGCGGCAATCGACAAGCGCGAAGCGGCAGGCCAGCGCGTCGATCAGCGGTTTGTCGGAATCAGCTCGGCCAAGCTATTGTCGGCCAGTCTGAGCGGAAACATGGCCGCCGTGACACTTGAATTCATCAGCGAACTGATTTCCGCGACGCTATCAAAGGCCGGGGACGTGGTTGATGGGGATTCTCGCGAAATCCGCGAGGTGACCGACGTCTGGACATTCGAGCGTGACGTCACATCCCGAAATCCGAACTGGAAGCTGGTCTCGACGCAGGCGTCGGGTTGATATCGACGTGCCGGTTTGCTGGTTTTCTCCTTCTTGCGGCGATTAGTGTCGTGCAAACGGCGGCAGCCACAACCTTGCAACGGCAGAGCTTTCAGGCACTTCCAGGGTGGGCGGCGGATGATCATGCTGCCGCGCTTCATTCATTTCGCCTATCCTGCCGCGAGATCCTGAAGGACGGTGCGGCATTTGGCAGGCCTGTCGAATTTGGTGGCGCGAAGAGTGATTGGGACGGCATCTGTAGCCAAGCCCAACAGGTCAAGGACGCCAGGGCATTTTTCGAAACGCAGTTCACCCCCTTCAGAGTGATAGATGCCGCGAGGCCGGCCGGACTGTTCACCGGCTATTATGAACCTGAGGCTGAGGGTTCGCGCACTGCCGATCGGAGTCACACTGTTCCGATTTATGGCAAACCCGCTGATCTTGTTAGCTTCAGCAAGACCCAAAAGCAGGAGACTGGACTGGACTATGGCCAGTTGGCCAACGGCAAGCCGCTGCCATATCTCTCGCGCAAGGAGATTGAACAGGGAGGGCTAGCGGATCGCGGTCTGGAACTTGTCTGGCTGAAGGATTGGGCTGATGCTTTTTTCATTCATGTGCAAGGATCCGGCCGGGTGAGGTTGTCGGATGGATCGGTGATGCGGCTGAGCTATGCAGCGAAGTCTGGCCGTGACTATACTGGAATCGGCGCGCTCCTTGTGGAACGCGGCGCCTTCAGCCGTGAAGACATGTCGATGCAGGCGATTCGCCAGTGGTTGAGGAGTCATCCAAAAGAAGCGCGAGAGCTGATGTGGCAGAATGAGTCCTTCATCTTCTTTCGTGAGACAGAATTGGAAGACTCGTCACTTGGGGCTCTGGGCGCTCAGCATGTTCAGCTCACGCCACAACGAAGCCTGGCAGTTGATCGCAGTATCTGGATGTTCGGTACGCCGGTATGGCTCGATACCGAAGCACCCACTGGCGATCAGGGTAGCTCAGCGCCACTCAGGCAGTTGCTCATCGCACAGGATACTGGAACGGCCATCAGGGGATACGCCAGAGGCGACGTCTACTGGGGCTTTGGTGAACATGCAGCCGCGGTTGCCGGCCGCATGAAGAGCCCCGGGACCATGGTGGTGCTTCTTCCCAACACCGTTGCCACGAGACTGGGCCTATTGCGATGAGCCGCAAGCCCGAAGATTTCGATCTCTGGATCGAAACAACCAAGACGATCAAACCGCTGAGCAGCCCACGGTTGCGCCATCCTGCGGTTTCGGTGGGCAAGAATTTGATGGAACCCAAAAAATCGCACCACTCCCCGGCCAGTCCGCATTTGCCGGCTCCGGCTGTTCACCGCAAATCACCACCTCAGATCACCGGCCTCGACAGGCGTACACAGCAACGCCTGACGCGTGGAAATGTCGAAATCGAGCGGCGCCTCGATCTGCATGGCACCGGCATCGAAATGGCGCGCATAAGGCTGCTGCAGTTCCTGAGAGAGTCCCAATCGATGGGCGCCAGAACCGTTCTCGTCATAACCGGCAAGGGTGATTCGCCCTTCTCGCGACATACGTTGCATGGGTCTGATCATTTTCATTCTCCTGAGCGCCAGGGCCGCCTTCGTCGGTTGGTGCCGGACTGGTTTCATGATGCAGATTACCGCGCCGTTGTGTCTGGCTATCAGCCGGCCCACCCGAAACATGGCGGCGGCGGAGCTTTCTACGTCAAGGTTCGCCGGATCAGGGAGGCCTGATGACTCCCTTCGGTGACCGCATGCGCAATCTGCGCGCCGAGCGCGGTGTGACTTTGAAGGACATGGCGGATGCCATCGGCGTATCGCCGGCCTATTTGTCGGCTCTCGAACATGGCAAACGTGGGCGCCCTGGCTGGCACCTGATTCAGCGTATCATTGCCTATTTCAACATCATCTGGGACGAGGCCGAGGAAGTTGTCCGGCTTGCCCGCATCTCTCACCCGCGCATCACGATTGATACAGCTGGTCTGTCCCCAAAGGCGACCGAACTTTCAAACCGGCTTGCGGATGAAATCGGCAAGCTCGACTCCATCGTGCTCGAAGAAATCCTGACGATCCTCGACCGCAGGAAATCCAAACCTAGAGGATGAACTTGGACAGGTCGGCGTTCCGCGCGAGATTGCCGACATGTTTCTCGACATAGGCCGCATCGACGACGATCGAATCTCCGGAACGGTCGGGTGCGGCAAAACTGATCTCATCCAAAAGACGTTCCATCACCGTTTGCAGTCGGCGCGCACCGATATTCTCGACACTCGCATTTGTGTCGGCCGCAATACCGGCGATGGATTCCAGCCCGTCGTCGGTGAACGACAGAACAACGCCTTCGGTAGCAAGAAGCGCAATATACTGCTTGATCAGGCTGGCTTCGGGCTCTGTCAGGATTTTCTTCAGATCGGCACGGTCGAGCGCTTTCAATTCGACGCGAATGGGCAGGCGGCCCTGAAGTTCAGGCAGCAGGTCTGACGGTTTCGCGATGTGAAAAGCGCCGGACGCAATGAACAGGATGTGGTCGGTTTTGACCGCACCATGTTTGGTCGATACCGTCGTGCCCTCAATGAGCGGCAAGAGATCGCGTTGAACGCCTTCGCGGCTGACGTCAGCCCCCTGCCTCTCCGATCGTGCGCAAATCTTGTCGATCTCATCGAGGAACACAATGCCGCTGTTCTCGACAGCCGAAATGGCGTCCTGCACGATTTGATCCTGATCGAGAAGCTTATCCTGTTCTTCGACCAAAAGGACGTCATGACTCGCCTTCACACTCATGCGCTTTGTCTTGGTGCGTCCTCCCAGAGCCTTGCCAAGCATGTCCGAGAGGTTGATCACACTGGCGGACCCTCCGGGCATTCCCGGAATGTCAAAATTTGCGCCTCCTCCAGAATCACTCACCTGAATTTCGATTTCCTTGTCGTCGAGCTCGCCGGCGCGCAACTTCTTGCGGAATGACTCTCGCGTCGACTCGGCCGCATTGCTGCCGACCAGTGTGTCGAGCACCCGCCGTTCGGCATTGAGATGAGCCTGCGCCTCGACATCCTTGCGCCGCGCGGCCTTGACCATGACGATCCCGGATTCGACCAGGTCTCGGATGATCTGGTCGACATCGCGGCCGACATATCCGACCTCGGTGAATTTCGTCGCCTCCACCTTGATGAACGGCGCATTGGCAAGCTTTGCCAGACGCCGGGCGATCTCGGTCTTACCGACGCCAGTTGGGCCAATCATGAGGATATTCTTTGGTGTCACTTCCTCGCGCAACGGACCCTGAAGCTGCCGCCGCCGCCAGCGGTTGCGCAGCGCAATCGCGACCGCACGCTTTGCGTCGGATTGCCCGACGATGTGGCGGTCAAGCTCGGAGACGATTTCACGCGGAGAGAAGTCAGTCATGGCATTGCTCGTATTGCAGAAATAACAAGGGAACAGTTTATATTACGCAGCTTCAGGCACCTTCAAGCGCACAGCCGCAGGCATAATGCCTATTGCAAATTTGCGCAGCGGCCGCCAGGCGGCCGAAAGCATAAGCACGAGGGCGCCGACTGTCAGGACCGCAATCGCCGATGCTGCGGCGGACCATTGCGTGGCGGCCAGCAATGAGTAGGCTGCGTAAGCAAGATAACCGAGAGACGACACAAGAAGCGCCCGCCTGTCGACCACCAGTGCCACGAGGCAGAGCACAAGAAACAGCGCAATGATGACCAGCGCATCCACGGGTTCAGACCCACTGGTGACGCCCAGGCTGCGAATGACGGGGTGAACAATGAGTGGCGCGGCAAGAAGATGCAGCCAGAAGGCAATGTCGGTTCGACGCGTCTTGCGAAGACGGTCTGTTGTGTCAAACCACATCGCAGCGGCGAAAGTCAGGAGGCCGAGCGGAAGAAAGACCGGTGCCGGATGAGTTGAGATCAGGTCGGGCGAGAGTGAACTCAAGGCGGTCAGGATCATGATGATCAGCGCTGCGCAGCCGGCAGCCACGGTGATCGGCACCTTGAACCTCAGCCAATGAACCGCAGCCGCAGCTGCCGCCACAAGAGCTGCCAGCGACAGGGCTGGCCCATTATCGGCGACAGCGTCAATGAAATTGACCTGAGATGTTTTGGCAAAAAGCGAAGCCGCCGCCGTCAATACCATGCCGGTGAATGCCAGCAACAAGACAATGCTCGGCAGCGCCATGCGCTTGCGGCGTGTAAAAAATTCAGCAAGCAGCCAGCAGGCGACGGCGGCCGTTACAGTGGCGAGGGCGAGTCCAAATTCCGCCAACAGATAACACAGCGCGCCGAGAAACAGCACCAGCCCAATGGTGACAAAGATATCGTTGAAGCCGGTGATCAGGCGGAGCTGCTCTTCGTCCGCGCTGACAGAGGTTTGGCCTGCAACATCGTTCGCAGTAAGATACGGCAGTAATTTCTCAGCGGTCTGTGCATCGATCACGCCGGCCGTCACGGCGGCCTGAAGGCGCACCGCCGCAAGGCCGGCGCTGGAGTATGCGCTGGTCACGCGGTGAGGCTTTCGAGCGTCAGAGTGTTGTTGGTGTAAACACAGATGTCTGCTGCAATCGCCATTGCCTTTCGGGCAATGGTCTCCGCGTCCATGTCGGTTTCAGCCAGTGCCCGCGCGGCGGCCAGCGCGTAGTTGCCCCCCGATCCAATGGCGACCACACCCCGTTCGGGCTCGAGGACGTCACCCGTTCCCGTCAGCACCAGCGTCACAGACCGGTCGGCGACGATCATCATGGCCTCGAGCTTTCGCAAATAGCGGTCCGTGCGCCAATCCTTCGCCATGTCGACGCAAGCCCTGGTGAGCTGGCTCGGATATTGTTCGAGCTTGGCTTCCAGCCGTTCGAAGAGCGTCATGGCGTCGGCCGTGGCGCCGGCAAAGCCCCCGATCACCTGGCCATTGCCCAGCGGCCGCACCTTGCGGGCGTTGCCCTTGATGATCGTTTGCCCGAGGCTGACCTGACCATCACCCACCACAACGACCTTGCCGTTCTTGCGCACCGAGAGAATGGTGGTTCCGTGCCACGTCAACGGATCTGACATCAGCTATTCCTTTCACGATCAGTCCACATGTAGGCCGCGCAAACCCGAAAGAAAAGCCACCCTTGGCCAATTCCTTTCGCATCTGCTAAGAGGCCCCATCTGCTGAAGACGGATGCTCCCCATGCGCAAGGCCTCTCTCGAACGGAAGACCAATGAAACCGAAATTGCTGTCGAGATCGATCTCGACGGCACGGGTGCCTATGACATTAAGACCGGCGTAGGATTTCTCGACCACATGCTGGAGCAGTTGTCGCGTCATTCACTGATCGACATCACGCTGAAGGCGAAAGGCGACTTGCACATCGACTTTCACCATACGGCGGAAGACTCCGGCATCGCCATCGGCCAGGCTGTTGCCAAAGCGCTGGCTGATCGCAAGGGTATCCGCCGCTACGCCAGTCTTGATCTGCCGATGGACGGCACCCTGACACGGGCGGCGATCGACGTTTCGGGCCGGCCGTTTCTGGTATGGAAGGTATCCTTCACGGCGCATAAGATTGGCGAATTCGATACCGAACTGGTGCGTGAATGGTTCCAGGCATTCGCCATGAATGCCGGCGTGACGCTGCATGTCGAAACATTCTACGCCGACAACAATCATCACATCGCGGAATCCTGTTTCAAGGCTCTGGCACGCACCCTGCGCGAAGCACTCGAGATAGATCCGCGCCAGAAGGACCGGATTCCCTCCACCAAGGGTTCACTGGCGGGCTGATGGCACTTTTCACCATTCTGGAAGCACCCGACCACAAGTCCGACCGCCTTGTCGTCGTCAGGGATGGCTTTTCGGCCAGCGCCCTGATCTTTACGGTATTCTGGGCGCTGTGGCATCGCATGTGGGTCATTTCCGCCATTCTCTTTGCCCTGTTTGTAGCAACCGCCCTGTTGGTAAATGTTCTGGGCATCAATTCGACCTTGGGCAGCGTGCTGGAGATCGCGATCGGGCTGATCTTTGGCTTTGAAGCGCGGGGGCTCTATATCCGGTCTCTGGAAAAGGCTGGCTATCATACGGCTGGGCTGATCGAAGCTTCCAGCCGTGAGGCCGCGGAACTCAGCTATTTCATGGGGCGCCAGCCGTCACGGATGGGCATGTCGACAGCAGTGGCGCCAATTCGCGCCCCCGCTGCCCACGATACGCTTGGTCTTTTCGGAAACGTGTGAACCCGACATGAGTGTTGTCATTATCGATTATGGGTCTGGCAATCTGCATTCGGCGGCAAAGGCCTTTGAGCGGTCGGCGCGGGACAGTGGCATTTCAATGCCGGTTGTTGTCACATCCGATCCCGCCAAAGTCCGGGCTGCGGAGCGCATCGTGCTTCCAGGCGTCGGCGCGTTCAAGGATTGCCGCAACGGGCTGAAGGCCTTGCCCGGCATGTGGGAAACGCTGGAAGACGAAGTCATCCGCGGGGCCAAGCCCTTTCTCGGCATTTGCGTCGGCATGCAGCTGATGGCAAGCGAGGGCCTTGAGCATGATGTGACGCAGGGCCTCGGCTGGATCCCGGGCACGGTTGAATTGATCGCGCCCCAAGGGCCCGAATTCAAGATTCCCCACATGGGCTGGAATACGCTGGAGCTCAAGCGGCCACATGCCGTGTTTGAGGGCATCCCGCTGGGTCCTCAGGGCCTTCACGCCTATTTCGTGCATTCCTATCATCTGAAGCCGCGCGATCCAGACCACGTCGTCGCAACTACAGACCATGGTGGGACGGTGACGGCGGCTGTCGGGCGTGACAACATGATTGGAACCCAATTTCATCCCGAGAAGAGTCAGACCCTTGGCCTGTCGCTGATCGCCAATTTTCTGAGGTGGCGGCCATGATCCTGTTTCCGGCTATCGACTTGAAGGACGGCCAGTGCGTTCGCCTCAAGCTCGGCGACATGGATCAGGCGACTGTCTTCAATGACAATCCCGCCAACCAGGCTGCACGGTTTGTATCACAGGGATTTGAGTGGCTGCATCTCGTCGATCTCAACGGCGCCTTCGAAGGCAAGCCGGTGAACGAAGCCGCTGTCGACTCGATTCTGAATGCGGTGGACATTCCAATTCAACTGGGCGGCGGCATACGGTCTCTCGCTCAAATCGAGACCTGGCTGGACAAAGGTATCGAGCGCGTCATCCTCGGAACCGTGGCCCTGCGTAACCCCGCACTCGTCCGCGAAGCCTGCCAGAAATTTCCGGGCCGCATCGTGGTTGGTATTGATGCCAGAAACGGGCATGTCGCCGTCGAGGGCTGGGCCGAAACGTCGAGTCTGACCGCCGTCGAGCTGGCGGCGCGTTTTGCTGATGCCGGCGTCGCCGCGATCGTTTTCACTGATATCGACCGGGACGGAGTGCTGAAAGGATTGAATATCGAGTCGACTCTCGCACTCGCCAATGCGGTCCGCATTCCGGTCATCGCCTCAGGCGGCTTGGCGTCCATGAATGACATCCACCGCTTGCTCGAGCCCGATTGCAGAATTCTTGAAGGTGCCATTTCTGGCCGGGCCATCTATGACGGACGGATTGACGTGACTGAGGCCCTGCGCCTCATCAGGGAAATGGCGTGATGCTGAAAGCACGCCTCATTCCCTGCCTTGACGTAAAAGACGGCCGCGTCGTCAAGGGCGTGAACTTCGTTGACCTGCGCGATGCGGGAGATCCCGTTGAGATCGCCAAGGCGTATGACGCAGCCGGCGCGGACGAATTGTGTTTCCTTGACATCACTGCCACGCACGAAAACCGCGGAATCATCTTCGATGTCGTTTCGCGAACCGCTGAGGCGTGTTTCATGCCGCTGACAGTTGGCGGTGGTGTTCGCGCGTTGGAAGATATTCGCAAGCTCTTGCTGGCGGGTGCAGATAAGGTCTCGATCAATTCCGCCGCCGTTGCCAACCGTGACTTCGTACGTCAGGCTGCAGAAAAATTTGGGGCGCAATGTGTTGTCGTGGCGATTGATGCCAAGGCGACGGCCGAAGGGAAATGGGAAATCTTCACGCATGGCGGCCGCAAGCCGACAGGGATAGATGCCATTGCGTTTGCAAAGGAGGTCGTATCGCTGGGTGCCGGTGAGCTCTTGCTCACCTCGATGGATCGAGACGGAACCGGCAAGGGATTCGATATCGAACTGACACGCGCAGTCGCCGATGCGGTCTCAGTCCCTGTCATCGCATCAGGTGGTGTCGGGACGCTTGATCATCTGGTCGATGGTATCAGGAATGGCCACGCCGCTGCAGTTCTTGCTGCCTCGATTTTTCACTTTGGCACCTATTCCATCGCTGAAGCCAAGCAACACCTTTCGGCCAATGGCATACCGATGCGGTTGCGTTAGGACAGGGATGTGCATTGAATGACCGACTACAGACTTGATGTTCTGGCAAACCTCGCAAACGAGATCGCAAATCGGAGGGGCGCGCCTCCGGATCAGTCCTACACAGCCAAGCTGCTGTCACAGGGGGTTTCCCGATGCGCCAAGAAGCTTGGCGAGGAGGCCGTAGAAACAGCGTTGGCAGCAGTCGAGGGCGACAGGAAATTCATAGTTTCGGAATCTGCTGACCTGCTCTACCACCTTTTGGTCTTGCTGGAAGCGACTGGTGTCAACCTCGCAGAAGTTATGGCCGAACTTTCGCGCCGTCAGGGCGTGAGCGGCATTGCCGAAAAGGCGTCCCGCCCGAAGGATTGACAATGGAAGAATTGGTCAAGGAAGTTTCCCCATTTCGCCGTTTCTCGCGTGAGGAATGGTCCGCGCTGCGTGCCGATACGCCGATGACGTTGACCCAGGCCGATCTTGATGAATTGCGGGGTCTGAATGACCGGATTGACTTGCATGAGGTTGAGACGATCTATCTGCCTCTGTCGCGGCTCCTCAATCTTTATGTGGCTGCTACGCAGGGCCTGTTCCGCGCCACCAATAATTTTCTGCATTTGAGTGAACGCAAGGTTCCCTACGTGATCGGCATGGCCGGCAGCGTGGCGGTGGGAAAAAGTACGACGGCGCGTATCCTTCAGCGTTTGCTTGCACGGTGGCCGAAGCATCCGAAGGTCGATCTTGTGACGACCGATGGCTTCCTCATGCCGAACGCCATTCTGGAACGCGAAGGTTTGATGACTCGCAAGGGCTTTCCGGAAAGCTATGACTTGCCAGCGATCCTTCGGTTTCTCTCCGACATCAAGGCGGGCAAGCGAAATGTCACCGCTCCGCTTTATTCGCATCTCACCTATGACGTGCTGAAGGATGATCGCGTCGTCGTTGATCAACCCGATATTCTGATTGTCGAAGGATTGAATGTGCTACAGACGGGCCGCCCGCCCCGCGATGGACGTGGTATTCCGAATACATCCGATTTCTTTGATTTCTCGATCTATATCGATGCCGATGTCAGCGACCTTCACACCTGGTACATCGAACGCTTTCTGGCGCTGCGCGATGGCGCCTTCCGCAATCCAAAATCCTACTTTCATCGCTATTCAACCCTGACAGACAGGGAAGCGTGCGAGACCGCGACGCGCATTTGGGACACGATCAATCTTGTGAATCTACGCGAGAATGTTTTGCCGACGCGACCGCGTGCCGATCTTGTTTTGCGTAAGGGCGCGGATCATTTTATCCGCAGTGTCTTCCTGCGGAAATTATAGCAGACCGAGTGCCTTGGAATGGGCTTGGAGGTTTATCTCGGGCCTTGCACCGACATGAGAAATCACTTCTGCAGCAGCAAGAGCCCCGAGCTGAGCGGATTGGGCGACCGATTTGCCATTGGTGTAACCGAAGAGGAAACCGGCCGCGAACAAATCGCCCGCGCCCGTTACGTCAACGACTTTGTTCACGGGATAGGCAGGTGTCGCGTGGATCTTGTGGTTGTCGACTACAACGCAGCCCGCGGCGGAGCGCGTAAGGACGGCGACCGGGCAATCCTTGGCGATGGCCTGCATGGCGCCGTCGAAATTCTGGGTCAGGTAGAGCGACTTGATCTCAGACTCATTGGCAAAGACAATATCAATGTCGTTACGGATAAGATCGAGGAAGCTCTCGCGGTGACGTTCGACGCAGAATGAGTCAGAGAGGGTGATCGATGTCTTGCGGCCGGCGGCGCGAGCGATTTTTGCTGCCAGCTTGAAAGCCTCCTTGGCCTCGGGCCTGTCCCACAGATAGCCTTCCATGTAAGTCACTTGTGCGGCCTCGATCACCTTGGCATCCACGTCTGCCGTGGTGAAGTTCACGCATGCGCCAAGATATGTGTTCATCGTACGCTCACCGTCAGGCGTAACCAGAATGAACGACCGCGCCGTGGCCGGCCCGTCAGTTGCCGCCGCAGTCTCGAAGCTCACGCCCTGGGCCCGCATGTCATGCCGAAAGATCGCGCCCAGCTGGTCGGCCTTCACCTTGCCGAAATAGGCAGCCCTGCCGCCATAGGAGGAAATACCCGCCGCTGTATTTCCAGCCGATCCACCGGAAACCTCGATGGCCTGCCCCATGTCGGAATACAGGAGCTCTGCCCGTTCCTCGTCGATGAGATTCATCGAACCCTTGACCAAGCCATGCCGGGCAACAAAGCTTTCGTCCACCCGTGCGATGACATCGACGATGGCGTTGCCGAGACATACTACGTCAAAATCCGAAGGCGTCATGGGGGGCTCCTTACATCTGCGACAACGGCCTAGCGAAGCGGGCTTGCGCTGGCAAGTATTCACAACTACTTCTTGCCATCATGCTTCAAGCTGCGCTCAAAGCCATAGGCGACGTCATGTCGCCGGAATTCCGGTCGGTCCTGCTCAAGGCTCTTGGACTGACAATCGCGTTGTTCATTGGCTTGCTGATTGCCGTCGAGATTTTGCTGATAGGGCTGACCCAGTTCTCCTGGCCCTGGGCGGATTGGGTGTTGGGCATAGGCACTGGGCTCGCCCTCTTCGTGGCTTTCTTCTTCCTGATTTTTCCGGTAACAGCCGCTTTTGCCGGCCTCTTCCTTGACTACGTAGCGGAATTGGTGGAACGCGAGCACTACCCGGCTGACCCGGTGGGACGCCCATTACCGGCTGTCCAGGCGATCATGACGGCCCTGCAGTTCTTTTTGCTGGTTTTGGGCGTGAACCTCGCGGTGTTGCCGTTCGTTCTGTTTGGGGTAGGAGTCGTGGCACTGGTGATTGCCAACGCCTATTTGCTCAGCCGCGAATTCTTCGAAATGGCCGCCATGCGCCACATGCCGCGTGACGATGCGCGCGAGCTCCGCAAGGCGAACGGACCGGCCATTTTCGTGGCCGGCTTGCTCCCGGCCTTGTTGTCCTTCGTGCCCTTCGCAAACCTTGTTGTGCCCTTGTTCTCGACCGCCTACTTCGTCCACCTGTTCAAGCAGGTCCGGGCGTCTTCGGCTTGAAGGGGCAAAGGTCGGCGACAATGCAGCGCCAGCATTCTGGCTTGCGCGCCTTGCAGACATATCGGCCATGGAGGATCAGCCAATGGTGGGCGTGCCGGCCATAGGCTTCGGGCACAACCTTCAGGAGCTTCATTTCCACGTCATACGGTGTCTTGCCAGGCGCCAGTCCCATGCGGTTGCCAAGCCTGAAGAGATGCGTGTCAACGGCAATCGTCGGATGACCGAAGGCACTGTTGAGAATGACGTTCGCCGTCTTGCGGCCGACACCTGGAAGCGCTTCCAGCGCGGCGCGGTCGTCGGGTACCTTGCCATCATGTTTTTCGATGAGCTGCCGGGACAATGCGATGACATTTTTAGCCTTGCCGCGGAACAGTCCGATCGTCTTGATATAGTCGCGTAACTTGTCCTCTCCCAGGGCCACCATCTTTTGCGGGGAATCGGCGATCGCGAATAGCGTCCGGGTGGCCCGGTTTACGCCTTCGTCAGTCGCTTGCGCCGAAAGTACCACCGCCACCAGCAACGTATAGTCGTTGACAGAATGGAGCTCGCCTTTGGGCTCGGGATTGACGGCCTGAAAACGGCGAAATACTTCTTCGATATCGGCCGGTTTGAGGCGGCTTGCTTTGGCCATGAATCACTGTTCTCTTGTTGCTTCATGGGTAGGACAGGGTGATGGATACTGGCAATAGCAAAACCTGGCATGCCGTGCTGACGCCGCACCGGAGCCTCTCAAAACAAGGCTTTCTGGTCGTGATGGGTCTGGTTGTCCTGGTCAATCTGACGATCGGCGGTCTGTTTGCCGCGCTTGGGGCCTGGCCGATCGCAGGCTTTGCGGGGCTGGACGTGCTGCTTGTCTGGTGGGCCTTCCAGGCGAATTTTTCGGATGCCCGCCAGCAGGAGCGGATCAGCATAACCGATCACGAAGTGGTTCTTGAACGTTTGCGCGAGGACCGGCCGGCGGTTCAATGCCGGTTTGTGAGGCGCTGGGTGAGGGTTGAACTGCAAGAGGACAGAGAGCGGGAACTGATCGGCCGGTTGTGCCTGGTTTCCGGTCAAACCCGCGAAACGATTGGTGAGTTCCTGGCGCCCGACGAACGGAAAACGCTGGCGATTGCGCTGAGGCAAGCTCTGGCCATTCCCCGGATCTGATCAGGTTTCGGGTGGGAAGCAAGGTGTCCAGGGACTAATCTCTGCCCATGACCGAGACAAATTCCATGCAAGTGGCAGCCAGGGACTATGAACTGGTCTGCCGCAATCTGGCTTTCCTGCGCGAGAACTGGCGGGAACAGCCATCGCTTGAAACGCTAGCCGAGCGCAACGGTATCAGCGCAGCCCATATGCAAAGGCTGTTCATGCGCTGGGCCGGCCTCAGCCCCAAGGCCTTCTTGCAGGCCCTCACGATAGATCACGCCCGCAAACTGTTGCGCAATTCGGCCAGCGTTCTGGATACGGCCTATGAGGTGGGACTCTCAGGGCCCGGCAGGCTGCATGATCTGTTTGTCACCCACGAAGGCATGTCGCCTGGCCTTTACAAGGTGAGAGGGCAGGGCCTGTCGATCCGTTACGGTTTTCATGACTGCCCGTTTGGCCGCGCGCTGATCATGGTCACCGACTATGGCATCTGTGGCATTGCCTTCGCGGATGCCGGAAACGAGCAGACGACCCTGGCGGACATGATGAAGCGCTGGCCGGAGGCCAGCTATGTACAGGATGAGACCGCCACCGCACCAATCGCCGCGCGCATCTTCAGTCCGGCTCAGTGGAAAGCCGACGAACCGCTCCGTATCGTCTTTATCGGGTCGGAGTTCGACACCAAGGTTTGGCAGACGCTGCTGAGAATTCCAATTGGCCGGGCCACGACCTATTCCGGCATTGCCGCCCATATCGGCAGTGCCAAGGCAGCGCGTGCCGTCGGTTCGGCAGTGGGAAGGAACCCGATCTCCTTTGTCGTGCCGTGTCACCGCGTGCTAGCGAAGTCTGGAGGTCTCGGAGGCTATCACTGGGGCCTGACGCGCAAGCAGGCCATTCTCGGCTGGGAGGCAGGTATTCTGGGCAACGATTCCGCGGCAGCCTGAAGAAGCTTCAGACCGTCTTGCGCAACCGTACGATGATGTCGATGCGGTCGATTTCCGTGCCATCGGGCAACGCGGGGAGGCCGGTCACCTCGAGTGTTTCGGTTCCGATATCGACCAGGCCGCCGGTTTCCTCGAGATAATAGTGGAAGTGGTTCGAAGTATTGGTGTCGAAGAAGCTCCTGTCGCCTTCGAACGCCACCTCGCGCAACAGCCCGGCTGCCTTGAATTGGTTGAGAGTATTATAGACGGTAGCCAGTGAAACATTGATCTTGGCGGCCAACGCCTCCTGGTGCAGTGCTTCAGCACTGACATGGCGATCGCCGGAACCGAACAGGATTTGCGCAAGCGACAACCGCTGACGGGTCGGACGCAGACCCGCCAGCCTGAGTCGGCCGGCCAATTCTGTTTCATGTAAAGACATTCTTCGAACCTTATACGCGAAACCCAATCAACAAAGCAATCTGGGCCCTATTGCGGCGCGATCGCACAGTGCAAAGTAGGCTTGGACCCCCCATTTCCATGTGATAGGAACGTCAACGTCCCGGTCAGGCCGGGGATTTTGGGGCTGCTATCGACAATGACTGCACAAAAATCGAGCTACGACTTCGAGGATCTTCTGGCTTGTGGACGTGGCGAGCTTTTCGGGCCTGGCAACGCCCAGCTACCCCTGCCGCCGATGCTGATGTTTGACCGCATCACCGAAATCTCAAAGGATGGCGGCTCGGCAGGATTGGGAAAAGTTGTCGCAGAGTTCGATATCAAGCCGGATTTATGGTTCTTTCCCTGCCATTTTCAGGGCGATCCGGTGATGCCGGGATGCCTCGGCCTTGATGCGCTCTGGCAGTTGACTGGCTTCTTTCTCGGCTGGCTCGGTGAACCTGGCAAGGGTCGGGCGCTTGGTGTCGGAGAGGTGAAGCTTGGCGGCATGGTGACCCCTGCCATCAAGAAAGTGACGTACGAAGTGGATGTGACGCGGCTGATCCTGCGCAAACTCAAGCTTGCCGTCGCCAACGGCATCATGAGGGCGGACGGGGAGGCTGTCTACCACGTCACCGATATGAAGGTCGGCCTGTTCCAACCGGCAGCCTGAACAAGAGGATAGGAAGATGCGGCGAGTTGTCGTCACCGGTCTCGGCATTGTGTCGAGTATCGGAAACAATGTTCAGGAAGTCCTGAACTCCCTCCACGAAGCAAAGTCTGGAATCGTCAAGGCGGAGTCTTACGAGAAGTTCGGGTTCCGCTGTCAGGTGCATGGAGCGCCCACCTATGATCTCGAATCCGTGGACCGCCGGGTCCGCCGCTTCATGGGGGACGGTGCAGCATGGAATTACGTCGCGATGCAGCAGGCGATCGTCGATTCTGGCCTCGATGAAAAAGACGTCAAGAACGATCGCACGGGAATCATCATGGGCTCTGGGGGGCCATCGACCCGGACGATCGTGCAGGCCGCGGATACGACACGCGAGAAGGGCCCGAAGCGCGTCGGTCCTTTCGCCGTGCCAGCGGCGATGTCGAGCACCAATTCTGCAACGCTCGCGACACCCTTCGGGATTCGGGGCGTGAACTACTCCATCTCGTCCGCCTGTGCCACGTCGGCGCATTGCATTGGCAATGCGGCAGAGATGATTCAGTGGGGCAAACAGGATGTGATGTTTGCAGGAGGAGGCGAAGAGCTCGACTGGACCCTGTCCGTTCTGTTTGATGCCATGGGCGCCATGTCGTCCAAGTTCAACGCAACGCCGCACAAGGCCTCCCGCGCCTACGACAAGAATCGTGACGGCTTCGTCATTGCCGGAGGAGCCGGCACCGTCGTTCTGGAAGAACTCGAACATGCAAAGGCCCGCGGCGCAAAGATCTATGGCGAACTTGTCGGCTATGGGGCGACATCGGATGGCTACGATATGGTGCAGCCCTCCGGCGAAGGTGCTGCCCGCTGCATGCGCCAGGCCATGGCGGGCATGAAGAACAAAATTGACTACATCAATCCGCACGCAACCTCGACGCCGATCGGCGACAAAAAGGAAATCGAAGCAATTCGTACCGTTTTCGGCGCCGACATCCCGGCGATTTCCGGCACCAAGTCCCTGACCGGTCATTCGCTCGGTGCCACCGGCGTGCAGGAAGCGATCTATTGCATTCTGATGATGAAGAACAATTTCATCTGCGAAAGTGCCAACATCGAGGAACTCGATCCAGAGTTTGCAGATATCCCGATCGTCCGTAAACGGATTGATAATGCCAAGATTGACGTTGTGATGTCGAATAGCTTCGGCTTCGGTGGCACCAACGCAACCCTCGTCTTCCAGCGATACAACGGCTGAGCATATGACAGATAAACTGATGACGGGACGGCGCGGCCTGGTGATGGGTGTCGCGAACGATCATTCGATTGCCTGGGGTATTGCCCAGCAATTGCACAAACAAGGCGCGGAAATGGCCTTCACCTATCAGGGTGAGGCCTTTGGCAAGCGCGTCAAGCCGCTCGCCGATTCGGTCGGCTCCTCATTGCTGCTCCCCTGTGATGTCGAAGACGTTTCAACGGTCGACAAGGTATTCGAGGCGCTGAAGGCCGAATGGGGCAAGATCGATTTTCTCGTTCACGCCATTGCCTTTTCTGACAAGAATGAACTCAAGGGCAAGTACGCCAACACGACGCGCGAGAACTTCATTCGCACCATGGTGATCTCCTGCTTCTCCTTCACGGAGATCACCCGCAAGGCCGCCGAGTTGATGCCCGACGGTGGTTCGATCATTACGCTCACATACGGCGGCTCGGTTCGGGTCATGCCGAACTACAATGTGATGGGCGTTGCCAAGGCAGCACTTGAATCCTCGGTCCGCTATTTGGCGGCGGATTATGGCCCGCAGGGCATTCGCGTGAATGCCATCTCGGCGGGTCCGATGCGCACGCTGGCAGGCGCTGGCATCGGTGACGCACGCGCCATGTTCAGTTACCAGCAGAATCATGCGCCGTTGCGCCGGACCATCACCCTTGAGGAAGTGGGTGGCGCAGGTCTCTATCTGCTGTCGCCGCTCTCAGGCGGGGTTACAGGCGAGATTCACTACGTCGATTCAGGCTACAACATTATCTCGATGCCGAGGCCCGAGGATATCAAGAACTCGTAGAGCAGTCGGCGCTCGATCAAGCGCCGACCAGTTGCTCGATCACTCTGAATGTGGCGCATTTTTCGCGTCGCAGGCGTCTCCACTTGCTCGCCCAATGCGCTAGCGGTCGATATAGTTCTCGGCCTCAAGAGAGGTGATCGAAGCATTGCGCCCGGTTAGCGGATTTTCGGGGTTCCATGCCAGTCGTGTTTCATAGAAGCGCGCGGCCAATGCATCATACATCAGAAGGCGTCCGGCGAGACTGTCGCCAGCGCCAAGGATTTCCTTCAGAACCTCCATCGCCTGCATGGATCCCAGCAATCCGGGAAGAGCGCCAAGAATACCTGCCTCTTCGCAGGCCGGAAAAAGCCCGCGAGGCGGAAGTTCACCCATCAGACAGCGGTAGGTCGGAAACGGGGTTCCGTCAGATGTTTTCTCGTAAGGCTTGAAGGTCGAAATCTGACCATCGAACTGTCCGACCGCCGCTGACACCAAAGTCTTTCTGGCGAAATAGCAAGCATCGCTGACGAGAAACCGCGTCGGAAAGTTATCACATCCATCGGCCACGAGATCATATTGGGTCACGATCTCCAGCGCATTGGCAGTGGTGATGCGATAACTGTGTTCGATCACGTCCACATGCGGATTGAGAGACTGAACAGTCTCCCTTGCACTTGCAGTCTTTGGCTGTCCGACACGCGATGTCGTGTGAATGATCTGCCGCTGCAAGTTGGATAGTCCGACGATGTCGTGATCGATGATGCCGATCGTGCCGACGCCGGCGGCGGCGAGATAGTAGATCAACGGTGCCCCCAAACCACCAGCACCAATGACCAGAACGCGTGCAGCCTTGAGCTTGTTCTGTCCGGGGCCACCAACCTCATGCAACACCAGGTGACGTGCATAGCGCTCGATCTCGTCGTCGGACAGTGCCATTAGCGTTTGCCTGATGATCCGAAGCCTGCCCCGCCACGGTCAGTCTCGGCGAGACGGGCGGAACTGTTCCAGACGACGCGGGTCACAGGGGCGATAATCATCTGGGCGATCCGGTCTCCGCGGGCAATCACGAAATCCTCGTTGCCATGATTGATCAGCGGCACCTTCACCTCACCGCGATAATCGCTGTCGATGGTGCCAGGGGCGTTGAGAACGGTAATGCCATGCTTGACCGCCAGACCCGATCTGGGCCGCACCTGCGCCTCAAAGCCCTCCGGCAGCGCAATGGCGATTCCGGTGGGCACCAGGCAGCGCGCTCCCGGCCCGAGTGTCATGTCCGCCGCGGCTCGCAAGTCCATCCCCGCCGCACCACTGGACTCATAGGCCGGAAGTGGCAAATCTTTCCCATGTTCAAGTTGGTTGATATCGACCTTGATCACGGTGTCGTCCTCTGGTGATGCAGCATCTCGGACAGCTGCAGCATCAGGCGGTGTGCCACGTCGCGTTTGCTCATGGCCGGCCAGCTTTCAACGCCGCTTTTCGAGACGAGATGCACACTGTTCTGGTCGCCGCCAAATACACCCTTCTCAGGGCTGACGTCGTTGGCAACAATAAGGTCGCATCCCTTCTTTTCCAGCTTCTCAGTGGCATGCTTCACAACCTGTTCCGTTTCGGCAGCAAATCCCACGACAAGCAGTGGCCGTCCCTCTTTTCGGAGTGCGATTGTGCGGAGAATGTCGGGGTTCTCGGTAAGTGCGAGTTGAGGCGGTCCGCCGGATCCCTTTTTGAGCTTCTCTCCGGCGGCGTCGCCAACGCGCCAGTCCGCAACTGCTGCGGCAAAAATGGCGATATCGCATGGAAGTTCGGCTTCGCAAACCTTCAACATGTCCCGGGCCGACTCGACGGGCATCATCTGCACGCCAGGCGGAATGGGTAGCGAAACCGGACCGGAAACCAGGACAGTTTCCGCGCCGAGGGCAACGGCAGCCTCGGCAATTGCATAGCCCTGTTTGCCGGAGGAATAATTCGAAATATAGCGCACAGGATCAATCGGCTCACGTGTCGGCCCTGCGGTGATCAGAACCTTGCGTCCCGCCAGCGGCCGTTCCTTTGGTTGCAGAAGAGTGGTGATTGCAGAAACGATCTCGGCCGGTTCCGCCATGCGGCCGGGGCCGAATTCACCGCAGGCCATCTCTCCGGCATTGGGACCGACGAAGCTGACGCCATCGCGTTTCAATTGTGAGATGTTGCGCTGGGTTGAGGGATGATTCCACATCCGCACATTCATTGCCGGTGCGACGAGCACCGCCTTGTCGGTTGCGAGCAATGCGGTCGATGCAAGATCATCAGCCAGGCCGTGCGCCATTTTCGCCATGAGATCTGCGGTGGCCGGGGCAACAACGAGCAAATCAGCGGCGCGTGACAGCTCGATATGTCCCATCTCGATTTCGTCGGTGAGATTGAACAGCGCCGTGTGTACCTTCTCGCCTGACAGGCTGGCGAGCGACAATGGCGTGACGAACTCTTCCGCTGCCCGTGTCATGATGACCTTGACCCGGCTGCCTCTGGTCTTCAGGAGGCGGATCAGCTCGTGACACTTGTAGGCAGCGATGCCGCCACCGATGATAAGAAGTATGGTCTTTCCAGTGAGCGAAGTCATGCGCGCATTATGGCAGCAAATCGACTGAACTGCCAACGCCCGGCAAACAGGCTGGTTATGTCGCCAGATTGAATGCGATCACAGCCAGCGAAATGGCCCCCACCACGAGGCTCGCCCGCACGAGCCAGCCGTATTTGTCCTGTTTTCGCGCCAGCTCGGCGGTGGTTTCGGCATCGAGCTTTAACCCACCGGTCTGCGCCATGCCTGCCAACAGAGCGGTGGCACGTTGGGCATCATCCAGCATCGCGGGAAGACTGAAGATGAGTTTGCCAATTGATCCTGTCGCGTCTTCAATCTTGCCCACGGGGCCCAGCTTGCGCTCGATCCAGCCGCGAACGACGGGCTCGGCGGTAACCCACATGTTGAGATTGGGGTTGAGCGTCCGCGCCACGCCTTCGACCACGACCATGGTCTTCTGCAGCAAAAGCAATTGCGGCTGGGTCTGCATGTTGAACTGCGCCGTCACCTCGAAGAGTTGCGTCAACAGCCGGGCCATCGAGATTTCGCTGGCGTCACGATCCATGATCGGCTCGCCGATGGCGCGCAACGCCTGCGCAAAGATCGCAGGGTCTTGATCGCGTGGCACATATCCCGCGTCGAAATGAACCTGGCTCACCCGCATGTAGTCCCGGGTGATGAAGCCGTAAAGGATCTCGGCCAGGAACATGCTCTCCTTCGATCCCAGCCGTCCGACAATACCGAAATCGACTGCAACCAGCTTGCCGGAGTGGTCGACGAAAAGATTGCCCTGATGCATGTCGGCATGAAAAAATCCATCCCGGATGGCATGCCGCAGGAAACTCTGGATGACGAGGTCACCCAGGGATTTGAGATCGAAGCCACGCGCCCGCAAACCGTCGATGTCGGCAATTGGCGTGCCGTCAATCCACTCCGTCGTCAGGACTTCGCGCGCCGTGCGCTGCCAATCGACCTTGGGAATGCGAAATCCGGGATCGTCCTTGGTATTTTGGGCCATTTCCGACATGGCCGAGGCTTCCATGCGGAGATCAAGCTCCTGCTTCATCGACTGCTCGAGCATCTGCACGGCAGCAATGGGCCGCAGCCGGCGGCCTTCAGCGCTCAAACGCTCCATCAGCCGGGCCGCAAAAAAGAAACTGCCAAGATCGGCAGCAAAACGTTTCTCGACACCTGGCCGCAACACCTTGACGGCCAACACCCGGCCCTCGGGGCTCACCGCCTTGTGGACTTGGGCGATCGAAGCCGCTGCAACGGGATCGCCGAATTCCGCAAAGATCTGCCCGACATCTGCTCCCAGATTGCGCCGAATGATCTCGCGCGCCGCTTCCATCGGAAATGGCGGCAATCTGTCTTGTAGCGACTTGAGGTCGAAGGCCCGGCGTGGCCCTACGAGATCTGGACGCGTGGCGAGGAACTGGCCAAGCTTGATATAACTGGGTCCGAGTGCGGCAAGCGCAGCCGCTGCAGGGTTGCCCGCGACGGCAGGCTTTCGCGTTCCGAATTTTGCAAGCTTCAATCCCGATCGTGCCAGCCACGGGAGGCTGTTCATCTGCTCGGTGCTGAGCAGCGCGTCATGGGCCGCCAGCGTGCGCCCTGCCTTTAGCAGATTGAAGCAATGCCGGACCGTCTGGAACATCAGATCCGCCAGCCCGAGTGAATGGCCACCACGCCGCCAGTAAGATTTCGATACGACACCTTGGCAAATCCCGCCGCCTCGATCATCGCCTTGAACTCATCCTGCTTCGGAAAGGTGCGGATCGACTCGACAAGATACCGATACGGGTGACCGTCACCGGTGACGACCTTTCCAACCGCTGGAATGACCGTGAAGGAATAAGCATCATAGATGCGGTCCAGCAGCGGGATGTCGACATGTGAGAATTCCAGGCACATGAAGTGGCCGCCAGGTTTGAGCACCCGGTACGCCTCTGCCAGCGCCCGGTCGATATGCGTGACATTGCGGATGCCGAAGGCGATCGTATAAGCGTCGAAATACCTGTCGGGGAAGGCCAGCTTTTCGGCATTTCCGACTGAGAACGAGCATTTGTCTAGAAGCCCTTCTGACGTCGCCCGCTTGCGGCCTTCGCCAACCATCTCAGGCGAGATATCGGCCACGGTAACCCGGACATTGGGGCCGCCGGCGCGCGCCACGCGGAACGCGATATCACCAGTGCCGCCCGCGACATCGAGAAGGTGGAAGGCCTGTATTCCACGCGGCGGATTGAGGCCGGCGACAAAGTCGTCTTTCCACAACCGGTGCAGTCCAGCGGACATCAGGTCGTTCATTTGGTCGTAACGCTCGGCGACCTTGGAGAAGACCTCGTTTACGAGGCCCTGCTTTTCTTCCTCGCCCACCCGGCGAAAGCCAAAGGCGACGTCATGGTCGGTCTTGAACTCAGTCATGGGATAACTCTAGCGGCAAAGGCCTAACGTTTCAGCATGGACTTCATCTCGCCAAGTCGCATGGCGCCGGTCAGGTGGGCAATGGCAAAGTAGCTCAAACCGCCCCCTGTGACGAGCAGTAGCAGCCCCCAGGCTGCCGCCATGAAGCCTCGGCCTTCTGCATAGTTGTCGCGCAACGCCCAGGCGCCTGCAAGGAGCAGAATGCCCATGAAGATACCAGACACCACAATGCGCGGCAGGCGGACGCGGGATCGCTCGTCCAGGCTAAACAAACCACGCCGCGAAAGCGTGAGGCCAAGCAGGACGCAGTTGACCCAGGCGGCCAGCGTCGTCGCCAGCGCGATCCCGACATGGCCGAACCACTGCGACAGGGCTATACTGGCGACGATGTTTACAATCACGGATATTATCGCAAAGCGCATCGGTGTCTTCGTATCCTCGCGGGCATAAAACCCCGGCTGGAAGACTTTGGTCATGGAGAAGGCCGGCAGCCCGGCGGCAAAGGCCAATACGGCAGGTGCGACAGCCAAAGTATCGGCCCGCGAGAACGCGCCATGCTCGAACACCGTGTGAATGATGGGCGCGGGAATTGCCATCAAGGCGAACGCAGCCGGCAAGGTGAGGAAAAGCGAAAGTTCAAGCGCGCGGTTCTGGCTGGCCGCGGCACCGGCTTCATTTCCTGCGCGCAGTTTTCGTGACATGTCGGGAAGCAGCACGACGCCAATGGCAACACCGATGACGCCGAGCGGCAGCTGGTAAAGGCGATCCGCATAGTAAAGGAAGGCAACGGCGCCTTCAATTGTCGTCGCGATCATCGTGGCGATGACCAAATTGATCTGCATGATGCCGCCAGAGACAATGCCGGGAACTGACAGCGCGATGACACGCCTTACATCGGGCGTGAACCGTGGCCAGCGCGGCCAGAGTGCCATTCCGGCACGGCGGCAGGCAACGGCCAACAAGGCATACTGTGCAATTCCCGAAGCGAAGAGACCCCATGCAAAGATATAGCCGGTTGCCGGTGTGTTGCCGGTTGCCAGTATCCAGGCAACGGCATTCGAGGCGATCATTACGAGGTTGAGAAGGATGGGCGCGGCTGCGGCGGCGGTGAAGCGATGAAGGCTGTTCAGCACCCCCGATTGCAGCGCCGTGAGTGACATGAACAGGAGATAGGGAAAGCAGATCCGGGTGAGATTGACGGCCAGATCGAACTTGATGTTGTCACCCGAAAAACCGGGTGCGATCACGTAGATCACCAGGGGCATGGCGATCATGGCAATCGCTGAGAACAATAGAAGCCAGGTCAGCAGGACCGAAAACACCTCAACCGCAAATTCCCGCGCCTTTGACTCGCCCTCACCCTCAATTCGCTTGGCAAAGAGCGGTACGAAAGCATTGTTGAAAGCCCCCTCTGCGAATAGCGTGCGGAAGAGATTTGGAAAACGCTGCGCGACGAAGAATGCTTCGGCCACCGGGCCCGTCCCCAGGGTGAAGGCGATCAATTGATCTCGAACGAAGCCGAGAACACGGCTCACCAGCGTGAATCCCCCAACCGTCATGACTGACTTGAAAAGCGACATGCTCTTCAGGCCGTGGCCAGCGCGGATTGGGGCGGCGCAAGCACGCTGCCTAGCGCGTTCTCGATCTGCTTGTGCCGCGTGGCGTTCTCGATCTTGGCTCCGGTGAGATCCGTCACATAGAACACGTCGATCGCCTTCTCGCCAAATGTCGTGATATGCGCGGAGGCAATATTGAGATTGAGCTTGTAAAGCACTTCGGTGAGATCATAGAGCAGGCCAAGGCGGTCGAGCCCGTTGATCTCTATCACCGTGAAACGATTTGACGACGTGTTGTCGATGATGACACGGGGCTCCACCGTGAAAGCTTTGATGCGCTGCTGGGGACGGTAGGCGCGCGCGACAGCCTCCTTTAACCAGAGTTCGCCACGCAATGCCTTACGTACCAGATCCGCAATACGCTCGGCGCGCCGACGCTCATCATCTTCCGACTGGAACTCACGTTGAATGAGAATCGTATCGAGCGCCATGCCGTCTGCTGTTGTAAAAATCTGTGCGCCCGCAATATTGGCGCCTGCAGCGGCGCAGGCACCGGTGATCAGCGCCAGAAGGCGGGGGTGGTCTGGTGTGTAAATCGTGATCTCGGTAATAGCCGTAAAGGCGTCGGGCTCTGCCTGGGTCACCACGGTCTTGGGCGCGGCGGAGGCAATCAATCGGGCATGTTTCAGTTGCTTTTCAGTGCTGGTGCCGAGCCAATAGGCCTCATAATGCCTCGCGATGTAGGACTTCTTGTCCGTGTCGCTCCACGAAGGCAAACTTGCTGCAAAGGCCGCTTGCGCTTCTGTGACGCGCTCCTTGCGCGAGACCGCCGTATGACCACCGGTCAGCACCGGCTCAGCTTCCGCAAAAAGCGTGCGCAGCAACTGACCCTTCCAGCCATTCCAGACACCGGGCCCAACGGCGCGAATGTCGGCGATGGTGAGAATGAGCAATAGCTTCAAACGCTCCATGCTCTGCACGATGGCGCAGAAATCCAGGATCGTCTTGAAATCGTTGAGGTCGCGCATCTGTGCTGTTTCGCTCATCAACAGATGGTTCCGGATGAGCCAGGCCACGGTTTCCGTTTCCGAAGAAGAGAGGCCAAGACGCGGACAGAACTCGAGTGCAATACGCTCCCCGGTGATGGAATGATCTTCCTTGCGGCCCTTCGCGACATCATGAAGGAAGACCGCGACATAAAGCAGTCGGCGGCCGGTGATCGTCGGAAAGATGGCGGATGCCAATGGATGATCTTCCGAAAGCCTGCCCCTCTCGATAGCGGCGAGATGGCCTACCGCACGGATCAAATGTTCGTCCACAGTATAGTGATGATACATGTTGAATTGCATCATCGCCACGATGCGCCCGAAAGGCGGAATGAAGCGGCCAAGCACACCAGCCTCATTCATCATGCGCAAGACGATGTCTGGATTGTCTGATGTCGTCAGCAACTCCAGGAAGATGGCGTTGGCCTCTACGTCTTCAAGAATAGGTCCACGTATGAGCCCGAGCGACTTGCGAAGAAGTTTGAGGGTATCGGGATGTATCTCGGCACCGTTGCGGCCAGCCACCGCGAACAACCGGATCATGTTGATCGGATCTGTCTCGAATGCATCGGCGGACTTGAGGGTCACTCTGCCCGCTTCAAGCCGAAAAGCCGGAGCGTCCGGCAAGCCATTGACGGTTCGCGTGATGAAGCGCCCGATGGCGCGGCCGAGACCCGGTGCATCCTTGACCTGACGGGCTTCAAGACTCGCACATAGAATGCGGGTAAGATCGCCGACATCTTTGGCGACCAGAAAATAATGCTTCATGAAGCGTTCGACATGCTTCAATCCACCATGAGCCTTGTATCCGAGCCGCTCGGCAATTTCCGGCTGCCGGTCAAAGCTCAGGCGGTCGTTGCCGCGTTTCGAAAGAAAGTGCAGATGGCAACGCACCGCCCAGAGAAAACGTTCGCACTTCTTGAAGACGGCCAGTTCATCGCGTGAGAAGGCGCCCTTCTCGGCAAGCTCGTCCGTCGAATTCGTGGCGTACAGAAACTTGGCGATCCAGAACAGTGTATTCAGGTCGCGCAATCCACCTTTGCCATCCTTGACATCAGGCTCGACAAGATATCGGCTCTCACCGACCTTCATGTGGCGGCTATCGCGCTCGCTCAGCTTGTCGGCAATGAAATCACGGGCTCCCTTTGAAACGATCTCGCGCCGAAAGTCGGTGACCAGCCGGCCAAACAGGTTCTCGTCGCCACAGATGAAGCGGGCCTCCAGAATGGCGGTGAGGATTGTATTGTCGGATTTCGCAAGACGGATGCACTCGTCGATGTTTCGGGTCGCATGGCCGACTTTCTGACGCGTGTCCCACAACGAATAGAGAATGAATTCGACAATGCTCTGAACCCGGGGAGATTGGCGGGCGGGAAGGACGAAGAGCAGGTCGATGTCCGAGCCGGGGGCAAGCGTGCCGCGCCCATACCCACCGACGGCGACGACCGCAATCCTCTCTTCTGCGGTAGACGTGGCGGGGAAGATCTGGTGGCACGCAAGCTCGAATAATCCGCGGATCAGTCCGTCTTCGGCCAGGCTCAGTGTCTCGGCGCAGATCGTGCCTTCGCCGTCGATGATGAGACGTTGCTCCGCGCGGGCGTGTGCGTGATCCAGCCGCAATTTCAGTTCAGCAACGATGGATTGCCGCATCGCCGTGATATTTCCGGCATGATCGGTCGCAATGGCTCTCAGCCGGGACTGGAATTCACCAGGCTCAATCAATTGGGGTGGAGGAGCTGCGTGTTTCATTCGCGGTTCGCCAGCAGTCCCTTGAGTTCATAGATCAGCGCCAGTGCGTCGCGCGGCGATAACTCATCTGGCATCACGGCTGCAAGCCTCTTCTCAAGCATATTATCCCGTGAGGGCAGCTCCTGCTCGGCTGGTGTTGATGCGGCTGCCGCAAAGAGTGGCAGGTCCTCAAACAAAGCCGCCGGGTTGGGTCTGGTTTGTCCAGACTCGAGCCGCTGCAGGATTTTCTCGGCCCGCGCGACAACGCCTGGGGGCAGGCCTGCAAGCCTGGCGACATGCAGTCCGTAGGACCGGTCGGCCACGCCGGCGATCACCTCGTGCAGAAAGATGATTTCGTCCTTCCATTCGCGCACCTTTACGGTTGCGTTGGTCAGATGCGGAAGTTTGGCGGCCAGGGCCGTCAACTCGTGGTAATGAGTGGCAAACAGAGCCCGGCACCGATTCACGCTGTGCAGGTTTTCGAGGGTCGCCCAGGCGATGGATAGCCCGTCATAAGTTGCAGTTCCGCGGCCGATTTCGTCGAGGATGACGAAGGATTGGCTGGTTGCCTGGTTGAGGATTGCCGCCGTTTCCACCATCTCGACCATGAAGGTAGACCGCCCACGGGCAAGGTCATCGGAGGCACCGACGCGGCTGAAGAGTCTGTCGACGATGCCGATATGCGCCTCGTCTGCGGGCACATAGGACCCCATCTGGGCAAGAATGACGATGAGCGCGTTTTGCCTGAGAAATGTGGACTTGCCCGCCATGTTGGGGCCCGTCAGCAGGCAAAGCCGCTTGCCCTCGCCGGAGAGGGCGCAATCATTGGAAACGAATGAACCGGATGCCGCATCTCCCAACATCGCCTCGACCACCGGGTGGCGGCCTGCCTTGATGTCGAAGGCGGTTGAGTCATCGACAACTGGCCTGACATAACGCCGGCGCTGCGCCAGCTCCGCCAGTGCGCTTGCCGTATCGATCTCAGCGGCAGCCAGTGCCAAAGCAGAAAGTTCTTCGCGCCTGGCGCTGACCATGGACGTGAATCGCTGAAAGATGTCCTGCTCGATTGATATTGCCCGCTCCGCGGCGGCGGCAATGCGCTGGTCAAGCGACGCAAGCTCCGTGGTGACGAAACGCATGGCGCCCGCCACCGTCTGGCGATGGATGAAACTTGCGGCCTGCTCGGTTGCTGTAAGGGCTGGCGCGGACTGTGCGGACACCTCGATGAAGTACCCCAGCACATTGTTGTGGCGGACCTTGAGCGACTTGACACCGGTCTGTTCGGCATATTGCGATTGCAGACCGGCGATCACCTGCCGGGTCTCGTCCCGCAAGCGACGGTTCTCATCAAGATCGGTGGAATAGCCAGCTCGGATGAAACCTCCGTCGCGCGGCAGCAACGGGAGATCGTCCGCGAGGGCCGATGCAAACTCGGAAGCGATATAGTGGTCGCCCAGATCCAGAATGCGCTGGATCTCCTGAAGCCGTGCGGGAAGGCCCGCAAGACTTTTGTGACTGGCCAATACACCGGCGAGCTCCGCCGCAGCACCCAGACCATCGCGAACAGCTGCGAGATCGCGTGGTCCACCCCGGGCAACAATGATGCGGCCGAGCGCCCGCTCGAGATCGGGCATGGTGGACAGGATGCGCCGGACATTCTCGCGCAAGCGGCGATCATCCGCAAACACGGCGACCTGATCCAGCCTGGATCGGATCGCATCCTTGTCGACGAGGGGATTGGAAAGTCTTGCTGCAAGATTGCGCGACCCCGCCGCAGTCATGGTGAGATCGATGATGGCAAGCAAGCTGCCGCGCTTGTCACCTGCCGTGGTGCGTGTCAGTTCGAGATTGGCCCGTGTCGCTGGATCAATGAGCAGGACCGCGGCTGCAATGTCCTTCCGCGGCTGGCGAAAATGCGGGAGACGGCCAGCCTGTGTCATCGTCACATAGTCCAGCAATCCGCCCAGAGCCGCGATCTCGCTGCGCGAGAAGCTGCCGAATCCCTCGAGGGCAGCGACACCGAAATAGTCCTTCAGCCGCTTCTCCCCGGCCATGGAGTCGAATCGTGATGCGGGCAGTGGTGTGACAGGAGCATTGAAGCGCTCGACGACGGTCACCAAGTCAGGCTCGGTCAGCAGTCCGTCGGGCAGGATGATCTCGCGCGGGTCAAGGCGTGCGAGATCAGCGCCCAGCCGATCGGCCGCGGTGGCGACAACGGCAAGTTCACCGGAACTGATGTCGGCCCATGCGATCGCCATCTCGCCGGAACCTTTGTGACGCGCGATTGCCGCCAGATAATTGGCGCTTCGCGATTCCAGCAGATTGTCCTCGGTCAGCGTGCCGGGTGTGACCAGGCGGATGACATCGCGGTGCACAACGGACTTCGAGCCGCGTTTGCGGGCTTCCGCCGGATCTTCCATCTGTTCGCAGACGGCGACACGATGGCCGATGCGGATCAGTTTCTGCAAATAGGCGTCAGCGGCATGCACCGGCACGCCGCACATGGGAATGTCTTCGCCCTGATGCTTGCCGCGTTTGGTGAGTGTGATCCCCAGATCCCGCGCGGCGATCTCGGCATCTTCGAAGAACAATTCGTAGAAATCTCCCATCCGGTAGAACAGCAGGCAACCCGGATTTGCGGCCTTGATGTCGAGAAACTGCGCCATGACCGGCGTCGTCCTGGCAGACGCTGCGTCAGTCTGCTTTTCCGGCATTTGTCCAACATCGTTCATGGCCGCATCCATAGCAGGAATTGACCAAAGTGGCACAAGACCAGTTTGGACAAGGCTTGAGTGTCGGCGTGCCTGTCTCTAGGCTAGGCTTAAAGAACCTGCAGGATTGGGATTGCCACCATGGACCAGAAACCCTCGCGCCGCCCGACGATCACCGACGAAGAGGCGCTCCAGTTTCACCAGAGAGGCAAGCCGGGAAAGCTGGAAATCACGCCCACAAAGCCGATGGCTACCCAGCGCGACCTGTCGCTGGCCTACAGCCCGGGCGTTGCAGTTCCGGTACGGCGTATCGCTGAAAGCCCGGATACGGCATATGACTACACGGCCAAGGGCAATCTCGTCGCCGTCATCTCGAACGGGACAGCAATTCTGGGCCTGGGAGATCTCGGGGCCCTGGCCTCCAAACCGGTCATGGAGGGCAAGGCAGTTCTCTTCAAACGCTTTGCCGACGTCGATTCGATCGATCTCGAGGTCGACACAAAGGATGTCGATCAGTTCATTGGCGCGGTGCGTTATCTCGGGCCCACCTTCGGCGGCATCAACCTTGAGGACATCAAGGCGCCCGATTGTTTCATCATCGAGCAGAAGCTGCGGGAATTGATGGACATTCCGGTGTTCCACGATGACCAGCACGGCACGGCGATCATCGCCACCGCTGGCCTGATCAATGCCCTTCACCTCACTGGCCGCGAACTCAAGACTGCCAAGATCGTCTGCAATGGCGCGGGTGCAGCCGCAATCGCCTGCGTCGAACTCATCAAGTCACTGGGAGTGCCGAACAGCAACGTCATCCTCGCCGATTCCAAGGGGGTGGTCTACAAGGGCCGTGCCGAGGGGATGAATCAGTGGAAATCGGCCCACGCGGTTGAAACCGATGCGCGCTCGCTCGCCGATGCCCTTGAAGGTGCCGACGTCTTCTTCGGTCTGTCGATTGCGGGCGCGCTGACCCAAGCCATGGTGAAAAGCATGGCACCCAATCCGATTATTTTTGCCATGGCCAATCCCGATCCGGAAATCCTCCCCGAGGATGTGCTGAAGGTCCGGACTGATGCCATCATGGCGACGGGCCGCTCGGACTATTCAAACCAGATCAACAATGTTCTGGGTTTCCCTTACATCTTCCGTGGTGCACTTGACGTGCGCGCCCGCACGATCAATGACGCAATGAAAATCGCCGCCGCGCAGGCGCTCGCAGGACTTGCACGCGAAGATGTTCCGGATGAAGTCGCCGCCGCCTATCATGGCTCGCGTCCCTCCTTTGGACGCGACTATCTGATACCGGTTCCTTTTGATCCCCGGTTGATTTCGACCATTCCTGTTGCCGTGGCAAAGGCCGCGATGGAAACCGGCGTCGCGCGAATTCACATCGCCGATCTCGCCGATTATGCGCAAAAGCTTTCCGCCCGTCTCGATCCAATTGCCGGCACATTGCAAAGTGTGTTCGAGAAGGTGCGTGTCTCGCCCAAGCGGATCGTCTTTGCGGAGGGTGAGGAAGACCGGATGATACGGTCTGCCAATGCGTTTGCCAGTGCCGGCCTTGGCCGCGCAATCCTTGTGGCCCGGGAGGCCGAGGTGGCAAAAACCCTGGCGAGCGGCGCTCTTGAACTTCATGAGAACGTCGAGATCTCCAACGCGCGCATATCCGACCGAAATGTCGATTACGCAAATTTCCTGTATGAACGGCTGCAGCGGAATGGGTTCCTGCTGAGGGATTGCCAGCGCATGGTGAACCAGGACCGCAACGTCTTTGCTGCTTGCATGGTGGCGATGGGAGATGCCGATGGCTTGGTGACCGGCCTCACCCGGAACTTCTCCGTCGCCCTTGATAATGTGAGGCGTGCCATCGACAACCGCCCGGGTCATCGGCCAATCGGCGTCTCGATGGCGCTGGTTCGCGGCCGGACAGTCTTTATCGCTGACACGTCTATTCACGAGCTGCCGTCAGCAGAGGAGCTTGCCGACATCGCGCAGGAGGCAGCAGGTGTTGCCCGCCGCTTTGGTTATGAACCGCGTGTTGCCTTCCTGTCCTATTCTACCTTCGGCTATCCACGCGGTGAACGTTCGGAATACGTGCGCAATGCGGTCAAGGTCCTCGACAAGCGTTCTGTTGATTTCGAATATGATGGCGAGATGGGAGCCGATGTTGCGCTGTCACGCGAAGCCATGGCGCTTTACCCCTTCTGCCGTCTGACCGGACCGGCCAATGTGCTGGTTATGCCGGCCGCGCATTCGGCATCGATCTCGACAAAGATGTTGCAGCAACTGGGCGGCGTCACCGTCGTTGGCCCGCTGCTGACCGGGCTGGACCGCCCGGTCCAGATCGCCTCGATGTCCGCCACGGCTTCGGAGATTCTGAATCTGGCGGCCATCACGGCTTACGATATCAATCGCTAGGCCGGCCGAAATGCGCGAAATATCTCTCACTGATGGCTGATACCGGCAGGACGATCAGGACGTCGATGGTGTTGAACTGCTCATCGATGACGGCCCCATCTCCGATGTAGCAGCCGAGCCGGAGATACCCCTTGATCAGGGGCGGCAAGTCACGCAACGCCTGACGCGGATCGATCTGATCGGCCGGCATTCGGTTCATCTCAATGTAGCGATGATCGAGGGCCCGCACCCGCCACTCTGCCGGAGCCTTGGCGTTATGTGCAAGAAAACTGAGTGCCCGTGCATGCGGCGTGGGATCGGTCCCCTCAAGACTGGCACAGCCTAGCATCACATGCAGGTTGTGAGCCCGGACGTAGTTCCAGATACCCTGCCACAACAACTCGACGACAGGTTTTGTGCGGAATGGTTTCAGCACACAGGAGCGGCCAAGCTCCAGAAACCGCAGGCCGGGATGCGAGGCGATCAGCGGCGCAATGTTGAACTCATCTTGAGTGTAGAATCCACCATGCGTGTCCGCCACGGACTGGCGAAGCAGACGATACGTGCCGATCAGTTCGCCGTCCTTGAGTTGAATGGCATCAGTCTGGCCCGTTCCCTCGGTCCGCACGACGACGAGGTGGTCGCAGATGGCGTCGAAGCGGTCATGATCGCGCTTCGTGGCGACGGCGTCTGCATCCGCACGCGCGCCAAGTTCTTCATAAAAGACTCGAAAGCGCAATCGTTGGCAGGCTTCGATCTCGTCTGCTCCTTGCGCCTGACGGAGGATCAAGTTGCCGCGTTCGGCCCGGATATCTGGTGTCTCGGACAGGTCAATTACTCCAATTCCGCCTGTTTGCCACAGACCCGGGCATTATGAAAGTGTGGGAAAATCAGGCCGCCGAGCGGCGGGCAACCAGTCTGAGGATGGCTTCATCGAGGTCCTGCCGGTCGAATGGTTTGGAGAGGTGGCCATCCATTCCGGCCGCCAGGCATTCGGCGATATCCTCGCGCTGAGCGTTGGCCGTTAGCGCCAGTATCGGCGTCCGGCCCGCACCCCTGGCAGTCTCCATTGCCCTGATGCGGCGCGTAGCCTCTAGCCCGTTCATGATCGGCATTTCCACATCCATGACGATCATATCCGGCACGAAGCCCGCTCCGATGGCCTCGACAGCCTTCTGCCCATTGAGCGCATGCATGACCTTGTACCCCGCGCGCTCCAGCATCGTGCGGGCGAGCAGGGCATTCACCGGATTATCTTCGGCCAGCAGCACGTTCATGCCGCGGGCAGGCACGGAGCCCTTGACGATGTCGCGCAGATCCTCGACCGCAGTGGCAATCTGGCTTTCATCCTGCGACGTGAGAAGCCGTAGAACTGATTGGCGGCGAAATGGCTTGAGCAGGTAACCGGAGAAGGGGCGCGTCAACAGATCACTGTATTGGCGCCGTTCCTCCGCCTTGACGAAGACGAAGATGTGACGAACTGCTGATGGGCCGGCATTTTCGGCCGCCCACCCACGCAGCATGTCGGCATAACTCGCATCACAGATCAGATGAGCTGCACCAGATGCATCGCGCCTGAGGATACGTGAAAGCTCCTCCGGCGATTCAACCCAGGTCGCCTGAGCGCCGTGTTCCTCGAGGGTCTGATAGAGGTGCTGCGATGTGATCGAGCGCGGTGCGGCGATCAGATAATGACGGCCATCGAGCAAGCGGACGTGATTCTCCGGAACGGCGGATTGCAGTGGCAGGAAGACGTCAAAGCACGACCCTTCGCCTGGCGTCGAGGACGCAGAGATTCGGCCCCCCATGGCTTCGACCAGATGTTTCGAAATCGACAGGCCGAGGCCGGTGCCACCGAACAGGCGTTTGGTTTCGGGATTGGCCTGGGTGAATTCCTCGAACACGCGGCCAAGTTCGGCCTCGGTCATGCCAATCCCACTGTCTGCAACACGCAAATGCAGTGTATTGTCAGTGCCAGCCAGGGCCGAGACGGCGATACCGCCTCTGGATGTGAATTTGATCGCATTGCCACAGAGATTGAACAAGACCTGGCGCAGGCGTTTTTCATCGCCAAGGATCCTGTTTGGAAGGCTGCTCGACACGAAGCATGAGATTTCAACTCCCTTCGCATGCGCGCGTGGAGCCAGCAGTTCCGTGACGGATTCGACCAGTGCTAGCAAATCCACCGGTTCGCACGCGGCGGTAAGATCTTGTTGCTCGGCTTTCGAGCTGTCCAGAAGTTCGTCGACAATCGATAACAGGGCCCGCGCCGATGCCTCGGCAGTGTGAGCATAGTTTCTCTGTTCCGGCGTCAGCGGCGTTTCCATCAGCAGCCCGATCATGCCGATGACACCGTTCATGGGCGTGCGGATTTCATGGCTCGTTGTTGCAAGAAACCGCGACTTTGCCCGGCTCGAAGCTTCCGCCTGCCGCTGCGAGTCCTGCAAGGCAGAGATCGCCGTGGCCAGTGCGGCCATGCGGCGGGTGGTGCCGCGGCGCCAGTAGACTTCACCCAGCATGACGCCGACCGTCATGATCAGCCCCGCCAATGTCAGGCAGAGCAGCGTGTAAGTTGCTTGCGATGAGAATGCGATGGCGACACAGATGCCGCTGAGCAACATGACCACCGATGCGCCGCCTATGATGGTGCCATAGCCGAGCTCCGGCCGCGCCAGATGAACCAGCGCTTCCGACAGATCGTCATCCTTCGTCTTCGCCTGGTTCAGCGCAGAATCGGGAGCCGGTCGTGGTTCTGTCTTTCCCATCGATGCAAGGCTTGCCATGCACCAATTGCAAAAGCCTTACTGGCCCGGATCATGGTAAATATACCGTAAACTGTGGATAATATGATTGCTGGCTCAAGCCGCAGTTTGGAAGGCCGCAAGCCGCTGCCGATAACTCAGGGCTTCGGCAATATGAAGCCGCGCCACCTCTGCGCGTCCATCGAGATCTGCCAGCGTCCGCGCAACACGCAGCACGCGATGATAGCCTCGCGCCGAGAGGTTCATCGCATCAGCCGCCTCGCGCAGCAGCTTCTGCCCACTTGCTTCGGGTGTGGCGATTGCCTCCAGCATGGCGCCATCGGCCTGGGCGTTGGTGCGGAGCGTGGGCTTGCCCAAGGCTATAAACCGCTTGAGCTGGATCTGCCTGGCGGCAAGAACGCGGGCCGCAACGTCGAGACTCGATTCTTTGGGTGGCGGCAGTGTGAGATCTGACGCTTTCACGGCCGGCAGCTCGATCTGGATGTCCATGCGGTCGAGCAATGGCCCTGAAATGCGGGACTGATAGTCGGAGGCACATCGCGGACCACTGCGGCACACGTGTCCTGGTGCTCCCGCCATGCCGCATTTGCACGGATTCATCGCGGCGATGAGCTGGAAACGGGCCGGATAGGTGACGTGATAATTGACTCGCGCCACGACAGCCTCGCCGCTCTCCATCGGCTGGCGCAAACTTTCGAGAACGCGCGGCTGGAACTCCGGAAGTTCATCGAGGAAAAGCACACCGTGATGCGCCAACGCCATTTCGCCGGGCTTGGCCCGCAACCCTCCGCCAACCAGCGCCGGCATCGAGGCCGAATGATGCGGCGCACGGAACGGCCGCCGCCGCGACAAGTGTCCGCCTGAAAGTTCGCCGGCCAGCGAGGCCACCATGCTGACGTCCAGCATCTCGCGCGGATCCATCGGCGGCAGGATCGAAGGAAGCCGTTGCGCGAGCATTGATTTTCCGGCCCCCGGAGGTCCGACCATGAGAAAATGATGTCCGCCCGCCGCCGCGACTTCCAAAGCCCGCTTGCCGGCTTCTTGGCCCTTGATATCCTTGAGGTCCGGCAGCGCCTCAGCCTCGGGTGCAAGCCCGGGCCGTGGCCGCGACAGCACCTGGGTGCCTTTGACGTGATTGATCAGCTGGATCAGGTTTTCAGGGGCAAGAATGTCGATGTCTTCACCGGCCCAGGCTGCTTCGGCACCTGACACCTTGGGACAAATGAGCCCCATGTCCTTGGCGTTGGCGGCAATGGCGGCGGGCAGCGCTCCGGAGACACCGAGAATGGCGCCATCGAGCGCCAGTTCGCCCATCACCACATAGCGCGAGAGAAAATCCGGCGGGATGATACCAAGCGCCGACAGGAGCGCCAGCGCGATGGGAAGGTCGAAATGGCTCCCCTCCTTCGGCAGGTCGGCAGGTGACAGGTTGACGACGATGCGCTTGCCCGGCAGCGCCAGTCCGATGGCATGAAGGGCGGCGCGCACCCGCTCGCGGCTTTCCGCCACCGCCTTGTCGCCAAGACCGACGACATTGAAAACCACCTGGCCGGAGACGAATTGTGCCTGCACATCCACTGCGACGGCTTCGATGCCTTGAAACGCTACGGTTGCCACACGCGATGTCATGATCCCGCCTCACCAGATGAGCTTGACGCTACAGGAGGTCAGCGGCCTCCGTCAAGAACATTTGAGGAACAAATATTGCAAGCCCAAAACCGCTGGCCGAAAAACACGCTGATGGCTGCGCGCATGCTGGATGGTCTCGAAGTGTCGTGAGATGACATGACAAGGGGCGGCCCCTGGCCGGGGCCGCCCCTGTTTCAAGCATCGTGCGCGATTTCCCGCTCGGGTTCTCCCCGCGCGTGATTTCGAGTTACTTCACGTCGAAGCGGTCGGCATTCATCACCTTGGTCCAAGCGGCGACGAAGTGCTGCACGAACTTCTTCTGCGAATCGTCCTGTGCATAGACTTCGGCCAGCGCGCGGAGCTGTGAGTTCGAGCCGAAGACGAGATCGGCGCGGGTCGCTGTCCACTTCACCTCACCGGTCTTGCGATCGCGGCCTTCGAATGTGCCATCCGGCGTCTGTGTCCAGGCCGTGCCCATGTCGAGCAGGTTGACGAAGAAGTCGGTGGTGAGTGCACCCGGCCGCTTGGTGAAGACACCGTGCTGGGCGCCGCCCGTGTTGGCGTTCAACGCGCGCATGCCGCCGATGAGCACGGTCATCTCCGGTGCCGTGAGTGTGAGCAGCTGCGCACGGTCGACAAGGATGGCCTCCGACGGCAGTGCATAGGCCTTCTTCTGATAGTTGCGGAAACCATCGGCGATAGGTTCGAGTACGGCGAAGGATTCAACGTCAGTCTGTTCTTGCGTCGCATCGGTGCGGCCCGGCGTGAACGGGACGTCGACATCATGCCCGGCAGCCTTTGCGGCCTGCTCGACGGCAGCGTTTCCTGCCAGCACGATGAGATCGGCGAGCGATACCTTCTTGCCGCCAGAAGCCGAGGCATTGAAAGCCTTCTGGATACCTTCGAGTGTCTGCAGCACCTTCGCCAGCGTGGCCGGCTGATTGACCTCCCAATCCTTCTGCGGGCTCAGACGGATACGGGCGCCGTTGGCACCGCCGCGCTTGTCGGAGCCGCGGAAGGTGGAGGCCGAGGCCCAGGCGGTGGAGACGAGATCCGAAACCGACAGGCCGGATGCGAGGACCTTGGCCTTGAGGCCAGCCGCGTCCTTGGCATCGATCAGCGGATGATCCACTGCGGGGACGGGGTCTTGCCAGATCAGGTCTTCAGCGGGAACCTCAGGGCCGATGTAGCGCGTCTTCGGACCCATGTCGCGATGCGTGAGCTTGAACCATGCGCGGGCAAAGGCATCTGCGAACTTGTCCGGGTTCTCCAGGAAGCGGCGCGAAATCTTTTCGTATGCCGGGTCAAAGCGCAGAGCCAGATCGGTGGTGAGCATCGAAGGCACGTGACGCTTGTTCGGATCATGCGCATCCGGCACCGTGTTGGCGCCCATGCCATGTTTCGGAATCCACTGGTGCGCGCCGGCCGGGCTCTTGGTCAACTCCCATTCGTAACCAAAGAGATTCCAGAAGAAATTGTTGCTCCACTTGGTCGGTGTCGTCGTCCAGATGACTTCGAGGCCGGAGGTGATGGCATCGCCGCCCTTGCCGCTTGCGTAGCTCGACAGCCAGCCGAGGCCCTGAGCTTCGATGGGTGCGGCTTCCGGCTCGGGGCCGACATGCGAGGCTGGACCTGCGCCATGCGTCTTGCCGAACGTGTGGCCACCGGCGATGAGCGCCACCGTTTCTTCGTCATCCATCGCCATGCGCGCGAAGGTCTCGCGAATGTCGCGGGCCGCTGCAACCGGGTCCGGATTGCCGTTCGGTCCTTCCGGGTTCACATAGATCAGGCCCATCTGCACGGCGGCGAGCGGGTTTTCGAGATCACGGTCACCGCTATAGCGTTTGTCGCCCAGCCAGGTGTCTTCGTTCCCCCAGTAAGTGTCTTCCTCTGGCTCCCAGACATCGGTGCGGCCACCGCCGAACCCGAAGGTCTTGAAGCCCATCGACTCCAGCGCGCAGTTGCCGGCAAGCACCATCAGATCGGCCCACGAAATCTTGTTGCCGTACTTCTGCTTGATCGGCCACAGCAGGCGCCGCGCCTTGTCCAGGTTGCCGTTGTCAGGCCAGCTGTTGAGCGGCGCGAAGCGCTGCTGGCCGGTGCCTGCACCACCGCGGCCATCGCCGGTGCGATAGGTACCCGCACTGTGCCAGGCCATGCGGATGAAAAAGGGGCCGTAATGTCCGAAGTCCGCCGGCCACCACTCTTGCGAGTTCGTCATCAGCGCGACGATATCCTGCTTCAGGGCCTTGAGGTCGAGCGACTTGAAGGCCTCGGCATAATTGAAGTCCTCGCCCATCGGATTCGACAGGGCGGAGTTCTGGTGGAGGATCTTCAGGTTCAATTGGTTCGGCCACCAGTCGCTGTTCGACCTCGCGCCCGCCGCCGTGTGCATGACCGGGCATTTGCCCACGCCCTTGTCGATCTTGGTGTCCATTGTATTCTCCGCTGGTGATCTGAATTGCCGTTGAGGTTCGTTGTAATGGCGAAGCCGACGCTGCGCAGGAAGTCCCGGGCAGACGGATGCGTTCACCGAATGAATATTAGAATCATTCTAAACTGGAGTTCGAGGAGATTTCAATCGTCAATTACACCTTTTCCCTGGCCTTGGGGCGCGGCATTTTTTCTAGCCAGGACGCGGCATCCGATGACGCGTCAACACTCCTGTCTCAAAGCGTGATTTGACGAACACATCATGTGAGCAGAAGCTGACAACAACAAGAAGCAGCGAGGTCTATGACACTGATGCCCCCGACGCAAGGTCCGCTCACCTGATCAGCAGGTGCCCCACATATCCTCTGCAACAGCACCGCGCCATGCGGTGATCAATCGCCCGAGAGAAAGGGCAAAGTGCAAGCTGCACGGACAGGCCCCGCGAGGTACATCCTCCGGGGCCGCTGGTTTTATGGGCTGTTCAATTCGCTAAAATGAGTAAAGAAAAGGGGGCGGACTGTGCAGACCGCCCCCTCGTTATTGCTACGAGAGCCTATTTCCGCGAACCCATGCGCAGCACGTAATAGACCACGCCCGCGATGGCAACGCCGAAGAACCAGCCATAGGTTCCCCACCAGGTCGGGAGGATGTTCGTGAATGTAGGCAGGATCGACGAGAAGATCGCGCCTACCGCGAAGGCGATGAAAGCATTCACATGCCAGCCGTTCTGGAACTTGAACTCGCCATTCTCTTGATACAGCGCTTCGACGTTGATGACGCCTTTGCGGATCAGATAGTAGTCGACCATCATGATGCCGAACACCGGGCCCATGGTTGCGCCGATGAAGTTCACGAAATGCGCGGCACCGGTTTGCCATGGCGCCCATGGATAGAGCACCAGGGCAATGCCAGCAGCGATGTAACCGCCGCGCTTGAAGTTGATCTTCGACGGAAAGACATTTGCGAAGTCGAATGCAGGTGACACGAAATTCGCCACCACATTTATGCCCAGTGTAGCAACAGCGAATGTGAGTGCGGCGAGGAGCGCCAGGAACCAGCTGTCGAACTTCGCGGAGATCTGGTCAGGGTGCAGCAGCACTTCGCCATAGACCGTGAAGGCAGCGGTGGTTGTGACGCCGGCGACCAGACAGAAGGCCAGCAGATTGATGGGAAGACCCCAGAGATTTCCTTGGCGCAGAGCCTTCTCGCTCGTTGCATAACGCGAGAAATCGCAGAAATTCAGATAGAGCGCTGCGAAATAGGTGATCCACGTGGCGGCGACTGCAGCGAGGGCGGCAAACGAACCGGGTTCTCCGGGAACGCCCGCATCGGCCGTGGCCTTCAGCAGCACGTCCCGCGGGATTTCGCTGCCAAACGAGAAGGTGCCGGACTTGACCAGCAGATAGATGGCGAGGATCAGCATCATCACCCATACAGCTGGACCAGCCCAATCCTGAAACTTGCGAACTGTTTCCATGCCGCGCTGGATGATCAGCAGCTGCAAAGCCCATACGATCACGTAGCAGATCACCTCGAGTGTCGAGTGACCAAGCATGTGGCTGGTCTGGTGGAATGACAGAAGACCTTCATTGCGCACGAGCAGTGCGACGATTGCGCCGGAAGCCGCCGACGTCTGGGCGCCGTACCAGAAGCAGGCCACGATCGCGCGAACGAGTGCGGGGACATTGGCACCGAACGTACCGAACGACGCCCGCGCCAGAACCGGATAGGGCACGCCCGTGCGCACACCGGCATTTCCGACCAGGCTCATCAATGCAAAGATCACCAGTGAACCGATGCCGATGGCCAGTACGAAGTTGATGAAACTTCCACACAGCAAGAACAGGCTCGCTGCCAGGTAGTATCCCCATAGGCTGTGAACGTCCGACGTCCACACATTGAAGATTGAAAAGGCTCCCCACTTCCGTTCGGTCGCAGGCGCTAGATCCTCGTTATACAACGAGGGTGACGGATTCTTGATTGTCATATCGCTTCCCCAAGCCATTGTTTCCCCTGGGGACCAGCTTGGTCCCCGCCGGAAGGTTGGGCCAATTGGGTGAATCGCTCAATAGGAAAATAGCGAACAGACTTCAATTTATGGTGGTGAGCTTTATATAACTTACACGCACCAGCAATCCGCTGCCAGCAGCAACTCGGTGAGTTCGCGGTAGCGCTGGCCGTCGAGGCCGGTGATCTCATGGATGCGCGCGAAGCGCGCATAGAGCGTATTTGGATGCCGCGACAGCTGCCGCGCGGCTTGCTGCATATTCATGTCGGCATCGGCAAAGGCGCGCAATGTCGTGATCAGGCTACCGGAGGCTTCGCCATCGGCAGCGATCAACCGCGCCAGCCAGGTGGGTGGCGCCTTTCGAACATCCTCTGCGCCACGCAACACAAGCAGACCACGCACCGGAAGCTTGGTAAACATCGCGACGCGTTGCGTGACATCGGCAAGATCAAGGGCGATGCCCGCTTCGGTCAAAGCCTGAGGGAGATAGGACGTGGACGGATGATCGGCGCTGACGCCCACCAGGACTGATGGTCCGAGCGTCATCAGCAGTGGTTGGATGCGTTCGGACAGATTGCTCTTTGCGGCAGTCCAGCCGGACTGGCGGCGGAGATCGGACAGCACGGCGGTGACGACATTGTTCCGCACCCCCGCCAGCAAGCGGATGCTGCTGCCGGTGATGGCCGTGGCGATCGCATCGATGATCCGCCGCACGCGCTCGGGGTTTTCCATCTCCGGTGGATTGACCGCCTGCGCGGCGATGACGCAGTAGGTCTGGCGCTGATCGAGGTAGCCGGCGCGTTTCATCAGACGCGACACGCGGCCATCCGACTCGTCATGCCCCGACAGCAGGATATTCAAAAGTTCGGAGCGGCGGTCGCCTTCGGCTTCGGTGAGGAGGCGCGTGCGGGTTACGTAGTCCGACGCGGCAATGATGCTGATGGCGTTGGTATATTCGATGGAGAAATCCGCGACCGCCGCCGCCATCGTGTCCGGCGAGCCCGGTGCGGTGGCCAGGGCCGCCTCGCGCAGCCATTGCGACAGCACGCGGTGGCCGCAGCGATAGGCATGCAGAACCACCTCAAGAGGAAAATGCTGTTCGGCACGGCGCTGGGCGTGGTCGCGGACAAACCGGAAATCGCCCACGCTCCCACCCGAGAACAGGCGGAGGAGCTCGCGCGCCTGATCCTCCGCGTGTTGTCTGAGAGCCGGCAGCACATCTGGGTTGGCCGAGGAGGTGAAGGCCGGAATTTCCGCCAGCAGCGTATCCTGCAGCCGCAGCAGGGTCTCGGTCATCATCGCGCCTAGCACCGGCGCTGCAGCCGGAATGACGCCGCAGCGGTGCAACTGCATCAGTTGCTCCTGCAGCCGCCGCAAACCGGAGGGATCGTAGCTTGGCATTGTGAAGTTCCTACAATGAAGATGATCGAATTGCCGGAAGACTTGCCATTTTGGACGTGCGTGACTGAGCGTATCTTACAGTGACGGGCGAGACCCGTCACGCCAACAGCAGAGAGGAACGACGATGCCCAAGTATCTGTTTGTCTATCACGGCGGCAGCGCCCCAAACCCCGCGGACGTCAAGAAGGTCATGGATGCCTGGGGCAATTGGTTCGGCTCCATGGGATCGGCCGTTATTGACGGCGGCAATCCCGTTGGCAAATCCAGCACGGTCAAGTCCGATGGGTCTCTCGCGGCGGGCGGTGGCGCAAACCCTGCCAGCGGCTACAGCCTGATCGAGGCGTCGAGCCTCGAGGACGCCCACAAAAAGGCCAGCGGCTGTCCGATCCTGAAGGCCGGCGGCTCGATTGAGATCGCCGCCTGCATGGACATGTGAGGGACAGGGATCATGGGAAAGATCACCGGAAGCTGCCAGTGCGGCGCCGTGCGCTATGAGGTCGAGGCCGACCCGATGTTTGCCCTGCATTGCCAGTGCCTGGACTGCAAGAAATCCTCAGGTGCCGGCCACATCACCGCTGCCGCCTTCCCGGCGGAAGCTGTTCGCGTGACAGGGACGACCAAGGCCTTCGCGAGCCCGACCGATTCCGGCGCGACGGCGACGCGCGAATTCTGCCCCGAGTGTGGCGGACGTATCAGCTTCCGCTCGAGTGCCATGCCCGGCATGCTGGCCCTCACCGCCGGAAGCATGGACGATCCCGGCGCCATCACGCCGGTGATTGCCGTCTATCACAAGCGGCACGTGGCATGGGACCATCTCGACCCGTCGCTGCCGGTGGCGGACACCGTGCCGCCGCGCGGCTGACACCGGAGCGGCGGAAAGCCGGGGCGGACCACATGAAGGTCCGCCCTTGGCTATTCCAGCCGCGCCGGGAAGCCGGGGGCGCGAAGGTCGGTGTCGAGCACGTCTTCGAGCAGCTTGGCGATCTGCGTCGACTGCGCTGACCCACCATAGGCGGCCTTGCCCTTCATGAAGGTCTGGTTGGTCATCGAAGCGAGGTCGAGCGGCACGCCGAATTCCTTGCCGAAGTTCATGGCGAAGCCCAGGTCCTTCAAGGCGAGGTCCATGGTGAAGGCAATGTCGTAACTGCCATTGAGGATCAACTGGCCTTCCGTCTCATGCACGAAGCTCGATCCGCTCGACGCGGTGATCGCGTGCCATGCCTGTGCGAGATCGAGGCCGCCGCGCTTGGCCAGCATCAGCGCCTCGGCGTCGGCGACCAGGTGGATGAAGGCCAGCATGTTGGTGATGACCTTGATGACGGCGGCGGAGCCCAGCGGCCCCATGTGGAAAATCTTCTTGCCGATGGTTTGAAGCGCTGGCGCATGGAGATCGAACAAATCCTTGTCACCGCCCACCAGCACGGTGATCTCGCCGCGCGCCGCCAGATGCACGCCACCCGTTACTGGTGCTTCCAGCGTGCGGATGCCGCGCGCCTCAGCCAGTGCGGCGAGGCGTTTCATCTCGTCGCGGCCGTTGGTCGAATTCTCGATCCATGTGCCGCCGGGCTTCAAGCCATCGAGGATCTGGCCCAACACCTTCTCCGAAATCGTCGGCGAGGGCAGGCAGGTGAAGACGTGGTCAACTTGCGCCGCCAGCTCCTTCGGGGAAGCAGCCAGCGTGGCGCCCGCCTTGACGTGGCGCTCGGCCAGTTTGGGATCGAGATCAAAGACCGTGAGCTTGTAGCCCTTCCTGATCAGGCTCATGGCGAGATGTCCGCCGAGATTGCCGAGGCCGATGTATCCGTAATGCATTTTATCTCACCACGTGGTTGGTCATTTCCAGATGTAACTTGGTTCCGGTATAGGGATGCGCCAGCGCGACCTCTTCATTGAGCTCGACGCCGAGACCTGGCGCCGTGGGCGGGATGACATAGCCGTCCTCCCACTGGATCGGCTTCTTCAGCAGCTTGGCATAGAAGCCGCCGAAGGTTTCGATTGATTCCAGAATGAGGAAATTGGGCAGCGACGTGCCATAGTGAATATTGGCGGCGGCCTCGATCGGTCCGGCATAAAGATGTGGCGCGATCTGAGCGTAGAAGACTTCCGCCATGCCGGCGATCTTCTTGGCCTCCCAGATGCCGCCGACGCGGCCCAGCGCCATTTGCAGAATCGATGCGGCGCGCAACTCCAGCACACGGCCGAATTCATACTTGGTGGTGAGCCGTTCGCCGGTCGCTACCGGAATCGATGTGCCGCGCGCCACAAGGGCCATTTCCTCCGGACGGTCGGGCGGCGTCGGCTCCTCGAACCACAGCGGATTGTATTTTTCGATCTGCTTGGCAAAGCGGATGGCGCCAGAGGCCGTGAACTGTCCGTGCGTGCCGAACAGGAGATCGGCCTTGTCGCCCACCGCCTCGCGGATCAGCCGGCAGAATCGCGTACAGAGTTCGATCGATTCCAGCGACGGCTGGCGCGGGTCAAACGCTGAGTATGGCGCTGCTGGATCGAACTTGATGGCGGTGAAGCCCTTCTTCACATATTCGGCCGCTCGTTCGGCCGAAGCCTCGGCATTCCAGTAGATCGAGTCGTCCTGGCCCTTGGCAAGGTCGGGATAGATGTAGGTATAGGAACGCAGTTTCTCCTGCACGCGTCCGCCGAGGAGCTCATAGACCGGCTTGTTGACGGATTTGCCGATGATGTCCCACAGCGCGATTTCGATGCCCGAAAGCACGCCCATCAGCGACACGTCTGGGCGCTGGGTGAAGCCCGAGCCATAGACTTTGCGCCATAGGTCCTCGATGTGGAACGGGTCCATGCCCTCCACATAGCGCCCGAATGTATCCTCGATCATCGTCGTCATCGCCTTCGGCCCGAAGGTGGCGCAATAGCATTCGCCGATGCCTTCGATGCCGTTGTCGGTGGTTAGCTTGACGAAGGTGAAATAGCGCCCGCCCCAGGAGGGCGGCGGATTGCCGACGATGAAGACCTTGAGGTCCTTGATTTTCATGGGGAGTGCCTCCAGCGCAAGGGTCTGCTGGAATGCCCTGATAGCAGGTCGCAGGCCCGGCGGGTGATGAAAAATTATCACCGAAGGTGAGCAAGAACTGGCGCTTTTGCTACGAAATGCTTCGGTTCATAGTGTTACAGCTCACCAGAGAGAGGATTTGCCATGCCGATGATCACCGTCAAGATCCTGAAGGGCCATTCGAAGGCGACCAAGCAGAAGATGGCCACCGGCATCAAGAATGCCGTCGTCGAGGCCACCGGCCTGAAACCCACCGATATGTGGATCGTGTTCGAGGACATCGCCGCCGAGGAATGGTATGTCGGCGACAAGGATTGCACCTGAACGGGTCGGACATCTTGGATTTTGATTTCATCATCGTTGGTGCTGGCTCCGCCGGTTGCGTGCTGGCCAACCGGCTGACTGCGAGTGGCAAGCATCGTGTGCTGCTGCTTGAGGCCGGCGGCAGCGACATGCGCTTCTTCGTGCAGATGCCGCTGGGCTACGGCAAGACCTTCTATGACAAGACTTGCAATTGGATGTACGAGGCCGAGCCCGATCCCGGCCTCAATGGCCAGCGTGACTATTATCCACGCGGCAAAATTCTCGGCGGGTCGTCGTCGATCAACGCCATGGTTTATATCCGCGGCCACGCGCAAGACTATGAGGATTGGAAGCGCCAGGGCAATACAGGCTGGGGCTGGGACGATGTGCTGCCCATCTACAAGCAGATGGAGGACTATGCGGCGGGTGACCACGCCTGGCGCGGCAGTGGCGGACCGCTGACGATTACTGACATTGGCGCCGACGCCCATCCCCTGTGCGAACCCTTCATCGCCGCCACCGAAGCGACGGGCCTGAAACGCAATCCGGACTTCAATGGTGCCGAACAGGAAGGCGTTGGCCTCTATCAACTCACCACCAAGGGCGGCCGCAGGCTTTCGGCCGCGCGCGCCTTTCTGCGGCCGGCCATGGGACGGAAGAACCTGAAAGTCGAAACCCGTGCCCACGTGACGCGAATCCTCTTCGAGGGCAAACGCGCGGTGGGCGTCGAATATGCAAGGCATGGCCAGCGCCTCACCGCCAGGGCGGGCAGCGATGTGATCCTCTCGGGCGGTGCCCTCAACTCGCCGCAGCTGTTGCAGCTGTCAGGCATCGGTCCCGGACCTCTGCTGCAATCGCTTGGCATTGATGTTCTTCAGGCCAACGCCAATGTCGGCGCGCGGATGCAGGACCATCATGGCATCAACTACACCTTCCGCATGAAGGTGCCGACGCTCAACGACACACTACGCCCGTGGTGGGGCAAGCTGCGCACCGGGCTGCAATATATCCTGACGCGGCGTGGCCCCCTGTCTCTCAGCGTCAATCAGGGCGGCGGCTTCTTCCGCACCAGCCCCGATCTGGACCGGCCCAACATGCAGCTTTACATGCAGGCCTTCTCGACGCTGATCCCCAAGGATGGCGAACGCCCGTTGCTCAATCCAGATCCCTTCTCGGGCCTGTCGCTTGGCCTGTCCAACTGCCGGCCCACCAGCACCGGCGAGGTGATGATCAAGTCCGCTGATCCCTTCACGGCACCGAAACTGTCCTTCAATGTCTATGGCACGGCGCAGGATGAGGCTGAGATGCTGAGTGCAGTGAAATATCTCCGCACCATCGCCGCCACCGAACCGATGAAGAGCCTCATTGCCGAGGAACTGCGCCCAGGACCGGCTGTCAGCCGCGACGAGGACTTGATCCACGACCTGCGGCAACGCAGCGGCACCGTCTATCACCAGTCTTGCACCTGTCGCATGGGCCCTGATCCCGCCACTTCCGTGGTCGATCCGCAGTTGCGGGTGCACGGGATCGAGGGCCTGCGCATCTGCGACGCTTCGATTTTCCCCAACCTGATCGCCGGCAATACCAATGCGCCCTCGATGATGGCCGGCTGGCGCGGCGCCGAAATCATTCTATCCGGCAGGCCCTGATCGTCATCCCCGAAATTTGGTGAAATGCGGTTGGATCACAGTTTGTTTATTTAAGGTTGTGTGATTGGAAGTTTAAACCGCGCGGCTGCACACTTTCAGATTGAGGAGTACAGCCATGGCGAAGCCGGTCGTCTATCAGAATTTCAGCGTTTACGATGTTGATCCCGGCAGCACCGTCGATTGGACAAATGACGCCATCATCCTGCGCAATGGCAACCTGCTTGTCGTTGCCGATGAGTTGAGTAGCACCGCCGACATCTCGATGCGGCAGTTCACGGTCGACGGTTCCGCTGCCGGCAACAATCAGGATGTCAACACCACGACGTTCGGCAAGCAGTCAGATGCCCAGGTGGTGCAGCTCAAGAATGGCAACATCGTCGTCGTCTGGACGGATGAAAGTGAAACTGCTCCTGATTTTACCGGCACAACCGTCCGCATGCAGATTTTCAGTGCCTCCGGCGGAAAAATCGGCGGAGAAATCACGGTGCCGACCGTGACCAGTGGCGATCAGAACGTTGAATCAATCATGGCGCTGAATGACGGGAGGTACGTGGTGTTCTGGGAGGACCAGTCGTCGTCCTCGTCGAGCCCTCCAACGAGGTTCCGCATCTATAATGCTGACGGTACGCCGAGTGGCGGGGAAATGCCGCTTCCCGCCAGCTTCTTCGTCGATGAATCGGGTGGTTTTTCCGCAACCTTCGGAGCGGGGGGCCTGATTGTGGCGGGCATCTCCATCTCCGGCGTTCTCAATGAAGAAGTGGCCGTCCAGCGCTACAATAAAAATGGAAGCCCCTCCGGAGAGGAAATCCCGCTGACCGGAATCGGCCAGTTCGCCGATGTCGCAATCGAAAGACTTCAAAACGGAAATTTCGTTGTCACCTGGTCCGACGAGAGCCTCACGCCCCCATACAACAAGGGGCCGGTGATACAGGGCCAGATCATCACTGCGGCCGGTGACAAGGTTGGCGATATATTCACGGTGCCCGACGACATCTTCTCGGAGCACCGGCGGTCCGAGATAACAGCGCTGAGCGATGGCCGCTTTGCGGTCACCTGGCGCAGCAACCCCGATAACGACACGATTGGCTACAAGATTCAGGTCCGGATCTTCAATGCCGATGGCACTGCCGACGGCGACGTCGCAACAGTCTATGACAATTATGTCCCCAATGACGGTATCCGGAACTTCGCCGATCTCCGGTCCGTGGACGAACTTCCGGATGGACGGCTGATCTTCACGTTCATGGCGCTGACACCGGAGACCAACGCGATTGCCGCGACGCGGATCGTCGATCCCCGCGGCGCGCTCGACATTGCGTTGGGCGACAGCTCGGATGCCTTCACGGGAACCCGCTATGCCGACGTGATTGACGGCCGAGGCGGCAACGACACGATTTTTGGAATGGACGGCACCGACATCATCAAGGGCGGTGACGGAAACGATACGCTAACAGGTGATCGTGGCACTGACAGTCTGCTCGGCGGGGCCGGGCGCGATCGCCTGACCGGCGGCAGCGAGGGGGACATTCTGCGCGGCGGTGCCGGCGACAATGCCGCCGACCAGTTCATTTTCCTGCGCGTGTCGGACAGTGGCATCGCTGGCACTGCGCGCGACACCATTCAGGATTTCGTTTCTGGCCTGGACAAGATCAACCTCGACGCCATCGATGCGAATGTGAAGAAGGCAGACGATCAGGCCTTCAAGTTTGCCGGCACCACGGCTGCCGCAAACTCGATCTGGATTGCCGATTCAGGAACAGATCTTGTCGTGCGCGGCGACATCAATGGCGATTCAGTGGCCGACTTCTCCATCCTGGTGACATCCATCAAGGAGCTTTTCAGCACGGACTTCGTTCTTTGAACGAGCGCGTGGAGTGGTGCGCCGGACGTGTCCTCTGGCTTGGCGGAGGGGACAAACGGCGCACCCGGACTGCTATGACGGGTGCCTGGGCCCCGCCGGCCGCGCAAAATTGTACCAGAGGCGAAAGGCTTCGAGCGCGGCCAGCGGCGCGAAATGGACAAGAACCGGGACATCGTCGAGCTTGATCCACAGCCAGTGCAGGAAAGCGGCAACGGCCGAAACATAGACCAGGCGCTGCAACAACTTCCATTTCGTACCGAGGTGGTGCACGGACCAGTCGTTGCTGATGACGGCAATGATCAGCATGGACGTGATGGCAATCCATCCCATGATATATTCGATGTACCGCATCTCATAGAGGATGAGATGCAGGTTGGACTGCCGCGCCACATAGGTGGCAAGATGCAGGGCCGCATAGAGAAAGGCGGCAAGCCCGAGATCGCGCCGCCGTTTGAACAGCCACATCGGGAGGTGCTGGGCCAGACCGAACTGGTGGAACAGCATGCGAAGAGGCGTGACGGCAAGCGTCACGATCAGCAGCCGTGCGGCCCATTCGCCGGAAGCGGAGAGCAACTGCCCGGTGCCGCCAGCCATCAGCCCGAACCGCCACAGCATGGCAATGGCTGGAAGTGCGAGAAAAAGCCGGAAAGCCCAATGCGAGTTGATCAGTGGGCGGAAGACGTCCATTCAGATCACCTTGCCGGGATTGAGAATGCCACTGGGGTCCAACGCCTGCTTGAGCGTTCTCATCAGAGCCAGCTCCTGCGGGCTGCGCGACAGGTGAAGATATGAGCGTTTCAAGGATCCAATTCCGTGTTCCGCAGAAATCGAACCACTGTGGGCCTTTACTGCGCCGTAGACCAGATCGTCCACTGTATGCATGTCTTCACCAGGGCCATAGTCGATCGAGGTCGTGATGTGCAGGTTGCTGTCGCCGATATGGCCGTAGATGAAACAGTGAGCGCTGGGCCAGCGCATCTTGATCGCGGCATGGCAATCCGCCGCAAAGGCTCCGATCTGCATGATCGGCAGCGAGACATCGAAGTTCACTATGTTGGGCAAGTCATCGACGGGATGGCCGTCGCGCACGCTCCAGAAGGCATGGGCCTGTGCCTCGGTCTGCGCCACCGCACAATCCTGCATCACACCTTCTTCGATCATTCCGGCAAGGAAGGCCTCGACATCATCGGCCTTGGCCGTCGATTCGAGGATGACCCAGAAGGCGTGGTCATCGCTGAACGGCCGGACATCGAGAATCTGGGCGACATGGCGGTGATAGTCGGGCCACAGGGCCTCGAAGGCCATGACGTTTCCGAGTTCGGCTTGCGCCCGGCGGAGCAAGGTGATGATGGCCTTGTCATCCGCCAATCCGCACAAGGCGGTGGCTATTGCAGCGGGACGCGGATGCAGGCGTAACACCGCACGTGTGATGATGCCCAGCGTTCCTTCCGAACCGATGAACAGATGCTTGAGATCGTAGCCGGCGTTGTTCTTCAGCATCTTGTTCAACGAGGAGACGACGGTGCCGTCTGCCAGCACAGCTTCAAGGCCCAGCACCTGTTCGCGCGCCATTCCATACCGGATGACGCGGATGCCGCCGGCGTTGGTCGAGAGATTGCCGCCGATCTGGCACGAGCCGCGCGATCCGAGGTCAAGCGCCAGAAACAGACCGGCATCAGCAGCCGCCTGCTGGCATTCTTCGAGCGGCGTTCCGGCCTTGACGGTCATGGTGGCGGAAACCGTGTCGATCTCTTCGATGCCGCGCAAGAGTTCCATGCTGATGACGATGTCATTGGCTGTGGGATTTCCCCCGCCCGCCAGCCCAGTCATGCCGCCCTGTGCGATCACGGATTGACCTGCCGAATGGCATAGCCGGAGAATGGCCGACACCTCAGCGGCCGTCCGTGGACGGAGCACCGCGAAAGGGGGAGCCGTACCCGTGGCGCTCATGTCGGACACGTGGCGGGCCCCGATCTCCGCACCGGTAAGGACGGCGCCCTTGCCCAGCGCCGCACGCAAGTCGGCAATCAGGCTCTCTCGCGAAATGTCTCGGTCACGATGCAATGTCATGAAGGAGAATTCACCTGAACTGCACGGGGAAGGCAAGAGTGCGTTGATGTCCCATGCGTCAGGCCAGCAGAAGCCGGGATGTTACAGATCACGGCTTGATTGTTGGGCCGGACCTACCCCGTCCCTTCTTCCTCGCCGGTATCGAGCGCGCCGCCTGAGACATTCCTGGCGTTGATGCGCACGCGTTTGACGCGGCGAGGGTCGGAATCGAGGATTTCGAATTCGAGGCCCGAGTCGTGGCGGATGATTTCGCCGCGTGTGGGCACGCGTCCGGCGATCTTGAAGACGAGGCCAGCGAGCGTGTCGGCTTCTTCCTCTTCTTCGTCGGACAGAAGGTCGACGTTCAGCAGGGCTTCGAGTTCAGCGATATCGACGCGGCCGTCGGCCGAATAAAGGCCCTCCTCGAGCGGCTTGATCTCGACCGCCTCGTCGGTGTCGTGCTCGTCGGCAATGTCGCCGACGATCACTTCGACCAGATCTTCGATCGAAACGAGCCCCTCGGTACCGCCGTACTCGTCGATGACGATGGCAAGATGCGTGCGGCTGGCCTGCATGCGCACCAGAAGGTCGGTGGCCGGCATCGATGGCGGCACGAACAAGACCTCGCGGTTGAGGCCCGCCTGCTTCACCGGCGTCGAAAGCTCGGATGCGGCAATGGAAAGGCCAGCCAGCACCGGCTTCTCGCCCTTCGCAGCCTTCTTCTTTCGGGCGCCCTTGGAGGTCATCCAGCGCATGAAGTCCTTCACATGGATCATGCCGGTAACGCCATCGAGGGTCTCGCGGTAGACCGGAACGCGGGAATGATTGGCGTCGACGAACTTCTCCAGCAGATCGCGCATTGTGTCGGACTCATCGATTGCCGTGATGTCGACCCGCGGTACCATGACGTCATCGACCCTGAGATTCGAGAACTCGATGATGTTAAGCATCATCGACTTGGTTTCCTCGCGCACGCTTTCGCCCGGGTGCTGCGCCTCATGTGTTTCGAGCGCGCCCTCGAGGCTTTCACGCAAGCCCAGATCACGGCCCCGGCCGAACCTGTTTCGGATGCGGCGCCACAACGTATCACGCCGGCCTTCGGCCTGGGTCAGGCCGTTACTACTGTCACTGTCGCTCATAGGGGTCGGAGATGCCCAATCCTTTCAGGATGTCGATCTCGAGCTGTTCCATTTCGGCAGCCTCGGCTTCATCTTCGTGGTCGTAGCCCAGCAGATGCAAGCAGCCATGTACAATAAGGTGAGTGCAATGGTCCTGCAACGTCTTGCCCGCATCCAGGGCTTC
>CAUJIO010000008.1 GCA_963205315.1 Pseudomonadota bacterium | reverse complement strand
GACACGAGATCGATCAGTTCAATCGGCAATCCAACCGCGTCGGCAGCGATCTGGGTCACGACTGTGTTGGACCCCTGGCCAATATCGACGGCGCCCTGATGCAGCGACAGACGGCCATCCGGCTTCAAGCCGAAGCGGATGGTGGAGGGATTGGGCAGAGACGTATTTCCACAGCCATAAAACATCCCGGCTACTCCAACGCCACGACGCTTTCTTCCAGCATCACGATTGAAGGTGCTGGCAGCCTGCCCTGCCGCATGCCACGCGGAGCGGAGCGCGATCAGGCAGTCCCGAATTCCGACGCCGTCGCCCATCACCTGGCCAGTTACTGTCGGCGTGATGTCGGTCAGGGCATTGCGGATGCGAAATTCGAGCGCATCCATGCCGATCTTTTCGGCCAGCATGTCCAGCATCTGTTCCTGAGCAACCACCGTCTGTGGCACGCCAAAACCCCGGAAGGCACCGGAGGGGACGCAGTTCGTGAGCACGGCACGGCTGCGGGCGCGGTAGTGAGGCACGACATAGGGACCCGAGGCATGGACCGGCACGCGGTTCGCCACCGTCGGCCCCCAGGAGGAATAGGCTCCGGTATTGAAATCGCCCTCGAAGTCCATGGCGACAAGGTCGCCGTCTCGCGTCGCCGCCATGCGCGAATGCATGCGAGCCGGATGGCGCTTGGTCGTGGACTGCATTGACTCCGGACGCGTGTAGACCATCGCGCAGGGACGATGGGTGAGCCATGCGGCCAGCGCCACAAAGGGCTGAACCGAAAGATCGAGCTTGGAACCGAAGCCGCCGCCGCAGGCCGAGGGAATGATACGGACGGCCTCCGGGTCAAGGCCCATGATGGCAGCAGTATCGTCCCGGTCGAGATAGGGAGCTTGCGTCGATGCGGTGATCTCGATGCGATCGCCCACGCGCCGGGCCCAGCCGGCCTCCGGCTCGATATAGGCATGTTCGACGAAACCGGTTTCAAAGTGCCCCTCAACCATGACATTCGACGCAGCGAGGGCAGCCTCGGCATCACCGCGCGAGACCCGGCCCGTGATCAGAATATTTCCTGGACGATTTGCATGGATCTGGTGGGCGCCATGGGCCAGGGCCTGTTGTGGCGTCAGCACCGGCTGCAGTTCCTGCCAGGTGATGGGGAAGGCCGCCAGGTCGATTGCCGCCACAGCCTCGCGCTCACCGACGATTGCCGCAACGGCCTCGCCCTTGAAGCGCGTTTCGCTCACCGCGAAGACAGGCTGATCGGCATAGGGTGGAATGACGCCGAACAGATTGCGGCCGGGGATATCGGATGCCGTCAGCACACGGATGATTCCGGGATTGGCGGCCTTGAATGCCTCAAGGCTGCCGATGGAAAATCCACTGCGATGGAATGGCGAGCGGACGGCGCGGACCCACAGCGCGTCACCTGGCACTGCATCGGCCCCGAACGGCTCCGTGCCGTCGACTTTCGGGCCACCATCCAGCCTGCGGATGGATGAACCCACGGCCTGGCCTGCATCAGGCCGCAGTTGTTGCTGTTCACGGCCGGCCGCAGCATCCTCGATGGCATCGATGATCTTGGCGTAGCCGGTGCAGCGGCAGAGAACGCCACCCAGGGCGTCGGAGATCATGGCACGCGTCGGCGCCGCCTCGCGCTCCAGCAGCGAAGCCGCAGCAACCAGCATGCCCGGCGTGCAGATACCGCACTGGGCCGCACCTCGCGCCCAGAAGGCGTGCTGAAGCGCCCGCCCCATGGAGGTGTTCGCCGGCAGGCCTTCCACGGTGACGATTCTCGTGCCCTCGGCCTGCGCCACCGGCACGAGACAGGCGCAACTGACCTCGCCATCGATCAGGACCGAGCAGGCTCCACAGTCTCCGGCGTCACAGCCGGACTTTGTGCCCGTTGCCGCGAGTTCGTGGCGCAACACGTCGCTGAGGCGCCTCATGGGCGGCGAGGCGCTCTGGACCGGCTGACCATTGAGGCTGAAGCGGATCGGGTCAGACATCGCCAACTCCAAACGCCGCCTGATCGAGCGCCTGGGCGGTGATCGCCATGGCCGCTTCGAGCCGATAACTCGCCGTCGCCCGGACATCATCGATCGGAGACAGAGGCTCCATATGTTTGCCCCTGACGACAGCGGATGGCGCCACTCCGTTGGGCAAGCCAATCAGTTGCCGCTCGAGATCGGGCAACCGCATGGCGACGGGCGAGGCTGCACCGACCGCCACCGCGGCGTGCACGATACGGCCCGCACTGTCGCGCTCGAGCGCTGCCGCCGCCATCAGGATTGAAATCACCAGATAACGGCGAGCGCCAAGCTTGACGAAAGACGAGCAGCACGCATCTGCCGGCTGCTTCACCAGAACGGCCGTCAGGATTTCGTCTGGCGCGCGTAGGGTCTGCCGATAACCCGTGATGAATTCCTGCAACGGCAGGACCCGTGTGCCACGGGCCGATTGCAACTCGACGTTAGCGTCAAGCGTCAGGAGCGGCGGAATGCCATCAGCTGCCGGAGAGGCATTGCACAGATTTCCGGCAATGGTGCCGCGATTCTGGATCTGCAGAGATCCGACCTCGCGGGCCGCTGCCTGCAGTCCCGCAAAGGCCGACGGCAGTTTCGTCGATCGAATATCACTCCACGTTGTGGCGCCGCCGATCCGATAATTGCCGCCTTGCAAGGAGATGCCGCGCAGCCCGGAAATGGCTGAAACATCGACCACAGCGCGGCCGACCGGGCGGCCCACATGGGAAGGAAACACGTCGGTGCCACCACAGATAGGCATGGCATGTCCGCCGGCAAGCGCAGCAAGAGCCTCTTCGATAGACCTTGGCCTTACGTACACTTCTCGACCTTTCTGCACTTCGCCTTCGCCACACACAAAATAGTCGCCCCGCGGTACCTGACTTGTCAAGGACGGCAACAGCGCCACTCTGACGTGAAAGCCATGCTGAATCAAATTGCTAAGTGACGGGTCAGACCGCTATCATCAGCCATCTTTTGCTGGGAGCTTGCGGTTTGGAACGTCGACTGACAACAATCCTGTCTGCCGACATCGCAGGGTATTCCCGGCTGATGGAACAAGACGAGGCGGGCGCCCTCGACGAGTTCATCCAGCGTCAGGAACAGGTGATCCAGCCCCTGCTCGACAAGCATGCGGGACGCGTGATCAAAATGCTCGGCGACGGTTTTCTTGCCGAGTTTTCGAGCGTGGTGAATGCCGTGCAATTTGCCGCCGACGCACAGAAGGCCTGCGAGGCCCGGAATGCCATCGTTGACGACAGCAAGCAGATGAGTTTCCGCATCGGCATCAATTTGTCGGATGTGATCGCAGACGAACACGATGTGTTCGGTGACGGTGTCAATGTCGCAACCCGGCTGCAAGGCATTGCGGAGCCTGGCAGCATTTGTATTTCTGACACCGTCTACCACCACGTTCACCGGCACGTGAGCTTCAGCTTCGAAGACATGGGCAAGCGCCAGCTGAAGAACATTTCGGGACCTGTGCAGGCCTATCGTGTGCGGCTCAACACAGTGCTGCCAACGCAAGCGCGGCGGCGCGGCAACAACAGCCATGAGGCATCCATCGCGGTGCTGCCCTTCGTCAACATGAGCGGCGATCCCGAACAGGAATATTTCAGCGACGGCATCACCGAAGACATCATCACTGATCTTTCGAAGATCTCCGCGCTATTCGTGGTGTCGCGCAACACCGCCTTCACGCTCAAGGGACAGCATGTCGACATCGGACACACCGCTGCACGGCTGGGTGTGCAATATATTCTCGAAGGCAGCGTTCGCAAGATCAACGACCGCGTCCGCATTACAGCGCAGTTGATCGACGGGCGGACGAATGGGCATGTGTGGGCCGAGCGTTATGACCGCAAGTTCGAGGACATCTTCGAACTGCAGGACGATATCTCGCGCAGCATCGTCAGCGCGCTCCGCATCCGGATGTTGCCAAAGGAACTGGAAACCATCTCGCAAAAGCCCACGGTCAACACCGACGCCTATCGATACTATCTGATGGGCCGGGGATTTTTTCACCGCGGCCACACCAAGCGCTATCTGCGGCTGGCAAAGCAGATGTTCGCCCGGGCCCTCGATATCGATCCCGACTATGCCGCTGCCCATGCCGGAATAGCCGACTGCAATTCGCATCTGCTGGATGCGGGCGACAGCAGTATTACGGTTCAGGAGATCCTCGAGCAAAGCGAACGCGCCTTGTCGCTCGATGCAACACTTGCGGAAGCGCATGCCTCCAAAGGCCTGGCACTCTACACTGCCGGGCGATACAGCGATGCCGAGGCCTGTTTCCAAACCGCTCACACACTGAAACCCGACCTGTTCGAAGCTTACCTGTTCTCCGGGCGCAACTGCTTCAACCTTGGACAATATCTCAAGGCCGCGGAAATGCTCGGCAAGGCAGCGGACTTGAAGCATGACGACTTTCGGGCTTTGGGCATACAGGCCATGTGCTTCCAGTCACTGGGCCGCAAAGAGGATATGATCAACGCGGCGCGACGGTCACTGGCACGAGCCGAAGCCGCCATTGCCGAACGGCCGGACGACGCAGATGCCCTCGCTTTTGGCGCCGGATTGCTGGCGATCCTCGGCGAAACGGAACGAACCAAGGACTGGGCCGAACGTGCCAGCATCATGGAGCCCGATGATTTCTATCTGAACTACAATCTCGCCTGTGCCTATGCGGTGCTGGGAGAGACCGAACTTGCTCTCGACCGCCTCGAGCAGGTCTTGTCTCCAAGTCTGCTCAGGTCGCAAAAGGAGTTCATGCTGCATGACAGCGATCTCGACAAGGTGCGCGATCATCCGCGCTTCATCGCGCTGATAAAGAAACTGAGGATTGACTGATGACCGCTACGACATCCGCTCACCAGGCCGCAGCTATTCTGTTGAACAACTGGAAGGCCACGACCCGCATCGCGGCGCTGCCGGAGCATTGCCGGCCGGCGAGCCGGGCGGATGGCTATGCCACAGCGGCAGCCGTCGCCGAAGCCAGCGGCCAACCAGTGGCGGGATGGAAGATCGCGGCCACCAGCGAAGCCGGCCAGAAGCACATCAATGTCGAGGGACCGCTGATCGGGCGCATTCTCCGCCATCGCCTGCTGCCACCCGGTGCAGCGGTGACACTGGGTGACAATATCATGCGTGTGGCCGAGGCAGAGTTCGCCTTTGGATTTGGCAAGGATGTGCCGCCGCGCGCAAAGCCCTACGACATCGAGGAGGCACTGGAGGCGGTATCATCGCTGCATCTCTCAATCGAGATTCCGGACAGCCGCTATTCCGACTTCACCAAGGTGGGGTCGGCGCAACTGATCGCTGACACCGCCTGTGCCTCGTGGCTGGTACTCGGGCCCGCCATCGCTGTGCCGTGGCGGCACATCGACCTGTCGGAGCACAAGGTGTCAGGCTATCGCAATGGTGAGAAAGTCATCGAAGGCACCGGCAAGGCCGTGCTCGGTGACCCGCGCAAGGCGTTGACGTGGTTCATCAACGAGGCCTGCACCTATTGCGGCGGCGTCAAGGCCGGACAATTCGTCACCACAGGCACCTGCGTCATTCCCTATGCAGTCGCACCTGGTGACAGGATCAGCGTCGATTACGGCGTGCTCGGCACAATCTCGGCATCGATCGTATGAGCTCAGCATGTCCATCCTGAAACCCGCCCCCCTGACGCAAGCGGCCTTTGCAGCTTTCGGCGATGTGATCGAGATGGCCGGTCACGATCCGATCACCATCAACCAGGGCTACGCCCAACGCTTCAATGATCTTGCGGGTGTCGATGTCTCGATGGAGGGCGGGACCACCAATGTCAGCCTGTTCCTTGGCCAGCCGAGGCAAAGGCCCATCGCCATCACGCTCATGGAGCGCCATCCACTCGGCAGTCAGGCCTTCATTCCCTTGCAGGACCGCCCGTGGCTGGTACTTGTCTGTACTGACGTTCACGATGCGTCCAGCTATCGCGCCTTCTCGGCCAGCGGGCGCCAAGGCGTCAACTATGCGCGCAATGTATGGCACCACCCATTGCTGGTGAATGACGCCGACAGCCGCTTTCTCATTGTCGACCGCAAGGGACCCGGCAGAAATCTCGAAGAGGTCTGGCTCGAAGGTGACTCGGCTCTCAGGCTGGCGGACTGAGGCGCTCGTGCATCTTGCGGCCCGCCACATAGGTGGCACGGATGGCGCGGTCATCGCCAAGAATCATCAAGGAGAAGAGCACGTCCTCGAGCGAGTTTGATAGCTCCTGCCGGCTGGCCAACACTGGAGTCGCATTGGGATCGAGCACCACAAGATCAGCGAATTTTCCCGTGTCGATCGAGCCCGTCTCGTGGCTGATGTGCAAGCGTTCGGCGTTGCCTTGCGTTGCCATATGGAAGAGTTCCGCGGCCGTGGGCTTGTAGCCTGCCAGCATCTGCACCTTGTAGGCTTCACCAAGTGTGGCAAGCATCGAATAGTTTGTGCCGCCGCCGACATCTGTTGCGATGCCGACAGCGACCGGCCGCGAGATTTTGCGCAGATGTGACATCGGCATCAAACCCGAGCCAAGGAATGTGTTGGACGTTGGGCAGTGGACGACACCTGAACCGGACTCCGACAGCCTCGCACATTCCCGTTCCGACAGATGGATGCCGTGCGCGAAGAGGCTGCGGTTGCTCAGAAGCCCGAAGCGGTCGTAGACGTCGGTGTAGTCCTTGGCATCCGGGAAGAGCTGCTTGACGAAGGCGATCTCGCCAGGACTCTCCGACAGATGGGTCTGCATCAGTGCGCCATCGAGAGACGCCAGCAACTCGCCGGAGATCTTGAGTTGGGCTTCCGTCGACGTTACGGCAAAGCGCGGGGTGACGGCATAGCGCAGACGTCCCTTGCCGTGCCAGGCGCTATAAAGTTCCGTTGATTCACGTGCGCCTGTTTCGGGATCATCCTGCACCGCCGGGATGGCATTGCGGTCCATCATGGTCTTGCCGGTGATTAGGGCCATGTTGCGGGCGGCCGCGGCTGAGAAGAGCGCGTCGGCACATGTCTTGTGCACAGAACAGAAAGCGAGTGCCGAGGTCGTGCCATGCGCGTAGAGGCGCGAGAGGAAAACGTCAGCCGCAGCGGCCGCAAAGGCGGGATCAGCGTAGCGGCTCTCCTCGGGAAAGGTGAAGCGCGTCAGCCAGTCAAGCAGGTCCTTTCCCGGGGCCGCGAGCATGCGGTATTGCGGAAAATGGATGTGGGCATCAACGAACCCGGGCATGACGATCTGGCTGCCGAAATCATCACAAGGCAATTGCCGGAACCCATGCGGCAGCAGGGGCTGCGGACCTGACCACAGGATCGTACCATCATCCGCGACGACGATGGCCCCCTTCTGCTCGTGCTTTACATGGAGATGCGACGTTCCAAAGCTGAGTGTCTGGCCCTTGATGACGTGTGTCATGCGCTCACCCGGTCTTCGATGCGGAAGCGGAAGATGCGGCAGACCTGCTCCAGCGCCATGGCGAACTCAGCCTCTGGGGTATTGCCGACGCGAACCTCAAAACTGCCGAGAATCATGTGCTTCGTGGCTCCCTTCACGGCGTAGATGAAGGGAAAGCCGAAGCGCTGCTTGTAGGATTCGTTCAACTGGGTGAAGCGCGCGAATTCGTCAGCCGACAATGTATTGAGGCCAGCGCCGGCCTGCTCACGGGTCGAGTCTTCGGTGAGCCTGGCCTTGGTCGCGAGATCAGGATGTGAGCCAATCAGGGCCAGCTGCGCATCGCCGTTCGCGGATCTCACGGCGCGTTCGAAGCTGCGGATCATCGCCTCGCGGTTCGCGAAGGGGCGGAAGCTCGCGGCTTCGCGGGCGACCCAGGGCGAATGCTCGGCAACATCACCGAAGGCCTCGATAAAGCCCGCCACGCTCATGGCGTTCACATCCATTGTCGTCATCATTGCCTTGAAATCCACGCCCCGAGTTTGGCGCGCTCCTCAACAGTCATTTTTGTCTTGTTGCCGAGCGGCATGGCCTTGTTCTTCACGGCCTGCGTTTCGATTTGCGCCGCATAGCGTTTGAGAGCGCCGATGGTCTCGAGCGCAATCCCCTTCGGCGCCGCCTTGATGGTCGTATCGCTCGGCGTGGCCGCGTGGCATGACGAACAGCGTTCGGTGACAATCGCCAAGGCCTCGTCATCGCTGACATCGCCCTGAAAGAGCACCAGTTTTTCAGGTTGCGTGAGCAACAAGGCGAAGGCCAATGCCGCGCCGGCGAGCGGCAATGTCCAGGCGATGTCGCTTTGGCTGTCGCCCACATCGGTACGCACGAGATAGTGCCGCGCCAGAGCACCGCCGGCAATGATCAGTCCCGCCGGCATCCAGGCGCTGGGATGATCGGTGATCATCGGGAAGTGGTTGCTCACCATCGTCAGCAATACCGGCAATGTGAGATAGGTATTGTGTAAAGACCGCTGCTTGCCCGTTGCACCAAGCCGGGGATCGGGCTTCTCACCCTTCAGCAACGCGGCTGTGATTTTGCGCTGATTGGGAATGATGACCATGAAGACGTTGGCGGCCATCAGCGTGCCGATGAATGCGCCGATGTGAATGAATGCGCCGCGGCCCGAGAAGACATGCGTGTAGAAATAGGCCGCCGCGAGGATCATCACCATGACGCAGGCTGCGAGCATTGCGCTGTTGCGGCCGATGGGGGAGCGGCAGAGGATGCTGTACACCAGCCAGCCTACGAGCAGGCTGGCAACGGATATTCCGATGGCCTGCAATTGGCTCAACACCATCACAGTCTCATCGATCAGATAGGTGCCGGCCTGCAGATAGTAGAGAACGATGAGCAGCAAAAAGCCGGTCATCCAGGTGAGATAGGCCTCCCACTTGAACCAGATGAGATCCTTTGGCAGCTTTTCCGGCGCGGTGATGTATTTGCGCACATGATAGAAGCCGCCGCCGTGAACCTCCCACGCTTCGCCGGAAACTCCGGGCGGCAGGTTCTGTTGCTTGCGCAAGGAGAAATCGAGCGCCACGAAATAGAACGACGTGCCGATCCAGGCGATGCCGGCGATCATATGGCCCCAACGGAGCAGGAGGTTTGGCCAGTCGAGCGAGGTGAGTGGCGAACCGCTCAGCCACCAGGCCAGTGCGAGGCCCAGGATAATGATGGGCAATGTCCAGGCGATCTTGCCCAGCGGATCGCCCACTTCATGGCGGACGAGGAAATGCCGCAGGGCGGCACCGCTGACGACGATCAATCCCACCAGCAGCCAGGTGTGATGCGTGTTGGTCAGCATGGCAAAGTGATTGCTCACCATCATCAGCAGAACGGGCAAAGTCAAATAGGTGTTGTGCAGGGACCGTTGCTTGCCGATGGCGCCAAGCCGGGGGTCCGGCGTCTCGCCCCGGATGAGGGCGGCAGTGATTTTTCTCTGGTTTGGAATGATCACCATGAAGACATTGGCGGCCATCATCGTGCCGATGGTGACGCCAACGTGAATGAAGGCGCCACGGCCGGAGAAGACCTGCCCGAAGAAATGCGCCAGCGCGAGAATGAGGGCCAGCACAGCGGCGATCAGAAGTGTCGGGTATTTTTCCGCGAGCGTGCGGCAGAGCGCGTCATAGATGATCCACGCCAATGCAATCGAGACAAGCGAGATGGCGATGGCTTGCCACGGCGCCAGTGACAAGATGGCGGGATCGATGAGATAGGCGCCGGGCTGCAAGTAATATTGCACGACGAGCAAGAGGAAGCCCGTGACCCAGGTGAGATAGGCTTCCCACTTGAACCAGGTCAGATGCTCCGGCATCTGTCCTGGCGCGGAGAGATACTTCTGCACGTGATAGAAGCCGCCGCCGTGGACTTCCCAGGCCTCGCCACGGACACCTGCAGGCAACCCGTCCCGTGACTTCAGCGAGAAGTCGAGCGCCACGAAATAAAACGACGTGCCGATCCAGGCGATGCCCGCAATCATATGGCCCCAGCGGATGAGGAGATTCAGCCAGTCGGTAACAAAGGGGTCCACGGATTCCGGCTCCTCAAGAATACGCCTGCCGGGGAAGATTCCCGCGGCAGGCGCTGGTTGGTGTCTCAGGCTTACTGCGGCAGCTTGTCGTCGATGCCCTTGATGTAATAGTTCATGCCGAGCAGCTCTTCGTCGGGGAGCGACTTTCCGGCCTCGCCCACAGTTGTGCCGTCCTGCTTGGTGATCGGTCCGGTGAAGGGAAGCAGCTCACCCGACTTGATCTTGGCAACGGAGTCTTCCGCCATCTTCTTCACATCGTCCGGCATGTTGGTGAAAGGTGACAGCACCACCATGCCGTCCTTCATGCCGCCCCAGGTCGAGCCCGACTTCCACGTGCTGTCGAGCACCGCCTTGACGCGGGCCACATAGTAGGGATCCCAGTCGTCGGTATTGGCGGAGAGCTGCGCCTTGGGTGCAAACTTGATCATGTCGGAAGACTGGCCGAAGCCGAGCTTGCCCTGTTCCTCTGCGATCTGCAGGGGAGCGGTCGAATCGGTGTGCTGCACCATGATGTCGGCGCCCTGCCCGAAGAGCACTTTGGCGGCATCGGCCTCCTTGCCCGGATCATACCAGGAATTCACCCAGACGATCTTGATCTTGAAGTCGGGATTCACGCTCTGCGCGCCGAGCATGAAGGCGTTGATGCCCATCACCACTTCAGGGATGGGGAAGGACACGATGTAGCCGGCAACGCCCGTCTTCGACATCTTGGCGGCGACCTGGCCCATCACATAGCGGCCTTCGTAGAAGCGCGCGTTATAAATGGCAACGTTATCGGCCATCTTGTAGCCGGTGGCATGCTCGAACTTGATGTCGGGATACTTTGCGGCGACCTTGATCGTTGGGTCCATGAATCCGAAGGACGTCGTAAAGATGATCTTGCATCCTTCACGCGCCAGACGCTCGATGGCACGTTCGGCGTCCGGACCTTCGGCAACATTCTCCAGGAATACGGTTTCGACCTTGTCGCCCAGTTCCTTTTCGACTGCCTTGCGGCCCTGGTCGTGCTGATAGGAATATCCAAAGTCACCCACGGGGCCGACATACACCCAGCAGGCCTTCAGCTTGTCGGCGGCCTGTGCGGCACCAGCCGAGACGCTGAGCGCCAATGCGGCGGCCATTGCCATCCAAATTTTCATCTCTGTTCTCCTTGTTTTTTGCCCATTCCTGCAGCCGTTATTTTTTCTGCCTCGTGTTGGCTGCAGCCTGAAACGAAGCATGATGATCACCTAGCGGTCAGGCACGAAGGGCTGACCGAGGCAAGCCGGTGTATTGGCCCGTGTCAGAGCCCGGTTGCCCGAAATCACGACCAGCGCAAGAATGGTCACGACGTAGGGCAGCGAGGACAATAGCTGCGACGGAATGCCGATTCCAACAGCCTGCAGCGAGAATCCGAGAATTGTAATGGTACCGAAGAGATAGGCGCCGATCGCAAGCCGCCACGGCAGCCAGGAGGCGAACACCACCAAAGCCAACGCGATCCAGCCGCGCCCGGCGGTCATGTTCTCCACCCATTGCGGCGTGTAGACCAGTGAAAGGTAACCGCCAGCCAGACCCGAACAGGCCCCACCGAACATGACGCAAAGATAGCGAACTCCGATGACGCTGTAGCCCAGCGCATGCGCGGATTGATGACTGTCGCCCACGGCGCGGATGATCAACCCGGTCTTGGTGCGGAACAGCACGTAGGACGTCGCGGCAACGATGATCAACGAAACATAGACCAGAAGGTCCTGTCCAAAGAGAACGGGGCCAATGAAGGGTATGCCGGTGAGACCGGGGATCGAGATCTTCTCCAGTTTCACGCCGGGCTGGCCAACGAAGCCTTCGCCGATCATGCCGGCCAGGCCCAATCCCAGAAGCGTCAGGGCAAGGCCGGTCGCCACCTGGTTCGAGACCATGGTGAGCGTCAGGAAACCGAACAGCATCGAGAGGATCACGCCCGCGGCGATGGCAGCAAGAACGCCGACGAGCGGCGAGCCTGTCATCAGCGCCGCACCAAAACCACAGACAGCGCCGACCGCCATCATGCCTTCGACACCAAGGTTCAGCACACCGGACCGCTCCACCACAAGTTCACCGATCGAGGCCAGCAGCAGCGGAGTTGCCGCCGTAATGATGGTGAGGACGATGGACAGCAGCTCGTTCATGCCCGTCCCTCCGCAACCTTACCACCGAGGCCGGTAATCCTGAGCCTGTACAAGATGAGCGAGTCGCAGGCGAGAATGTAAAAGAGCAGGATGCCCTGGAAGACCCGCGCCGTCTTATCCGAAATGCCCAGCGCCACCTGCGCCGATTCTCCACCGAGATAGCTGATGGCGAGGGCAAAGGCCGCGACCAGAGCGCCAACCGGATTGAGGCGTCCGAGGAAGGCGACGATGATGGCAGTGAAACCATAACCAGGTGAAATGCCGGGCTGCAATTGCCCGACCGTGCTCATCACTTCGCAAATGCCCGCAAGCCCCGCGAGGCCGCCCGAAAGCAGGAAGCAGAACCACACCGTCTTCTCCCGCGAGAAACCGGCGAAACGCCCGGCACGCGGCGCAACGCCCTGCACCCGCAGCTCGAAGCCCTTGAGCGTGCGGCCCATCATGAAAGCCAGGGCGACAACGACGAGGACGGCGAGAACCGCACCCAGATTGACATAAAGCGGTCCCATCGACGGCGGCAGCACTTCGAAGCTCGGCAAGGTTTGCCAGCCGGAGAAGCTGATCGTCTTGGGGAAGTTATAGCCTTTCGGATCACGCCAGGGTCCACGCACCAGCCAGTCGAGGATCAGCTGCACGACATAGACGAGCATCAGGCTCGTCAGGATTTCATTGGCACTGAAGCGGTTCTTGAGGAACGCCGGAATCGCCGCGAAGACCATGCCGCCGATAACTCCGAGGCCAAGCATGAGAAGCAGGGTCAGGAGTGTCTGCATCTCTGGAAAGAAGACGGGGATTGCGGAGCCAAGAATTGCCCCGGCCGTCAGCTGACCTTCCGCGCCAATGTTCCATACGTTGGCGAGATACGAAACGCCCAGTCCGGCGCCGATCAAGGCCAGAGGCGTGGCCTTGATGAACAATTGCTCGATCGACCAGGAAGTGGTCAGCGGCTCGACGAAATAAACATAAAGAGCCGCAAACGGATTCAGTCCCTTCAATGCGAAGATGATGCCGCCGGTTATGAGGGTGAGGGCGATGGCAATCAATGGCGACAGAAGCGCCATGCGATGCGAACGCTCGCCGCGCTTTTCAAGCACGAGCCGCATGATGGCCCTCTCTGACTTCGTGTGAACCGGCCATCAGCAAGCCGATCTTCTCGGCACTCAGGTCACCGGCGGGGAAGGCCTCCGAGAGCTGACCGCGCGAGATCACGGCGATGCGGTCGGCGACCTCGAAAATCTCATCGAGATCCTGGCTGATCACCAGGACGGCCGAGCCCTGGCGCGCCAGATCGATGATTGCCTGACGGATCGTTGCGGAAGCACCGGCATCGACACCCCAGGTCGGCTGATTGACCACGAGCACGCCGGGCTTGCGGTCAAGTTCGCGGCCCATGACGAATTTCTGCAGATTTCCACCGGAGAGCGCGCGGGCTTCCGGATCGGGTTTGCCCTTGCGCACGTCATACTCCTTGATGACGCGCTCGCTGACGCCTGCAGCGCCGCCTTTCTGCACCATGCCGGATTTCACCAGCTTCTGGTCGGACGAGTGCCGGGTGAGAATGACATTTTCCGAGAGTCTGAATCCGGGCACCGCGCCATGGCCCAGCCGTTCTTCCGGAACGAATGCGGCGCCCGCATTTCGCCGGGCGTTTACGCCATCATGCCCCATCGGCTTGCCGTCGATGACCAGCATTGAATCCTTGGCCAACGCGCGTTCGCCCGAAACAGCATCAAAGAGTTCCGACTGGCCATTGCCCGCCACACCGGCGATGGCGACGACCTCGCCAGCCTTCACATCGAGTGTGACGTTCTTCAATTCGACGGCGAAGGGGCCATCGGCCTGGAGTTTCAGGTGATCGAGCTTGAGGCGCACATCGCCCTTGCCGTCCTTTCGTGCGGCGCGGACCACATGGATGTCGCCGCCGACCATAAGTTTCGCGAGGCTCGATGCAGTTTCCTTAGTCGGGTCGACATTGGCGACAACCTTGCCGTGGCGCAGGATGGTGGCGTTGTGGCAGAGGCGCTTCACTTCCTCAAGGCGGTGGCTGATATAGATGACGGCGCAGCCCTCTTTCGCCAAACGCGCCAGCGTGAGGAAAAGCTGGTCAGCTTCCTGCGGGGTCAGCACGGCTGTCGGTTCGTCCATGATGAGAAGCTTCGGTTCCTGCAACAGACAGCGCACGATCTCGATGCGCTGGCGTTCGCCGACCGACAGATCGGCAACGATCGCCGTGGGCTCCAGTGGCAGCCCGTATTCTTTCGATACGCGCGCGATGCGCCCGGAGAGTTTTTTCATATCGAAGGTGCCTGGCATGGCAAGGGCAATATTCTCGGCGACGCTCAAGGCGTCAAACAGCGAAAAGTGCTGGAACACCATGCCGATGCCAAGACGGCGCGCTGCAGCCGGACTGGCAATCGTCACCGTTTTGCCCATCCAGCGGAATTCCCCGGCTGTCGGCTGCAACGCGCCATAGATCATCTTGACGAGGGTCGACTTGCCGGCACCGTTCTCCCCCAAAAAGGCGTGGATCTCGCCGGGCTTCACTTGCAGCGTGACGCCATCATTGGCCTTGAGCGTGCCGAAGATCTTGGTGACGTCGAGGGCCTCGAGCAAATACTCCATGATGTATCAGCCCGCCGCCAACTGTTGCTGTGGCTCCGCGCCCTGCTTATGCCGGGCGAGTGCCTCGTCCAGCACGATGATCTGGGCCACGAGGCCGACGGCAATCGCCGCCGGGAGTTTCGAACGAATACCCCCAATTCCAATGGGACAGATCATGTTGCCGATGCGCTCATCATCAATGCCCGCCTCCCGCAGCCGCTTCTCGAAGCGGGCACGCTTGGTGGCGCTGCCAATCACGCCGACGCGGGCAATGTTCGGATTACGCAGCGCCGCATCGGCGAATTCGAGGTCGAGCGCGTGACTGTGCGACATGATGAAGGCGAGAGCACCATCCTGGGCCGCAGCAATGACCGCAAGTGGATCGCCAGTGATCAGCGTGGCGTTGGAAGGTACCGCTGCCGGGAAGGCATCTGGCCGGGGATCGGCCCACGTAACCTGAAAGGGCAGAGGGGCAAGCGCCAATATGGTGGCCCGGCCGACATGACCGGCGCCAAAGACCAATACGGCGCGCTGCTGTTCGCCGAAACGCTCAATCACATCGACACCAGGGATGCGGCCTCTCATGTCGAAGAGGCCGGCTTTCTCGCGCGCCGAGAAGTCCGCGATGGCCGGCAGTTGGCCGCGATCAAAGGCCTCGATCGACAGCTTCACGCGTCCGCCACAACATTGACCGAGATCAGGTCCCAGCGATTGATCGACGAGACGCGTCGCCGCTGGCTTTCCGAGCATGGACTGCGCCATGGCCAGGGCTTTCCACTCCAGCGTCCCGCCGCCGATCGTGCCGTGGAAGCCCTGCGGAGTCACGATGATCCGCGCGCCTTGTTCGCGCGGAGTCGAACCTTCGGCGCGAACAACGGAGATCATGACGCATGTGCCATGCGCGTCGAGTGCCCGCTCTATCACCGGCCAGATCTTCATGCCCCCATCCTCCTCACAGCCCGCAATATGGCCTCAGGCGTGGCAGGCGCGTCAAGCGATGGAATCTGCCCGGGATTCAGGCTGGCAATGGCGTCAAATATGGCAGTCCACACAGCGATCCCGAGCATCAGCGGCGGTTCGCCAACAGCCTTGGAACGGTAGATCGTGTCTTCCCGATTGCCCTTCGACTCATACAGGCGGACGCGGAAATCAGCTGGCACATCGGAGGCGCATGGGATCTTGTAAGTCGATGGGGCATGGGTGCGAAGCCGGCCCTTGTCATCGTAGACCAGTTCTTCGGTTGTCAACCATCCCATGCCCTGCACGAATCCGCCTTCCACCTGGCCAATGTCGATGGCGGGGTTGAGCGAGCGGCCAACATCATGCAGCAGGTCGACGCGATCGACGCGCATTTCACCGGTCAGCGTGTCGATGGTGGTCTCGGCGCAGGCCGCGCCATAGGCGAAATAAAAGAACGGCCGTCCCTTGGCCTTGGCGCGGTCCCAATGGATTTTCGGGGTGGCGTAATAGCCGGTGGAGGACAGCGAGATCCGTGCCGCATGCGCCATGCGAGCCAGTTCCGCAAACGCCATGCTGCGATTGCCGGCCAGGACCCGGCCGCCCTCGAAGCGAATGCGGGCCTTCGGGACTTTCCACGTCATGGCGGCGAGGTCAGTCATCCGCGCCTTGATTGTGGAAGCGGCCTGTTTTGCCGCCATGCCATTGAGATCCGCGCCCGAGGATGCCGCCGTGGCGGATGTATTCGGCACCTTGGCGGTTGTCGTTGCGGTGATGCGCACGGCTGAGGCATCGATACCGAAGACCTCGGCAACAACCTGCGCGACCTTGGTATAGAGCCCCTGCCCCATCTCCGTGCCGCCGTGATTCAGATGGACCGATCCATCCGTATAGACATGCACAAGTGCGCCAGCCTGATTGAGGTGCGTCAGCGTGAAGGAGATGCCGAACTTGACCGGCGTCAGCGAGATGCCCTTCTTGAGAATGCGGTTGGCCGCATTGAAGAATGCGATCTCCTTGCGGCGGGCGCGGTAGTCCGAACTCGTCTCGAGCTGCTCGATGATGTCGAGTGCGATATTGTCCTCGACCTTCATGCCGTAGGGCGTTACGTCACGCTTGTCCGTATACAGATTGATCTTGCGTATATCGAGCGGATCGCATCCGGTCTTCACCGCGATCGCCTCGATCATGCGCTCGGCGAAGACCATGCCCTGCGGTCCGCCGAAGCCCCGGAACGCAGTGTTGGAGACTGTATTGGTCATCAGCCGCCGCGTGCCGATGCGGACGGCTGGATAGAAATAGGTATTGTCCGCATGGAACATGGTGCGGTCGCAAATGGCATTGCTCAAATCGGCGGAATACCCGCAGCGCGCAAGGAATTCGACATCGACACCCGTGATACGGCCTTTGGCATCGAAGCCGGCGCGATAGTCGACACGGAAGTCATGGCGCTTGCCGGTCATGATCATGTCTTCATCACGGTCGAGCCTGCACTTTGCCGGCCTGCCGGTCAGGTGCGCCGCCAGTGCCGCAAGGCAGGCCCATTGCGCCGCCTGGCTTTCCTTGCCACCAAAACCGCCACCCATGCGGCGGCACTCGGTGGTCACACTGGCGTTCGGAACGTGGAGCATGTGAGCCACAAGGTGCTGCACCTCACTCGGGTGCTGCGTGGAGCAATAGACCATCATGCAGCCGTTCTCTTCAGGTACGGCCAAGCTAGCCTGCCCCTCGAGATAAAAATGCTCCTGGCCACCAATTCGGAAGCTTTCTTCGATGCGATTGGCCGATGCGGCGAGCGCCTTGTTCACATCGCGGCGTCCGAAAGCATACGGGAGGCCAACATCAGCGGTCTTGAAGGCCATCGCGTCTTCCACCGTGACGGCGGGCTGTGCCGCTTCGATGGTGATCTTCGCAAGCCGTGCGGCGCGGCGGGCAGCCTCGCGGGTTTCGGCGACCACGGCAAAGATTACCTGCCCGTGAAACACGATGCTCCCATCCGCCAGTATGGGGTCTCCGCCAACCGAAGGACTGAAGTCATTGGCGCCGGGTATGTCCTCTGCGGTCATGACGGCGACCACACCGGGCGCACGCCGCACGGCATCGAGATCAATCGACGCAATGGTTCCCACGGCAGCGTCGCGCGCGAAGCCGGGATAGACATGCAGCAGCCCGCCGGGCTCGCGGATATCATCAATGTAAACGGCAGCTCCCCGCACATGCAGGGATGCACTGTCATGGGCGAGCGGCTTGCCGACGCTTCGTGTTTCCATCTTTCCGCGCGCCTGCCGCATCAGGCCACCGCCTTGCGCGCGCCAACGACGCGCGTGGCATCCGCTGTTCCGCTGATTTCAATCAAGGCCTTCCTGAGAAGGCCTTGTGCAACCTCCATCCGATAGGCGGCGGACGCCCGCATATCGGCGATGGGCTGGAAGTCTTGCGCCAGAGCAGCGATGGCATCGTTCCAGCTCGCTTCATCATCCAAGGACATGCCGGAGAGAGCCGCCTCGGCGCGAGTTGCGCGCTTAGGAATCGCGGCCATGCCGCCAAATGCTATGCGCGCGGCGGCAATCCTGCGGTCGTCGACAGTAACGCGGAATGCCGACATGACCGCGGAAATGTCCTGATCGAACCGCTTGGAAATCTTGTAGGCCCGGAAGTGTTCACCGGCTCTCAGCTTTGGAACGTCGATCTGCCAAACGAGTTCACCTGGCGCGCGATCCTGCTTGCCGTAGGCAATGAAGAACGTCTCGAGCGGGATGCGGCGCGTTGCATCGCCATGCCGCAGTTGCAACGTGGCCTCCAGTGCGATCAGCATGGGCGGCGTATCCCCAATGGGAGAACCATTGGCGATGTTGCCGCCGATGGTGCCGGAGGCGCGAACGTGCGTGGACCCAAGGCGCCGCAACACCTCGCGCACATCGGCATCGATACGGCCCATTGCCTCCGCGGCTTCTGCATAGGTTGCGGCCGCGCCGATCGACACACGGTCCGGCATTTCGGTCACGTCATGCAACGTCGACACGCCGCCCGTGAGAATGATCTTCGGCAACACCCGCAACTGCTTGGTGATCCACAGCCCGACATCGGTGGCACCGGAGACGATGGTGGCATCGGGGTGTTCGGCGGCAAGACGGGACAGCGCATCCGGCGAAACCGGACGTGCCACAAAACTCTCCGGCGTTCCGACAAAGACATCGGCGCCGTCGTGCATTGAAGAGAGGATGCGTGCGGCACCGGCGGCTCCCGCGGCCCAGCGGTCGGCCGGTCTGCCATCACATGCCTTCATCGCGGCATCGATGATCGGCCGGTAGCCCGTGCAGCGGCAGAGATTGCCGGCAATGTGATCGGCGATCTGCTGGCGGGTCGGCGCCGCACCTGCGTGATAGAGCGTGAACAGCGACATGACGAAGCCCGGCGTACAAAACCCGCACTGCGAGCCATGGATGTCGACCATCGCCTGCTGCACGGGATGCAGGACGCCATCCGGCGACAGATCATCGACGGTGACAAGTTCCTTGCCGTCCAGTTGCGCCACCATGAGAATGCAGGCGTTGACGGGTTCATAGACGATACGGCCGTCACGCAGGCTGCCGAGCGCCACGGTGCAGGCACCGCAGTCACCTTCATTGCAGCCTTCCTTTGTCCCGCGCGATTTCTCATCAAGGCGCAGGTAGTCAAGCACCGTCTGCATCGGCGGTACAACGTCGAGGCTGACGACCTCGCCACGGCGCAGAAAGCGGATGCTGCTACGAACCGTCATGTCAGGAGCCCCGATAGGTGGAATACCCATACGGCGAAAGGAGAAGCGGCACATGATAGTGCCCATCCGGATCGGCAATGCCAAAACGGATCGGGATCACGTCAAGGAAGGCCGGCTCGGGCAGGTTGGCGCCCATTGCGCGCAAGTAATCACCGGCGTGGAAACGCAGCTCATAGTGGCCACGCATGAGCGCCGTGCCCTCGAGCATTGGACCGTCGGCGCGGCCGTCTGCATTGGTATGAATGGTGCGGAGGTGGACCACGCCACCATCGAGCAAATACAGATCGATCTTCAAATTCGCCGCAGGCTTGCCCGAAGCGGTGTCGAGTACATGCGTCGTCAGACGGCCCATGTGTTCCAGTCGTCCCCTGCCTGTTGTCCCTGCGAGCAGCTCTTGCGGCCGCTTCACCTCGAAAGTTAACACAGGCCCATCGTTCGCAAAAGCAGATTAAGCGGAACGGAGTGTGCACTCAAAGTGCACATTCAAACCGACGGAAGACGGCGCCTGGCGATGTCAATGAAGGCATCGACTGCCGGCCTTGCGCCGAGCCCCTGGCGCCGCACCAGCTTCAACCGGTCGAGCGGCAGCTTCTTGTCGGTCAGCGGCACCCAGACCAGCGTGCCGCTGGCCAGTTCCTGCTCGATGCCGATCGGGGTCTGAAATGCGATGCAACTGCCGCGGCGCGCCAGCGAGGCCATGAGGCGAAGGGAGTTGCACTCAAACGCCGGCCTCACCCTTCGTGCGGCAGGAACGGTGTCAAGGATGGCCCTCAGGCTCAATCCCTGTGACGGCCAGGCAAGGGGATGGCCCGCGCATTCGGCCAGTGACAGCCGCCGGGCGTTGGCAAGCGGATGCAGAGGCGACATGGTTGCGCCAAGTTGCAAGTCACGCCCCGCTACGGATTCGAGACCCTCCAGCGAGGTGGGATTGAAGGTGAAGCCGAGATCAGCCTGAAGGTCGCGCACCAGCGAGGTGACGGCATCCGAACCGGCGACCGTCACAGCCACTTCGATACCGGGGAAATGCTGGGCAAAATCCAGCAGCATGTCGGGCAGAATCGAAACCGATATGCTTTCCACGGTCGCCACGCGCAGCAGACCGCGCTTCAGCCCTTTGAGTGCTCCCAACTCATCGAGCGTCGTCTCATGCCCGAGGGCGGCGGCGCGCAGTCCGCGCAGCAGGATCGCGCCCGCCGGCGCCAGCAAGAGACCCCGCCCGGAACGATCAAACAGGGCGACGCCAAGCTGGTCCTCGAGCTGGATAAGCTGACGGCTGATGGCAGAGGCAGCGACGTTGAGGCGGCGCGACGCAGAGCGCACGGACCCCGCGTCCGCAACCGCCATGAAATAACGATAGCTCAAGGCGATCAGCGCGGTGTCTGCCTTGGCCATCAACTCACCTGATGAGAATGGCGCGAAAATCGTTGACATTGGTATGCGTGGGACCGGTAATCACCTGATCGCCGAGCTTTTCAAAAAGGCTGTGTGCGTCGTTGTTTTCCAAGATCGCCACCGGGTCGAGACCGCGTTGGCGGGCGCGGGACAGACTGGACGCATCGATCACCGCACCGGCAATCTGTTCCATGCCGTCAATGCCGTCGGTGTCGGCGGCCAGCGCTGCCATGCGGCTGTCGCCGCTGAGGGCAATGGCCAGCGCCAGCAGGAACTCGACGTTGCGCCCGCCCCTGCCATTGCCGCGCACCGTGACCCCGGTTTCACCGCCAGACAGCAGTAATGCAGGCCGCTTCACCGGCTGGCCATGTGCTGCAATCTCGAGCGCTACGGCGGCATGGACCTTGGCGACGTCGCGGGCCTCGCCTTCAATGCGATCACCGAGATAGAGAACATTTAGGCCGATTGCCTCGGCTTCGCGCCGGGCCGCCAGGAAGGATTCATGCGGCGAGACGATGACGCGGGTCTCAACCTCATTGCTGAGAATGCTGCGGTCATCGTCTGGGAGGGTCAGCCAATGCGCAATGGCGGGCGGGGGCACGACGCCGTAGCGTTCGAGAATGGCCTGTGCATCACGCTTTGATGTGGTGTCCGTCACGGTCGGGCCGGACGCAATGATCGCGGGGTCATCGCCCGGCACGTCTGACAGGGCGAGCGTATAGATGCGGGCCTTTCCAGCGGCGCGCGCCAGGCGGCCGCCCTTGATCGCCGACAACTGCTTTCGCACGCAATTCAACTCGGCGATGTTGGCGCCACTTTTCAACAGTGTGCGGATGAGGCCGAATTTTTCCGCCATGGCAATGCCCGCCACCGGTTTCGACATCAGCGCAGAGCCACCGCCCGAGATGAGGGCGATCAGAAGATCGTCGGGGCCCAGTGTTGCGGCCAGCGCCAACGCCTTTTCGGCGGCCGCAAAACTGAAATCATCGGCCACCGGATGGCTGGCGTGCACGACGCCGATGCGCCGCAAATCGTGGGTGTATCCATGCGGTGCGACAACGAAGCCCTCAAGCGGGCCATCCCAATTGTATTCCAATGCCTTTGCCATGGGGATCGCCGCCTTGCCCGCGCCGATCACCACCGTCCGGCCTTTGGGTTTCGGCGGCAAATTGCGCGCCACGGCGGTTACGGGATTGGCTGCAGCAACCGCAACGTCAAACAGGTCACGCAATATCTGACGATCCTGGTGGTTGCCGCCTGTCACCCTGTATCCCCCTGCACTCTCGCCCGAGATTTAGCGCCAAGCGTGCAGCCGGCACAAGCGGCGCGGAACATCATGGCAATTCGCATGAAATTCAACTGATCCAGTTTACCCGGCATTCAGCGCAACACCTGATTAACCTCAACAGTTCCCTACCCGGGGTGTAGAAAAAAATTTCACCATCATCACTGCGGGACGATGATGGAAGACGGAGAGGCAAAATGTCTGTGACAACCAATTCGGCGATGGTGTGGAAGCGCGTGGCTGACGAGAACCAGCATTCGGCAAGGCTGCTTGCCCGAGTCAGCATCGGGTTGCTGTTCCTCATGGCGATCACCGGAGGCTATGCCTATTCGGTTCACAAACAATACAGCGAACTCTGCAACACCATCCGCACCGAGGTTTCGGCTTCAACCGCCGCCAATGTGCAGACGATGGGCCAGAATATTCTGGTGGGGTTCTGCAGCTGAGCGGCCGGCCGGTTGAAACGAAATCTCAACCTTGAGTGACAATGCCGCCGGCAACGGCGGCCGTCTTGACCATCCTTTCAGGAACTCCCGTTAGACCCTGGATTGGCGGATTCGCAGGCCGCCGGTGTGGGAGTTTGACATGGGACTGCAGACGGGCACGCGCATTGACCGCTACGTCGACCGCGAAGTCATTCAGAGAATTTTGAAGTTTCTCGATGTCGCAGTCCTCTTCTGCGCGTCGATCGTCATATCGCTCCTGTCAACCGTCAATCTCGCTGCCACCAGTCCACAGGTCATCGGATTTCTTGCCGCCGAACTGGCTTTGATCTGCGTCTTCGGCATGCGGGCGCTTGGCCTCTATGACATCAAGGCCATGACACAGGCTGCCTGGACGGCTTTGCGTGCCGCCGCATGCTGTTTCATCCTGGGGGGCGCACTCTTCGCGCTGACGCACGTCTTCCTGCTCGAAATGGATTATGGCTGGCTCTATCTGTGGATGGCGGTGCTTCCCGTGTATTTCGGATTGACCCGCGGGCTGGTGTCGCTGTGGGCCTCGCCGCGTGCGACGACGGGGCGGTTCCGCCAGCGCATCGCCATCGTCGGCGGCGGCAAGGCGGCGGAAGAAGCCCTGAACCTGCTGGAAACGTCGCGCGGCCTCGACATCGAGATCGTTGGGCTGTTCGACGATCGCGAGGATGCGCGCAGCCCGCAATCAATCCGCAAGTATCACAAGATCGGCAAGATCGAGGAGCTGGCGCATTATTCCCGGTCGCAACGCGTCGACCTTATCGTGGTGGCCATACCGCTTTCGGCCGAAACACGGCTTCTCACCATCTTGCGCCGGCTGTGGGAATTGCCGGTAGACATCCGCATCAGCGGACATACATCGAACCTGAAACTCAATGCCCGCGCCTATACATTCCTGGGAAAGTTGCCGCTCCTGTCGGTCTTTGACCGGCCGCTGAAAGGCTGGAGCCTGTTCCAGAAGGAAACTCTCGACCGGCTGTTGGCACTCATTGCCATTGTGCTGCTCTCGCCGGTCATGCTGGGCATTGCACTGGCGATCAAGAGTGAAAGCAAGGGACCGGTCATTTTCAGGCAGAAGCGCTATGGCTTCAACAATGAGCTGATCGAGGTCTTCAAGTTCCGCTCGATGTACACCGACCGCTGCGATGCCGCAGCGGCCAAGCTGGTCACGCGGGACGATCCGCGTGTGACGCGGGTCGGCCGCTTCATCCGCAAGACGTCAGTGGATGAGCTTCCGCAGCTGTTCAACGTGCTCAAGGGCCAACTGTCGCTGGTCGGACCACGGCCACATGCGACACAGGCCAAAGCCGCCGAAGCCCTTTATGAAAAGGTCGTCGACGGCTATTTTGCCCGCCACAAGGTGAAACCGGGCATCACCGGCTGGGCGCAGATCAATGGCTGGCGCGGCGAAACCGATACGCGCGACAAGCTGGAGCAGCGCGTCAAACACGATCTCGAGTATATCGATCGCTGGTCGCTCGGCTTCGATATCTACATCATCGCCAAGACGCCGTTCGCTCTTCTGAAGAGCGAAAACGCCTACTGATCAGCGGGCTACGGTCACGGTGCAATGGGCGCGGCCAGCCACGTCCGCAGCGACCGACCCGAGGACCAGCCTGGACACGCCGCGCTTGTCGCCGGTGCCGACGACAATGTGATCGAAGCCGTTTTCTTCCGCATACTGAACGATGGCGGCTGCCGCCTCGCGGCTCCGGAGGGCGAGTTCCTCGACGGCCGTCGCACCGGCCTTGCGGGCCTCCGCAGCAGCATTGTCGAGGACCTTCTTCACATCCTCGTCTTCCCAGGAATAGATCAGCGGTCCACGGGCACCGCCGCGCGCCACGTTCACGGCGCAGATCGCGAGCTTGGCACCCATCTTTGCCGACATTTGTGCGGCGAGTTGAATGGCCTGCAGCGAATGGTCCGTTCCATCCGTCGCACAGAGAATCTTGCTGGTCATCTGTTCCTCCATCGAACCTGTCAAAATGACGTCCGTGAGTGGTTCTTAGTGACTGGTCACACGACGGACTTTGATCTTGGTCAACAGGTGGGATGCTAAGTCACGCCGCGGAGTCGTACAGCGATCAGAGGTTGTTGGTGTTGAATGTATTGCAGTCGTTCAGGCTCTTCGCCTGAAAGCCGCGCTTGAACCAGTTCACGCGCTGCTCCGAGGAGCCGTGCGTAAAGGAATCCGGGACCACATAGCCCTGGCTGCGCTTCTGCAGGCGGTCGTCGCCAATGGCCGCAGCCGCATTCAGGCCCTCCTCGATATCGCCCTGCTCGAGAATCTTGGCGGAGGCATTGGCCTCCTGCGCCCAAATGCCGGAAAAACAGTCGGCCTGCAGTTCCATGCGAACCGAGAGCTGGTTGCTCTCCGTTTCGGAGGCGCGCATGCGGGCTTCCGTCACCTGCTTGGCGATACCGAGCATGTTCTGCACGTGATGCCCGACCTCGTGGGCGATCACGTAGGCCTGGGCAAAATCGCCCGGCGCGCCAAGCTTGTTCTTCATGTCCTGATAGAAGCTCAGATCAATGTAGACCTTCTGATCGCCGGGACAATAAAACGGACCCATGCTCGACTGGGCCGCACCGCAGGCCGATTGCACGTAATCCTCGAACAGCACAAGTTTGGGCTTCTCATAGGATTTGCCCATCGAGGTGAAGATCTCTCCCCAGATGCGGTTGTTGGACCCGAGAACGCGCGCGACGAATTCCTTGCCGGCGTCGCTGTCCGCGCCGGCAGTGCCCGTGCCGGTGCCAATCGTGGTGTCACCACCAGTTCCGACTTCGGTACTGCCGTCGGGAACCGTGATCTGGGTATCCGTGCCGCCGCCCGGAACCGGAATGCCGCCGCCATTGATCACCTGCAGCAGGTCAATGCCAAACACCAGTTTGATGACGAAGTAGATGACGACAAGCATGATGATCGTGGACACGCTGAAGCCACCGCCGCGTCCGCCCATCGGGATGTTGATGCGGCGTCCGCCGCCACCGCCCGGGAAACCGAATCCACCACCCGGCCTGCCGCCTTGCCCGCGGCGATCCTCGATGCTGTCATAGTCTGGCTTTTCATTGTCGAGACGCATTCATCCCACTCCCACCGCTTGAATTCGATCTATCCGGTCCTGCTGCGGAATTTGGCGAGATCATACACCAATTGCAAGCTTGGCGTGTCGCATTTCACCAGCCTTCCCAACTCGATGACAACGCCCAGCAAGGCTTCCAGTTCCGTCGGCCGCCCGGCTTCGACGTCCTGCAGCATGGACGTGCGGTGTGCGCCGACCTTTGCCGCCATGTCCATACGCTCGTCGACGCCGACTGCGAACGTGATGCCGAGCGCCTCGCCGATGACTTTTGCTTCCTCCATCATAGCGCGGATGACGCGGCGCGTGCCGGCGTCCGTGGCAAGATCGATCAGCGTGCCCTGCGTTAGAACGCTGACCGGATTGAAACTGAGATTGCCCCACAGCTTCAGCCAGATTTCATTGCGCAAGTTGGGCCGTACCGGACTCTTCACGCCGGCCGAGGTCAGCAATCTGCTGAGCAGGGCGGAACGGTCGGACTTTTCGCCATTGGGCTCGCCGATTGGCATGCGGTCGCCGTAGTGGTGCGTGATGACGCCCGGCGATTCGATTTCGGCCGCCTGCCACACGACCGAGCCCAGCGCCCGATCAGGACCAATGCGCTTCCAGATTATGCCGCCGGGATCGACGCTTTCGAGCTGGTGGCCTTCGTATGGCGCGCCGGCGCCGTGGAAGTACCACCACGGCACTCCGTTCTGCGCAAAGAGAATGGACGTGTGCGGTCCGATCAACGGCTGCATCTGGTCGATAACGCCAGAGACGGCATGGGCCTTGAGCGTCAGGATGATATAGTCTTGCGGTCCCAGCGTGTTCGGATCGTCCGTCACTTTCGGATGCAGCGAGTAGGTCTCGCCGCCCTGTTTGAGGACGAGGCCATTGGCTTTCATTGCCGCCAGATGCGCGCCGCGCGCCACCAGCGAAACTTCACACTCGCCCATCATCGCCAGCCTGGCGCCGACATAGCCGCCGATGGCCCCGGCGCCGAAGATGCAGATGGATGTCATGCGAGTCCCAGTTTCTGGGCGAGGCCGATGCGCTGCAGCTTTCCGGTCGCTCCTTTCGGAATTTCCTCGAGGATGAGGATGCGGCGCGGCACCTTGAAGGCCGCGAGTTTCGTATTGGCAAAGTCCTGCAACGCGCGCTCGTTCACCGACTGGCCGTCGCGCAGCACGACGGCGGCGGCGACGTCTTCGCCCAGCTTGTCATGCGGCACCGCAAAGGTCACGGCCTGATGCACGGCAGGATGTTCCATCAGCACCTCGTCAACTTCCACCGGGGCGACCTTCTCGCCGCCGCGATTGATGATCTCCCTCAGGCGGCCGGTGATCTTCAGATAGCCGTCCTCATCCATGAAACCCTGGTCACCGGTGTGGAACCAGCCGTGCGCGAAGCCCTCGGCATTGGCCTTCAGATTGTTCTCGTATCCCAATGTCACGTTGGGGCCACGGGTTACCACCTCGCCCTCTTCATGCGCCGCGAGCAAGCGGCCATCGACTGCCATGACGGCAACCTCGGGGCCTGCCGCGCAGCCGACGAATCCGGGCTTGCGCTGGCCGGGCGGCAACTGGTTCGATGTCATCTGATGGGCGTTTTCAGTCATCGCATAGGCTTCGATGACGGGACATGAGAAAATCTTCTCGAGCGCATGGAAAACCGGCACCGGCAGTGAGGCCGAACTTGAGCGGATGAAGCGCAGCGGCGTTGCGGCGATGATGGCGTGATTGCGCTCGGCGCGCGACAGGATGGCCTGATGCATGGTCGGCACCGCCGTGTACCAGGTGGGACTCGCCTCCTCCATCCAGCCGAAGAACTTGAGCGCATTGAAGCCCGGCGTGCAGCACACCGAGGCGCCGGCATGCAGACTGGCGAGAATTGCCGCGACGAGTCCATGAATATGGAACAACGGCATGATGTTGAGGCAACGGTCGGCGGACGTCAGCCGCAGCGTGCCGGCGATATTGCGGGCGGAAGCCAACAGATTGGTGTGGGAGAGCGGCACGATCTTCGGCCGTGATGTGGTGCCTGATGTGTGCAACACGAGTGCCACATCGTCCGGCGCCGCCTCTCCTTCAGCGGAGACTGGTGCGATGGCATCGCCGGTGATGGTGAAGGCGCCGGCCTCGCGGGCGGGATGCAGCGTCAGCACCGCAATGCCGAGACGATGCGCTGCGGCAATGGCTGGCGAGGCGCTGCCCTCTTCGACGAGCAGCGCCTTCGCCTTTAGGTCTTCCATGTAAAAATGGAATTCGTCCTCCCGATAAGCGGGATTCAAGGGCGCCGCGGTGACGGCGCAGGCGGTAGCGAAAAAGGCCGCCGCCATCTCAGGCCCATTGGGCAGGACGATGGCCAGCTTGTCGTTTCGGGCCAAGCCGCGCGCACGGAGCGCCGCGCATGTCTCGGCACACAATGTGCCAAGGAGGCCATAGGACATGACATCCCGCTCCGGCGCCAGTATGGCGGTGGCGTGGACGGGTTGGGCAGCAAGCAGGGTTCTCAGGATCATGACGCCAGTCATGCGCAATTGGGCGGGCGGCGTCAACGCCGCGTGATTGAAGGCCTGCCCTTCATCCGCTAAGACCCTCGGCATCATGACAGACACGCTCATCATCGCCCTGGCCCAGCTGAACCCGACTCTGGGCGCCATCGCCGCCAATCTCGCCAAGGCGCGCGAGGCCCGGGCCAAGGTGCCGGATGCCGACCTGATCCTGTTCCCGGAATTGTTCATCTGCGGCTACCCGCCGGAGGACCTGGTCCTTCGCCCGTCATTCGTGGCGGCCTGCAGGGCCGCCGTGGAGGAGCTGGCAAAGGACACGATCAGCGGTCCCGGCGTGTTGATGGGCCTGCCATGGCGCGATGGCGACAAGCTCTATAATGCCGTGGCTCTGCTTGCCAATGGCAAGATCGAAACACTGCGCTACAAGTTCGACCTGCCGAACTACGGCGTGTTCGACGAAAAGCGCGTGTTCCAGCCGGGGCCCGCCCCCGGTCCCATTGCCTTCAAGGGTGTACGCATCGGCGTTCCCATCTGCGAAGACATCTGGACGGAGGAGACCTGCGAGACTCTGGCCGAAACCGGTGCCGAGATCCTGCTGGTTCCCAACGGCTCACCCTTCGAGCGCAACAAGGACGATGTTCGCTTGAACCTCGTGGTGGCGCGCGTTACCGAAACGGGGTTGCCGATGGCCTATCTCAATCAAGTCTGCGGCCAGGACGAACTGGTGTTCGACGGCGCCTCGTTCGTCATCAACGCAGACCGGTCGCTCGCCTTGCAAATGCCGATGTTCGAGGAAGCCATCGCACTTACCGAATGGCGGCGCGGCGATGACGGCTGGAGCATGGTGCAGGGCGAGACGTCCAGGCTGCCCGAAAAGGAAGAAGAGACGTGGAAGGCCTGTGTCCTCGGTCTCAGGGACTACGTGAACAAGAACCGCTTCCCGTCGGTGGTGCTCGGATTGTCCGGTGGCATCGACTCGGCGGTCGTCGCGGCGATGGCCGTCGACGCGCTTGGAGCTGACCGCGTTCACTGCGTCATGCTGCCCTATGCCTATACCAGCCGCGACAGCCTGGTGGATGCCGAGGAATGCGCCAAGCTGCTGGGTGTGCGCTATGACGTCGTGCCGATCAAGGAGCCGGTGGAAGGATTTCTCGCCGCACTGGGACCCATGTTCGAAGGCACTTCCAGCGGCATCACCGAAGAAAACCTGCAGTCGCGGTCGCGCGGCGTCATTCTGATGGCGATTTCAAACAAGTTCGGCGGCATGGTGCTGACCACCGGCAACAAGTCTGAAATGTCGGTTGGCTATGCCACGCTCTATGGCGACATGAATGGCGGCTATAATCCCATCAAGGACGTCTACAAGACCGATGTCTACCGGCTGGCCGCCTGGCGCAACAGTCAGGGCTTCGTCATTCCGGAGCGCATCATCACCAAGGCGCCGACGGCGGAATTGCGCGAGAACCAGAAGGACCAGGATTCGCTGCCACCCTATGACGTGCTCGACGATATCCTGGAAGGCCTTGTCGAAAACGAACAGCCGGTCGCGGAGATCGTGGCGCGCGGCCACGACGAGGCGCTGGTGAAGCGCATCCAGCACATGCTTTACATTGCCGAATACAAGCGGCGGCAGGCTGCACCGGGCGTCAAGATCACCCGCCGCAACTTCGGCCGCGACCGGCGCTACCCGATCACCAACGGTTTCAGGGACGGAAGATAGACCGCATATGACCATTGTCCGTTTCGCCCCCTCGCCCACCGGCCGCATTCATATCGGCAATGCGCGCACCGCCGTGCTCAACTGGCTGTTTGCCCTGAAGAGCGGCGGCCAATTCATCCTGCGCTATGACGATACCGACACGGCGCGTTCGACCAAGGAGTATGCAGACGGGATCGCGGCCGATCTCGACTGGCTGGGCATCAAGCCGCACCGGGTCGAATGGCAGTCGAAAAGGTTCGCCCGCTACGATGCGATGGTCGAAAAGCTGAAAGCTGATGGCCGCCTCTATCCGTGTTACGAAACATCCGACGAGTTGGAGCGGCGGCGCAAGCGGCAGGAAGCGCGCGGCGGTCCGCGGATCTATGACCGCGCGGCGCTGAAGCTGACGGCGGAAGACCGGGCCGCGCTGGAAGCCCAGGGACGGCGGCCGCACTGGCGCTTCAAACTTGAGCACCGGATCGTCGACTGGACAGACATGATCCGCGGGCCCCAGCATACGGACCTCGCCAGCCAGTCCGATCCGGTTCTGGTGCGCGAGGACGGCACCTACCTGTACACGCTGCCGTCAGTGATCGACGACATCGACTTCGGTGTCACGCATGTGATCCGTGGCGAGGACCACGTCACCAATGCGGCGGTGCAGATCGAGATCACGCAGGCGTTGGGCGGCAATGTTCCGACCTATGCCCATCACAGCCTGCTGACCGGCACCGATGGCAAGGGGTTGTCGAAGCGGCTTGGCTCCCTGTCGATCGGCGCCATGCGTGAAAGCGGGCTCGAAGCCATGGCGGTGGTGAGCCATGCGGCGCTTCTCGGAACATCTGACAATATTCATCCGTGTGCGGATTACTCGGAGCTGGTGGAAGGTTTCGATCTGGGCAAGCTGTCACGCGCGCCGGCGAAGTTTGATGAAGCCGAACTCAATCACCTCAATGCCAAGCTGTTGCATCATCTGCCGTGGGAAGCGGTCAGGGACCGCCTGCAGTTTGGTTCGGAAGCGTTCTGGCTGGCGATACGCGGCAATATTGAAAAGCTTCTCGATTCAAAGACTTGGTTCGATATTGTTACAAACAGAATCAACCCGGTCGTCAGCGGTGAGGATCGCGCCTTCGTGACCGATGCACGCGCCTTGCTGCCGCAATCGCCATGGGACGGCACCACCTGGAAGATATGGACCGATGCAGTGAAAGCCGCCACCGGCCGCAAGGGAAAGCCACTGTTCATGCCACTGCGCCTGGCGTTGACCGGCCTCGACCATGGCCCGGAACTGGCACAGCTACTGCCGCTCATCGGCCGCGAAAGAGCGCTTGAGCGGCTGGCCTGATTGCGCGATGATCATCGCATGATCCTGATTGGCCAATTCGACTCTCCCTTCGTGCGACGTGTGGCGGTGACGCTCAATCACTATCACATGCCGTTCACCCGCAATCCTCTGTCGGTGTTCCGCAACGTGGCGGAAATGCAGAAGATCAATCCGCTGGTGCGGGTGCCGGCCCTGATCCTCGAAACCGGCGAGACGCTGATCGACTCATCTGCCATCATCGATCATCTCGACGAGACGGCCGGGCCAGCGCGCGCCCTGACGCCCGCTCATGGACCGGAGCGGCGCAAGGTGCTGCAAGTGGTGGTGACTGCCACTGGCATCTCGGACAAGGCGGTGGCGCTGTTCTTCGAACGGCTATTCCACACCGACAAGCAGATCAATCACGATTTCGAGAAGCGGATGATGTCGCAGATCGAGGCGTCATTGACGAAGCTCGAGGGCGATTGTGGCACGCCGTGGTTTGCCGATTCCCACATGACCCAGGCCGATATCACCATCGGCTGCATGCTGGGTCATCTGAAGATGCGTATTCCGGAAGCCTTTCCGGTCAACAAATATCCGAAGCTCCACGCCCTGTCCCTGCATTGCGAAACGCGTGAGGAATTCGTCAAGGCGCGGCCTGCTGACGACGAGACGGTGCCAAGCCGGAAGGCCTAGGCCGGCATCGGGATCGCTTCGGGTTTCGGTACGCCATAGCCCTTCTGCACGGCGGGGCGGGCGGCAATCTCCCGGTACCAGCGCAACACATTGGGATAGGCCTTGAGATCGACCTCCTGCCATTCGTGACGCGCCGCCCAGGGTAAGGTCGCCATGTCGGCAATCGAGTAGTCGCCGCACATGAAAGCCCTGCCCGACAATTGCTTGTCGAGCACGCCATAGAGGCGTGCGGCCTCGGCCCTGAACCACTCCTCGGCAAAGGGCGCCTTGCCGGGATTATATTTCAGGAAATAATGCGCCCTGCCGAGCATCGGTCCGAATCCGGACATCTGCCACATCAGCCACTCCAGAATCTCAGTGCGCTGCTCGGCGGGATAGAATTTATTTGTCTTGAGCGCGAGGTAGATGAGGATCGCGCCGGATTCGAAAACGCTCTTGCCGGTGTCGCGGTCGACAATGGCCGGGATCTTGTTGTTGGGTGAGATCTTCAGAAATTCAGGCGCGAACTGTTCGTTTTTGCCGATGTTCACGGGATGCACCGCATAGGGCAGGCCCATTTCCTCGAGTGCGATCGAGATCTTCTTTCCGTTCGGCGTGCCCCAAGTGTACAAATCAATCATAGCAGTTCGAGTCCCCCATTCTTCTGCATCGCTGCTTCAAGTGTAGTGATGCGGGCATAATCTTGTGGGGTCAGAACCGAAAACCCAGACAACAAAAGGTGATCGCGCGCCGCCTGCAGGCCAGGGTCGGCAAAGGCGCGGGTCAAGCCAGCGCGCAGTGAGGCCGGATCACCCCCGCGGGTGATAAAGGGCAGGCCCGGCACCCGGGGCGAACGGGCGATTTCCACGAGCCCCGACAGATAGTCAGGCCGATACGCCTTCGCCATGGCAACACAGACCGCATCAATGGCGCAAACATCAGCCGTAGCGTCCCTGACCGCGATCATCGATCTGATGTGGCCGCCACTCTCGATGACGTTGCCAAAAAAGCGCCCATCACGCGCCAGTGGCTGGAAGACCAGCTTCAGCGCCAGCATGCCCGACATCGAGTCAGGCCCGTTGACCGCGGCGACGCTGCCGCGGAAGGCTTCGAGCGGCCGGCGCTCGCGCGCAAAGATGATGGAGGAATATTCGGCGCCCTCGCACCCATCGACAGCATAGTGAGGTGTCGCGATCAGTTGCACCCTGCCCGCCAGCGCATGTGTGAAGGGATAGCCGCAGGTCTGGCTGAACAGAAGATCGGGCCGCTGCCAAAGCGCCGCGTAGTCGTCGTCGCGCGACAAGGGAATTGAGGCGTTCAGATGCCTGGCGATGCCGTTCCACCAGGCGTCGGTGGCGCCTCGCACCTCCGGCCAGTCATACATGGGTAAGGATGCAATCATGGTTTCATCCTATAGTCCGCCGACCGATCCTCTCAACAGGCATCTTCGTATTCTCAGGCATGACCAGCTTTTCCGTCATCATACCAACCCGCGGCCGGCATCACTTTCTCAGGCAGGCCATCGGCAGCGTTCTGGAGCAGCAGCACGCAGCGCATGAGATCATCGTCGTCGACGATGGCGAAGGTGCTGCCGAGGCGGTTGGCCGAATGCATGCCAGCGTTCGGGTTCTCGACAACCGTCAACGCGGGCCTGTGCCCGCCCGCGATCTTGGTGTCTCCGAGGCGACCGGCGACTGCATCGCCTTCCTCGACGATGACGACTGGTGGACGGATGCCGGTTATCTGAAGACGGCCGCCACCCGCTTCGACGCCGGCGCCACCTTCACCTATGCAAATGGCATCATGGCCTTCGAGGATGGCCGGGATCACCTGCCCTTCGACTTTGAGGCCGATGCGCAAACACTGATGCACGACAACACGATTCTCATCTCGGCGGTCATCTATCGCCGCGACTTGCATGCTGCGCTTGGCCGCTTCGATGAAAGCCTGCCGTTCTATTGGGACTGGGATTGGTATTTGCGCGTGGCGCGTGCCGGCCACAGGCTGGAGCATATTGCATCGCCCGTTGTCGCCATACGCGTCCACACCCAGAACATGTCCGGCGAATCGCTGGAAGCGCAAAGGCGCACGAATCTCGACCGCTTCGCCGCCAAGCACGGCTTGCCGCCGATCCCGCTGAAGAATCATCTCGACATCGCCACCTTTGCGCCGGGAACGCCGCCGCGCCCATGAGCGCTTCCTCTTAAATAATTGTTTTATTTGATTTTTTCTTCATGACAAAGGCGTTAACAAAGAGTTAATGCGTAATTTCAAGGGTTTTTTGCGAGGCCCTGTGGAAAAGGCCTATAAAATATGGGTTTTCACGAATCGAAAGCTGGGTTAACGGTCTCTCCAGCCAATCCGAAAACAGGAGAAATCACATGGCTGAAGAAAAAGACAAGGTCCTGACGATCGCACTGTCGAAGATCGCCGGCGAACTCGCCGAGAAGCACGAGATGTCGAAGAAGGCTGCAGGCGAGTTCCTGAGCGCCTTCGTCGAACTCACCGTCAAGAACCTCAAGAAGGGCCACAAGGTGCGCGTCACCGGACTTGGCATCTTCCAGGTGAAGAAGCGCCCCGCCCGCATGGGCCGCAACCCGGCCACCGGCGAGCAGATCAAGATCAAGGCCTCGAAGAAGCTCAGCTTCCGCGCCGCCAAGGAAGTCAAGGACGCGATCTAAGCGTTCACGTTCGATATCTTTCCGAATGGCCCTGCCCTGGTGGCGGGGCCATTTGCTTTTGATGAATTCTTTTCACCTCCGGGGCTGATTGCGGCCTCAACCCGCCCACGCTAAACAGTCTGCAAAACTCCCCATTCCATAAGGATATTCCATGAAAACCCAGGCGCGCGTTGTGGTCATTGGCGGCGGTGTCGTCGGCTGTTCGGTGCTCTATCACCTCACCAAGGCAGGCTGGAAGGATGTGGTGCTGGTGGAGCGCGATATTCTCACTTCGGGTTCGACATGGCATGCGGCCGGCGGCTTCCATACCCTGAACGGTGATCCGAATGTCGCGAAGCTGCAGGGCTACACCATTGCCCTCTACAATGAGCTGGAAAAGATTTCCGGCCAGGCCTGCGGGCTTCACCGTTCGGGCGGGCTGATCCTCGCAGACACGCCGCAGCGCATGGAATGGCTGAAGATGGCGCATGCCCGCGCCCGCTACTTGGGCCTCGAGACCGAGATCATCTCGATGGCGGAAGCCAAGAAGATGCATCCGCTGCTGGAAGAGAAATTCTTCGTCGGCGCAATGATCGACAAGGCCGACGGCAATCTCGATCCGGAAGGCACGACGCATGCCTATGCAAAGTCGGCGCGCATCGGCGGGGCCGAGATCTATCAGGACTGCAAGGTGGAAGGCCTGAAGCAGCGGGCCGATGGCACGTGGGACGTGATCACCGCCAAGGGCAACATCCACGCCGAGCATGTGGTGAACTGCGGCGGCCTGTGGGCGCGCGAAGTAGGCCGCATGGTGGGCATCGAGCTGCCGGTGCTGGCAATGGAACACATGTATCTCGTCACCGACGAGATGCCGGAGGTCGTGGCCTACAACAAGGAGCGCGGCCACGAACTGCCGCATATCATCGACTTCAAGTCCGAGATCTACATGCGGCAGGAACGCTCAGGCATGGTGCTCGGGACTTATGAGCAGGCCTGCGTGCCGTGGAGCCCCAAGAACACGCCCTGGCAGTTCGGCCGCGAGCTGCTGCAGCCCGATCTCGACCGGATCGCGCCGAATCTGGAGCTCGGTTACAAGCATTTCCCGGCGCTGGCCAATGCCGGCATCAAGCGCGTCATCAATGGGCCGTTCACGTTCACGCCGGACGGCAACCCGATCGTCGGTCCGGTTCAGGGTGTGCGCAATTTCTGGCTTGCGTGCGGCGTGATGGCGGGCTTCAGCCAGGGCGGCGGTGTAGGCCTTGCCCTGTCGCAATGGATGGTGAACGGCGATCCAGGCTTCGATGTGTGGGCGATGGATTGCGCCCGCTTCGGCGAATGGGCAACGCGCACCTATACCAACGAGAAGGTGCGCGAGAACTATTCGCGGCGCTTCTCGATCCGCTTCCCCAATGAGGAACTTCCCGCCGCACGGCCGCAGCAAACCACCGCCCTCTACGACATCATGCTGTCGCAAGGCGCGGTGATGGGCGACTCGTGGGGTCTCGAAACACCCTTGTGGTTTGCACCCAAGGGCGTCGAACCCAAGGACATCGTATCGTTCCGCCGCTCCAATGACTTCGCGCATGTGAAGGCGGAAGTCCTCGGCACGCGCAATGGCGTTGGCGTCACCGAGATCGCCAACTTCGCCAAGTACCGCTTCACCGGTTTGGGCGCGGAAGCCTATCTGTCGCGGCTGATGACCAACAAGATGCCGAAGACCGGACGCCTCATCCTCACGCCGATGCTCAATCCACAAGGAAAGCTGATCGGCGACTTCACCATCGCCAAGGCGTCGGACGACTGCTTCTACATGTGGGGCTCTTCACAGGCGCAGAAATATCATATGCGCTGGTTCGAACAGAATCTGCCCGCCGATGGTTCGGTGAAGATCCACCGCTATGACATGGGCCTCGTCGGCCTGTCGATCGCCGGGCCGAAGTCCCGCGACGTGCTGGCGCAGCTCACCGATGAAGACGTGTCGAACGCCGCCTTCCGCTTCATGGACCATCGCGCCATGGACATCGCCCATTGTCCGGCGCTCATCAACCGCGTCACCTATACCGGCGATCTCGGCTATGAAATCTGGGTGGCGCCCGACTATCAGCGGCGTCTCTATCAGGAGATCATGAAGGTGGGTGCTGCCCATGGCATCGTCAACTTCGGCATGCGGGCGCTGCTCGCGATGCGTCTCGAAAAGAACTTCCCGACCTGGTATCGCGAGTTGCGCCCGATCTACGGCGGCTTCGAAGCCGGCATGGACCGCTTCATCGACCTCACCAAGAATGACTTCATCGGCCGCGAGGCGGCGATGGAAGAGAAGCGCAACGGCGGCACCTTGCGGCGCGTGTCGATGATCGTCGAGGCCGGTGATGCCGACGTGCTGGGCGACGAGCCGATCTGGCACAAGGGCAAGGTGGTCGGCTGGGTCACGTCGGGTGGTTTCGCGCATTACGTCGACAAGTCGATGGCACAGGGCTATGTGCCGAAAGAGCTGGCGGGGGATACGTCAACCGGCGCTTTCGAGATCGAGATCATCGGCGAGAACCGCAAGGCAACGATCATCACCGAGCCGCCGTTCGATCCCGAAGGCAAGCGGATGCGCGGCTAAAGCCGATGCGGGCCTCATCGCATCCTCAGGCGCTCCGCGTCCAAGCGGCGCTGGGGCCCTCTTACACAGTTGTTGAATTCGACGAGAGCACGCATACCGCACAGGACGCAGCCAACGCGATTGGCTGCGACGTGGCGCAGATCGCCAAGTCGATCCTGTTCCGCACGGCGCAAACAGGCCGCGCCGTGCTGGTGATCACGTCCGGCCGGAACCGGGTCGACGACAAGAAGATTCGGGCGCTGCTGGGTGAGAAGATCGAGCGGGCATCAGCGGAGTTCGTCAAGGAGATGACCGGCTTCGAGGTGGGCGGTGTGCCGCCGGTCGCTCATGCCCATCCGTGTACCGTGTTCATCGATCAAGACTTGCGGGCGTTTCCAACCGTCTGGGCGGCCGGGGGCACAGGCAACGCTGTTTTCGAGATCGGTTTCGACGAGCTTGTCACAGCCTCGGGTGCAATGGTGAGAGACGTGAAGAAAAACTGATTCACGAATTAGCTATGTTAGGCCACCAATAATTCACTGGTCCAAACCACATTTTCTTGGGGTTTAGCTCATGCTCCTCTCTCTCGGCTGCTAGGTCGACTGTCCACTGCAAAGTAAAACCCATCCTTGCACATGTAGCGGCGATCACGGCATCGCGCTCGTCTTCATTCGCCCATCGTCCCCGCAAGCCGAACATACGCGAAATTGCGATGTCGGAATCCAAAGAAAGAGCCTTCATCAGTGCCTTTGGGTGACTCTCCGTGACGTTGACCTCTGGATATTTTTCTCTAATTTTCATGGCGAAGAGTACACCTTGAACCAGCACGGCTCCCCACATGCTATTGACACTTTGAACATTTCTTGAGGGAAGCTTGTAGGTATCTCTAATCCATTTGTCGGCGTTCCGAGTACCGCCTACGCCATCACTCCACCACAAGGGGCAATCAATACCCACACCGAGTGGCATTTCATTTACTCTTGAGATCGCCTCCCTAACACTGGAGACTGTCGAAGTTTCTATCGTGCCATCCATGAACAGTTTGGCCAAACCGAACTTTCTTTTTCCTCCTGGATCGATACCCAACAAGTACGTCATGCTTGGACTCGTCTTCTGACTCTCACACCCCGTATTCCAGCGCGGCGTCGGAGATGACCTCCCAGACGTTCAGCGCAAAGGTGCGCAGCACGTAGAGATCAAAAACGCTGTCCGCCACACAATGAACCGTCACCGGCGTATGGTGCACGCCAGTCATGGCGAAGGTGCCGGGCGTGAAGACCGTGGGATGAAAATCCACCGGCATCAGCTTCGACAACACATCGCGGGCCGGGGCACCGTCGAGGCGGATGCGCACCCGGCTGTTGCTGAGTGAAGTCACCGCGCAGGTTCCAACGAGCTTTGCGGCGAGATCGTCCGTCTCCGGAGCAATGATCCAGAATTGCGCCGGGCCGATGCGCATTACTATGCGGTCTGCATGGTTCGCGGCAACACCGACCTTGGCTGGCAAGTCTCCGGCCAGAGCAGACAACCCCGCTTCAAAGCCAGCATCGAGGCCTGCCACCTGGATGAGCGAGAAGCCACGCGCCTCCTCGATTTTGAGCGAGCTGCTCGTGTAGGGCCTGGCCGATGCCAGGGCCGAGACGCGGTCAAGCATGGAGGCGGGCTCCCTCGTGATCGATGAAATGCGGTGACACCAGCTTCAGCCTCACCTGTTCGTTCTTGAGCGGGAAGGCGGCGATGATCTCCTCGCCCTCGTGTTTCAAGCCACCCTGGTAAAGACCAAGAGCAATGAACTTGTTGAGTTCGGTCGACCAGGTCACCGAGGTGATGTAGCCGCGGCCATGGCCCTTGATCTCGTCGGAGGCTGCGAACAGGATCGATCCGCCGCGCAGCTTCTTGTCGGGCTCCAGCAGTTCGAGGCCGACGAGGCTCCAGCGGTCCGGCGACTGGCAGTCCTCACGGAAGCGCAGTTCCTTGCCGACATAGGCCTTGTCCTTGCCTGCCATCTTGCCGAGGCCCAGATCATCGAGCGTATTGCGGTGATCGAGTTCAAGTCCGGCAACGTGTCCCTTCTCGATGCGCAGGCTCGCCAAGGCCTCAAGTCCATAGGGCCTGATGCCGAGTGGTGCCGCCGCCTTCAGGATATGTTCCCAGAGAGGGATCGCATGATCGGCCCCGACGTGGACTTCGTAAGCCAGTTCGCCGGAGAAGGACATGCGCAGCAGCCGCACGGTGACACCGTCGAAAGAGATATCCCTGCAACCCATGTAGGGCAGCGCCTCATTCGAGACATCGGCCTGCGGGAAAGCGAGCTGCAAAGCCTCGCGGGCCTTTGGTCCCGATACCGCCATGCCGGCCCATTCATCGGTGAGCGAGGCCACTTGCACGTTCAAGTCGGTCCAGTGGCATTGTAGCAGGTATTCGAGCCATGACATGACCTCGCCGGCCTGCGCCGTCGTCGTCGTCATGTAGAACTGCGTCTCGGAGATGCGCGCCGTGGTGCCGTCGTCGAGAACGATGCCATCGTCATTCAGCATTACGCCATAACGCACCTTGCCGACCGGCAGTTTGGCGAAGCCGTTGACATAGACCCGATTCAGGAACTCCGCCGCATCCGGTCCCTGGATGTCGATCTTGCCGAGCGTCGAGACATCGGCGAGGCCGACATTGCGGCGGACAAGTTCCATCTCCTTGACATAGGCTGTCTCGGGCGAGTTCCCCGCCCACGCGTAATACCAGGCACGCTGCCACAGGCCGGCCTCGATGAAGGTGGCACCGTTCTTCTGATGCCAGTCATGAAGTGGCGAGAGACGCGTCGGGCGGAAATGACGGCCGACGGTCCGCCCGGCAATGGCCCCCATGGTGAGCGGCGCGTAGGGCGGGCGGAAGGTGGTGGTGCCGGCCTCGGGGATGGCGATGCCGCGATGCTCCGCCATGAGCGCCAGCGCATTGATGTTCGACGTCTTGCCCTGATCGGTACCCATGCCGAGCGTGGTGTAGCGCTTCAGATGCTCGACCGACTGGTAGCCTTCCTGATGCGCGTTCTTCACGTCCTTGATGGTGACGTCGCTCTGAAAATCGACGAACGCCTTGCCCCTGGGCTTCTCGGATGGCGCCCATGCGGCGAGGATCGCATAAGTGCGGTCGGTCGCATGCTCGGGGGGATAGACAGGCCTGGTCTTGCCGAAGCCTGAGAAGGCGGCGGCCCTGGCGCCGGCATTGGAGCCCTCGGCGATGGCGCTGGCGAGGCCGAACGTTCCCATCATGGCGCCCGCACCGAAATGCGAGGCCGCAAATCCACCCGGCACAAAGCCGGCGATTGTTTCGTCATACTTCGGCTTGATGCCGCCATGCGACGAGAGATGCACTGCAGGCGACCAGCCACCCGCCATGCCGAGCACGTCGCAGTCGATCGACACCGCATGGGCTCCTGAAAGCCTGACGCGCGAAACCGATTTACCGCCTTCGACATCGGCGATGCCGGTGCCGGGGAAGATGGCGACGCCCAGCGCGCCTACGCGCGCCATGATGTCCGGTGCAATTGACGTCCGATGATCCGCAACCGTCACGGCCACACCGGCGCGCGCCAGATCTGAAGCCGCCTCATAGGCGGTGTCATTGTTGGCGGCGATGACGGCGCGCTTCGCGGGTACCACTGCAAAGCGGTTGGCGTAGGTTCTGATCGCCGAGGCCAGCATGACGCCAGGCGTATCGTTGTTGGAGAACACCATCGGCCGCTCGATGGCGCCGGTGGCCATCACAATGGTCTTCGCACGAAGCGACGTCAGAACCTGGCGGGACTGGCCCTTCCTTGCCTCCGGCTTCAGATGATCACGGCGCTCGACCAGCACGGCAAGATTGGCGTCGTATAGCCCCTGAACTGTCGTCCGTGTGCGGATCTTTACATTGGTCAGACCCAGCATCTCGTCCACAGTTGCGGCACGCCAGGCTTCATATTCGGCATCGCTCGACGATAGCAGACTGCCGCCCGGTTCGCTGTCCTGTTCGGCCAGAACGACACGCGCGCCACTGCGGCCGGCCGTCAAAGCGGCAGCGAGACCAGCGGGACCAGAGCCCACGACCAGCACGTCGCAGAATTCATAACGGGTCTCATAGCGATCAGGATCGGGCAGCGCGGTCGATGTGCCGAGGCCCGCCGCCTTGCGGATGAATGGTTCGTAAAACATCCACGAGCCTTTGAAGGGGCCCATGAATGTCTTGTAGTAGAAACCCGACTGGAACATCGGCGCCAGCAGCGAATTCACCGCCATCACATCGAAGCCCGTCGATGGCCAGGCATTCTGCGAACGGGCGACAAGACCGTCGATGAAATCCGTCATGGTGGCAGGGACATTCGGCTCGGTGGTCGCGCCCTCCCCCAACGTGAAAAGGCCGTTCGCCTCCTCGATTCCAGCCGACATCAACCCACGCGGGCGGTGATACTTGAAACTGCGCGCCACAAGCACCTGATCGGCGGCCAGCAGTGCAGATGCCAGCGTATCGCCGGTGAAGCCTTGCAGCAGCTTGCCATCGAAGCGGGCGCTGACCGGCTTCGAGCGGTCGATGCGGCCACCGGCGGCGAGACGGCGAAAGGTGCTCATGCCAGAACTCCCGTCTCGTTGGTGGCGGTGTTGCGGTTCAGCCTGAACCAGCGGCGGCAGCCCAGAACATGCTGCCAATACTCCGTATGCGGACCTTTGGGGTTATCAAAGACGAAGACATAGTCGTGCCACGCCCGAAGGTCGCCGGTGCCGTGCTGCGGGCGTTGCTTGGAGGCGTCGCCGCCGTAGCGGAACTCGGAATGGTCGCGGTCGCCGCAATAGGGACAGGGAATGATCATTGCTTGTAGGTCCAGTTGCCGAGGCCGAACTCATCGAGTTCGCGGCCTTTCGCGAAGCGGTCGAGCGAGAAGCAGCGATTGAGTTCATGCTCCTCGTCGTGAGCGATGGTGTGGGCATAGGTCCAGCCCGAAGCAGGCGTCGCCTTGAACCCCTGATAGCACCAGCCGCCATTGAGATAGAGGTTGCGGACATCGGTTCGGCAGATGAAGGGACTGCCGTCCGGCGTCATGTCCTGAATGCCACCCCAGTGACGCAGCAATCTGAGCCTCGAGATAAACGGCATCAACGACACGGCACATTCCGCGACCGTCTGGATACGCGGGAACTGGCCGCGCTGCGTATAGGTGTTGAAGCCGTCGATATGCGCGCCGAAGACGAGGCCGCCCTTGTCGGACTGCGAAAGATAGAACAGTTCCGCACCCCAGCTCACCACATGATGCACGATGGGCTTGATCGGCTCAGTGACGAAAGCCTGCAGGATGTGGCTTTCCACCGGCAACCGTAGGCCAGCCATCTTCGCCACATGCGAGGTGTGGCCCGCAACCGCGATTCCGACCTTGCCTGCGTTGATGCGGCCGCGCGACGTTTCAATGCCCGAGACCTTGCCCTCATCAATGACGAAACCTGTCACTTCGCAATTCTCGATGATGTCGACGCCGAGATCGCTGGCGGCGCGGGCATAGCCCCAGGCGACCGCATCGTGGCGCACGGTGCCCGCGCGCGGCTGCATGATGGCGCCGCAGACGGGCCAGCGCGCGTCCTTCGAATAGTCGAGATAAGGGAGCAGTTTCATGACGTCGCCACAGTCAAGCAGTTCGGCGTCAATGCCGTTCAGCCGCATGATGTTGCCACGCCGCGCGAAGACATCCATCTGCACCGGATTTGCCGCCAGCACGATCTGCCCCCGCTGCGAGACCATGCAGTTGAAGTTCAGTTCATGGCTGAGGCCTTCCCACAGCTTCAGCGAATGTTCGAAAAAGGCTGTGTTGCCGCCAATCATGTAATTCGAACGGATGAGCGTGGTGTTACGGCCGACATTGCCGGAGCCGATGTAGTTGCGCTCAATGACGGCGACGTTGCGGATTCCGTGGTTGCGCGCGAGGTAATAGGCGGTCGCGAGGCCATGGCCGCCGCCTCCGACGATGACGACATCGTAGGATTTCTTCGGCTCGGGTGAAGCCCAGGCGCGCTCCCAGGGCAAGTCCGGCTGGAGCGCATGGCGGGCGAGGGTGAAAGCTGAATAATGTTTGGACACGATGACTCGTTGCTATCAGAATTCCGCTCTCTCAAGCAAGGTGCGGATAATTCACGCCCTGCGGCGTTCCGCCCATTCCGTCACGAAAAGTGCCAGAATTCCAAGAACAGTGAATCCCGTGGCGAGCGGCAGAACGGTGCCGTCATATTGCTGGCCAATCCAGGAGCCGAACACGATGGCAATGAGCGATGACAGCGCGCCAGAAATTGCCGCCGCCATGCCCGCGATGCGGCCCATCGGTTCCAGCGCGATGGCGTTGTAGTTGCCGAACAGGATGCCGCAGCAGAAGAAATTGCCGAACAGATAGATGCCCAGCAGCCACAATGGCGGATGGCCGGCCATTGCCAGTGCCGCAACCAGAAAACCTGCCGAAAGGACAATGTTGCCACGCAGGGCCCATTTCGAAAGACTCCGCATGCCATATTGCATCACCAGCTTGCCGTTCAGCACCATGGCAATGGCGATGGCAATCGCGAAGACGCCGAACCACAGCGCAAAATACTCGCCCTGGTCATACTGCACAGCGAAAATCTGCTGCGATGTTCCCAGATAGCAGATGAAGCTGCCGAAGATGCATCCGGTGGCCAGCGTATAGCCCATGGCGACAGGATGGCGGAGAACCTCGACGGCCGCCGACATCAGGGCCGAGACAGAGAGCGGACTGCGCCGTTCGCGCGGCAGGGTTTCGGGCTGGCGCAGCCAGAGCCACAGCGCGGCGATCAGACCCATGCCGAGAAAGCCCGCGAAGATGAAACGCCAGCTCGCGACAAAGAGCACGAGCTGGCCAACCGACGGCGCAAGGATCGGCACCAGCATGAACACAGTCATCACAAAGGACATGACACGCGCCATGGCGGCTCCAGCGCTGCCATCACGCACCATGGCGATCGACACGATGCGGGGCGACGCGGCGCCGAAGCCCTGGATGGCGCGTCCGGCAAGCATCATCTCGAAATTTGTGGAGAACAGACAGAGCAGCGAACCCAGGGCATAGAGCACCAAACCCGCAAAAATCGCCGGCTTGCGTCCAATGGAATCAGACCACGGACCATAAATCAGCGTGCCGAGCGTCATGCCTGCGAAGAAACTGGTGATGATGTACTGGCGGCTATTCGGATCGGTGGCCCCCAGTTCCGTGGCAATCGAACCAATTGCCGGCAGCATGGTGTCGATCGACATCGCAACCATGGCGTTGAGCAACGCCACCAGAACCACGAATTCGACAGTCGTGAGGCGGGCCCCGCTCATGTCACGTAATTCAGCATCCGCAGGACATCGAGGTAGTGCGCTGTCTCGAACCTGATCGTGCGCCGGCCGATATGCTCCATTCCGGGATAGTGCTGATGGCGGCAGGCGAGGTTCGGATCAGCGTAGGTGATTTCGACGTTGAAGCGTTCCGGCAGAGACAAGAGGCAGCGCTTGAGATCGCCAGCTAGAGAGGCGGCTGCCCCCTTGCGGATGGCCTTCACGGCCGCGGCGGGTGTCATCGAGACCGTGGACTGGCCCCTGCCCTCCTTGAGAGCACAACGCCCAATGTGCGGGTTGGCCGCCTCGACATCATCCATCAGGCCCTTGTCGCCGCTCACGAATACGGTGGGGACGCCGAGCATGGACGAGGCCAGCGCATGAACCGTAAACTCCGAGGCCGGTTTGCCGTTGATGCGGATTTCGGCGGCATCGAGGGAAAGGGTATGAGCGAGGCTGTTTGCCTCCGATCCCGCTGCGCTGTGATAGCCGATCATCATCACGGCATCGAAGCTCTCGTCGAGCTCTTGCACCATGCAGAGCGGATGGCCTGCCCAGGAGCGGACCAGCCGGATGTTCTCCGGAAGCATTGACGTGATCAGATTGCGGCCGGAAGAATGTGCATCCTTGACCCAAATCTCTTTGCCGCCGGCGCTTTCCGCACCTTCGATGGCAGCAATGGCCTCGCGCGTCATCTGTTCGCGGAATTCCGGATAATCGGCGTGCGTCTTGCTGGCTTCATCCCAGTGTGTGATGCCGGCGCAACCTTCAATGTCGACACTGATAAAGACTTTCATGCCACCCCCCTTAGCGGCTCTTGCCTGCGGATGCGAGTTCGATAGAAGATGGCAGCCATGCGAATTGATGCCGCCAGCCGAACTGTAACGCTCGATCCTTGCGAACCTGCGTTCTTCAACAATCCCTATCCCGCCTATCACGAAATCCGCGCCGCAGCGCCGGTGTTCAAGTGGGAAGAGTATGGCTACTGGTGTTTCGCCCGCCACGACGACGTGAACGCGCTGTTGCGCGACCGGCGCTTCGGGCGGCAGATCCTGCATGTGGCAACGCGCGAGGAATTGGGCTGGGCCGAGACGCCCGGGCATCTGAAACCCTTCTACGCCTTCGAACAACATTCGCTGCTGGAGCTCGAACCGCCTGTCCACACGCGACTCCGCAGTCTCGTCAACCGCTCGTTCCTGTCCAGGCAAGTCGAGCGTTTGCGCCCTGCAATCACGAGTCTTTCCAATGGCTTGCTGGATCGTATTGAAGCAAAGGGTGAAGCCGATCTGCTGACCGAATTCGCAACACCCATTCCGGTCATCGTCATTTGCGATCTGCTTGGCGTTCCAGCGGATATGGCGCAGCAGCTTCTCACATGGTCGCATGACATGGTGGCGATGTATCAGGCGCGGCGGGACGCGGCCATCGAGGAAGCGGCCGTCAGGGCGACGATCGCGTTCAGCGATTTCATGCGGACCTACATTGCGGAGCGCCGCAAGGCGCCGCGCGAGGATCTGCTGTCGGAACTCATCCGTGCGGAAGAGCAAGGCGCCAAGCTCAGCGAGGATGAACTCGTCACCACAGCCATCCTGCTGCTCAACGCCGGACACGAGGCCACAGTGCATGCCATCGGCAATGCCATCAAGTGCCTGCTCGAGCACAATATCCGCGACGGCATTGGCGAAGGCCATGTTGAAGAGGCATTACGTTACGATGCGCCGCTGCATCTCTTCACGCGCTATGCGCTGGAGGATCTCGAGTTTGCGGGAATCAGGCTGAAGAAGGGGGAAACCGTCGGACTTATGCTGGGAGCAGCCAATCGCGATCCCGAACGCTTTGCCGAACCCGACAGGTTCGATCCCGGGCGCGATCCCAATCCGCACGTGAGTTTCGGAGCCGGCATCCATTTCTGCATCGGAGCGCCGCTGGCCCGGCTTGAGCTCCAGGTGGCGCTTCCCTTGCTGTTCCAGCGCTTTCCCAGGCTGGCGCTGGCCGCGCCGCCGCAGTATCGCAATGCCTACCACTTCCACGGCCTGGAACATCTGAGTGTGACATTGTGAGCGGAGAGGGAAAGCCATTGCAGCTGGTGCTGCACATGGGGCCGCACAAGACGGCCACCAGTTACTTGCAGTATAACTTCCACCACAGCCGGGCGGAACTGCTGCAGAAAGGCTGGCTCTACCCGGTCACCGGCGAGCGCGTACGGACGGCCCATCACGACATTTCGGACCAGCGAAAGAACATCCTCGATGATGGCAACCGCATGGCGCTTGAACTCCGCGCCATTGGCGAGGATGCCAGGGCCCGGGGCCTCAATGTGCTGCTGTCATCGGAGGGTTTTGAACACTGGCGGCCACGTCCTCTCAACCGGCTGAAGGAACTGGTCGGGCTCGACGAGTTCCATGTGGTCTACGCCATTCGAGATCCGCTTGACCTGCTTTACGCGAAATGGGCCCAGCGGACGAAAACCGGCAATACCGAGTCACTGCCAGAGTATCATGCGAAGCACTTTGCCGATCCCCTGGAATCATCGGCTCTCAATCCCATGCTGCAACTTACGCCAACACTGAAGCACACGGGCGCCAGGGTGACGCTGTTGCTCTACGACGAGATCGTAAAGCAGAAGCTCGACATCTTTTCGGTATTTCTGGAGCGGGCGCTCGGCGTGACTGGAATTGTCCCCGCCACGCAGGACGCAAGGAACCAGCGGTTTCCCATCGAACTGACGGAATTCATGCGGGCCCTGGCGCCGTTGGCCAATCCGGTTGCGGACAAGACGAAAATCCAGTTCGGCAGTGCCATCGACCACCTGCTGACCGAAGGCTTCAAGCAACAGGTCGTCGACGTGATACGCTCAAAAGCGCCGGAGTCCCGCCGGGAGCTGGAGGTTCAGCGTGCCGGAAGCGGACTGATCAGCATCGAGAAACTGATCCTGCGTGAGGCCGGCCACCTGCTGTTTCCTCAGCCGCCACAGGCCGGGCGCCTGTTCGAGAAGGAACAGGCCAGTTGGGTGCACTACGATGCCGAAGCCCTGCGGCAGAATCCGGACGTCCGCAAACTGATGGACCAGGCCCTGCGGCGGGTGGGAAGCGGCAGCACCTGGCTGCGCGGCGCCAATGCGCTGTTCGGCGCCGCCATCAGCATGCGCCAGCTGCGCAAACGCCTGTTCCGCTGACGCCTTCGGACATTGGCAAGGTCGTTTCCCGGCCATCCCCTGACGTTTCTTCCCGCGCCGGCCCGGTCTGGTGAGCGTAAAGCAATGGTCACGTGAAAACTTCTCAACAGGCTTGTACCCCCATGACCGATGTCCAGCCCGCAACTGCCCCCACCGGCCGCCGTGGCCGCGGTGGCGCCGATGCCCGCCGTACGGCCCGCACCTCGACCACGGTGAAGCAGGCAGGCTTCATCCGCCGCGCGGTCAAGCCTTACGAGCCGTTCAGCGACGAGCAGCTCGAACTGATCGAGCGCAATGCGGAAACCGTGTTGCAGGAAACCGGCATCGACTTCTACGAAGACGAAGAAGCGGTCCGCATGTGGAAGGACGCCGGGGCCGATGTAAAGGCATCGGCGGCCGATCCCAAGCGCTTCCGCGTCCGTTTCCCGAAGGGACTGGTGCGATCGCTGATCAAGACGGCGCCGCGTGAATACGTGCAGCATGCGCGCAACCCCGCCAACAGCGTCACGATCGGCGGCAACAACATGGTGTTCGCGCCGGTCTATGGACCGCCCTTCATCCGCAATCTCGATGAAGGCCGCCGCTACGCGACCATCGAGGATTTCCGCAATTTCGCAAAACTCGTCTACATGCTGCCGAGCTTGCATCATGCCGGCGGCACGTTGTGTGAGCCGGTGGATATTCCGGTGGCCAAGCGCCATCTCGACATGATCTACACCCACATCAAGTACTCCGACAAACCCTTCATGGCCTCGGTCACGGCGGGCGAAAGGTCGGCTGATTCCGTCGCCATGGCGGAAATGGTGTTCGGCAAGGAGTTCGTGGACCAGAATTGCGTCATGACCTCGCTGATCAACGCCAATTCACCCATGGTCTGGGATGGCGTCATGCTGGGCGCGCTGAAGGTTCTGGCACGCGCCAATCAGGCCTGCGTAATCTCGCCCTTCATCGTGGCTGGCGCCATGTCTCCGGTCACCACCGTCGGAACGCTGACGCAGATTCTGGCAGAGGCTTCCGTCGGCATCGCCTTCACGCAGCTGTGCCGCCCCGGTGCGCCAGTGGTGTTCGGCACCTTCGCCGCATCGATGTCCATGCAATCGGGTGCGCCGACGTTCGGCTCGCCGGAGCCCGCAATGGTGACGTTCGGCGCGGCCCAGCTGGCGCGGCGCCTGGGTGTGCCCTTCCGCTCCGGCGGCAGCCTGTGCGGCTCCAAGGTGGCCGATGCGCAAGCCGCCTATGAAAGCGCGAACACCATGTGGCCAACGCTGATGTCGGGCGTGAATTTCTGTCTGCACGCGGCAGGCTGGCTGGAAGGCGGGCTCGCCTCCGGTTATGAAAAGCTGATCATGGACGCCGACCAGCTCACGATGTTCCAGAAACTCGCCGAAGGTGTCGACTTCTCGGAAAATGGCCAGGCAATGGACGCCATCCGCGAGGTTGGCCCCGGATCCCACTACCTCGGCTGTGCCCACACGCAGGCCAATTTCGAAACGGCATTCTGGCGCTCAGGGCTGGCCGACAACAACAGCTACGAGCAATGGCGCGACGATGGCGAGAAGGACATCGTCGTCCGCGCCAATGCGACGTGGAAGAAGATGCTCAACGACTATGAGGCCCCGGCTCTGGATCCGGGCATCGACGAGCAGCTGCTGGCCTTCATGGCCAAGCGCAAGGAAGTGCTGCCGGACAATGTGAGCTGACGCCGCAATCCACAGAACCTTTCATCATGGCCGGGCATCGTCCCGGCCATTTTGTTTGGATTGAGCGAATGCGCAGGGCAAGTCCGCGCAGGACAAAAGTGGAAGTGGTTACACTTCTTCCGCCGCTGGCCGTCGCAAATCACGCCAGGTGTGGAGGCCGACGCCGCCGACCACCAGGGCGGTTCCGATGAAGTGAGCGAGGGTGAACTCCTCATTCAACAGGACGACCGCGAAATAGATGGTCATCAGCGGTGAGACATTGGAGATCATCGCGGTTGAGGCCGCGCCGATCCTTGCCATGCCGGCGTTGACGAAAAAGGACGGCACGACCGTTGCCAAAAGCCCGGTGGCAGCAGCCAACAAGAAGTAGTTCGCCGATAATGCGGTATCGAGACCACCGCGCATAATGAAGGCATGCGCCAGCGTCGTGATCGCCGCGCCCGAGAGCGCAAAGGACGTGAACATGGCCGCGCCCATCTGTGCGATCAGCCGTTTTGCCAACAGCTGATAGACGGCAAAGCATATGGCAGAGGCCAGCACCAGCGCGGTTCCCAAGGTGATGTTTGCACCGCCCGAGGAGAAATCCGAGACGAAAACGAAGGCCAGACCGGCATAGGTGATGGCGGCCGCCGCGACGCCCGAGCGTGTCAGCCGCATGCCGAAAAACGCGGCGCCAATGAAAATCAGGAAGATCGGATAAGTGAACAGTGCCAAACGTTCAAGCTGGGCCGTCACATAGAGCAGGCCAGCAAAATCCAGCACCATGGCAAGGTAGTAGCCGATGAGGCCAATGCCGATAGCGCCAAGGATGGAAGAGGTATCCGGCAGCGGCTGGCCCTCATGCTTGCGCCTGACCAGGGCGAATGCGCCGACAACCACAAAGACCGGCAGAGCAAAGGCCATGCGCCAGGCGAGGAACAACAGCGAGTCGGCACGTTCCACGTAGGCGAGCTTGATGAAAATGGCTTTTGAGGAAAACAGCGCCGAGCCGGCTGCGACAAGCAGATATCCGATGATGAGGCTGCGGCGTTCCATGCGCCACCATCTATAGAAGAGCACTCGCGCCGTCAGCACACGGCATTGCAGTTCTGACATGCATAACGGCTTTTGCACATCATCGCGCTGGGCTAGGCTGGTGGCCTGGGGAGATCACCATGCCGAAAGCACCGCTTCACTACCGTTCCGCCACCGAGCTTGGCCGCCTGCTGCGCAATCGCAAGGTCTCGGCCGTGGCGCTGCTCGAACAGTGCCTCGATCAATTTGCCAAGCACAACGGGGTTCTCAATGCTGTCGTGGTGACGGATATCGACAGGGCGAAAAAAGCGGCGCGGGCGGCTGACCGGCGGCTGAAGGCGGGCAAGCCCATCGGTCCCTTCGACGGCGTGCCGATGACGGCGAAGGAGAGCTTCGACTGGACGGGAACGCCGTCCACCTGGGGCGATCCTCGCTTCCGGGATAATATTGCCTCCAGCGATGCGGTTGCCATTGCGCGGCTGACGGGTGCTGGCGCGGTGATCTATGGCAAGACCAACGTGCCGCTGATGCTGGCCGACTGGCAGAGTTTCAATGCCATTTACGGCACCACCAACAATCCATGGGACATAACGCGCTCGCCGGGCGGATCGTCGGGCGGGTCGGCCGTTGCGCTCGCCACCGGCATGTCGGCCCTCGAAATTGGCTCCGACATTGGCGCGTCGATCCGCAATCCGGCGCACTACTGCGGCGTCTATGGCCACAAGCCGACCTATGGAATCGTGCCCTATCGTGGCCACCTGCTGCCGGGCGTGGTCCAGCCAGGCGACATCACGGTGGCGGGTCCATTGGCGCGATCGGCACGCGATCTGGCGGCGATGCTGAAAATCCTTGCAGGCCCTGACAGCACCGAGGCGCGCGGATATCGCTTGTCTCTACCGCCGGCGAAACACAAGTCCCTCAAGGACTTTCGCGTTGCCGTGATGGTGACTGACCCGGAGAGCGAAGTCGATCTGCCGGTGCAGGATCTGATCGGAAAGTTGACGGCATTTCTGGGCAAGCGCGTGAAGAAACTTTCGACGTCTGCGCGGCCCAACTTCACGACAAAGGAAGCGATGGACGTCTATATCGCGCTGTTGCGTTCGGCCACAAGCCGCCGCCAGACAGATGAGGACTTCCGCATCAATTCCGCAAAGGTGGCAGCATCCGATCCGCTGGACGACAGCTATCTCACCAAGATGCTGCGCGCCTATGTCCTGCCGCATCGCGACTGGCTGCGATACAATGAGCGCCGGCACCAGATGCGGCTCCTGTGGGACCAGTTCTTCGACGACTGGGACGTCATGCTGTGTCCTGCCGCGGCCTCAGCTGCCTTCCCGCATGACCAGAAGGGCGAGCGGCACGAACGCACCATTCCGGTCAACGGCAAGCATGTTCCGACGACGGATCAATTGTTTTGGGCCGGCTATTCCGGCGGCTATCTCCTGCCATCGACCGTCGCGCCCATGGGGTTGACGGCGCAGGGACTGCCGGCCGGAATTCAAATCATCACGCGGCAATATGATGACTACACGTCGATCCGTTTCGCCGAGTTGCTAGAAAATGAATTTGCCGGCTTCACGTCACCACCAGCCTATTGAGCGGGACGCTTCAAACCAAGTTGCTTGACGAAAAACGCAATCTCGCGCGCCCAGATGGCAGGCTCGTGGATGACGTCATGGCCCTCATTCGGGATGATGATCAGTTCCTTCGGCTCATTGGCCATGGCAAAGAGACTGCGGCCCTGTTCAACGGGGATGATGCGGTCGGCGTCGCCGTGCTGAACGAGCAGCGGGGCCTTGATGCTGGCGATGAAGGCCTTGGATTCGTAAGTATCCTTCATCAGCAGGCGCACCGGCAGCCACCAGTAGATGCCGGCAGCCACGTCTGCGGCTGACGTATAGGGGGCCTCAAGGGCCAGCGCCGAGATTTGCTTCTTTGCTGCGAGTTGAACGCTCACTCCGGTTCCGAGCGACTCGCCGACCACGACGATCTGCTCAGGAATCACGCCCCGCTTCACCAGCCAGTCATGCGCCGTTACGGCATCGGTGACAAATCCCGTCTCGGAGACGGTTCCGCTGCTTTTGCCGTATCCGCGATAGGACACGAAGAGCGCGCCAAAGCCCTGCGACATGTAATAGGCCATGCGCTGCGCGCGGTCGCCGATCTCACCGCCATTGCCATGAAAGAACAGAACCGTCGGCATGCCGGGTTTCGCCTCGGAGAACCATGCGACGATTGCCTCGCCGTCGGATGTCGTCAGGGTTTCCTCGCTGACGTCCTGCAATCCGGCGCCCAAGGGCGTCAATCCCCTGTTGGCCGGAAAATACTGCAGGCTTCGCTGCTGCAGATACATGAAGATGCAAATTGCGACGTAGATTGCCGCCGCAGCAAGGGCCACAAAGCGCAACGTTGCAATCACGCCAGTTTCGCCGGTGTCATCGTATCGCGCGTCCAGCTCCACACGGTGAGGAGCGGTGTATCAATCGTCTTTGTGGCGTGCAGGATCATCGGCGGATGCCAGATCGTGGCGCCAGGTCGCTTTTCCTCGAAGGCCCCACCGCCGCGGCTCCACAGACTGCCCGACGTCAGTGGCCAATAGAGTTCGGGAGCGGGATGATAATGATCGCGATAATGATGACCCGGCCCAAGCATCAGGACACCCAGCAGAAAATCATCGCCCGGGAAAAAGCCGCGCGGCCCGATGATTTCGCTCCAGCCGTAATTGGCGGTGAAGCCTTCGCCCAGCAGCTCATCCGTATATGAAGAAGACTGGCGCCATTGCAGGTCGTCCTCGATGGCGGCAATGGCGGCGGCAAGATCAGGCTCGATCAGCATCACCTCGCCGATGCACTGCGGCAGGTGGCGGAGTACCGGAAGCGTTGACGGCTCGGGCTGACGGAAATCGGCCTCACCGAGCGACTGCTCGGCCATGCGTTCGAGAACCAGGCGGATGCCCTCGCCCTGCCGCGCATTCAGTCCGCGCGCAATGGCACCGATCAGCCAGCGGGCGTTCTCATAAAGGTCAGTGTTCACGGGGTTTTCTGTAACATGGTGTTCGGGCCGATCGTTACAGTTTTAGCAAGAGTGTTAATTGTCCCCCACCACCCCGCGGGTCACCGCATTAAGCCAGGGACAGAAAGCGCTCCGCCAGCATCACGAGTTCCGTTGCATCTGGATATCGCGCCGTCGATTTGCGCATCGGGTTATTGGCGGGCGACGCCATGTGCTCGGCCAGCAATTCCGGATTGGACAGATCGAGGCCATCGCCAGCGAGCGAGATCTTGATGCCGGTGGCGCGCACCAGCCGGTCGTAGGCCTTGACGGCATCGGATGCGCCCATGGCTTCGGCCACCTTGGCAAAGGCCGGGTTGCCCTCGGCCACCCAGTCCATGGTGGCGAGCATGGCGAGACCCGTCGCCCGGCCATGCGGTATGGGAGCCAGGTCAGCCACGGCATGAGAAATATTGTGGGCGAGTGCCGTGCCGCAATTGTCGATGCCGATGCCGCCATAGCAGGAGCCAAGCAGCATGGCGCCGCGCGCCGCGATATCTCCCGGCGACTTCACTGCCTTTTCGAGATTGCCGGAGATCAGGCGGATGGCCTGGTGGCAATAGAGGTCGTTGCCGTCATGGCGATGCTTGTTGGTGCAGGCCTCGATGGCGTGGACCAGGGCATCAAGCCCAGTGGCAGCCGTGATGTGCGGCGGAACGCCGACCGTGAGTTCCGGATCGAGGATGGCCACGTTGGGTTTCAACTCTTCGCCCCAGGCCCAGACTTTCGCCTTGTCGGCGTTGGCATAGACCGAAACACGCGTCACCTCCGAACCTGTGCCTGCAGTCGTCGGGATGGCGATGATCGGCAGGCGGTTCTTCGGCAGCGGGCTGGCGCAGAGCGCATAGGCCGTGGCGTCCAGGCCGGAGACGGCGCAACAGGCGACGAGCTTTGCGGTATCAAGCGCCGACCCCCCGCCAAGGCCCACGACCACTTTCGAGCCCACCTTGCGGGCAATCGCTGCGGCGGCGTCGATGTCGCTCTGCTTCGGTTCGCCAATCAGGCCATCATAGACCTCGGTTTCAAAGCCGGCCTTCTCGAGAATGTCGATGGCGCGGCCAGTGATGCCCAAGGCCCTGAGGGCCGGATCGGCGACCATCAGAACATTCGCCCCCGGTCCGCCCAGGGATTGCACCTTACCGGCGAGATCCGCCAGCCGGCCGGGGCCAAACAGGATTTCGGGGATGAAGCTGAGGACAAAGCTGGTCATTCGGGCATCCGCTGCATGAAGTCGCACACCCGATATGTGGCCCGGGACGGACGGTCAAGCCGTGAGGGAATCTCACCTGTGCGGCAGCGTTACGATATTCCCGGGCCGGTGATCTCGCGCAACAGCTTGCGGTAGATGGCATTCTCGTAATCTTCATAATCATTGGCCGGCATGACAAAATTGTCAGGGCCGCCGACCACATTGTTCTCAAAATAGGAATCGAGCGTTGGCCACTCGTTGAGAATCGTCAGGCCGTTGATGGTGATGCCCTTGGCGACCAGATGGTCGCGCGCCGGCTTTACCGGGGGACCGGAATTGTTGCGGCCATCGGACGACATGTCGATGACGCGGCGCTCGGCACTGGGTGCTGCGGCAAACAGGGCGGCGGAATAGACAAGCGCCGTCGAGATCGAGGTACCGCCTTCTGCCAGTTGCCGTCCGGTGTTGAACAGGACCTGCCCCAGTTCGTCGGCGTCAGCGGGGCCAGCCACGATGGTCCATGGCAACACCACCTTCTGGTTCATTTCGTCCGACCACTGAACAACCGATACGGCGATACGCTGACGGTGGCCTTGCACGATGGCGCGCTTCACCTCATCACGCATGAAGGCCCTGGCCAGGCCTTGCATCTGCAAGGCAAATTCACGTGAATCGACGCTGAAGGAGCAATCGACCGCGAGGATCAATGCCAGATCGACTTCGAAGTCGTCTGCGCGGCCCGCCGGCAGCGGCCCAACAAGTACCGCGCCAAGCACCAATGCCGCCAGCCAGCGCGCGCAGCGTCTAAACCCGCGGCTGGCCAGCATGGGCATCTCCTCAGTGGCGGAACTCGACGTAATCGAGTGCGCGGCAATCGGCGGCCTTCCATCCGACCTGCACCTGGCGGCCTTCCGCAACATCGCCGCTGGCGCCCTTGTTGGGCACCTTGACGATGAAGTCGGTATGCCCGGCCACTTCGAGGCGGGCCCGGATGTGGTCGCCAAGATAGATCAGTTCGGCGATGCGGCCGTTGAGAATGACGTCTGCCGATTTTGCGGTCGGATTGATCTCGACGCGCTCGGGCCGGATCGACAGCAATGTGCGGCCGCCCTTTTCCTTGGCGTTGATGGCAAGGGCTTTCACCATCTCGCCGGTCTCGAGCTTGACGGTGGCGACATTGCCGTCCCCGATCTCGGCAACCGTCCCCTTCAGCTTGTTGTTCTCGCCGATGAACTGGGCGACGAAAGAGTTGACCGGACGCTCGTAAAGCTCGGCGGGCGTGGACAGCTGCTGCACCACACCATCATTGAACACGGCAATGCGGTTCGACATGGTGAGGGCTTCGGACTGGTCATGCGTCACATAGACGATGGTGACGCCGAGGCGCTCGTGAATGTGCTTGATCTCATACTGCATCTGCTCGCGCAGTTGCTTGTCGAGGGCTCCCAGCGGTTCATCCATCAGCACCAGATCGGGCTCGAACACCAGCGCCCGGGCGACCGCGATACGTTGCTGCTGGCCGCCCGACAGCTGGCCGGGGCGGCGATTGCCCATCTGCGGCAGCTCGACGAGTTTCAGGATCTTCGCAACGCGGTCTTCAACTTCGGCCTTCGCCACGTTGCGCACCTGCAGCGGGAAGGCGAGATTCTCGTTGATCGTCATGTGCGGAAACAGCGCGTAGTTCTGGAACACCATGCCGATGCCGCGCTTGTGCGGCGGCACATTGTTGATCGGCTGGTTCTTGAGGAAGATCTCGCCATGCGTGGCGGGCTCGAAGCCGGCCAGCATCATCAGCGTCGTCGTCTTGCCCGAGCCGGACGGCCCAAGCATGGTGAGGAACTCGCCCTTGGCGATGTCGAGATTCAGATTTTTGACGACAAGCGTCTCGCCATCATAACTCTTCTGCACATTGACAAAACGCACCATTGCATCGCTTGCCGAAACGTCCTTGGCCATTCCCCTGGTTCCTCACCCTCGCAGTGTTCTTTTGGTTTCTGGAAGGACCATAGGCCGCGCTGCAAGGGATGGAAAGTCCCCTCTGCGGCACGGCCTGTCATCCAGACGGCATTAGATCAACCGGCGCCAAAATGGGCTCCAGATTGTCGCTTCGCGAACGATTCAACTTGCTCGACCAACGCGCCGGGCATCAGCGCTTTTTGCCAGCTGATTTTTTCACCACTTTCTTCCTTGCTGCCTTTTTTACAGGCTTTCGGCCCGACGTGGCCGAACCGACGATCAGGTGTTCCGGACCATAAGGAAAGGCTGTGATGTTCTTGTTGCCCTTCTCGGTGATGACCAGAATATCGTGTTCGCGATAGCCACCGGCACCCTTCTGGCCTTCCGGGATCATGATCATCGGTTCCATTGAAACAACCATGCCGGGCTCCAGCACGGTGTCGCAATCCTCACGAAGCTCAAGCCCACCTTCCCGGCCATAATAGTGGCAGAGCACGCCGAAGGAATGACCGTAGCCGAAGGTGCGATACTTCAACAGGTCGTGGCTGGCGTAGATCTCATTCAGGGCCTTGGCGACGTCAGAGCACCTGGCGCCCGGCACAAGCAGCTTCTTGCCCTCGTCATGGACATGGCAGTTGATTTCCCACAGGCGCGTGTGTTCCTTGGAAGCGGTTTCCGCGAACAGGGTGCGCTCGAGGGCCACATAATAGCCAGCCACCATGGGGAAGCAGTTGAGGCTGAGGATGTCGCCGCGCCGGATCTTGCGGCTGGTCACCGGATTATGAGCGCCATCGGTGTTGACCCCTGACTGGAACCACGTCCAGGTGTCCATCAACTCGCCATTGGGCCATACCCTGGCGATCTCGCGGATCATGGTTTGGGTGGCGTGCAATGCCACTTCATGCTCGGGCACGCCAACGGCCGTCGCCTCGACGACAGCCGCACCGCCGATATCGGCGATTCGCGTCATCTTGGTGATGTGCCTGATTTCCTCCGCGGACTTGATCATGCGGAAGCGCATCGACGGAGCGGCAACGTCAACGAATTCGACACCCGGCATCGCGTCTTGCAGTGCCTTGCGGAAATCGAGATTGACGTGATCGAACTCGATGCCGATACGCTTTGCACCCTTGGTCAGCCCCTTCACGGCGGTGAAGTAATTGTCCTTCGACCAGTCCGTGTAGGTGACGTTATCGCCAAACGTGCGGCGCGCCGGTTGGCCGCCATCGATCGCGGCGGTGACGGACGTCGCCTCCTTCTGGGTGATGACCAGCCCATATTTGCGGCCGAAGTAGCAATAGAGGAAGTCGGAGAGGTAGCAGATGTTGTGATAACTGGTGAACAGGCAGGCATCGACATTGCTGCGGGCCATCCATCCCCGGATGGCATCCTGCCGGCGCTGCATCTCCGGCGCCGAGAACGTCGGCTTCGGTTTCTTGCCGTTGTTGCGGTAGTCGACGAGGCTGGGGCGTTCAAGGGAGGACATCGCTTCGGGCTCCATGAGATGTTCCGGACAGGGAGGATTTCTGCGGCCGGAATGGGGCTTGTGTCAAAAGACGTTCACTCACATAATATATGAAAATATCTCATGGAGTTTCCTGTGGCCCGCCTGCCCTCCCTCAATGCGCTGCGCTGCTTCGAGGCTGCTGCCCGATCGGGAAGTTTTTCGCGCGCGGCAGAGGAACTGAACGTCACGCAGTCCGCCGTCAGCCATCAGGTGCGGCAGCTTGAGCAATGGTTTAGCCTGACGCTTTTCGACCGGCAGGGCCGCCAGACGATTCCGACGCCGAAGGGCCAGGAGCTGGCCCGTTCCTTGGCGGAGGCCTTCGACATCATGGGCGCGGCCTGCCGCCGGCTGGCACAAAGCGAGGCCGGGCCATCGCTGACAATCGCCGCCTTGCCATCCATTGCAACAATCTGGCTCATACCTCGCCTCTCCCAGTTCATTACCGATTATCCCGAGATCTCGATCAAGGTGATCTATGCCTTTACGGGCCACAAGATCGACTTCGACGAGTGCGACATTGCCATCCTGTGGGGGCCTGGCGAGTGGGAAGGCTGCCGCAGCACCAGGCTTCTCGACGGCAACACGGTGGCGGTCTGCAATCCGAACTATCTCGAGAAGGAAGGCCCCTTCGACCAGCCGCAGGTCATTCTAACGAAACCCCTGCTACATGACACCGACCGTCTCGACTGGCAGAACTGGATGCGGCATGCCGGCGTCAAGCATGCGGGACCTTCACCGGGTCCGATCTTCCAGGACTTCAACCTGTTGCGTGCGGCTGCGCTTGCCGGTCAGGGCATTGCCCTTTGCCCGCGCTCGCTGATAGCGGACGACCTTGCAAGCGGCCGCCTGGTGCAACTGTTCGAGACCGCAATCAAGCTTGACTATGCCTACTGCATCATAGAACCCGCTGACGGCAACAGCCGGCGGACGGACGCCATCATTCAGTTCAAGGACTGGCTGCTAAGATCGGCCAAGCCGTAACATCACTCGCCGCCGCAGGAGACATCGCCGGTGAACCTGACGAAGCCATCAGCGTCGCCTGTCTGCCGTTCGGCCTCAAAATAGCTGACCTCATATTTGCCTTTGAGATCGACGGTTTCTTCGCGATCACCCGAGGTCTCAATGGTGATCTCGATTGAACCGAATGGCTGGTCACCTTGCCTTTCCGTGTAAAACAGCAGCCGGGTTTCATCGCCGTCGATCCAGCTGTGCACAAGCTTGTCATCGAGAGTCAGTTTGCGGAAATCATCCTTCGCGTCCTTGACCATCAGTTCGGCGGTTGCGCGCATATTGAAAATCGGGCCGCCCATGCCGTGGCCGACGCCGCTCTCGACCGTCATCTTCATATTGGCATCATCGATCGTGCACCACAGTCCGCCGGACGCGTTTGCCGGGCCGATGCATGAGACAAAAAGAACGGCGGCGGCAATCAGGTGGCGCATGTGAAATCTTCCCAAATTCCGATATTGTCGAAGCGCTGCTTAGCGGTCACGGCCCGGTCTTGCTGTGATCCCCAACACATGTGCAAGCGCCGCAGAACGGGTTTCGAGTGCCGCCGCCGCGCATGGCTTGCTTGCGGAGAGCGCACTGGCCAGTGCCGGGAGTTGAGACTATTCGGTTTGGATCATCAGATCGTGGAAACCCATGCCCTCTGCCATTGCCACACCGGCCCGTGTCCAGGCGACGACCTACGGAGTCCTGTTCGCCGTTACCGGCGGGCATTTCATCAATGATACAATGCAGGCACTCCTGCTTTCGATCTATCCCCTGTTGCGCGAACTGCACGGCCTGACGTTCACACAGGTAGGATTCATCACGCTGATCTTTCAGGTCACGGCGTCGATCCTGCAGCCGGTGGTGGGCCTCTATACCGATCGCAAGCCGATGCCCATGTCGCTGCCCCTGGCGCCGGTCATGACTTTCATCGGCCTGGTGACGCTGGGTTTTGCGAGCAGCTATCCGATGCTGCTTGCGGCGGCGGCGCTGATCGGCATCGGGTCGTCGATCTTTCATCCCGAAGCATCCCGGCTGGCGCGGCTGTCGTCCGGCGGCCGCTATGGTTTCGCGCAATCGACCTTCCAGGTTGGAGGCAATTTCGGCACTGCGCTCGGCCCGTTGCTCGCCGCCGTGATTGTCGTCCGCTACGGCCAATCGAGCGTTGCCTGGCTTGCCGCCATGGCGTTGGTCTCGGTCGGCATCCTGAGCTACGCCGGACGCTGGTATGCGCATCATCTATCGCCTTCGGGAGGCGGACGCCGCGCCGCCCCGCAAACAGGCTTGCTCCCGCGCAACACGGTGATCTTCTCGCTGGTGATCCTGCTCTTCCTGATGTTCTCGAAATTCGTTTACACGGCGAGCATGAGCAGCTTCTACACCTTCTATCTGATCGAGAGCTTCAAACTGTCCCCGGAAGAAGCGCAGGTCGACCTGTTCATCTATCTCGCCGCGTTTGCCACAGGAACCCTCCTCGGCGGACCCATCGGCGACCGCATCGGCCGCAAGGCCGTCATCTGGTTCTCGGTTCTGGGCGCGCTGCCGTTCACGCTGGCACTACCCTACGCCAACCATTTCTGGACGGTGGTGCTGTCCCTGCCCATCGGCTTCATCCTGGCCTCGGCCTTCTCAGCCATGCTGGTCTATGCGCAGGAATTGCTGCCCGGACGCGTCGGGCTTGTCTCGGGCCTGTTCTTCGGCCTGGCGTTCGGGTTTGGCGGCATGGGGGCTGCGGCTCTGGGTGCATTGGCCGACCGCACGTCGATCGACTTCGTTTACCACCTGTGCTCGTTCCTGCCGGCCATCGGAATCCTGACGATGTTCCTGCCCAGCAACCGCGAGCTTGCGCAACAGCGGACAGCGGGTTGACGGCGACGATGTATACGCCCAAATATAGCGCATCATGAAGCAGCCCAACCTCATCGATCCGTTTGGACGGCATGTCTCCTACCTGCGGGTCTCGGTCACGGACCGCTGCGACTTCCGTTGTGTCTATTGCATGGCGGAAGACATGACCTTCCTGCCGAAAAAGGACCTGCTGTCGCTGGAGGAACTGGACCGTCTTTGCACGGCCTTCATCGACAAGGGTGTGCGGAAGCTGCGCCTGACGGGCGGCGAGCCGCTGGTCCGAAAGGGCATCATGACGCTGGTCGAGAGCCTGGGGCGGCATCTGCGGTCGGGTGCGCTGGAAGAACTCACCCTCACCACCAATGGCAGCCAGCTGGCCAGGTACGCCTCCGAGCTTGCCGCCCATGGCGTCCGCCGCATCAACGTCTCGGCCGATACGCTGGACGATGCCAAGTTCAAGGCCATCACCCGCTGGGGCGATCTCGCCAAGGTGAAAGAGGGCATCGCGGCGGCGCAGGCGGCAGGCCTTCAGATCAAGATCAATGCGGTGGCGCTGAAGGGCGTCAACGACGCCGAGATTCCCGAGATGATCCGATGGACACACGGACAAGGCATGGATCTGACCCTCATCGAGACCATGCCGCTGGGCGATATCGAGGGCGACCGGACCGACCAGTACCTGCCGCTGTCGGTGGTCCGGGCCAGCCTGATGGACCAGTTCACGCTGGAGGACATTCCTTACAAGACCGGGGGGCCGGCACGTTACGTGACGGTGAAGGAGACCGGCGGACGGCTCGGGTTCATCACCCCGATGACGCATAATTTCTGCGAGAGCTGCAACCGGGTGCGACTCACCTGCACCGGCACGCTCTACATGTGCTTGGGACAAGAAGACGCCGCCGACCTGCGCGCACCTCTGAGGGCGTCGGAAGGCAATGAACTGGTCAGCGCCGCCATCGACGAGGCGATCGGCCGCAAGCCCAAGGGCCATGACTTCATCATCGACCGCCGCCACAACAAACCCGCCGTCTCTCGCCACATGAGCGTCACGGGCGGCTAACGCAGGGCAAGCCCGCGCCGCGCGCATTGGGAACGGCAGCGATTCCGGGCTAGTTCTGAGCGATGTTCAAACTGCCGGAAAATCAGGCGTTGCGCGCCGGGCTCTACATGGTTCTTGCCATGGGGTCCTTTGTCACCAATGACACGCTGATCAAGGTCGTCGGGCAGAGCCTGCCAGTGGGCGAGATCATCATGGTGCGCGGCTTCATGGCCTTCCTGCTCATCGGCGCCATCTGCGTGCAGCAGGGCGCGTTGTCCGGCATCACTCATCTGTCGTCGCGCGTGGTGTTCGCACGCAATAGCCTCGATCTGTTGTCCACGATTTCCTTCGTCACGGCGCTGATGCACATGCAGATCGCAAATCTGACGGCGGTCATGCAGGCGGTGCCGCTGGCCGTCGCCCTGTTGTCGATGATCTTCCTGCGGGAGAGAGTGGGAGCCGGCCGCATGACGGCAATCATCCTGGGCTTCATCGGCGTCCTCATGATTGTCAAACCGTCGGTGTCGACGTTCAATGTCTACGAGGCTTTGGCCCTCGTCATCGTCTTCGGCGTGGCGTTGCGCGATATCGTCACCAAACGCATTCCCGCCCGCATCCCGACTTTCGTCATCGCGCTTGGCAATGCAGGGTTCGTCACCATCGGCGGCGCCGTGCTGTGCCTGTTCCAGGGCATGCAGTGGCCGGAACTGTGGCAATTCGGCCTGCTGGCGCTGGCGGCGATCTTCCTGTCATCCGGCTATCTCTTCATGGTGGCGACGCTGCGGCTCGGCGACCTCTCGGGCACGGCTCCCTTCCGCTATTCGATCATGGTCTTCGCCATCGTCTCGGGCATCGTGGTGTTCCACGAGTTCCCCGACTGGGTCTCGATGCTCGGCATGGTGCTGATCGTCGGCACGGGCCTGTTTGCCGCGCACCGCGAGGCACGGCTCAGTGATAGCGCCAGAAGGCAAGCAGCGTAAGGCACGCCGCCCAGATCAGGATACCATTGCGGACAAGTGCGGGCGGCACGCGCATGGCAATATGCGCGGTGAAGTATCCGCCGATCATCGCGCCGGTCATCATGATGAGCGAAGGCAGCCACCGGATGACGCCGGCTTGTGCGAAGATGACGATGCTGATGACCGTCATCAGGGTGATTGTGATATTCCGGAGGGCATTCGCCTGATGGATCGTCATCTGCGAGAAGATCGCATGGATCGCAAACATCACGATGCCCATGCCGAGGCCGAAATAACCGCCATAGACATAGACGATGAACTCCAGCAAGAAGGATAGCCAGAGCCAGCGGCTGCCGTCGAATGCGAAGTCCCGCTCAAGCCTGTCCTTGATCCAGGGGCCGAAGGCGAAGGACAAGGTCGCAAACAGCAGCAGCCACGGGATGACCTGCCGGAACGACTCCTGACCGGTGCGGATCAGTATCCACGAGCCCAGAACGCCGCCCACTGCCGCCAGCACCATGCGGAACCACAAGTGCTTGCGAACCGACGCAAGCTGCTTCCGGTATACGAAGCTTCCCACGACATTGGCCGGAAGCACGGCGACGAAATTCGAGGCATTGGCTTCGATTTCACTCATGCCGGCAGCCATCAGGAGCGGAAAAGTCATGAACCCGGCGCCGCCCGCCATGACGTTGATAAAGCCCGCCAGAAGGCCTCCGGCGAACAGCAAAAGGATTTCAGTGATTTCCACGGAAGGACTCGCGTAAACGTGATCCTTATGCAGGCGATCGATTGGCCGCGGCAAGCGTAAGTGAGACAAAGGAGACATGCAGTGAACCCAGCCTTACTGAGCCTTGCGACGGCGGTTCCCCCGCATGAAATGCGGACGGAAGACGTGATCCGCGAAGCCACGACGATCTTCAGCGGCCGCCACATGGATTTCGAGCGGCTTATGCCGGTATTCGGCAATTCCGGCATTGCCATGCGCTATTCGGTGCGGCCCTATTCGTGGTTCCGGCAAGACCAGGGCTGGCCCGAGCGCACTGAAGCCTTCATCGAAGGCGCCAGCGCCCTGTTCCGCGAGGTCGCCGCCAAGGCATTGGCTCAGGCCGGATTGAAACCGGCCGACATCGATACGATCATCACGGTATCCTCAACCGGGGTCGCCACGCCGTCGATCGAGGCCCGGGTCATGAGCGGCATGGGGTTTCCCGACGACACCCGGCGCATACCGGTCTTTGGTCTGGGCTGTGCGGGTGGCGTATCGGGCCTGTCGCTGGCGGCCAGCATGGCGAGAGCCAATCCTGGCTCCAGGGTCCTGCTGGTGGTCATCGAACTCTGCACGCTGGCCTTCCGGCCGGATGAGATGTCTAAATCCAACATCATCGCCACCGCACTGTTCGGCGACGGAGCGGCCGCTGCCGTGCTCTCAACCGAAGGCCCCGCTTTGGGTCACATTGAGCATTCAGGCGAACATACCTGGCCCGGCACGACAGATGTCATGGGCTGGAGGCTGGACGATCAGGGCTTCGGCGCCATCTTTTCACGCAGCATTCCGGACCTCGCGACAACGGAACTGCGGCCCGCCGCCGACCTGTTCCTCAAGCGACATGGGTTAACGAGGGCAGACATGGACAGTTTCTGCTTTCACCCGGGCGGCGCCAAGGTGGTGTCAGCCCTGGAACAGGCCTTCGAGACCGGCGATGGGCGGCTCGAGACCGAACGCAAGGTTCTGGAAGGCTTCGGCAACATGTCGGCCCCGACCGTGCTGTTCGTGCTGGAGCGCGAACTCGCCCGGCCCAAGGTACCCGGCCGCCGCTTCATATCAGCGCTGGGACCGGGCTTTACCGCCAGCTTCATAACCATGCTACACTGACGCCATGTGGACCAATATCATCATCCTGTCGCTCGTCACGCTGCAACGGCTCGCCGAGCTTTACATCGCGCACCGCAATACCAAGCGGCTGCTGGCCAAAGGTGGCTTCGAGGTTGGATCGAACCATTATCCTCTCGTCGTCTTGCTGCATGCGATCTGGCTGGGCGGACTCTGGTATCTGGTGATCTACCAGAACCCCGCGGTATCCATGCCGTGGATCTTCGCCTATCTGGTGCTCGAAGCCGCGCGCGGCTGGATCATTGCGGCTCTCGGAAGCCGCTGGACGACGCGCATCATCGTGGTGCCGGGAGAAACGCTGGTCGATGAAGGCCCCTACAAGTTCTTCCGCCACCCCAATTACATGGTTGTGGCGGGCGAAATCTTCATTCTGCCGATGGCGTTCGGGTTGTGGTGGTATGCGATCCTGTTCGCCGCTCTCAACGCTGCGATGTTGTACTGGCGCATCCGCTCGGAAGATGAAGCGCTGAAGCCGTTGCGCGTGCCCGATCAGTCCGACGACGTGTCCGGCGTGTGATCATGGCTTCCCGCGGCAACTTCGCCGACGGGGACCTTGACGGTGACATCGCCTGCCTTTTCGAAGCGCAAGGTGAGTTGAATCTCGCCATCCTGCTTCAGCGGCGCAACGAGCCCGATCAGCATGATATGCAGGCCGCCGGGCTTCATCTCCAGCGTTCCGCCGGGCGGCAGGTCCACATGCTCCACCGGTTCCATTTTCATCATGTCGCCGTCCATGACCGTGCTGTGCAGTTCAGCGCTACGAGCGGCGGCCGTCGTGATCGCCAACAGCCGGTCGGTGATGATGCCGTGGTTCATGATGGAAACATAGGCCGCACCGGATTTCGCCACGGGTGTCGCGGAGGCGCGGGCAAAAGCCCCCGTCACCATGATGTCGCTGGCACTTGCCCCGGCGGCCGAGGAGAAGATGGCGGCCAGGGTCAGAGCGATCGTGAATGAGAGTTCGAGAAGGATGCGTCGCATGCTAGCCTTCTGCCTCCAATTTCGGGCGGGCGCGCGGCACATTGTGCGCGGCATGGCGTCGCGCCTTTGCATCGTTCTGGTATTGTCTCAGCCTGCGATGGCGCAGCAGACGCGCGTTGCCATCGAACTGGTCCTGGCGCTCGACAGTTCGGCGAGTGTCGACCGCCTGGAGTTTCAACAGCAACTCGACGGCCTGTCGCTGGCCTTCCGCGACCCGGACGTGCTCCAGGCGGTGGAGAATCTCCAGCCGATGGGCGTTGCGATCGCGGTGCTGCAATGGGGTGCGCCGGGAGAAACCCGCATCGTCCTGCCCTTCATTCATCTCGAATCGGCGCGCGATGCCAAGGCGTTCGGCTTCCGCATCGGGCTTGTGCGCCGGTGGCTGCGGGCCAGCTCGACCTCCATCGGCACCGCAATCGATGACAGCCGCTTACTGATCGAAGGCAACGATTTCGACGGCGACCGCCGTATCATCGATGTGTCGGGGGACGGACCGGACAATTCTGGCGTCGACCTTCAGGCTTCCCGCCAGCGCGCCCGGGCGGCTGGCATCACGATCAACGGCTTGCCAATCATGGCCGACCAGCAGGACCTCGACATCTACTATCGCGACCGTGTCATCATCGGCCCAGATGCCTTCATTCAGCCAGCCCGCGATTTCGAAGACTATGTGCGCGCCATCCGCGAAAAACTGCTGAAGGAACTGCGGCCACTGGCGTCATGAACCGATCGCTCAATCGCGCTGCATGGCGCGGTCCACAGCGGTGGCCGGAATCCACCATTCGCGTCCGCGCGGCGTCTCGACATATTCCGGCCAAGGGAAGTCGATGGGAGCCGGATAGTCACACCATGGAGTTGTGTCAGCCGCCGCAGCCATCCGTGTACGGAACTCTTCCCGGGCTTGCGCCAATGCCGCCTTGTCAGTCATCAGGTCGATGATGGTGGCGGCAATGGTCTTGGCTGCCGTCTCGACTGTCGGATCGATGCAGGCGGGGATGCCTCCCAGCGCATTCAACGCCCACTCCGGATAGGCGAAACCCGGCGGCGCCTTCAGCACGGCGCGTCCGATGTAGAATCGCACCGTGGGGGCAAACCACGTCATGTCGGTATAGTCGTCGGACGTATAGTGAGTCTGCCAGGACGGCAGGTCGCGGCGCAGCCGGCGCTCGGCTTCCTGCGGCGGCACCAGTTCGCCCAATTCATCGGCAAAGGGTTTCGCCATCGGCTCCAATCCCAGCTCCTTCTGAAGGGCTTGCGCCTTGGCCACCGCCGCAGCTCCGTAGCGCGGCGCACCGGCCCTTTCAAGATTGCGGTAGGTGAGTTCGGCCATCGCGTGATTGGCGAGGCCGGGCCTGGATTTCGACACCCAGTGGCGCTTCACCGTGCAATGCGCGGCCGCGGCAGCGGCTTCCGCATTGCGATCCAGCACCGCGTAGATCTTCTTCAGCATCGCCACATCGGGGGCGCGCGCCGCAAACATGATCATCGCCATCTGGGCCGCGAGATTGTCGGCAGTGGCCTGACCGCTGGCGAGAATGGTTTCATTCAATGTCCATGTGCCGGTATGCGGCAACATATTGTCGCGCATCATCTTCGACAGGGTATACATGGCGACGACGGCGTCGTTGGCGCCGGGTGCGCGGGCCGAGGTGTGAGCCGCGGGAATGGGAGCGCCCGCCGCATCGGTGACCGCATCCTTCAGCCAGCTCTCCGGCTCTTCGCAAAGAAATTCATAGATCGCCGCGTAGTAAGGACCACAATGCGTATCCCAGCGCGCCGTGTTGCACAGCGGCAGCATGTAGAAGGGATGAAAGGACAGGATAGCGTCAAGTCCATCATAGTAGCCCTTCGCCGCATGGATCGGCTTTGAACCGCGTACCTTCTCGGCGGGCTCTCCCATGAAGCGGATCGTGCCGGTAATGCCGTGCTGCTGCATGGCCGCCTTCGCTGCGAGCGCACCGACGAGTGAGCCCATGCCGAGGGCCGAATGCGGATCGGTGTGTCCGCCGGCAAAGCGCGACAGGCCCTTGCGCGGACTGCGATAGGTATCCGCGGCCTGGCAATTGCCGGGTACCGCGTCATATTCCGCATAGGCCATGATGGTGGGTCCGGGGCCGTTGCTCCAGTTCGCGGCAAAGGCGGTGGGCATGCCGCCTGACCCCTCTTCAACTTCAAAGCCTTCGGCACGCAGGCGCTCGACATACCAGGCAGCAGAGCGGTATTCGCGCCATGCGGTTTCGGCCAGATGCCAGATGTGGGAATTCCAGGCAGACCATTCAGGTTGCTTCTGCTCCACCCAAGTGAAGGCGGTGGATTTGGCTGCATCGTTCATGACATGACTCCGATCAATCTGGCGGCGGCTTTCTTCAAGTCGGATTCGCTGAAGCCGGCGAAGCTCAACAGCAATCCTTGCGTACGCTTGCGGCCAGCGTAGTGACTGGATAGCGACTGCACGTCGATACCTTCCGCCAGCAACTGCGCCACAAGTTCCTCATCGCTCCGGTCAGCCGGCAATCGCAACAGCAGCATGAGGCCCGCAGGCGAAGCATCGATATGGTAGAGCCTGCCGTCGCCGGGTTTCAGCGCCTCGATCAGCACGCGGCGGCGCGTGGCATAGATGCGGCGCATGCGGCGGATGTGAATGGCGAAGGCGCCGGAGGCCATGAATTCAGCAAGTGCGGGCTGCGCCATGAGCGACGGCGGTGCGCCATGCGACAGGCGTTCATCGCGAAAGCGCTCCACCAACGACTTGGGCACCACGATGTAACCGAGCCGGATGATCGGCGAAAATACCTTGGAGAAGGTGCCCGTGTAAATGACGCGGGCACGCTTATCGAGACTCATCAGGGCAGGCAGCGGCCGGCCGACATAACGGTATTCGCTGTCGTAATCATCCTCTATGACAATGGCGTCGGCCTCCGCCGCCCAGTCAAGCAGTTCCAAACGGCGCGCCAGGGGCATGGTCACGCCGGTGGGATATTGCCGTGCGGGCGTCACGAAGGCAGCGCGCGCGTCGGGCGATTTCTCTATCCCTCGCGCCACCACCAGCCCTTCTTCATCGACCGGCACCGGTGCAACAGTAACGCCGCCGAGCGAGAAGATGCGCCGCGCAGTGGGATAGCCCGGCTCCTCGAACCAAACCTTGTTGCCCGGTTCGAGGATTGCACGGCCGATCAGGTCGAACGCGTCAAGTCCGCCGGCCGTGACAATCACCTGTTCCTCGGGGCAGGTGATTCCCCGCCATTCATAAAGATGCCGTGAAATGGCCTCGCGCAGCGGCATCCAGCCAAAGGGATCATTGTGCTCGAGCAGCGTCACGGGCGGATTGCGCCAAAAGCGGCCCAGCATCCGCCCCCACTCGTCATGCGGAAAGTTCTCCCAGTCGACGAGGCCAGAGCGGAAGGGCCGCGCCGGCTCGCGTCTCACGGTCAGGCGCGGGCTTGCGGGCTTGGCCGACTTGGCCGGCAACGACGTCAGGAGCGACTCCGGCAGTTCAGCGGCCACGCGTGTGCCCGAGCCGGAGCGGGTTTCAAGATAGCCCTCGCTCAACAGCTGCTCATAGGCCTCTACCACGGTTGCCCGCGCCACGCTGAGTTCCTCGGAAAGCGCGCGCGTCGACGGCAGCTTCGTCTGCGGCTTGAGCCGGCCGCTCAAGACGAGGGCCCGCAATTGCCGGGCGATCTGCGACTGGATCGGCTCGCGGTCACTGCGGTCAATACCGATCTCGCTGGCCGACGTGCCCAAAAGTGGTCTGTTCATCGCGGTGAAACTTGGTCCTTTCGGATAGACCATATCGCGGGCAATGAGAGCGCGCAATTTGGAGTTTTTGGCCATGGATGCCCCGAGCGAACGCACGCGTTTGAAGCGAATGAACAAGCGCGCAAAATATGATGCCGAGACGGTGCATGGCATTCTCGATGCCATGCCGATCTGTACGGTTGGCTATGTGTTCGATGGCGCACCCTTCGTCACGCCGACACTGCAGTGGCGCGAAGGCGACAGGATCTACTGGCATGGATCATCGGCCAGCCGCATGCTGGAAGCCAGCGAGAACGCACAGGTTTGCGTCAACGTGTCGATCATTGACGGTTTCGTCATGGCGCGTTCGGCCTTCAACCATAGCTGCAACTATCGCTCGGTGATGGTGTTCGGCACGGCGGTGAAGATTGTCGATTCCGCCGAGAAGGAGATGCGGCTGAAGAACTTCACGGAAGGACTTTGGCCGGGCCGCTGGGAGTTGCTGCGGCAGCTCACCGAGAAAGAGTTGAAGGCCACCACTGTCCTGTCGCTGTCGCTCGATGAGGCGTCCGCAAAGGTGCGCACTGGCCCGCCCGGTGACGACGAGGAAGACTACAATATCCCGGTGTGGGCCGGTGTCATTCCGGTGAAGCAGCAGTTGCTCACTCCGGTGGACGATCCGCGCCTGCTGCCGGGCTTCACACCGCCAAAGCACGTTACGGAGTTCAAGATCGGCTAGCGATTTGGGCAAGCAACTTGCCGGCGCTCAATCGAGCGCCGGTTGCTCTCGCGCATTGGGCGAGCAAGTGGAATCACTTGCGATGCAAAAAAAATGCGCAAGATTTAAAGTGATCGAGCAACTTATCGGCGCTCAACGGAGCGCCGGTTGCTCTAGGCCGTGCGGCGCAGCAGTTCGACCATGTAGGCGGTCGACCAACCGAAGGACAGGAAGCCGTTGGCGGCGGTGAGTCCGGAGAGCAGGCGCCAGTCTGGCCCCAGCGTGATGTCGCCGAAGCCAACCGTCGTGAACGAGACGAGCGAAAAATACAAAGACGGCTCGAAGGTGCTGAAAGCGCCAAGGAAGTAGAAAACGCTGGCCCAGATCCAGACATTGAGTGTGTGGATGAGCAGTATGTAAAGCACGCCGATGATGATGGCACCGGTGTTGGCAAAGCGCTTGAGCAGGCGCCGGCAGCCGAGGACCACCGACTCGAAACGGTGCCAGAAAAGATTGTACATCTCGGCTTGCACCGCCACCGTCACCGCAATCACAGCCGAGCCGATGAGAAGCTGATGGATCATTGGTCTTCAACATCGACGCGGACAATCAGACCGTCGCCGTTGAAAGAAACCGTTTCCGCGCCCTGACGATGATATGGTTCGCCTGTGGATCTCGACGTAGCGGTCAATCGCCATTGCGACGCCGCTGCCATGTCTCCCTCCCGAGTGATCTTCTCGTCCAGGGCGTGCTGATCCGGGTGTTCCGCGAAGTACGCCGTAAAGGCGGCGATAATGGCCTCGCGGCCCCGCAATGCGCCAACACCTGGCGATTGATAGATGGCATCGGCTGCAAACATCGCCGCCACTTCTGCCGCAGTATAGCGGTTGAGCGCAGCGTGATAGCGCCTGACCAGAGCAACGGGATCAATGGGCACAACTACTTTCCGAGTTCATCCATGATGCGCACCCAACTGCGAATGCCGCGCTGATAGCTCGAAAGATTGTACTTTTCGTTGGGCGAATGGATCGCATCGTCGTTGAGGCCGAAGCCCACCAACACGCTGTCCATGCCGAGAATATCCTTGAAGAAGCGACAGATCGGGATCGATCCACCAGAGCCCATCAGCACCGCGTCACGGCGCCATTCGTCCTTCAGCGCCTTGGCCGACCGGGCGATCCATGGATTGTCCTCCGGAATCTCGGTGGCAGGGCTGCCACCACCGCGGCCCGAGAATTCAACCTTGCAGTCCTTGGGAATCAGGCCCTTCACCATGTTCTGGAAAGCCTTCAGGATTTTCTGCGGATTCTGCTTGCCGACCAGACGGAAGGTGAGTTTGGCGTGGGCCTTGGACGGCAGCACCGTCTTGGTGCCAGCGCCGGTGTAGCCGCCCCAGATGCCGTTCACTTCTGCCGTGGGGCGAGCCCATACCTGCTCAAGGACGCTCTTGCCCTTCTCGCCGGCAGGCTGCTTCAAGCCCACTTCCTTCAGAAACTTCGCCTCCGAGAACTTCAGCGACTGCCATTGCTTCATCGTTGCCTTCGGCAGATCGGCGACACCGTCATAGAAGCCAGGTATGGTGACCTTGCCGTTCTTGTCATGCAGGGCTGCGATGACTTTCGTCAGTACACGGATCGGATTCATGGCCGGGCCGCCGTAGAGGCCGGAGTGAAGATCGATGCTGGGTCCGGTGATGGTGATTTCTTCATGCACCAGGCCGCGAAGCCTGGTGGTGATCGCCGGCGTCCTGGCGTCCCACATGTTGGTGTCGCAAACGAAGGCCGCATCGCAGGATAGTTCAGCCTTGTTGGCCTTGAGGAAGGGAACCAGGGACGGCGAACCGGATTCTTCCTCGCCCTCGATGAGGAAGGTCGCCTTGATCGGCAATGAACCCGTGGTGGTGATCCAGGCCCGGGCGGCCTCGACGAAGGTCATGAACTGCCCCTTGTCGTCGGCCGTGCCGCGGCCATACATGCGCTCGACACCATCAGGATCCTTTTTGCGGACGGGCTCGAAGGGCGGGGTGTTCCACAGGTCCAGCGGATCGGCGGGCTGCACGTCATAGTGACCGTAGAAGAGCAGATGCGGCGTGGACTTCGTCGCCGTCTTCGGCGTGTAGTGCGCCACGACCATGGGGCGCCCTGGCGTCTCACGCAATTCCGCCTCGAACCCCAGCGATTTGAGATCGGCAACGATGGTGCGGGCGGCCGTTTCGCAATCGGCATTGTGGGCGGGATCGGTGGAGATCGATGGGATGCGCACCAGTTGGAACAGGCGGCCGAGGCTGTTGTCGAAGTCGCCGTCGGCATTGGTGAGAACGGCATTCAGGTCAGTCATGATCACTCTCTGTCAGGATAGTTCGGATATGATGCGGGCCCAGCTGCGGATGCCCTTGTGATAGCACTCGACGTCGTATTTCTCGTCGGGTGAGTGGACGTTGTCGTCGTCGCGGGCAAAACCCACCAGAAGGCTGTCGGTCTTCAGATGCTTCTTGAAGGATTCGACCACGGGGATCGAACCACCGCCGCCAATCAGCACGGGGGGCTCGCCCCATTCCGCTTTCAGCGCGCGCGATGCCGCTTTAATCCACGGTGTGTCCTCCGATACGGCGATGCCGGTCGACTCGCCGCCCGAGCCATCAAACGCCGCCTTGCAGTCGGCCGGAAGCCGCGCCTTGACGAAATCGCGGAAGGCCTTGCGGACGTTCTTCGGCTTCTGCCCTTCGACCAGACGGAAGGTGAGCTTGGCGGTTGCCTCGGCGGGAAGCACGGTCTTGGATCCGGGCCCGCGATATCCGCCGAAGATGCCGTTCACTTCCGCCGTCGGCCTTGCCCATATTTGTTCGAGTACGGAATAATTACTTTCGCCTGCGGGAATGGAGAGGCCGACGTCGGCCAGGTATTCCTTTGCCGGAAATTTCAACTTCTCCCATTGCTTCCGTAGAGAAGGTGGAATGGGCTTCACGCCGTCGTAGAAACCCGGAATTGTGACCTTGCCTTTGGCATCATGCATGGCGGCGAGAATGCGCGACAAAACCTTGATCGGATTGACGGCCGGTCCGCCATAGTAGCCCGAATGCAAGTCAATGCGCGGGCCGGTGATGGTCACCTCTTCCCCAATGCACCCTCTAAGCCGGGTTTCAATGGCGGGCGTATTTCCGCCCCACATGCCGGTATCGCAGATGAAGACGGCATCGACGGGGAAGTCTGCCGCATGGGCCGCGAGGTAACGGTCAAGATGGCTCGCATCGCCCTCCTCGTCACCTTCGAGCATCACCGTGAGGCGGAACGGCAATACGCCGTGAACGGCAAGCCAGGCGCGGCTGGCTTCGATGAAGGTCATCAACTGGCCCTTGTCGTCACAGGCACCGCGGGCAAAAATGCTGTCCTTGCCTGTCCTGCTCGTCCTGATCTGCGGCTCGAAGGGCGGAGACGTCCACAGGTCCACGGGATCCGCCGGTTGAACGTCATAATGACCATAGAAGAGAATGTGCGGAAGCCGGGCACCGCCGCCGGGTGGCCGGTAAGCACCGATGACCAAAGGCTGGCCGCTGGTCTGGCGGAGGTCGGTTTCGAAGCCAATAGCGGTCAATTGGCGCAACAGCCAATCCGCGGTTCTGGCACAATCGGCTGCGTGAGCGGGATCGGTGGCAACGCTGGGAAAACGCAACAATTCGAACAGGCGGTCAAGACTTTGAGGGAATTGTTGATCTATTTGCGCGAGAACTGAATCGGGATGAAGCAATTTACCACCAGTGAAATCCGGAGCCTGAATCGCCTGCACCTTGTCACGGCGCAAGGGGCGGCTGCAAGGGTCTGGACCGGGGGTCCGGCATGAGTTCAACAGCCTCGCCCTTCCAACTGGCGCGCGACAGCCTGCAGGCGCACGAACCTTCGCCGGGGCTCATCCGTTTCCGGCGCCGCGGCTATCAGCGGTTCCTGGCGTTCATGGCGGATATGGACCTGGCCTTCCTGTGGAAGCGCCGGTGGTTCTTCATCACCATGATCGTCGGTTTCGTGCTGATGGCAGCGCCGACGCCGGATGGCTTGACGCATCAGGGGCAGATCGTCCTCGTCATGTCGCTGATGGCGACCATGCTGTTCATCACCGAGGCCATTCCGCTGCCCACGGTGCCGTTGCTGATCATCGTCGGCGAGGTCGTGCTGCTCAAAGTCGACCCGACCGATGTGGCGCGCAGCCTGATGACGGATTCGGTCCTCGTCATCATGGGCTCGCTGATGCTCGCCGTCGCCATTGTCAAGCAACGGCTGGACAAGCGCATCGCCTGGTGGATCGTGCGGATGACCGGAACCAATGTCTATTGGATCAGCTTCGGCATCACCGCTGTCTGCGGATCGCTTGCCGCCTTCATCGGCGAGCACACGGTGGCCGCCATGATGCTGCCGGTCGGCGTTACGCTCATCAGCCTGACTTCGAACGAGCCGAAGAAAGTCCACAATCTGGCTGCGGTGATCCTGTTCTCGATTTCCTATGGCTGTTCCATCGCCGGTGTTGCCACGCCTTCGGGCGGCGCGCGCAATGCCATCATCATCAGTTACTGGAAGGACTTCTTCTACAACCCGACGGACCCCGCCACGTACCGCTTCCTGATGGATTATGTGCACTGGGCGACCTACGCCTTTCCGATGTTCCTGTTGCGCCTGCCGATCGTCGCCGCACTGCTGATCTATACGTTCAAACCCGAGATCACCGATATGTCCCGCGCCGTCTCAAGGTTGCGGACACAGGTCTCCATGCAAGGCCCGATGCGTGCTTCGGACTGGCTCACCATCCTGATCTTCGGTTTGACAATCGTCGGCTGGGTTGCCTTCTCCAGCACGCTTGGCCTTGGCACGGTGGCGATTGCCGGAGTTGCGGCATTTCTCATCATGGGGCTGGTCCGCTGGGAGGACATCAACGGCGGCGTCAACTGGGGCGTTGTACTGCTCTATGCGGCGGCGATCTCGCTCGGTGTCGAAATGAAATCGACGGGGGCGGCGGAATGGGTTGCGGCCAGCGTCTTCCACACCATGGAACAGGTCGGTGTCGGCAATACGCTCGGCTTCAATTCGGTCATCTCGGTCCTGACCATCGTCGTCTCGAACACCATGACGGCGGGTGCGGCTGTCGCCGTGCTGGCGCCCATCGTGCTGAAGACGGCCGTGGCCGCCGGCCAGGATCCAATCAGCGCCGGTTTCATCACGGCGATCTCGTCGGCCTTCGGTTACCTCACGCCTGCCGCACAGCCCGCTTTCACAATCATCTATGCTTCGGGCTATCTCAAGGGGTCGGACTTCTTCAAGATCGGCATCCGCATGATGGCATTGTCGCTGGTGGTTCTGCTGGCCATCTCTGTGTTGTACTGGCCGCTGCTGGCGCCATAGGCTCGGTGATCAGATGGCATTCAAGCGCTCCATATTGTCAGACCGGCAGGAAGCAGCCGTTCAGAAGACCTTGCAGAACCTGCGCCAGCAACGGCGTAATCGCTTCCGTATTCTCGCGTGCATCGATGGCTCCGACGAAGCCTTCGTCACCGTCCGCTTTGCGGCGCAATTCTCCGTGCAGAACAATTGCGACCTGATCGTCCTGTTCGTCAGGCCCATCGACAGCGGCCTCCACTCGGGCGGACTGCAAGTGAGGCTGGCGCGGCAGAACATGATGGATGCCGGGTTCGACCTTCCAGGCGTCCGCCATCTCAAGCGCGCACTCGAAGTCTTGCGCGAGGAAGGCATCGACGCCGAATCCTGGCCGCAGGAAGCGGCACACCAGGATGCCTGGGGCGATCCGGCCGGCGACAACAAGGTCGAATACCGCAGCCCGGAAGGCCGCGCCGTTGTCCTGAAACTCAAGACCGCACCCGACGTCGCCAACGGCATCCTCGACCAGTACGAGCTTGGCCCGTACAATCTCATCATCCTCGGCGAGCCGTCGCGCTGGCGCGGCGAGTTCGGGGCATTCTTCGGGTCGGGCGTCGTGCAGACAGTTACTACGCTGGCTCCCTGTTCGGTACTGGTGGCACGACAGAGTCTCGACCGGTCAGGCTTCTTCATTTGCACGGATGGATCCTCGCGCTCCATGCATGCCGTGCGCCGGTCCGCCGTGTTGGCACAGGTCATCGGTCAACCCATCACGCTGTTCTCCGCGGCCGTCAATCTGGCTGGCAAACCCGCGGCGGACGAAGCGGTTGCGAATGCCAAGGCATTGCTCACGGCCATGCAGATCGACGTGGCCGACACCCGGGTGGCGATTGGCGATGCGGCGGAGGAGATCGTTGAATCCGGATCACTCTATCGCGTCATCGTGGTCACTGATGAGGGCCGTTCGCGGTTGCAGCGGCTGATCCGCGGGTCGACGGCAACGGATGTGGTACGCAAGGCCCGCACAAGCGTTCTCGACGTGAGATAGCCACCGGAATTTGTGACCTGGCCTGCATGTGTGTCAGCAATCTTCAGCGCCTTCTTTCTCTGCCATGAAAAGCACCAAAAGCCATTACAGGTTGCAAGCCTAAGGGAATCTGATGGGGAACGGCTGAGAATGAACTTCAAGCTTCATTGTTTTGGGGAATCTGGAAACGCGTACAAGGCGGCGTTGATGCTGGAACTCTGCCGTCTGAAGTGGCAACCGGTGTGGGTTGATTTCTTCAATGGCGCAACACGCTCGCCGGAGTATCGCGCGACGATCAACGAGATGGGCGAGGTGCCGGTGCTGGAGCATGGCGAGAAGAAGTTCTCGCAATCCGGCGTCATTCTGGATTATCTCGCCGAAGTCACTCGAAAGTTCGGACCCAAGAGTGACGACGAGCGCCGCGAAGTTTTGCGCTGGACGCTTTTCGACAATCACAAGCTCACGGCCAATCTGGCTTCGCTTCGATTTCTCATGCAATTTGCGAAAACCGGTGAAACACCAGTCACAGAATTTTTGCGGGGACGTGCGATCAATGCCCTGAAGATCGTCGACAAGCATCTCGCCGACATGCCCTTCATGATTGGCAAGCGCGCGACGATCGCCGACTTTTCCCTATGCGGCTATCTCTTTTACGGAGACGAGTTGACGGTTCCGCTCGAGACTCACGTGCATGTCTTGAAATGGCTGGACCGCATAAAGTCCTTGCCCGGCTGGAAGCATCCCTACGACCTGATGCCGCGCAGCAATCCGGCCTAGTCGATCAGTTCAAAGCGTCGACGGCGACATCGCGTCCAGGTATTCGTCGAGGTGCTCGAGATTTTCGAACCGCATCCAGCCCTCTTCGGTTTCGGCTTCGACGGTGCCGTCCGAGAGGATACGTGCCGGCCGGGCCCGGATCAGACGTTCCTCGACGACATAGAGTTGACCTTCGGCGATCACCTCGGTCTCGGCGGCCTCTTCCTCGACAGGTTCTGGTTCGATGCTTTCAGCGGCAGGAGTCTCCTCGGCAACGGGCGTCTCGTCGGCTGCTTCGGCCACTGGCGCGGGCTTCGGATCAAAGGCCTGCTCGATCTTCTGGCGGGCCTCTTCCAGAGCTTCGATGGTTTCCTTGACCGGCTCGGAGACTTCAATCGCCTCAACGGCGGCAATCGCGGCAGCAGCCTGAACGGCTGGTTCAGCGGTGCGGCGGCCGAATTCCGGAATTTCGGCGGGCGATGCCGGCTCCGGGTTGTAGCGGGCCTGTGCGGGGCTGAGGCGCAAGATTTCTAACCCTGAGATCACGCTTCCGAGGCCCAGCGACAAGAAGCCACCGACGATCAGCGAGATTGCGACGTGAAGATCGATTCCCCATCCAACAACCGAGGCGGTCGAGACGAAGACCATAAGGCCCAGCGCCACCCCAACGGCTATCATCAGGATCCCGGCGATCCACATGAGCTTTGACATCACAACCCCCTTGGGCACGAGAAATTCACCCGCAGTACTTCAAACCCCTAAAGACTGCATGTGTGGTTAATATTCCATCAATGCAGCTAGAACGGTTACAGTTCGTTTTCCAGCACTATTCGCGGCGCCGGACGGGAAAGACCGCCCGACTGCAGGCTGGCCCAAACCTGCCGGGCGATGTCACGGTAGATTGCTGCGTGCTTGCTGTCGGGAGCCGTGGCCACGACAGGTTCGCCCCGGTCGGAGCGCAAGCGCACATCCTGATCAAGGGGCACCTCGCCGAGGAAGGGCACTCCCAGCCGCTCTGCCTCCTCCTTGGCTCCGCCATGCCCGAAAATCTCGTGGCGCTCGCCGCACTTGGTGCAAACAAAGTAGCTCATGTTCTCGACGATGCCGATGACAGGCACATTTACCTTGCGGAACATGTTGAGGCCCTTGCGGGCGTCTATGAGCGCCAGGTCCTGCGGCGTCGAGACGATGACGGCGCCTGCGAGCGGCGTCTGCTGGGCCAGCGTCAGTTGCGCATCGCCGGTGCCGGGCGGCATGTCGATGATCATGACATCCGTCTCACCCCATTCGGTTTCCCGCAACAGCTGGGTCAGGGCTGACATCACCATCGGTCCGCGCCAGATCATCGGTGTATCCTCGGCCACCAGAAAGCCGATGGACATGAGTTCAACGCCATAGCGCGACATCGGCTTCATCTTCTTGCCCTCGGCATCGGAGGACTCCGGCTTGCCGGTGAGGCCAAACAGTTTCGGCATCGAGGGGCCATAGACGTCGGCGTCCAGAACGGCCACCCTCAGTCCAAGGCTATGAAGCCCCAGTGCCAGATTGATGGCGGTGGTGGACTTTCCGACGCCCCCCTTGCCTGATGCGACGGCAACCAGATACCTGATGCCCGGAACGGCGTTGCCGCGCGGCTGGGCCGGAGTTGATGCCCCTGTCGGAGGAGCGGCCCGCTCGGCCGTCAACGCCACCATTGCCTTCTCGACGCCCGGAATGCCGAGCACCGCCTTCTCGACGGCCCCACGCAAGATCTCCATAGTCTTTATGTGCTGCGGCGTGGTCAGCAGGGCGAACATCACGGTGCTGCCCTGGATGGCGATGTCGGACACCAGCCCGGCCGACACTACATTGCCGCGGCCATCGGGGGCGGCAATACGCTTCAGAACCTGCAGAACGTCGTCCTGTGACAGCTTGGTCGTTGGCATTGGGGTTCCTTCTCGGCGATCACTTGAACCGGGCGTTTAAACCGGGCTGTCCGGCGCGGCAAGCCGTACCGCCAGCAAGTCTGCAACATCGCGGCGCAACACCGGAAGAAGTTCCTCGGCAAACCACGGGTTCCGGTTGAGCCAACCCGTGTTTCTCCATGACGGATGCGGCAAGGGCAGCACACGTGGCGTCAGTTGATAAGAGGCGCGCCAGTTGCGGACGGCGGCATCCACCGAGCCCCCGAACTGTTCGCCCATGTGCCAGCGCATGGCGTGGGCGCCGAGACAGATCACCAGTTGCATTTCCGGCAAGGCCGCCATCAACTGGGCGCGCCACGCCGGAGCACATTCGCCTCGCGGCGGCAAATCGCTGCCTGACGGCGATAGTCCTGGAAAGCAAAATCCCATTGGAATCACTGCGAAATTCTCGGGGTCGTAGAATTGCCCGGCATCGACGCCCAGCCAGGCGCGCAGGCGCTCGCCCGAGGGATCCGTGAAGGGCCGGCCGGAGGCGTGGACGCGTGTGCCCGGCGCTTGCCCGGCAATCAGAATGCGCGCTCCGCCGCCCGCCTGCAGCACCGGACGAGGCTCATGTGGCAAGGGTTTGCCGCGCGGTGTATCGCGGCAGATGCGGCAGGCCCTGATCCGGGCCAGAATGTCATCGCAACCTTTGGTCAACGGTATCCTTCAAAATTTAGCGTTCCCCACAACGGTGTTTTAGCGGGCTTGTGCCTATTCTGCCCGGTGAAATTCCATCGGGTGGGGAGCCTGGAATCATGGGAACCGATAACGATATGGCGCCGCCAGTCGATCGCTACAACTTCCTGGGCGATCCAAGCAAGGAACCTTCCGAGCCGCTGCCGTCCAAGGCGCCTGCCGCCGATGGCCACTGGCAGCACCAGTTGCTCGTGATGTTTCTGAAGAACCAGATCCGCGTGTCTCCGGCCATGCCGGTGCTAGCCGTGTTGCTGATGCTCACCAGCCTGCAGTGGACATCGCTTCTGGTGGCCTTCGGGTGGTTCGTCGCGGCCATTTGCTGCCTCGGCATCCAATTCTACCTGTGCCAGGCTTATTTCAAGCGCGAGCGGTCCCAGGACGAGCAGCGCGACTGGATCGGTATGCTGTCGGCTTCCGAGCTGCTGATCGGCATGTGCTGGTGCCTGCCGCTGTTCCTGTTCTGGAACGGCGCCACGGCAATGCAGCATGTCTATCTCATTGCCTCGATCATGGCCGTCATTGCCGTGCGCCTGCTCATCGTCAACAGCTTCATGCCGGTGCTTGTGGCCGGAACGGGAGTGCTCACCATCGGCGTTGCCCTGCGCTGCGTGTATGAAGCTGAACCGGTCTATCTGGCGCTTGGCGGCACCATCGTTGCGCTCGAAGCCTTCTTCCTTCTGGTGGCGAGAAATCTCCAGGAGACGGCGCGCGACATGCTGATTTTCCGTGCCCAGAAGGACAGTCTCATCGCCGATCTCCGGCGCGAGAAGGCGAAGGCCGAGGAAGAGAAGCAGCGCGCGGAAGAAGCCAATCTGGCGAAGTCAGCCTTCCTTGCCACGATGAGCCATGAATTGCGCACACCGCTCAATGCGATCATGGGATTCTCCGAAGTCATCAAGCGCGAAATGTTCGGACCGATGACGGTGCCGGTCTACAAGAACTATGCCGACGATATCCATCACTCGGGACATTACCTGCTGGCGCTCATCAACGACATTCTTGATCTGTCGCGCATCGAAGCGGGCCGCCGCGAGATCAACGACGAACCGCTCAGCGTGCTCGTCGCGGTCGAGGAAGTAAATCACCTGCTGCTGCTGAAGGCGGCAGAGAAGAACATCGAAGTCGCGGTCAAGGTTCCTGACAATCTGCCAAAGCTGATGGCCGACAAGCGGGCCCTCAACCAGGTCATCATCAATATCCTGTCCAACGCCATCAAGTTTACGCCGGCAGGTGGAAATATTCACATCAGCAGCGGCCGGACCAGCGAAGGCGGGCTGTTCATCACGTTCCGCGACAACGGCCCGGGCATCCCGGCGCACGAGATCGAGGCGGCCCTCAGCGCGTTTGCCCGCGGCAGCTTCGCCACGAAGAAAGCCATCGACGGAGCGGGCCTCGGTCTCTCGATCGTCAAGGGGCTCATGGAAGTCCATGGCGGCACGGTCAACATCCAGAGTGGCGTCGGTACGGGCACGGAAGTCACGGTGACGTTCCCCGAACGCCGGGTGCTCGGGGGACCGCGCGGCGAGGTTCTTGCCGCGCCGACGATCGCATCGGAAAGCCAACGCAAGCTGATCGCCATCACCGGCTGAAATATAGCCGGATTGCCCGCTCCGGACCGCTCCCGAAGCCAGACTACATTAATCTTTTCAACCTAGTGTCGGGACTTCTAGCAGCAGTCCGAACGAGACATGGCATCAGTTAGGTCAATAACCCCCTCCTTTGCGATCAAGGTGGTCACCCCCAGCTTGCTCGCGGTGGGAAGCATTGCGTTGCTGCTTCTGTATATCGTCAACGGAATCTTCCAGGAAACCAACAAGCTCGACACGGCGTTTTCCGAGAGGCTGACACTCGCCGCACTCGGCTCTTTGCGCGACAATCTGGAAACGGTCCTCTACGACAACGCCGTATGGGACGATGCGGCGCAGAATGCCGGAAATGCGGACATCAATTCGGCCTGGGTCGATGACACATGGGGCTCTGCCAGCGGCCTCGGCATATACGACGCCGTTTACGTGGTTGGACCCGCAGGCGAGATCCTTTATGCGGCCAGAGACGGGAAACGGCAGGACATTTCCAGCGAAGCACCCCTGGGCAAGGATTTGGAACTGCTCCGCACACGCGTTTACTCGGAGAACTCGATGAAGCCCATGCGGTCGGGGACAATCCGCATCGGGGAGGACCTGTCCACGGCCGCCGTTGCCCGGATCATGTGGACGTCCGAAGAGGCAGGGCGTCCGAGTGGCACAGCCAACAGCCTGATCTTCATGAAGCGCATCGACGACAAGATCCTGTCCGCGCTGGCCAGGCGCTATGCAATGGAAGAACTGCAATTCATTTCGCCAGGATCTCCGAACCCACACGATTCAGTGGGTATCGTTTCGCCCTCGGGAGAGGATATCGGCAGCCTCACCTGGAAAAGCCGCAGTCCGGGCGATGTCATCCGCGATAAGTACAGCAATGTCGTGTCGATGATTGTCATGATGTTCCTGTTCATGATTTCGGTTCTGCTCTACATGAGCTGGAAAGGCTTCAAGGAAGCACGCGCCAGCCAGACAGAGGCCGTGGCCGCGTCCCTGCGTGACGATCTCACGGGCCTTGCCAACCGCCGGGAAATGCTGGCCGCCCTCACCCGGCAGCTGACGCTGGCCCGCTCCGACAGCCGGGGCCTATCGGTCATCTATGCAGATCTCGACGGATTCAAGGAGGTCAACGACTCCTACGGGCACGAAGTCGGCGATATGCTGCTGAAGGCGGCTGCCGCCGGGTTTGCCTATCTTGCACGCGATGCCGATGTTGTTGCGCGCCTGGGTGGCGATGAGTTCGCCATCATCATGACAGGCGACGATTCAGGCGGACGCGCCCGCCGGATGGCGCAACTGATGATCGACTTCCTCGAAGAACCGATGATCTTCGATGGACGCATCGCCTCAGTCTCGGTCAGCGTCGGCATTGTCGATCTCGAAAGCGATGAGGCGGATGTGAAGGAAATCATCCGCCGCGCCGACGTTGCAATGTACGCTGCCAAGGAACAGGGCCGCAATTGCTGCGTCGTCTACCAGAAATCCCTCGACTTCAAGCGTGACGAAAACCGCACGATTGCCGAGCAGTTGCGCCGGCACATCGCGGCGCGCAGCCTGACCGTGGTATATCAGCCCATCGTCGATGCGCGTACGCGCAAGACCAAGGGCGTGGAAGCCCTGGTGCGCTGGCCCAAGGATTGCACTTCACATTATACGCCCGATATCTTCATACCGGTTGCGGAAGAATTCGGGTTAATCGAGGATCTCGGCCTGTTCGTTCTCACGGAGGCCTGCCGCCAGGCCGCACAGTGGCCGGACATTTTCGTCTCTGTAAATGTCTCGCCGATCCAATTCATGAATCCGGCCTTTGCCGAACTCGTCGCCATCACGCTGACCAGCACCGGGCTGGAGGCCAAGCGGCTTGAGATCGAAGTCACCGAAGGCTTCATCATCGACAACGCGGCGCGCGCCAACGCCATCATCAACCGCCTGCACGACATGCATGTGCGTGTCGCCCTCGATGATTTCGGAACGGGCTTCTCGTCCATCGGCCATCTCCGCCGCTTCAAGTTCGACAAGCTCAAACTCGACCGTTCAATGGTGATGGACATCCTGCGCCAGCCGTCTGCCCTGCGGCTCGTCCAGGGCACCATTGCCATGGCTGATGCCCTGGGGCTGACGGTGGTGGCCGAAGGCATCGAAGACGAAAACCAAGTCTCGGTGTTGAGGCTCGCCGGTTGCAGCCAGTTCCAGGGCTTCTTGTTCTCAAGGCCTGTGGAAGCCCACGAGATCACCACCTATCTCGCAAATGGTCCCGTCGCACTGGCAAGCTAGGGTTTGCCGAGATCGCAGGCAGCAGACTTCAGAGCAGTCCGGCTTTCTTCAGCCCTCGCACCAGGAGTTCCCGATCCCGGTCCGCCAGCCAGCGGTTGACCGACAGGAACCACTCCACGGAAAGAAGCGGGCTCCATTGAACCGTCCCGGACCAGGATTCAGACGTTTGAGTGAGAAACAAACTGGCCATCTGATGCATGACGGCATCATCGTCTATCACAGCGGCAGCAACGACGAGCCAGCCGGGTAGCTCGAGAAAGCGGCCCGCGATGCCGGACGCAATCTCCAACGCCTCATGTGGCTGACCTGCAAGAATGTGAATCTGGGACTTCATGTAAAGATACCAATCCGGAAACAGCGGATTGAGATCGAAGGCCTCGCCGGCAAGACGGAGGCCACTGGCGGCGTCGCCGAGATAGGCCTTCAACAGCCCGACGTGGATCAGCGCATCGGCCGAGTGAGGATTTGATTCATATGCGAGCTGCGCATGGCGCTTGGCCCGGTGCAGGTCGCAGAGAAATATGCTGACCCACGCCATCGCGAGATGACTTCGCGGATCGACGGGATCCAGTTCGATGGCGCGCCGGGCGTGGTCGAGTGCCAGCGTGCGGAGTTCGGACTCATTGGCAAGTCCGGGCATGACGAGAATTCGGCCGTTGTACAGCATTGCCAGCGATGAATGCGCCCGTGCCAATGTCGGATCCGCAGCGATGGCCTTGCGAAACAGGGCTTCCGCCTGAGATTCCACGGCGGCCGTCCACTGTTCAGTTATGAACTGCCCCCTTACCCAGATATCCCAGGCCGCAAGCCGCTCGGGTTCCGTCGCTTCGAACAGCGAACGCCGCAGGTGAGTAATGCGATTGTCGATCTTGTTGGCAATCGCATGAGCCAGATGCTGCATGAGTGCCGGATAGTCGATGGCCGTACCTTGCCGCAGTTCCGTCATCACGATGCTGCCAGAGCTCAGATCGATCAACTCGAACTTCACCAACAGAACATCGCCAGTCGCACTCAGTGTGCCCTCGGCGACAAACGTCGCGCGCAAAGATCGCGCCGCGATCTCCAGCCTGTCTTCATCATCGGCCAGCCGGAAGGAAGACTGCGGCGCAATGACCTGTATGCCGGGGAAGAGCGAGAGCACAGTGGCGATTTCCGACATGATGCCACGCGCGAGATAGTGCAGTTCTTCGGATCCCGCCTCAACTCGCAATGGAAAGACAGCAAGCCTTGGTCTCAGCTTCGGTGTTCTTTGCGCGGGCTCATCGGAATTTGCTGCTGCCGGGGAAACGCGCGCGCGCGCAGCGACCTCACACGTGAGTTCGTCTGGCGCAATTCCAAGATCCTTCAACAGCAAGCCGCTGAAATCCTGATGTGCAACAAGGGCCTCACTTCGAAGGCCCATTCGGATCAGGGCCAGCATTTCCTCGCGGTGCGCAGCTTCCAGGTAGGGATCTACGGCAAGCGCCTTTCTCGCCAGAAACAGTTGATCTGCCGGTTCGGGCCGAGGGGCAGACCAGTTCAGCAGGCGCATCAACAGCTGGACAGCGATAGCGGAAAAATGGGCGCGTTGCGGCACCAGCCATTGCTCGAATTCTTCGAGATCGGCAGGCCAGTCTGCAAGGAGTTCGCCTTCGTAGATCTCGACCGCCGAACGCAGCGAAGCCCAGACTCCGGACTGGCAGTGGGCGACGAACGCCTGAGTGTCACAGGCGATGCCTGAGCCCAGGCCGACGCGCTCCCGGCCGTCACTGAGGATCGGGATGCCCATCTTGCGCAACGTGGTCAATGATTGGCGAAGGCTTTGGCGGGCCTGTTCTTCGCCCCTGCTAGGCCAGATCAGACTCGCCAGCTTTTGTCGGCTCTGCGACGTTCCGGTGATGGCAAGATAAGCCAGGAGCGCACGGTCGCGCACTCCCGGGATCAGAAGCGGACAAGTCCCGTTCAAGACCGCAAAGCGGCCCAGCGCCTTCACCTGCAGCATGGCAAGGCATTCTACCTTATTCTGGCGCAGATCACATCAGGAGCCTTGGCCCTGTTCCACGGCGAAGCCGGCATCGATCATCCGCGCACGCCATTCCTGGCGGTGGCGTTTGAGGCCGCTGACAATCTCGCCCGGCGAATAGTGAACAGGATGACCATCGCTGAAGACGAGCGCAATGTAGCTTGCATCGCTCTGATCCTGAAGTTGATGGTTTGAGACCGAGGCGGTGTCTGCCGCCTGGGCCGGAACCGAAAGGACGCAGAAGCCCATTGTGATGATGAAAGAGCGCATGTCACGCCTCCTTGTTGATTGATCAGTCGACAAGGTGAGTGGACCACTGCCGCGTCAATCCATCATCAAAGCCGCGTTCAAATGAAGCACCGCCGGCATAAAAAGCGCATCAGTGCGAGGGGTTTCAGGCCTCCTTGCCGCTGACACCGGCTGAAGCGAACGTCGCCATGCCGTTGTGCAGGTCAGCGGCGGCCTTGATCAGTCCCGCCGCCATTGCCGCACCAGATGCCTCTCCGAGACGCATGCCGAGATCAAGGACAGGAGCCATTCCAAGCTTCGCCAGCAACTGCGCATGAGCGGGTTCGGCCGACTTGTGACCGGCGATGCAGTGGTCCAGCGCATCGGGCCGCATGGCATGGAGGATGGCCGCAGCCGCGGTCGCGACATAGCCATCGACCACGACAGGAATATGCTGGAGACGGGCGGCGAGAATGGCGCCGACCATGGCTGCCAGTTCACGGCCGCCCAGCCGGCGCAGAACTTCCAGAGGGTCTGCCAAATGGCTTGCGTGCAGGGCCACGGCGCGGCGCACGGCATCGGCCTTGCGTATCATTCCTGCGGCATCGACCCCCGTCCCCGGCCCCACCCAGTCCTCCGCCTTGCCGCCATGCAATGCGTGCGAGATTGCTGCGGCAATCGTGGTGTTGCCTATTCCCATTTCGCCGATGCACAGCAATTCGGCCCCCTCGATCGCCTCCATGCCATAGGCAATCGTCGCGGCACATTCGGCCTCGTCCATGGCTGCGGCCGCGGTGATGTCGCCGGTCGGCTTCTCAAGCGCCAGTTCGAAGACCTTGAGGCCAAGACCGAATGTCTTGCAGATCTGGTTCACTGCGGCGCCGTCGTTCTGGAAATTGGCGACCATCTGCGCGGTGACCGCCTGCGGATAGGCGGCCACCCCCTGGGCGACGACGCCATGGTTACCGGCAAACACCGCGACCACCACGCGCTCGGCCTTCGGCGGGTGCTGGCCCTGCCAGGCGCAAAGCCATTCCGCAATGCCTTCCAGGCGGCCGAGCGCACCCGGCGGCTTCGTCAATTGCGACTCCCGGGCGCGGCAGGCGGCGACGGCCTCGGAGTCGGGTCCGGGCAAGTCGCGCACGAGATTGCGGATGTCATCGAAGGGCATGCCAGTCGGCAGATTTGTCATTTTCGCGGAAGGCTCCTATTTTCTCAACCACTCAACACAAGATTCGGGGCCAACGCGCAACATGAACGACGGGTTTGAGCCTCGCAGCGAATACCGGAGGCGGGTGCGGCCCTTTGCATCCTTTCTCGTGGCCTTGAGGTTTCTCACACGCCTGCCCGTACCGTTTGTGCGCACCCTCGATCCGCCACCGTTGCGCGACTCGATGGCGATGTTTCCCGTTGTCGGAGCGGTTGCGGGCGCCATCTCGGCTGCTGCCCTGCTCCTCGCCAATTTCGCTGCCCTTCCCGATCTGTTCTGCGGTGTATTCGCGCTGGCCGTAGGCGCCGCCATCACCGGCGCCTTCCACGAGGACGGACTGGCCGACGTGGCCGACGGGTTCGGTGGCGGACACACCCGCGAGGACCGGCTGGAAATCATGAAAGACAGCCGAATCGGCACCTATGGCACGCTGACATTGTTCCTGATTTTGCTGGCGCGGTGCTCGCTCTATACTGCGCTGCTCGACCTGCCGCCGCTTGCCGTGGTCGGGCTGATGGCCGGAGCCGCTGCGTTTTCGCGGGCCCTGATGGTCGATCTCATGTGGGCAACGCGGCCGGCGCGCAGTACCGGTCTTTCGGCTTTGGCCGGACAGCCCAGCCGCAGCACCACGCTTGCCGCGCTGGCCATCGGTGGACTTGGCGCTGGCGCATCAGGCAGCATCCTGTTGTCGCTGCAGGCCGGCGTCGTGGCCCTCGTAGCTGCCGGATTGACGCTGGCGCTGTTGCGGGCGCTGGCCATGCGCAAGATTGGCGGACAGACGGGCGATGTCTGCGGTGCCGGCCAGGTTCTCTCCGAGACCGCCATGCTGGCGGTTTACGCCGCAACCATTTCTTTACCTTGAGGGCGAAACCTCGATGCCAGTTGATGCTGCCTTCAGGCAGTTGACCTAGACTGCTCCCATCGCGGTCAACAGGGATGGTCAAAATGCGCCGGATATTGCTTGCAGTCCTGCTTGTTGCGGCAACAATGCCGGCACAGGCGGCGATGACCGAACTGAAGGCCGTCCAGGGCGGCCACTTCATCACGTCTGCCGATATCAACGGATCATCGGTGACGGTGCTGGTCGATACCGGCGCCACGGCGGTGGCGCTGAGCTACGAGGATGCCAGTTCAATCGGCCTGCGTCCCGGCAGTCTCGACTATGACGTTCCGGTCTCAACCGCCAACGGCATTGCCAATGCGGCACGCGTCAAGATCGACCAGATCTCGATTGATGGCGTCGAGGTCGAGGATGTCGAAGGTCTTGTGCTGCCCGAGGGGGCGCTGCAGGGAACCCTTCTTGGAATGAGCTTCCTGTCGCGGCTCGACAGTTTCAAGGTTGAAGACGGCGTGCTCATTCTCAGAAACTAGACGCTTTTGAAACGCCGAGCGGCGCTTCCGGTCTGTGGCGTTGCCGGCGGATGACTATTCTTGTTCCCATGAACGCGAACGCCCTGCCCCCCATCGAGACGCCCTGCGTCAAGATCTGCGTTGTCGATCCCGAAACGGGGTTCTGCATCGGCTGTGGCCGCACGCGGGGCGAAATCGGCGGCTGGCTGTCCTACAGCGCGGAACAGCGCCGCACCATCATGGACGGGTTGCCGGAGCGGGTCGCGACACTCACCCAGCGCAAAAGCCGCCGCGGAGGCCGTGCCGGCCGGATTCAGGCCCGCTCCAGCGGCCTGAGCTAGAATTGCACCGCCAGGTTGGCTTCAATCGAATAGCTGTCAAACGTATTGAGCAGCACCCCCGCCATTTCACCGGTAATCGCCAGCTGCGCATTGTTGCCGATACCGAAGTTCAGGCCGGTCTGGATGCGGAGATCGGTATTGGGATCGCTGGTGGTGCCAGCGCCCGTTACGCGAACATCGTTGAGGAAGGTCACGTCCATCGCCGCACCGGCCCACGGCTCGACCGTCGTCGTATCCGACAGGCGGAACGTCTTGCCAAGCTGGACGGCCGGCACAAGAATTCCGATCTCGATCTCGCGATCCGGGAACAGGCCGTTCGTTTCGGTCTCCCAGTCTTTTGACCAGGTGAGGGTCAATGACGGATTGAAGCGCCAATTGTCCTTATACCAATAGCCGTTGATGGCGGCGGAGGCCTGCACACGGTCAGTCTCGAAATTGAGGAGGCCGGCAGTCGAGTCAGAGTCGATCCAGCTGCGCTGGGCATTGGCTGAGAACACCAGATTGTCGGTCATGACCCATCCGAGATAGGGCCCGATGCCGAAATTGTTGCTGTTGTAGTCGTTGAGCGGACTGTCGAGGCGCGACCTCTCCACCGTGGTCAGCAGGCCAAGCGTCAGCTTGCTGGTGAGCTTGTAATCAAGCCCGGCAATACCGGTGGCCGTCGGACCATCAAGTCCGCCGCCGGCCGCGGTGTAGTCGCTGTAGAGGCCACGGCCGTTGACCCAGCCGTTCCACAGGACTGCCGGAGCAGCCGCTGGAGCGGACACATCGGCGGCGGGCACGATGGACATGACCGACGGCTGCAGCCGCTGATCCGCCTCACCGGCAATGATGTGGTCGAGGCCCGTCGGTTCCACAACAGGCGGGCCAATGCCGAAGCTGTTGTAGACGGCGCGGGCCACGACATAGGGAATGTAAATCGTATCCAGCCGGGCGAGGTCTCCCGCCGCGCAGGTATTATAGTAACCACTTGTGGACTGTTCGCCGCTGACGATGACATTGCAGGAGTCCACCGGCCCCACAACCTGGGCCGAGGCGCCACTTGCTCCGGCAGCCGTCAGCAGCAGTCCCAATACACTCCATCGACTCGGTTTCATCCTGATCCGCCCGTTTCAAGGCCCCGGCCCGTTTAACACCAGACCGGGGGCTGACGGCAAGTCACTATTCCGCCGCCAGGGCCGGTGCTTGCAGACGCGAGGCGATTTCGGCTGCCGCCCGCTCCAGCACGTCGAGCCCGGCTCCGGGCCGGCAGGCCTGCTCCGACAGCACCCGCCGCCACAGCCGGCCGCCGGGAAGACCGGAAAACAGGCCCATCATGTGCCGCGTGATGTGCTGAAGCCAGACACCGCGTGCCAGCTGTTCGGAAATATAGGGCTTCATCCGCTCGACGATCTCCAGCGGCGATGCGGCGGGTTCATCCGTGCAGCCGTAGATACGGCGATCGACCTCATTGAGGATCCAGGGTGTGTGATAGGCCGCCCGGCCGAGCATCACGCCGTCAACATGGGGGAGGTGCGCCTCCGCCTCGTCCAGCGTATTGATGCCGCCATTGATGATGATGTTGAGTCCAGGCCGGTTCTGCTTCAGCCGGTATACTCGATGATAATTGAGGGGCGGAATGTCCCGGTTTTCCTTCGGTGACAGCCCCTTCAGCCAGGCCTTGCGGGCATGGACGATGAATGTGGTGCAGCCCGACTGGCTCACGGTTTCGATAAAGCGGTCGAAATCCTCTTCGTCATCCTGATCGTCGATGCCGATGCGGCACTTGACGGTGACGGGAACAGACACCGCATCGCGCATGGCGCCGATACAATCGCGCACCAGTGCAGGCTCGGCCATCAGGCAGGCGCCGAACCGCCCCTCCTGCACACGGTCCGACGGACAGCCCACATTGAGGTTGATTTCGCCGTAACCGAAATCCTCACCCCATCTCGACGCTTCCGCCAGGCTTGCAGGTTCGCTGCCGCCAATCTGCAGGGCCAGGGGCTGTTCGCGCTGGTCGAACCCCAGCAGCCGCTGACGGTCGCCATGGCGGATGGCCATCGCCGTTACCATTTCCGTGTAAAGCAGCGCATGGCGCGTGATCTGACGGTGGAACATCCGGCAATGCCGGTCGGTCCAGTCCATCATGGGCGCAACGGCGAAGACTTTGCCGCGCGCCACGGAGCGCGGCGAGTTGTTGGTCATGGCCAGGGTTTAGCGCAGGCTGCGCGGCCACTCAATTGGGAAAGGCACGACATTGCGGGCGTGACGCTTCTTGAATGATGGCGTCATCGCGAGACGTCCAAGAGTTCAGAGTTTGACCAGAGTTCCCCGCTTGACGGTATCCATCGAAACAAATGTCCGGAACTTCTTGACGTTGCCGTGCTGAAAGAAATGCCGGCGGGTGAAATCCTCGTAGGCGGTCATGTTTTCCACGACGAGCACCAGGACAAAATCCGCATCTCCGGTAACGTAGTAAGATTGCTGCACTTCCGGGGCGGATCTGAAGCGGTGTTTCATTTCGTCGATGTCTTGCAGCGTTTCGCTCACAAGCTCCACCTCGACAACAATCGTCACGGGCAGGCCGACGGCCTCGGGCGCGACCTGTGCCACGGTGGCGGCGATCACACCTTGCTCTTCCATGCGCTTGATACGCCGTTGCACCGCGGGGGCCGACAGGTTCACGGCCTTGCCAATTTCCCGTTGCGGCGTACGGGCGTCCACTTGCAGGATGCGCAGAATTGCCCGGTCGAAATCGTCGATGTCAGCCATACGCAACAAAATTACATAATGGGTATCAAAATACAGCGCCTTTCTCGCCTCGTATTGACTATTGCTGTCCAATGTACCTGAAAAATACCCTCCCCCGCCACGGTGATGCGCTGTTGCCCCAGGATGCCGTGTACCTCGACACGGCAGCCGCCGACGAGGTTGCCTGCTTCCATGCGGTGCGTGCCGGCAATGATACAACGCCGCTGCACAGCCTGCCTGCGCTGGCGAATCGTCTTGGCCTTGCGGCGCTGCACGTGAAGGACGAAGGCTTCCGCCTTGGCCTCGGCAGCTTCAAGGCCTTGGGCGGCGCATTCGCGCTGATGAAGCTTGTGAAGGAAGAGGCCACGCGCAGACTAGGCCGGGCTGTACCGGTGTCCGAACTTTCATCGCCTGCCGTGCGCGGCATTGCATCCAGCCTGACCTTCGCTTGCGCCACCGATGGCAATCACGGCCGTTCGGTGGCGCAAGGCGCGCAGATGATGGGAGCAAGGGCCGTGATCTTCGTGCATGCGGGGGTGAGCGATGCCCGCATTGCGGCCATAGCGAAGTTCGGCGCACAGATGGTGCGCGTATCCGGTAACTATGACGATTCCGTCGCGGAGGCCGCACGCGTTGCAGCACGTGAAAACTGGACAGTCCTGTCCGACACATCGTGGCACGGCTATGAACGCATCCCCTCGCTTGTCATGCAAGGCTACACCCTTCTAGTGCGCGAAGCCCTGAACGCGCTGGACCAGCCTCCGACCCACGTGTTCCTGCAGGCCGGCGTTGGCGGATTTGCTGCAGGCGTGGCAGGCCATATGTTCACTCAGCTGGGGAACAGGCGTCCGCATGTCACTATCGTCGAGCCCTCCCGTGCGGCCTGCCTGTTCGAGAGCGCGCAAACAGGTCAAGCCCACAAGATCGCGGAATCATTCCCGACAGTAATGGCCATGCTGGAATGCTACGAACCATCAATGGTGGCTTTCCGAATTCTGGAACGCGTTTCGGATGGATTCATGACCATAGAGGACGATGAGGCCATCGCAGTGATGCGCCTGCTCGCCCGGCCCGAAAACGGCGACCCCGCCATCGTGGCCGGCGAAAGCGGCGGCGCCGGACTCGCAGGGTTGCTAGCCGCAGTGAACGATCGGGAGACCGCACAAAACATCGGGCTCGGAAAACAATCGCGCGTCCTCGTCATCAACACCGAGGGTGCGACTGACCCGGGCATGTATCACGACATTGTCGGGGCGACAGCCCCCGAGGTGATGGAGGGGCAATCAACATGACGTCTCATTCAGACTTGCAGCAGCAGTTGGTGGCATGGCGGCGCGACTTGCACCAGCATCCGGAATTCGGATTTGAAGAAAAGCGCACGGCGGCTTTCGTGGCGGAGACATTGCGCAGCTTCGGGCTGGACGTCGCAGAAGGTATCGGAGGTACGGGCGTCGTCGGCACATTGAAGGCAGGCAAGTCGAACCGGGCCATCGCGCTTCGTGCCGACATGGACGCCTTGCGCATTGCGGAAACTGGCAACACGGAGTGGAAGTCGCGCACTCCTGGAACCATGCATGCCTGTGGACATGACGGGCATACCACGATGTTGCTTGGCGCAGCCCGGACCCTGGCAGAAGACGGCGGATTTGATGGCACCATTCGCTTCATCTTCCAGCCGGCCGAGGAATGGGGCCGCGGCGCACTTGCCATGCTCAACGACGGCCTTCTCACCCGTTTTCCATTTGAAGAGATTTACGGCCTGCATAACATGCCTGGCCTCCCCATCGGCCATGTTGAATCACGCCCCGGCGCCGTTATGGCGGCAGAAGACAATTTCGAGATCGTCCTGAAAGGCCAGGGTGGACATGCCGCACGCCCCCAGTGGGGGCGCGAAGTATTGGTTCCGGCGTGCGCCCTCGTCATGGACCTGCAAACCATCGTCGCCCGTCGCCTCAGCCCCGCCGATGTGGCCGTCGTGTCGGTGACCGAATTACTGACCGACGGCACGCGAAATGCGCTTCCCGGTGAAGCGCGAATCAAGGGAGACGCCCGCAGCTTCCGCCCTGAAGTCTCCGCCATGATCGAGAAGGAAATGCGCCGGATCGTGGCCGGAAACGCGCTTCAGCATGCCATCGAAAGCGACGTGACCTACACCCGCGAATTTGTGCCTCTGCTCAACGATCCCGAACTCACGCGAGACGCCTTGTCGGCCTGTGCCCCCTTGTCCGCCCGCGTGGGAAACGACTGCGAGCCCATGACGGGATCTGAGGACTTTGCGCAGTTCCTCAGCCATGTGCCGGGCTGCTTCCTGTTTATCGGCAACGGGGAAGCCTCGGCACCTCTGCACAATCCGTCCTACGACTTCAACGATGACGCCCTGCTCCACGGCATGAATGTTCACGTTGCCATTGCGCGGCGGCGGCTGCCTGTTGCGTGAAGCCGTTCCGCCTGGCTTGAGCGTTCTGCAGCGGGACAACGTCCTTGCGCTGGCCGCTGCGCGGAAAACACTCCTTCTAGAACTGCACGTCATGGCCCATGCCGAACGCAACCGCATTCCGAGACGGGTTGGCAGATTCCGGTTCCGATCGCGGCGGGTTGCGCTAAGCTTGACCATCCATTTCACAGGACCGGCGGCATGAGCAATGAAGGACGGGGCGGAGGACGCAAGGCACGCGCCGGCCGCAGCAGCGGTGCAATTCCGCAACTTCCGTGGCGTGGCGTCATCAACGCCTACGCGCCTCTCGAAATCCTGAACGGCGAGCAGCTTCAATCGTTGCACCGCACGTCGATGCGCATCCTGTCGGAACTCGGCATCAAGGTGATGAGCGAGAAGGTGATGGACCTGTTCGAACAGGCGGGCGCCATCGTTGACCGGGGCGAACGCATCATCCGCGCGGATGAGAGCCTGATCATGCAGGCCATCAAGCAGGCGCCGGCGTCGTTCACGCTGACCAGCCGCAATCCGGCGAAAGTGCTCACACTTGGTGGCAAGGCGCTCACCTTTGGACTTGTCGCGGGCCCGCCCAATGTGCATGACCGCGTCAACGGCCGAAGGCCGGGCAATCTCACCGACTATCAGAACTTCATCCGGCTGGCGCATCACTTCAATGCCATTCACATCATCGGCAACCAGGTTGTGGCACCGATGGAGCTTCCCGCCAATTCACGCCACCTCGACACCTATCGCGCCAATCTCACACTGAGTGACCGCTGTTTTCACTGCACGGCCATCGGCCGGGGCCGGGCACTTGATGGAATCAAGATGATGGCTATTGCGCGTGGCCACACGCTCGAACAGATGCGGGCTTCCCCCGGCGTCATCACCATCATCTCGGTCAACTCGCCGCGCCTGCTCGACGACGCCATGACCGACGGCCTGACCGTGATGGCGGAGCACGGCCAGCCGGTGACCGTCACGCCCTTCACGTTGATGGGCGCGATGACGCCCGTGACGCTCGCCGCCGCACTGGCGCAGCAAAATGCCGAAGCCCTGTTCGGCGTGGCGCTCACCCAGCTGATCAATCCTGGAACGCCCGTCATGTATGGCGGCTTCACTTCGAATGTCGACATGCGCTCAGGCGCTCCCGCCTTCGGCACGCCGGAAAACACCAAGGCCAACGTCATCGGCGGCCAACTGGCCAGGCGCTATGGCCTGCCCTATCGCAGTTCGAATTCCAATGCGTCGAATGCCGTCGACCTTCAGGCGACCTATGAAACCGGCATGGCGACCTGGGGCGCGGTGCTGGGCGGCGCCAACATGATCTATCACGCGGCGGGCTGGCTCGAGGGCGGCCTGACCGCGTCCTACGAAAAGCTGATCCTCGACGTTGAGATCCTGCAGAACATGATGGAGTTCCTGCAACCCCTGTCCTTCAGCGAGGACGACCTCGGGTTCGAGGCCATCAAGTCGGTTCCGGCGGGCGGGCACTTCTTCGGGGCCGAACACACCATGTCGCGCTACGAGTCGGCGTTCTACCGGCCCATGCTGTCAGACTGGCAGAATCACGGGGCGTGGGAAGCCTCGGGCTCGCGCGACGCCCTGGAGCGCGCCACCTCCCTGTGGCAACAGGCACTGAAAGAATACGAGGAGCCGGCCACGGACCCCGCCATTCGCGAGGAACTTGATGACTATGTCGCGCGCCGGCGCGCCGAAATCGGAGGAGGAGAACCCTGATGCGAACCCATGCCCAGGCCGTCGTCATCGGCGGTGGCCTCATCGGCTGCTCCATCCTCTATCATCTCGCCAAACACGCTTGGACGGACGCCGTGTTGCTGGAGCGCAGCGAACTCACCAGCGGTTCGACATGGCATGCCGCCGCCGGCATCCACGGCCTGCATGATTCAACCAACATCAGCCGGCTGCAGCACTATACGATGACGCTCTACAAGGAGCTCGAGAAAGAGACCGGCCAGGGCTGCGGCGTGTTCCAGCCCGGTTCGCTCTATCTGGCTCAAACGGAAGCCCGCGAACATCAGCTGCGGCTGCAGGCCGCCAAGGCGAAGCGCTACGGCATGAACTTCCACGAGGTGAGCCGTGCCGAGGCAGAACGGCTGCATCCGCTGGCCGACTTCGATGGCATCCGCTGCATCATGTACGAGCCGGACGGCGGCAATGTCGATCCGTCCGGTGTCACCATGGCCTATGCGGCGGGTGCCCGGCAACGCGGCGCCGAGATCCACCGCTTCACGCCGGTGACGGCCACCGAAGCCCAGCCCGATGGGAGCTGGATCGTCCGCACGGCCAAAGGCGACATCCACACGCAATGGGTCATCAACGCGGCAGGCCTCTGGGCGCGCGAAGTGGCGGCCATGGCCGGGCTGACGCTGCCGCTGATCCCCACCGAGCACCAGTATTTCGTTACCGAGACGATACCGGAGATCGCCGCCATCGGCCGCCGCCTGCCGTCGATCGGCGACCGCGACGGCGAATACTATCTCCGCCAGGAAGGGCTGGGTCTGCTGATCGGCGCCTATGAGAAAGACATGAAATTCTGGGCCGAGGACGGAACGCCCGCGGACTTCGGCCACGAGCTGTTTCCCGACGACCTATCGCGCATAGAAGAGAACGTGTCGCGCGCCATGACGCGCATTCCCGTTGCGGCAACGGCCGGCATCAAGCGCGTCATCAATGGCCCGATGATCTGGTCACCTGACAGTGCGGCGCTCTTCGGGCCAGTGCCGGAACTGAAGAACTACTTCTGCTGCTGCGGCATCATCCCCGGCTTCTCGCAATCAGGCGGACTTGGAAAGCTCGCGGCGGAATGGATGATCGAGGGCGAGCCGTCGCTCGACATGTTCGGCTGGGACCTCGCGCGTTTCGGCCATTGGGCCACCCGCGACTTCACCAAGGCGCGGGTGCGCGACCAATATGCGAACCGGTTCAAGATCCATTTTCCGACTGAAGAACGCGCGGCCGGCCGGCCGGTGCGCACCCGTCCCGCCTATGACCTGCAGAGGCAGATGGGCGCCATCTTCGGCCTGAATTTTGGATGGGAACATCCGCTGTGGTTCTCGGCCGACGGCGAACCCAGGGAAGAGACCGTTGGCTTCACCCGGCAGAACTGGTGGGCGCCGGTGGGCCGCGAGGCGCTGATGCTGCGCGAGCACGCCGGCATCATCGACATTTCGAACTTTGCGAAATACGAAGCGAAAGGCCCCGGCGCGGAAGACTGGCTCAACGCCGTCTTTGCCAATCGCATGCCGCGCGAAGTTGGCCGTTCCTGCCTCACGCCGCTCATCGGCAAACGCGGCGGCATTGCCGGTGATTTCACCGTGACGCGGCTCGGGCCGGACGAGTTCATGATCGTCGGCTCCGGCATGGCCGAGCGCTTTCATCAGCGCTTTTTCCGCGCCGTTCCCCTGCCTGCCTCAACCGTGTTCCGTTCGCTGACGGAGTCAATGTGCGGCTTCAACGTGGCGGGTCCGAAATCGCGCGAGATCCTGCAACGCCTAACCAACACCGATCTTTCAAACACATCTTTCCCGTTCATGCGATCGCAGCGCATCACCGTGGCGGGCGTCGATGTCGTTGCCATCCGCGTGTCCTTCACTGGCGATCTCGGCTGGGAACTTCACTGCGCTGAAGCCGATCAGGTGAAGCTCTACACGGCCTTACTCAACCAGGGCCGCGAACTGGGCGCGGGTCCCGTCGGCTCACGCGCGCTGATGAGCCTGCGAGTCGAGAAAGGCTATGGCAGCTGGGGTCGCGACTACAGCCCCGAATACTGGCCGCAGGAATGCGGGCTTGGCAAACTCGTCAAGGCCGACAAGGATTTTCTCAACAAGACGGCCTGGCAAGCCATCGCCGGCAAGCCGCCACGCGATGTCATGGTGATGCTCGAGATCGATGCGCGTGAAGCCGATGCCACGGGCGGAGAACCGGTCTTCCTGACCGATGGCACTCCGGCAGGTCAGGTGAGTTCCGGCGCCTACGGCTACTTCGTCGGCAAGTCACTGGCCATCGCCTACCTCAAGGCGGGACTTGCTGCCGCCGGAACGGAACTGCAGGTTGCCATTCTCGGCAGGGCCCACACTGCGCGCGTACTCTCCGCTCCTCCTTTCGATCCGGAGGGCGTGAGACTGCGGAATTGATGTCAGAGTGGGGACCCCGGCCTTGCAGGCCGATACGCTCAGTCCTTCATGTCAATCACGACGCGGCCAACGATCTTGCCCTTGCGCATGTCATCGAGCACGGTGTTGATCTCATCCAGTTTCACGGTGCGGATGGTTGCTTTCACAAGGCCGTTGGTGGCGAAGGCGATAGCCTCGTTCAGATCCTGGCGCGTGCCGACGTTGGACCCGCGCACCGACAATTCCCAGTTGGTGATGGCGGAAATGGATGTACGGATCTCATCCGCCTTGCCGCCGGGCAGTCCGATATAGGCGACGGTGCCGCCGGGACGCAGCATCAGGATTGCCTGTTCAAAGGCCTTGCTGGCAACGGCCGTGACGACGGCGGCGTGAGAGCCACCAATCTTTTCCTGCACAGCCGCAACGGCATCGGTCTCGGCGCCATTGACGGTCACTTCGGCGCCAAGCGACTTCGCCAACGACAGCTTCTCGTCCGAAACGTCGACGGCGGCGACGCGCAGGCCCATGGCTTTCGCGTATTGAATGGCAATATGCCCGAGGCCGCCGATCCCGAGGATCGTCACCCACTGGCCGGGCCTCGCACCCGTGCGCTTGAGGCCGCGATAGGTGGTGACGCCGGCGCACAGGATGGGGGCCAGCGCATAAGGGTCCGCATCGTCCGGCAGGCGCCCGACGAAGGCGGCCGGCGCTACCAGATATTCGGCATAGCCGCCGGGCTTGGTATAGCCCGTGGCCTCCGCCGACTTGCAAATCGTCTCCATGCCGGCAAGGCAAAACTCACAGGTGCCGCACGAGGAATACATCCACGGTACGCCGACATGTTCACCGACCGCGAAGCCGGTGACGCCCGCGCCCACTTTGGTAACGCGGCCCGCCACCTCATGACCCGGAATCAGCGGAATGACCGGAGGCGGAGTCCAGTCGCCGTCGATCGCGTGAAGGTCGCTGTGACAGACGCCGCAAGCCGTGACCTTGATCAGCAGGTCGCCATGACCCGGTTGCGGAATTGGAACCTGCTCGATCTTCAGCGGTGTTTTGAGTGCGTGCAGAACTGCGGCTTTCATCATGGCGGCCATGGAATTCGTCTCCGGTTGATGGCTGACGTCTTAGATGCAGGGATTGTTTGCCGCCATACCTCCAAAGCGATAATGTCCCGCCATGACAACCCGCCATCTGCTGCTGGAACAATGGAGCAAGGGCATCGCCAGCCTTGCGGGCGCCGTGGGCACGCCAGATTTCAGCGTGACGCTGCTTGATGCCGTGCGCCGCATCGTCGATTTCGATTTCATCATGGCCTTTGCCTACCGCGGGCGCGAACGCCCACTTCTGCTGGCCGACACGCTCGATGCCGCGCGGCACAAGGTGATCGCCGTGGACTATGCGGCAGGCCCATTCCTCCTCGATCCGTTCTATCAACAGGTGGCAAGGGACAAGCATGAAGGCTGCTACCGCCTGCACGACATCGCGCCCGATCACTTCCGCCGCAGCGAATACTACCGCATGCACTATGGCCGAACGGGAATAGGCGAGGAAATCGGCGTGGCGTTTGCGATGGATGCTAATTTTACAGGTGTCACGTCCTTTGCGCGCTGGACCGAGTCTGCCCCGGTGACGCGCAGCGAGATGGCCATTCTCAACGCCCTGGCGCCTTCCATCAGTGCGTTTTCCGCGCTGCACTGGCGCAAGGCGGGCTTGCAACTGGAGCAGCCTGCTGCAACTGCACCGTCGCTGGTGCGGCATCTCGGCTTCCAGGCGCTGTCTGCCCGCGAGCGCGAGATCGTAACGATGGTGCTGCAGGGCCACTCAACAGAATCGATCGCGCTCCGCCTCGACATCAGCCCAGGAACCGTGAAGATCCACCGCAAGAACATCTACCGGAAGCTGAAGGTTTCTTCTCAAGCAGAGCTGTTCGCTGCGTTCATGGGATTTGCCGGCGGGCTCCCGGGCTATTCCCTAGGGGGTATTCCTGCCGCCGGTGATATCCCGCAATCTCAGCACAAAATCACAATACGTGGAGGAAAATCATGAGCAAGACCTGGTACAGCGACCTGCCGCAGTACTACCAAAAGCAGATCAGGGCCATGGGCCTTGACGAGGCGGGACTTCAGCGCCGCCGCTTCATGAAAGGAGCCGCCGCAGCCGCAGGCGTGGCAATGCTCGGCGCCAACTCGCAACAGGCTCGCGCTGCCACCCAGATGACTTATATGTGCTGGGAAGGCTACAACGACCCGCGCATCATCGATCCCTTCAACAAGGCCAATGACACCGAAGTCGGCTTTGACCTGATCGTCGACAGCCCCGGCGGCTTTGCCAAGCTGCAGGCCGGCGCCTCGCGCGAAGTCGACCTCGTATCGAGCGACATGCCGTGGATTACCCGCATGGGTCCGGCCGGGCTCGCAATGGAACTGAACCCGGACGACTACGCCGACGTTTACGCATCCTTCTATGACCAGTTCAAGCCGCCCTTCGAGCCGCTGATTTCGGACGGCAAGACCATCGGCGTCGCCACGCGCTGGGGCTGGGTGGGCCCGTGCGTCAATACCGACGTCACGAAACCGGAAGTCTGGAAGACTTACGATCCGGTGTTCGATCCGGCCAACAAGGACAAGATCTGCGTGATGGACTGGGGCGACTGGCCCATCCTGCCGATGGCCCTTCACGCCGGAATCAATCCCTACGAGGAACTGGATCAGGCTGCGCTCGAAGAAGTGCGCAAGGTTCTGCGCGCCATGTTCAAGAACACGCGCACCATTGTCGGCGACCTGACGCAAGCGCAGAAGGGCCTGCTCGACGGCTCTCTCCTCGGCTGCATCGGAGCGGGTTCATACCTGACCTCGGCCGTGCGCAAGCAAGGCCACAAGAATATCATGGCTGTCGTTCCCGACCCCAAGAATGGCCTGAATCAAGGCATCATCTGGGTGGAAGCCACGGCCATCCTCAAGGAAACGGATCAACCGGAGCTGGCCCAGAAGCTGTTGAAGCACGTAGTCTCGAAAGACTCGGGCAAGGTCCTGTCGCTGCTTGATTCCACCTGCAACGTGGTCACCAACAAGGCGGTGGAAGAACTGTACACGCCTGAAGAAAAGGACATCCTGCAGGTCGACTACATGTGGCACGCCTGGGACAATTCGCAGATGCACCGCATCGCGCCGAATATCGACGACATGCTCTCGATCTGGCAGGAAGAGTTGGCGGCTGCCAAGTAAGTCCAGAATGCAGGGCGGCAGTGCGCTGCCGCCCTTTTCACTTTCCAGAACCAATATGCGAGCACGATGACCACGGCGCCGATCCTCGACATTCAAGACGTCCACAAGGACTACAACACCTATCAGGCGCTGAAGGGTGTTTCGCTCAAGGTGCGGCGCGGCGAGTTCATTGCTCTTGTCGGGCCTTCGGGGTGTGGCAAGACCACATTGCTCAAACAGATCGCCGGATTTGAGGACGCGACGTCGGGTACCATCAGCATCGATGGCCGCGACATGGCAGGGGTTCCCGCCGCTCAGCGCCCCACCAGCATGGTGTTCCAGAAGCTGGCACTGTTTCCGCACATGACGGTTGCCGAAAACATCGGCTTTCCCCTGAAGCTTCGCAAGGTTCCAGCGGCCCAGATTGCCCAGCGCGTCAACGAGATGATCGCGCTGATGGAACTGAAGCCCATCTATCTCGATCGCTTTCCGCGCGCCTTGTCGGGCGGCGAGCAGCAGCGCGTGGCGCTGGCACGCTCGATGATCTCATCGCCGAAGCTTCTGTTGCTGGACGAGCCATTGTCAGCGCTGGATGTGAAGCTCAAGAAAGTTCTGCAGTCCGAGTTGAAGCGCCTTCACCGCTCGGTCGGCGTCACCTTTGTGCACGTCACGCATGACCTCGAAGAAGCGATGATGCTCGCCGACCGCATTTGCGTGATGCGCGCGGGCCGCATCCTGCAGCTGGGCGACCCGACTGATATCTACTATCGCCCGGCGGATGCCTTCGTCGCGGGGTTCATCGGCGAAACCAATCTGCTGCCGATCGACGTTGTCTCGCGCAATGCAGCCGGCATCACCTATCGCAGCGAAGGCATTGCCGATCCAACCGGCACGATACCCGCGCCGCTCGTTGCGGACAGCGTGAGCCCGGGGCAAGCGCTGATGAATGTCCGCCCTGAACTCATCCGCCGCATCGGAACACACGAAAACGCCGATTGCGCTGTGAATGCCACGGTGACCGAGATCTTTTCCAAGGGCGGCACGGTGCAATATCGCGCCCGCATGCCTGAAGGCCACGATCTCGCCATCGAAATCCAGGGGACTTCGGCGCTGCCCATGCAGGTGGGTGAGAACGTGCGGCTTGGCTGGGCGAAGAAGGACATCTGGGTGCTTGCACCGGGGGAGGCCTGATGGAGCAGACCGCCACCCGAAGCTGGCACGATCCGGGACTGCTGGTAAAGGCGCTGCCGAGCGTGCTGCTGCAGACGACCTGTTTCATCGCGCCGCTGCTGATGACATTCATTCTCACGTTCCAGCGTACGCGGGATTTCCAGCTGCGCTGGACCTGGGACCTCGCCACATGGACCGACGTGTTCAGCAAGCCGCATTACTGGACCATCCTCGGCCACACTCTGGTCATGGCGGCCGCATGCGTGGCAATCTGCATGGTCCTGGCCTTTCCCATTGCCTATGGGCTGGCAACGCGCTTCAAGCGATTTGAGAACGAAATCAAAATCCTGATTACGTTTGCATTCATCACCGACGCGACACTGAAGACATTTGGCTGGGTCCTCTTCCTCGACAAGAAGGGTGCGGCCAACTTCCTTCTGTCGGGACTTGGCCTGCCGCCCGAGTCCGTTGCCTTCCTCTTCACGGATTGGGCAACGCTGCTGGGCATGGTGTACAATCTCCTGCCCTTTGCGATTTTCACACTTTACCTCTCGATCGACACCATCGACCGCTCTCTCATCCTCGCCGCCTATGATGCGGGTGCCAGCAAATGGCGGGCGCATTGGGAGGTGACGTTGCCGCTGTGCAAACCCGGCATCTGGGCTGGCAGCGTGCTGATCTTCCTGCTTGGCGTCGGCGTGTTTCTCGAGCCCAAGGTTCTGGGCGGTGGCGTTTCACCGATGTCGGCCGAACTCATTCGCCAAACATTCGAGACGCGCGTGAACTGGCCGCTGGGTGCTGCCCTCACATTGGTGCTGATGGTTGTCTCGGTCTTCGTGGTGCTGCTCTTCAGCCGCATACTGAACATGAAGCGGGCGGGGTTCGGCACGTGACGGCCCGCGGCCAGGACCGGTTGATCGACATTTCGCTTTATAGCGTGATGGCGGTGATGCTGCTGTTCTTCTACATTCCGATCTTCACGCTGATGGCTTTTTCGCTCCAGGAGGGGCGCTACCTCACATTGCCGTTCGAGGGAATTTCGCTCAAATGGTATGGCGAGCTTTTCAACAGCGGCCCGGCGCTCTCCGCCCTTCGCAACTCGACGCTGATCGCTTTCTTCGCCACGATTGTTTCGACGGTGATCGGTACGATGGCCGCGATTGCGGTGGTGCGATACCGGTTCCGGGGCAAGTCAGCGTTTCAGGCACTCGCAGGGGCACCATTGGCTTTTCCGCAACTGCTGCTGGGAATTGTTCTCCTGCTGTGGTTCTCCGTGCTTGGCCGCTGGCTCGGATTCAACACGGGCGTCGTTACCGCCATCATCGGCCACATCGTCTACATCACGCCCTTTGTGATGGTGATCGTCGCCGTGCAGGTCTACAGTTTCGACCCGCAACTGGAGGATGCCGCACGCGACTGCGGCGCCAACACGTGGGAGGTATACCGCTACGTCACGATCCCCCTGCTTTGGCCGGGAATCTTCTCGGCGGCGATCTTCGCGTTTCTGCTCAGCTGGGGTAACTTCTACATCACTTACAGCCTTGCGGGCTCGACGCGCACAATCCCCACATTCATCTTCAGCGGCATTGCGGTCGGCTCGTCGCCGCTCTATCCCGCCATGGCAACGGTTGTATTCGTGCCCGGCCTTCTGCTCGTCACTGCGGCTGCCGCACTCCGCCGCCGCAGTTCCCGGACGGCTTGACCGCAAGCACATAAGGGGTCCAACTGGCAGGACGGGTTCCGTCCATTGGAAGGTCGATCACTTGCGCAGCCTTGAAGAGAAAGCATTCCGTCTTCTTCTCATCGCGGCATCGCTGGCGTTCTGCTGGATTCTCTGGCCATTCAGCGGGGCCATTCTCTGGGGCACGGTGACGGCCATCCTGTTTGCACCGGTGTACCGGCGGCTGCTTGGATTGCTGGGGCAGCGTCCCAGTCTCGCGGCCTTCGCCACTGTCTTGATCGTCATCGTCATCGTGATGCTGCCGCTGGCCGCACTCGCCGCGGCGCTGGTGCAGGAGGCGACCGGACTGTTTGACATGATAAAATCCGGCCAACTGGATTTCGGACACTACTTCCAGCAGGTGGCGGACGCGCTGCCGCATTGGGCGAAACAACTGCTGACCCGCTTCGGCGTCGCCAATCTGGCGGCAGTCCAGCAAAAGCTGGCCTATGGTCTGCAACAGGGCAGCCAGTTTCTCGCGGCGCAAGTTCTCACCATCGGACAATCAACGGTTCAGTTCTTCATCGATCTCGGCGTCATGGTCTATCTCCTGTTCTTCCTGCTGCGCGACGGCGACCGCCTGTTTGATCGCATCAAGACAGCCATTCCATTGCGCGCCGAACAGCAGACCGCACTTTTCAGCAAATTCACTGCCGTGGTCCGCGCGACCGTCAAGGGCGATATCCTTGTTTCGATGGTGCAAGGTGCGCTCGGGGGCCTGATCTTCTGGTTTCTGGAGATTAGCGCGCCGCTGCTCTGGGCCGTCCTGATGGCATTCCTGTCCCTCCTGCCCGCCGTCGGCGCAGCACTCGTCTGGCTGCCTGTCGCGGTCTATCTCTTGGCGACGGGAGCGGTGTGGAAGGGCATGGTGCTGATCGCCTTCGGCGCCCTCGTCATCGGGCTGGTGGATAATCTCCTGCGCCCTGCACTGGTCGGAAAGGATACCAAGTTGCCAGACTATGTGGTGCTGATTTCAACCCTCGGCGGGCTCGAGATGTTCGGCCTCAACGGTTTTGTCATCGGACCGGTTGTTGCGGCGATTTTCATCGCCGTCTGGCAGATTTTCACGGCGTCGCGGACCCAAGCCCACGATGGCGGCGACAGCCCCTGATGGCCCGGCTATTCGAGCGCGATCTGAATCTTGAAGATCTTCGGATCGGTCATGAATTCCTCGATCGCACTCTGCGTCTCTTCGAGCCTGCGGACGACTGTGGTGAAGCGGCCGGTCTTGATCCGGCCGTATTTCAGAAGGGTCAATGCCTGATGGAAATCGTCGCCTGAGCTTGCGACGGTGCCTTTCATGCCGATCTCCTTCATGACGATCTGCAACGGAGCAAACTGCGAGCGGGCATCCGCACCCGCCACACCGAAGGCTGCCACCCGGCCGCCGGGACGGACAAGCTGCAACGCCTGCTCATAGAGTTTCGCATTGCCGACGCTTTCAATGCCCACGTCAGCGCCGCGCCCATCTGTATATTGACGCACCACGCGGTCGACATCATCCGGATCGGAGATGATGACGTCGGCACCGGCGGCTTTCGCGGCCTCGGCGCGGGCCGGATTGAGATCGACTGCAATGATCGGCGCTGCCCCAACCAATCGTGCCATCTGCACATGAAGATTTCCAATGGGCCCGGTGCCGAGCACGAGGACGCTTTCCCCCGCCCGCACATTGCTGCGCATGAACGACCTCACACAACACGAGAGTGGCTCGGTCAGCGCGGCGATTTCAAACGGCATGTCCTCCGGGATCGGGATGATGAGGCGTTCGGGCACGAGGACATATTCGGCGAAGGCGCCATTGCGATGAATGCCGATCTGGCTGATCTGCGGACACAGTAAAACTTCGTTCTTGCGGCAGTGGAAGCAGCGCCCGCAGCCGACATTGATGTCAGCGACAACCGCCGTTCCGACCTTGACGCTCGAGGCTTCGGAGCCGACCGCGGCGACAACGCCCGAAAATTCGTGGCCTGGAATAAGCGGGATGCTTTCCGCCGCGAAGTGGCCCTTGTAAATGTGAATGTCGGTGCCGCAGATACCCGCGCGCTTCACCTTCACCAGAACATCGCTGGGGCCACAAATGGGAATGGGTACCTGCTTGATTTCGAACTTGCCTGGAGCAACCAGCACCGCAGCACGCATCATGGATGAAGTCATCGTGAGTCCTCCCGTTCGAGCCGCGTCCTTGTCCGGCTGCGGTTGTGTTGGTCTCTATTCCGTCAGGAAAAAATACTGCTCGACCCGCCCAATGTGCGCGGACATCTGCTCCATCGCTGCCTTCTTGTCCCGCATCTCAATCGATCCCAGCATTTGCAGATGCTGTTCATGAGAGACGCGGCGGCGGTCACGATCCTTGAAATAGACGATCCGGCGCGCCTTGGACATGATGTAGAAGGGCGCCACAAGGCGCACGAGAATATCGTTATGCGTGGCGCGAAAGATGTCCATGTGGAAGTCATGATCATATTGGGGCGCATCTTTGGCGAAGCTGTCGTCGTCGCGGAAGCGCGCCAAGGTCTTTCGCAGCCGCTCCAGATCGATATCCTCGCGGCGTTCACACGCCAGCCCGATCGCCTGCACCTCGATGATGCGGCGGACTTCGAGCGCCTGCGCATTGGTCTTCGGATCGACGGGAAGTCCAAGATCCGAAAACAGGACCAGCGTTTCGAGGCTGGCTGATTCAGGCTCCTGACACCGGAAGATGCCGGAACCGGGACGCCGCTCCAGATAGCGCATGGATTCCAGGGTCGTCACCGCCTCGCGGATCGTGGCACGGCCAACCGCGAACCGCTCGGCGAGATCGCGCTCCGACGGCAGCCGTTCGCCGGGGAGATATCGGCGTTGCTCGATCAAGGTCAGAATTTCGGCGACGACCCGCGAACTCTGCTCAACTTTGTCCCTATCGACGGGCACCGCATCTGTCATGTCATCTGGCGCCGCTTCCGCCCTACCGCCGTTGAAGGGCCAGAAAAATCCCGGCACCCATTTTGATCAACTGCACAATCGGGTATCATGCAGCGGCCTTCGCCTTGCGCAATTTCGGCAGCACCTCGGTGGCGAGAAGCGTCATCGACTTCTCATGCGCAGCGCGATTGTACTCCCAGTCAGGCATCGCCAGAATGAGGCGGCCGAAGGGTCCGGTTGTCGCGCGGAAGGCGGCAATCTTCTCGGCGACCGTTTTCGGGCTGCCGTAGATCACCAGGTCCTCAAGCAGCATGTCGAGCGTCACTTCGGCATCCGGCTGGTTTGGATTGGCCTTGAGGACAAGCGTGTAGTTGGCGAGGCTGAGCGCCTTCCACAAATAGCTGAAATAGTAATTCAGGCTGCCTTTGGGATCGAAGACGATGGCGCGCGCCTCCTCGTCCGTATCGGCGACGATGATATTGCGGGAGACACGCCAATCAGCGGGTTCGGCCTTGCGGTTGGCGGCATCGCAGCCTTCGGCATATTTGGTCCAGTGCGAAGCCACACTGTAAGCCGGGATGAAGTTGGCGGAGACCGGAAGCCAGCCGCGCTCGCCGGTTATCTTGCCGAGCCCTGGCGACGGGCTCATCAGCGAACAGGCAATCGGCGGATGCGGCTGCTGGTAAGGCTTCGGCATGTAACCGGTGCCGAGTTCGGGGACGATATTCTTGTCGACAGTGATCGCATAGAATTCGCCCTTGATATCATAGGGAGGCCCGCCGGCCCAGATCCTGGTGATGACATCGATCGATTCCATGCATTTGCGCAAGCGTGCCCAGCCCTCTTCGTTGCCGTAGAGCTGGAAGTCGGTGGCCAGCGCGCCGGGACCGATACCAAATATGAAGCGTCCCCGCGTCATGTGGTCGAACTGCGCGGCTTCCGCAGCAACGGTCGCCGGATGATGGCAGGGCAGATTGATCACGCCGGTACAGAGCTTGATCTGCTTTGTTTGCGGAATGGCTGCCGCCATGAACGAGAACGGGTTGGCAACAGGTTCTGTCGATGCGGTGAAGTGCTGACCCACCCAGGCTTCGGAATATCCCAGCCTGTCCGCCATGACGATCTTGTCGAGGTCTTCCTCGAACGTCTCCGTCACGTTCCGATGCGGCGGATGCAGCGGCATCATGAAAATTCCGAGTTCCATTCAAACCTCCCTGTGGCGCGCGGCGAAACCGCTATTGTTGAACGACGAGCTTGGTTTGGGTGTAGGCCTGAAGACCTTCGATACCGCCTTCCGAGCCTTCGCCGCTGGACTTGATTCCGCCGAACGGAGCCTGCGGCAGAGAGACTGTTGCCGAGTTGACGGCCACCATTCCAGCTTCGAGTTCCTGCGACATGATGCGGGCTGTGCGCTCCGAGGCGGTGAACACATAGGATGACAGGCCGAAGGGCAGACTGTTCGCTCTGGCGATGACTTCGTCCATGCCGGAGAAACGCATGATCGGCGCAATCGGACCGAAGGGCTCTTCGCGAAGAATGCGGGCGGCGTCCTGCACCCCGGTCATTACCGTCGGCGCGAAGAAATAACCGGCATTGCCGATGCGTTCGCCACCGGTGGTAATCGTTGCGCCTGTGCGCTTCGCGTCGTCGACCATGGCTTGCATGGCATCGACCCGCCGGAGATTGGCCATCGGACCCATCGTGCTGGCTTTGTCAAGACCATCGCCCACCTTGAGATTGGCGGCGAAAGCCGTCAGAGCGGACGCGAAGCGATCGTGAACATCCTCGTGTACGAAGAAACGCGTCGGTGCGACGCAGACCTGACCGGCATTGCGATACTTGAAGCCGCCCATCAGTTCGACGGCCTTGTCGATATCGGCGTCCGGGAAGACCAGGACCGGCGCATGTCCACCAAGTTCCATGGTGAAGCGAATGCTGCGGCTGGCCGCCATCGCCGCGAGGTTCTGGCCAACCCGGGTCGAGCCAGTGAAGGAAATCTTGCGGATGACATCGGACGCCAGGAGATATTCCGACACGTCGGCGGGAACGCCGAAGACCAGTTGCAGGACACCGTCTGGCAGGCCGGCGTCCTCGAAGGCGCGCGCGATTTCCACGGCCGTTCCGGGGGTCTCTTCCGCCGCCTTGAGGATGATCGAGCACCCTGCCCCTAACGCGCCCGATATCTTGCGCAGCGTCGTGAGGGCCGGAAAATTCCAGGGCGTGAACGCAGCAACGGGGCCTACCGGCTCACGCACCGCCAATACCCGGGCGTCCGGCGTGTGGCCGGGAATGACGCGGCCGTAAGACCGGCGTCCTTCATCCGCCATCCAGTCGAGCGTTTCGATCGACAACGTCAGCTCGGCCCGGGACTCGCGCAGCGGCTTGCCCTCTTCGAGCGTCAGGATCTGCGCGATCCGTTCCTGCCTGTCGCGCAGGATATCGGCAGCGCGCCGCATGATCTTGGCGCGATCCACGGCCAGCGTGCGTTTCCAGACCTTGAATGCCCGCGCGGAGGTCTCCAGCGCCCGGTCGAGATCGGCGCGCGTGGCATGCGGCAATGTTCCGATGACATCGCCGGTGGCCGGGTTGAGAACCGGCTCGCCGCTGCGGAGTGCACTGCCAATGCGCTCTCCGCCGATGAAGAGATCAAGTTCCGTATACATGGCTCCGCTTTCCATCAGACGAAATTCCGGCCGGGAATGAAGGCATGCGCTTCAAGGAAGGCATCATCGATTTCGATGCCGATCCCCGGACCATCGGGCAATTCCACCGTTCCGTCCGGCATCACTGTGTAGGGAGGCGAGGACATCTTCTCGCGGAACGGGTTGCCATGCGACACGTCAGCCTCGAAGTAACCCGCATTGTCGATGGACTTCAGCAAATGGATGGTGCTGGCCATGTTGAGCGCCGTGATGGAGGAATGGGGGCAGACCGGCAGCCGCCATGTCGAGGCCGTGTGAGCGATGCGCATGACCTCGGTGATTCCGCCCGCCTTCGACAGATCAGGCTGGAGAATGGTGATGAAACCATCATCCAGCACGCGCGCGAACTCGAACCGTGTGTAGTGATTTTCGCCGGCGGCGAGAGGCACTTTGCCCAGTGCTGCCGCGCGCGCATAACTTGAGTGATCGCTGGGCGAGAACGGCTCCTCGAGCCAGCCGACACCGAGTTCCTCATAGACCGGCATGACGCGGCGCACATCCTCGACACTGTAGCCCGTGTTGGCATCGACGAGAATCGTCAGGCCGTCGCCATAGGCCTTGCGCACGGCCGCGACCCGCGCAATGTCACGGTCGGTGCGGTCGCCGACCCGCAGCTTGACGGCCTTGTAACCAAGGGCGACATGCGGCGCGATTTCATCGATGAGCGCCTGCGGCTCCTGCCAGCCAAGCGCCACCCCGCCGGCATAGGCCTTGATCTTCCTGGCGTTGCTGCCGCCCAGAAGCTTCCACAGTGGCCAGCCTGCGGCCTTGGCACGGATGTCCCACAGGGCCATGTCGAGGCCGCTCATGGCCATCGCGGTGGCGGCGCCCATGCCATGGCTGCGCAGTTGCCATTCGTAGATCTTCGACCAGACTCCGACAACGTCATCGGCAGAGGCAGGCAGCACGATGTCCTTCAGCGTGGTGTTGACGATCTCGGCAATGATGTTGGCCGACCGGCCATGGTGGGATTCCCCATAGCCCACCAGTCCGCTTTCGGTTGTCACTTTCACCACGACCGAGTCCCGCTTGACGGCGCGCCCGATCGCGAGCGTTGCGCCGTTCTCGACCCGGACGGAGATGGCGTAGGCTTTGATGTCTCTGATTTTCACGCCGCAACCTCTGCAATGGACCGGGTTAGCAAATCCGATGCGCCGACTGGTTTATCATATTGGTCGGACCACTTTGGTCAACGTGCCGCGATGGCCGTTGCTTGTCAATCCCCGGAGTCGTGCAGGGGGGCGGGTCTGTCGATCGTTCCTTTGAGAGAGTGCGTCTGATAATCGTGGTGCCGTCAGACGAATGACGCCCAACGGGTGCAACGTGACAGGAGGCGATGTCAAACAATGCCGGAACAGGCGAAGATGTCCGCACACGCCCACTATTCCGTTCTCATCATCGGCGCCGGCATCAATGGCTGCGGCACATTCCGCGACCTCTGCCTGCAGGGTGTGGACTGCCTGCTGATCGACCGTGGAGACATCTGCTGCGGAGCCAGTGCTGCCCCCTCCCGCCTCATCCACGGCGGAATCAAGTATCTTGAAACGAACGAGTTCAGGCTCGTGCGAGAATCGGCGATGGAGCGCAACCGCCTGCTGCGCAACGCGCCGCATTTCGTGAAGGCGCTGGAAACAGTGCTGCCCGCAAGGTCTTGGCTTGCAGGCCTGACGCCGGCGGTCCTGAATTTTCTTGGCTTCAAAGCCAAGTTGAAGGAGCGCGGCGCCCTGCTCATCGAGATCGGCCTGCGGATCTACGATGCCTATAGCCGCAAGGTTCAGGCCCTGCCGGACCACCGCTTTTTCAACACGGCCACATTGCGGCGAGAGCACCCGGCTCTGGCTTCCGACATCATTGCCGCCGGCGTCTATTACGAGGGGCGAGTCACACACGCCGAACGGCTCGGCCTTGAGCTGGTGCAGGATGGACTCGCGGCTTGCTCCACCAGCAGGGCCTCGACATATACCCGCGTGGCCGGACGGGCCGACGGACAGATGTTGACTTTGGAAGATACGATCAGCGGAACGACCTACAAGGTCTCGGCCGACGTCATCATCAACGCCGGCGGCGCCTGGATCGACAAGGTGAATGCCGGATTGGGCATTTCTTCGGCTCACATGGGCGGTTCGAAGGGTTCGCATGTCATCGTCGACAACAAGGATCTGATCGCGGCACTCAAAGACCGCATGATGTATTTCGGCACATCGGACGGCCGTTTCAATCTGGCCTATCCGTTCTTCGGCAATGCGCTGATCGGCGCAACCGATATTGCCATCAAGGACCCGGACCAGGCGATCTGCAGTGTGGAGGAAACCGACTATATGCTCGCTTCCGTGAGCGAGATCTTCCCCGGCATCAAACTGTCCCGACGTGATGTGATCCTGACCTATTGCGGTGTCAGGCCGCTGCCGCGTTCAGACGGTGTGGACATGGGGTCCGTATCCCGCGATCACGCCATCGCACGCGACATCGTTCCGGGCAGCGATATCCCTGTTCTTTCGCTCATCGGCGGCAAGTGGACGACCTTCCGGGCCTTCTCCGAACAGACTTGCGACGCAGTCCTGTCGATGCTGGGCAAGACCCGCAAGATCAGCACGGAAGATCTGCCGATTGGCGGTGGCCGTGACTATCCCCGGGATGACATGGCCCGGGACGCATTCGCCGAGACATTGCAGCCGTTGAGCCGCGACAGGGCGCGTTTTCTGCTCGAACGGTACGGTACACAGGCCAGGGCGTTGCAATCGTTCATGGCAAGGACAGACGACAGGCCGCTTGCTTCGCTTCCCGGCTACAGTTCGGCTGAGATCGCGTATATCTGCACGCATGAGAACGTGAGGCGGCTCGCCGATCTGCTGCTGCGACGCACCGCTATCGCCATGGAGGGGCTGTTGTCACCGGCGGTGATCCATGAGACTGCGGCGATCGCCGCACCGATCCTCAAGTGGGACGAATTGCGCAAGACCGCTGAAATCGAGAATGCCGAAGCCGAGCTCGCGAGACGGCGCGTGCCGCAGCCATCCGCCGGCGGCTGAACCAGCCGTGCGACGCGTTCGAAGCGGCTGGCGGCAAGGAACTACCTGCCAGCCCCGGCTTTGCAGATGCCGCACGACATGCCATGCTGCAATTGGGCCAATCGTGGAGGACCTTGCATGCGGACGCATTTCAGCAACGCCACAATCATCGATGCCAGCGGGGCCGCGGCGTTCAAGGGCACAGTCAGCGTCGATGGCGAACGCATCGCCGCCGTGGTGGGCGCCGGCGGGAGCATTCCTGTTTCGCCTGACGACGAGACGATCGATTGCGAAGGCCTGACGATCATGCCCGGCCTGACGGAAGCGCATTGCCACATCTCTTTCAACAATCTGACATCCATGTATCAGGCGGTCGAGATTCAGCCGGAGGATCATTCGCTCGTCGCGCTGTCAAACGCGCAAATGCTGCTGGGGTGCGGTTTCACCAGCCTGTTCTCGGCGGCTTCCGCCAAGCCGCGCGTCGACGTTGCGGTGCGCGATGCCATCAACAGAGGACTGTTCGCGGGGCCGCGAATGCGCGCCGCGGGGCAGGAGATTTCTCCATCCGGCAACCTTGGTGATCTCGACAACAACTATCTCACGTTCCCGCGCAATGTCCGGTTCACCGTCACATGCGATGGCGCCGATGAATTCACCAAGGCGGCGCGTCTCGCGGCACGCGATGGCGTTGATACGATCAAGGTGAATGTCTCGGGCGATCGCGACTGGGGCCATATGCACGCCGATGACACGGTGACCGTCATCAGCGAGCGCGAGCTTGCCGCCGTCATGGAAGTCGCCAATGCCCGCCGACTGATGGTCGCCACGCATTGCACGAGTTCCTCGGGCGTGAAGATGTGCGTTCGCCAGGGCGTGCAGGTCATCTACCACGCGCCACATGCCGACACAGAGGCGCGGGACATGCTGGAAGAAGCGAAGGACCGGGTGTTCGTGGCACCTGCGGCAGGATTGCCGATCAGCATGCTGAAGCGCCACAGGGAGTTCGATCTCAAGTGGAGTGCGGCGAAGATCGCATCGATGGAAAGCGAAGTGGAAACCGTGACGCGCTGCATGAGCGATTTGCACAAGCGCGGCGTGCGGGTTCTGCCGGGCGGCGATTACGGCGCCTTCATTACTAACCCGATGGGCGAGAACGCCCGCGACCTCGAGCACTTCGTCAATCTCTTCGGGTTTTCACCGATGGACGCGATCATCGCCGCAACGCGCCAGGGCGCGGAGTTGATGCGGATGGAAGGCGAGACGGGGCAAATCAAAACAGGCTTTCTCGCCGACCTCGTCTTGCTTGACGGCAATCCGCTGGACGACATCCGCCTCCTCCAGGATCAACAGCGGATCGTCGGCGTCATGAAGGGCGGACGCTTTGCCAAGCGTGGGTCGGCACTGTCACAGGCCCGTAACCCACGCCGCAAGGCGGCGTGAGCCGGACAGCTTTCAACGCATCCGCGCGCCGGTCTCGGCGTTAAAGACGAAAAGATGTTCCTTGCTGACCGAGACGCCGATGTTCTCCCCCATGCTTCCAATGAAATCCTTGGGGGCCTTGACGGTCAACATGTCGGAACCGGTTTTCACCGTCACCAGAGTATGATCACCGATCAGTTCGACGGTGTAGATCTCTGCCTCGATATTGCCCTTGCCCGGGGCTACGACCGAACAATCCTCGGGGCGCACACCGAGGATGGCGGACGGGATACGGCCCGAGACTGACACATCGACAGCGGTACCGCGCGTCTTGAAGCTCGACCCTTCCAGGCTTCCATGGATCACGTTCATCGGCGGCGAGCCGATGAACTGCGCCACAAAAAGATTGGCCGGATCATTGTATATCTTCGCCGGCGTGTCGAGTTGCTGCAACACACCCTTCTCGAGAATGGCCACGCGGTGGGCCAATGTCATCGCCTCGATCTGATCATGAGTCACGTAGATGGTTGTAGTCCCGAGCGCCGATTGCATGTGCTTGAGTTCGGCGCGCATGTGGCCGCGAAGCTTGGCATCGAGATTGGATAGCGGCTCGTCCATGAGGAAGACGGATGGGCGCCGCACCATGGCGCGGGCGAGCGCCACACGCTGGCGCTGGCCGCCGGAAAGCTCGCGCGGATAACGATGCAAGAGCTGGTCGATCTGTACCTGGGCTGCGGCATCCTTGACTGCGGTCTCCAGCGCGTCTTGCGGCACCTTGCGCACCTTGAGCGGAAAGCCGATGTTCTCGGCCACCGTCTTGTGCGGATAGAGCGCATAGGACTGGAACACCATCGAGATGTCACGATACTTGGGCAGGATGTTGGTGACATCGCGGTCGCCAATCCGGATCGTTCCGGACGTCGCCGTCTCGAGGCCGGAAAGAATGCGCAACGCCGTTGTCTTGCCGGAGCCCGAGGCACCAAGCAGCACGAGGAATTCACCCGGCGCGACCTGCAGATTCAGCTCCTCCAGAACCCGCACCGGGCCGAAGGACTTTTGGATCTTGTCGAATGAAACCGGTACGCCGGGGTTGCTTGCCATTGCTCTTCTCTTAACCTTTGACCGCGCCAAGCAGGACACCCTTGGCGATGAAGCGTTGCAGGACGATTGCCATGATGATGACCGGAACGATCATCACGACGATGATCGCCGACATCTCCCACCAGAGGATGCCACGCTCGCCGGAATTCTTCGATGCGATCATGATCGGCATGGTGGAAGCCTTGGCGGTGGAAAGAAAGACAGCGAACAGATACTCGTTCCAGTTCAGAATGAGAGTCAGAAGGGTCGTCGCGGCGAGGCCCGGCTTGGTCAGCGGCAGGACGATATCCCAGAAGATGGCGAACTTGCTGGCACCATCAAGCTGGGCCGATTCCTCCAGTTCAATGGGAAGACCCGCGAAGAAGTCGTGCATCAGCCAAACGACGATCGGGAGGTTGGCGACGGCATAGACGAGGATCAGCGCCAGCTGCGTGTCGAGAAGTCCCACAGCCTGGAACATCATGTAGATGGGAATGATCACCACGACAGGCGGAAGGATACGCTGCGAAATGATCCAGAACAGGATGTCGCCGTTGCCGAGCCTGCCTTTGAACCTCCTGCCAACGGTCCGCGCGAGAAGAACGAACAGGGCGAGTGCGACAGCCGTGATGATTGTCCAATGCAGGTTCACGTATGAACTGGCGAGAATGGCTGCGAGCGCCAGCAGGGCAAACATCAGGACGTTTCCAAACCTCGGCTTATACTCGAAACGCGCAAGCGCGTAGGCCGCCATGCTGCCAAAGGCCACGCACAGTACAGTTGAAGACACACCGATGACGATCGAGTTTGTAAAGGCGAGATAGATCTTGCAGATCTGGGGCTGCATCGGCGGGATGGTGACGACAGGCGAAACGATGAAAGCGAAGGCGTTATGTACATTCAGCCAGAGATGGCGCGCGAGGGACGCAACATCGCAGAATGGGTCGGTTGAAATGTTAAACGCATACTTCCAGCCATCGGTTTTGGGCTGAAAGTCAATGAAGGGAACATAGTAGGGGCCGCCGTCAACCAACGGCGCATCCTTGAAGGATGTAATGACCACCCAATAGATCGGGAACAACACATAGGCCGACCACACGATCAGGATCACGCTGGCGACAAGCTTGGCGACCGGAGACATCCTGCCGACCGCCGGTGGCTCGAACAGACGCTCCATCAGCGAGCGGTTGTGCTTCTCGAACTTGAATGTGGCGTCGCTCATGCCTTGGCCCGCTTCATCTGTTTCAGCACCACGTAATTAAAGAATGACGAGCAGACGATCACCGTCAGAATCAGCAGCAAGTAAGCAATTGCCGCCGATGAGCCGTTGTCGTTGGCGCGCCAGATGAAATAGGAGTGCAGCGACATGGACTCCGTGGCGATACCGGGTCCGCCTGCTGTCATGATGGCCGGAAGGTCGACGATCTTGAAGGCCTCGATCATGCGAATGAGAATTACAGTGGCAGCGACAGGCACAATTTGCGGCCAGATGATTTCACGGAAGATTTCGATGCTCGAGGCACCGTCGACCTGGGCCGCCTCGACATGGTCTTTCGGGACATTTTCGAGGGCCGCCAGCATGCAGATGAAGATGAAGGGTATCCACTGCCAGGAATCGGCGATGACGATGAAGGTGCGTGCCGTCCAGGCATCCGTCGACCAGACCCAGTCCCTCAGACCGATCCATTCGAGGAAGGGACGGAAGGGGCCGCGCGTCACGTCGAACAGCATCTTGAACGCATAACCGGCGCCCATGGGCGTAATCATCAGCGGAATGAAGAAGATGACCCGGAAGAAGTTCTTGCCCGATATCGGCTGAGAGCACAGGAAGGCAAGTCCAGTGCCGATGATAAACTGCAGTCCGCAACCAAGCACGACATAGTAGAGGGTGGTAAGCAACGTACCCCATTGATTGCCGGAAAGGACTGTGGCGCTCAGCAGCAGTGCGATACCGATGGCGGCGGAGGCCGAAATAAAGCGGCCGACCATGCCGATCCACGAGGTTTTGCCAATCGACTTGTAAAACCACCACAGAATGGCTGCAATGACGACGAGACTGAAGATCCAGCCCGCCACGCTCATACTGCCAATGCGGCCGAGGAAATGGACCTGTTCGTTGCCGAGGAATTGCTTGTAGAAATTCTGCAGCCCGACAAAGCGGAACGACAGTCCCTGCGGTGTGAAGCGCACGCGGCTGAGCGCGAAGACGATCGAATAGAAGGTCGGCAAGATCGCGAAGATGAGAATCAGCGTTACCGCCGGCGCAATGAAGAAGGTGCGCGCATGGCGGTCGAAGTATTCCGACCAGCTTTCGCGCTGGGCGCCACCGGTGGCTATCATACCGGTACGGTTCATTGGCCCGCCTCCGCTAACGCGTTCGATTGATTGGTCATGAGATTATGCCCGCAAAGGCGCCTGCATACGCTGCCGCAGGACTGGCCCTGCAATCCCCAAAAACATAAAACCGCCGCCCGGGCATGAACCGGGCGGCGGCATGTTACTTACTTCGTCGTACCAAGCGCCAGGCCGAGCGCCTTGATCTGCTCGTCACGGCCGAAGTCTTCGGTGATTTCTTCCCAGCCAGCTTCGATGTTGGCCAGGGCTTCGTCCACCGTGATTTCACCGGCCAGATAACGGGCAAGTTCAGTGTCGAGGACAACGCCAGTATACTTGGCAGCACCCGGGATCTTCATGTCGGCAGCCATGTTCGGATTGTTCAGAGCCGAATTGATAGCGCCGATGTAGCTGGCAGCCGCTTCCTTGGTGAAGCCGGCCTTCTCCCAAAGGGCGGTGTCCTTGAGCTGCGACAGGCGATAAGGATTGTAGCCGGTCCATCCAAGGGTCACGTCGACGTTCGACTGGGCCGCCTGGTTCATGTAGGAGAGGAATTCATAGGCGGCTTTCTGCTTCTTCGCATCGGTGATCTTGGCGTTGACAGCGCCGACCCAACCACCCCACGCCGCGAACGGCGCGTAGTTGATGCCATCGACCGCATAAGGCGCGCTTTCCTTGGTCACCGGAACGAGCTTGCCGGTGGCACGGTCGAGAACTTGCGTGGTGCCGAGGCCGGCAACCGAGAACAGCTGGTTCTTGATGGCAGCGGCATCGGGCTCGAGCGTCAGCGGCGGCGGGTCACCCCATTCGATAAGCAGGGCGCAACGGCCGGCCTTGAACAATCCGCGCGTATCGCCGATGTCCATGTTGAGTTCTTCCGGCGGGCCGTACTTGCCGGTTTCCTTGTAGAGCTCGAACGCTTTTTTCCAGGCTTCGTTATTGATGACCGGCTTCATCGTTTCCTTGTCGAAATGGATACCCTGCGCCGTGCCCTGGGTCTGCACGAAAGCCGCGGCCACCGTCTGGATCGCCATGTAGGACTGGGCGTTGCGCTTCTTGAAGATGCAGGAGCCGTAGTCGGGCGTGCCATCACCGTTAAAGTCCTGGCCGTGCAAGGTCTTGGCAAGCGTGAGATAATCATCCCAGGTCTTCGGCGGCTGCAAGCCGGCTTTGTCAAACACGTCCTTGCGGTAATAAACCATCTGGAAGTCGCCATCGATCATCAGCAACTTGGTCTTGCCGCCGATCTTCTGACCGAATTCGCGGAAGTATGGCGCGATATCGGCAAGATCGATCTTGGTGTCGGCCTGAACGTACGGATCGAGGTCGGCGATCAGACCTGCGGCGTCGAGCTCAACGCCCCAGCCGGCGGCGAAGACACCGATGTCGATCGAGTTGGTGCCAGTCGTCCAGTCGGTCTGTACCTTCTGGAAGATTTCGGCGACCGGCACTTCGGTCACAACAACCTTGGCACCCGTTGCGGCTTCGAATTCCTTGCCGCGCTCGGCCAGGCGGCCGGCGATGACCGGACCCGGACGGGTCAACAGGTTGAGAGTGATGCCATCATATTCGCCGGCGTTCGATGTGGCGGCGAGGCCGCAGAACGCGACTCCAGCCATCACTGCGCCAGCCATCAATTTACGAAAAGTCATGGTCTCGGGTCCTCCCAAATTCGCGCAGTTCTCTGTATCGGAACCGCATCGACCGGCACACTATTCTGTTACTCTCGCTTGTCAACAATCGTTATAGAACAATTACCTAATGATTTTTCTCATGGTGCAACGCAGTATAAGTTTGTGCTCAGAATTTAGGCTTCGCTTTGTTGCGGAATGCTGCGACGCCAACCTTCAGATCGTCACTCGCAGAGGCGACGGCTCCCGCCAATGCCTCAAGAACCCGCTCCGCTTCCTCACCCTCGATGGCATTGATCAGCATCTTAGTTGCCTGCGTCGCGACCGGCCCGCGCGACATCAACCGCTCGGCCATGTCTTGCGCTGCAACATCCAGATCGCCGCGCGGGACGACTGCATCGACGAGTCCAACCTGCAATCCCTGATCGGCGGTAAAGATTTCGCCCAGCAGCGCCATGCGCCTTACAAGCTGCGAACCGAATCTCCGCACAGTGCGCTGCGTGCCGGACCAGCCGGGAATCACACCAAGTCCGGTTTCGGGCGAACCAAGTTTCACATGATTTGCGGCAATACGGAAATCGGCGGTGGCTGCGAGTTCAAGACCGCCGCCAAGCGTATGACCATTGAGGGCCGCGATAAGCGGCTGGCGCAGGCGGGCGAGCGCATCAAAAGCGCGGTGGCCGTGGCGCACCCAGGCCATGCCGAAATCCGTCGGGCTCCAGGCCGACCACGCCGCGATATCGCCGCCGGCACAAAACGACTTGTCGCCCTCGCCCGTGATGATGACTGCACGCACATTCTTCTCGGCATCGACAACATGAGCGGCGCATTCGAGCGCCAGGACCATCTCGTAGTCGAGCGCATTCAGTTTTTCAGGCCGCGCCAGCGTGATGGTGGCAAGGTGTCCCTCGATCGTGAGCCTGATGCGGGCGTCGCCGGTATCAGCCATCGAGCTTCAGCCCCATGATTTCCGGCGTGAAGAGGCGCTTGTCCATTTCCTTGAGCGCCGGCGAAACGATGAGCGGGAATTCCGCCTGATCGAGAATATTTGCTTGCAACTCGACGCCTGGGGCAATTTCGGTCACGACAATACCCTCGGGCGTCAGCTTCAGCACGCAACGCTCGGTGACGTAAGTAACGTCCTGGCCCTGCATCACGCCGCGGCGGCCGGAGAAGGAAACCTGCTCCACGTCCTTCACCAGCTTCTTGACCTTGCCTTCCCGCTCGATTTTCAGCTTGCCGTCGACGACATCCATCTTCGCGCCGGCATTGTAGAAGCCTGAATAGACGATCTTGCGGGCACGCGCGGTGATGTCGACAAAGCCCCCAGCACCTGCCGTTACATGAGGGCGGACACCGAGCTTGGAGACGTTGACCGAACCGTGGCTGTCGATCTGCAGGAATGACAGCAGCGAACAATCAAAGCCTGCCGCCTGAAAGTAAGTGAACTGATGGGCCGAGGGCACAAAGGCCTCGGCATTGGAGGAACAGCCGAACTGGAACTCCAGCAGCGGAACGCCTCCCACGGCGCCCTGCTCGATCACCCAGGTTGCTTGTCCGTGCAGCCCTTCCTCGATGAAGATGCGCGGCACATTGGCGGACACGCCGAAGCCCAGGTTTACCGCCCAGCCTTTCCTCAATTCCTGCGCGACACGGCGGGCTATCGCCTTGCCGGTGCCGAACTCCATGAGCGAGAAGCTGGAGATCGGCTTGAAGACTTCGCCGGAAATGGTGGGATCATAGGGCGTCTGTGTGGTCTGCCACTGGTCGGGCACTTCGACGATATAGTCGACGAGAATGCCCGGCACCCTCACCTGATGCGGCTTGATGGTCTCGTTTTCGGCGATGGTGCGCACCTGGGCGATGACAATCCCGCCATTGTTATGTGCGGCGAGCGCCACTTCCATCGCACCGAGATAAGCGCCCTCCTGCTCGAAGCTCATGTTTCCGCGCTCGTCACAGGCGCTGCCGCGGATGATGGCGACCTTCGGCACGATGGCCGGAAAATAGAGCCACTCCTCGCCATCGAATTCAATCTTGTGGACGATGGGAGCGGCAGCCGCCATGGCGTTCATGGCACAGCCTTCGCGGTCCGGATCGACGAAGGTATCGAGGCCGACCTTGGTGATGACGCCGGGCCGCTTGGCCGCGGCTTCGCGCATCATGTCGAACATGATGCCGGAGGGTACGTTGTATGCGGGCATTTCGTTGGCGCCCAGCATCTGCCAGATCTTCGGCGGCTCCGACGTCGAGGGGCCTGACGGATATGATCCGCCGATGATGCGCCCGATGAGGCCGGACTTGGCGATGCGCTCGACACCCTTGATGCCGAACATGTCGCCGGCGGCAATCGGGTGCAGCATTGTCAGGTTGCGCGGGTGGGCTTCCGCATCGAAGCGGTCGCCCAGGGCTTTCAGCACCGCATCCGGGCAATTGAGACCGGAAGACGAATTGACGGCCACGACGGCACCGTCGGGAATGGCCTTCACGGCCTCGGCGGCAGTTACGATCTTCGGCATGACTTCACCTGTTGCCGCGGATGATGTCCGCGGCCTTTTCTGCAATGGCAATGGTGGGCGCGTTGGTGTTCGAGGAGACAACTTCCGGCATGATGGAGCTGTCGCAGACGCGCAAGGACTGGATGCCGTGCACGCGCAGTGCCGGATCGACCACCGACATGGCGTCACGGCCCATCTTGCAGGTCCCGACGGGATGATAGGACGAGCGGGCATTGGCGCGCGCTGTCTCCTCGTAATCCTTTCGCGTCCTGACACCGGGTCCGGGGAAATGCTCGGCTGCAACAAATTTCTGCATTGAACGCGAACGGCCGACCTCCTGGGTGATCTTGATGCCGTCAATATGCCGGTCGAGATCGTAGGGATCGGCGAAGGAATTGGGATCGATGACCGGAGCATCATGCGGGTTCGACGAATTGAGTTTCACAAAACCCCGCGAGCGCGGCCGCACGTGATAGGAATTGCAAGTGGCCCCGTTGCCGCCCGGCACGGTGCCAACGCCTTCCTCAACGCCCGCTCCCGCGAGGAAATGAAACTGCAAGTCCGGCGTCTTCTCGTTGCGGTCGCCCCACCAGAAGGCGCCGGCTTCCACAATGTTCGACGACACCGGGCCCGACTTGAACATCATGTATTCAAGTCCGGCCCAGAGCTGCCAATGCTTCTTCTTGTACTTGTCGTAGGAATGCGCGCCGTTGAGCACCCAGGTGACGTCGGTCGAAAAATGATCGTGGAAATTCTGGCCAACCCCGGGCAGGTCATGCAGCACCGGAACGCCCACGTCCTTCAGGTGGGCCGCCGGTCCAATGCCAGACAGCATGAGCAGCTTCGGCGAACCGATGGCACCGGCGGTGACGATGACTTCGGTCGAGGCATCGATGCGCTTTACTGCACCGTTCTCGACAATCTCGATCCCTGCGGCGCGGCCATTCTCGAGGATGATGCGCGTGACAAAGAGGTCGGTGCGGAGCGTCAGGTTGGGGCGCTTCAGGGCGGGCCTCAGATAACCGACAGCGGCGCTGCAGCGGCGGCCGTTCAGCGTTGTCGTCTGGTACAGGCCTGTACCTTCCTGTTTGCCGGAATTGAAATCCGGATTGAACGGCATGCCGATGTCCATGCAGCCCTGGACATAGGCCATCGATACGCGGTTGGGACTGCGAAGGTCCGACACACCGAGGGGCCCGTCGATGCCATGAGCCGCACCGCCCAATCTGGTGTTGCCTTCCGACTTGATGAAATACGGCTGCAGATCCTTGGCGGCCCAGCCATCGCAGCCATGCACGTTGGCCCAGTTGTCGTAGTCCTCCGGACAGCCGCGGGTGTAGATCTCGGCGTTGATCGAACTTCCGCCGCCCAGCACTTTTGCCTGCGGATAGACGGCGGTGCGGTTGTTGGCGTGGCGAAGAGGTGCGGTATGATAGCCCCATGTCAGCGGTCCAGCCGTCATCTTGAAGAATCCGACCGGCATGTGGATAAAGGGATCGCGATCAGTCGGGCCAGCTTCGACGACAAGCACCCTGGCATCTGGAATTTCTGAAAGCCGTGCAGCCAGAACGCAGCCGGCAGACCCGGCGCCAACAATCACATAGTCATACATCAGCCCACTCCAGGCGTCTCGAATGGCGCCCTCAGCGTTGTTATAAATAACTGGATGGTTATTTCAAGGGGCGGCGGAACGGGCTTGAAAGCCAAAGGCAATCCGCATGTCTCCGGACACGGCAAGTCGTGATCGGCCATCGGGACGAGAACCCGCTGCACACGGCCAACGCCCGCCCGGCAGGCACGCCACCAGGAAAATGGCCGGGTCTCCCCGCCATCAACGCTCGGAGGAAAGGGAGAGGCTACAATCTTTCGCCGCTCGCGGCATCGAAGAGATAACAGCGCTGGCGGTCGAAAATCAGGCTGATATCCGTATCCAGCGCCTGACGGAAACTGCGATGGCCCTTCGCCACCACCATCTGTTCACCCGCAAACGCGGCCACCAGCGTCTGGTCGCCGGTCGGCTCTAACGAATAGAGCTTCGAGTTGAGGTCGCCCTTGCCAGTCTCGGCGACCGTGATGTCCTCCGGCCTGATACCGAGGATCACACCCTTTCGGCTGGCCTTCGATACACCCTCGACCCGCGTGTTGGCGCCGATGAAGGTGCCGTTGTCGAGATCGCCCCGGATGAGGTTCATCGGCGGCGAACCGATGAAGCCGGCAACGAAGACGTTGGCAGGATTGTTGTAGACTTCGTCGGGCGTTCCAAGCTGCTGGATCTTGCCCTTGTTCATGATGGCAATGCGATCGGCAAGCGTCATCGCCTCGATCTGGTCATGGGTCACATAAACCGTCGTCGTCTCGAGGCGGCGCTGAATGTGTTTCAGTTGAGCGCGCATGGTGAGGCGCAATTTGGCATCGAGATTTGAGAGTGGCTCATCCATGAGGAACACGCGCGGATGGCGCACCACGGCGCGGGCCAAGGCCGCGCGCTGACGCTGGCCCCCTGAGAGGGCGCGCGGTTTGCGGTCCAGCAAGTCGCCCAGTTCGACGATGGCCGCCGCCTCGCGCACCAGCTTGTCGTGCTTCTCCTTGGGAACATCGCGCATACGCAATGGGAAGCGGATGTTTTCGTAGATCGACATGTTGGGATAGAGCGCATAGCTCTGGAACACCATGGCGACGTCGCGATCGCGCGCATCGACGTCATTCACCGTGTGGCCGTCGATCAGGATCTCGCCGCCAGTCGGATCCTCGAGGCCGGCGATCATGCGCATGGTGGTGGTCTTTCCGCAGCCGGAGGGGCCGAGGAACACCATGAATTCCTTGTCCTTGATCTCAAGGTCGATTGCGTCGACACCGACGATTGCTCCCCAGGCCTTGCTGATCTTGCGCAAACTGATCGATGCCATGACGTATCCTGTATGCTTGTGTTTGTGCCGCGGATCGAGCTGCGGCACAGTTCCTCCCAACCTGCGGCACAGCTCTTGCGGCCTGCCACTGGCAATGCCCTATGAGTTTCACAAAACTGAAACAATTGCAAGAATTGAATTCATTTGTTTCGTATTTATGGGCTATAATACACCAGATGAAGGCACAATGAGCGGAATCCTGGCCCTCCAAGTCCATCTCGCACCCGCCAAAAAGCCTTCGCATATGCACAAAACGCGCACCTCGGACTAAATATTACTTATTGACATGACAGTGAACAAAAGTATCTTATTGTCCAGAATAGTCAGGGGATCGGCATGACCGCTTCAAGCACTTCGCAAACACCTCGCAAAATCGGACCCACCACCGGACTCGCCACCGACCTGGCCCGCCGCCTCGAAAGCACCGGCCGGCCGATCCGGGTGGGGCTGATCGGTTCCGGCGAAATGGGGACCGACATCGTCACCCAGTGCCAGCAGATGACCGGCATCACTGTCGCCGCCATCGCCGAGATCAATGTCGATGCCGCCAAGAAGGCGCTGCGCATCGCCGGCCGCCCTGAGGACGGGAACATGGTGGCCTCGACCGCCAGCGCCTTCAGCGCCGCGCTCGACATGGGCAAGACGGCGATCACCCAGGACGCACAGTTGGTTTGCACGTCAGACCAGATCGACGTGGTGATCGATGCCACCGGCAAGCCCGCCGTGGGTGCCGAGATCGGCCTCACAGCCATGGAACATGGCAAGCACCTGGTGATGATGAACGTTGAAGCCGACGTCACCATCGGCGCCTATCTGCAGGGGCAGGCAAAGCGCCTCGGCGTCGTCTACACGCTGGGCGCGGGCGACGAGCCCTCCTCCACCATGGAACTCGTCAACTTCGTCACCGGCCTCGGTTATCCAATCGTGGCGGCAGGCAAAGGCAAGAACAATCCGCTGAACATCGACGCGACGCCAGCCGAATACATGGATGAAGCCAAGCGCCGCAACATGAACCCGCGCATGCTTGTCGAGTTCGTCGACGGCTCCAAGACCATGGTCGAGATGGCAGCGATCGCCAATGCCACCGGCCTCATTCCGGATTGCCCCGGCATGCATGGGCCCGCCGCAACACTCGACCAGCTTGAGAAAGTCCTGTGCCCGAAGGAGGACGGCGGCGTGCTGTCGCGCAAGGGCGTGGTCGACTATTCGATTGGCAAGGGCGTGGCGCCGGGCGTCTTCGTCATCGCCGAGATGGCGCATCCCCGCGTGCGCGAACGCATGCACGACCTGAAGCTGGGTGCCGGTCCCTACTATACGTTCTACCGGCCCTATCACCTCACAAGTCTTGAAGTGCCGCTCTCCTGCGCGCGCGCCGTCCTTTACAAGACTGCGGACATGCAGCCGCTGGATGTTCCCACATCTGAAGTCTGCGCCGTGGCGAAGAAGGATCTGGTGCCGGGCGAGCGCATCGACGCCATCGGCGAGTATACCTATCGCGCCTGGATCATGACGGTTGGCGATGCGGTGAAGACCAAGGCCGTTCCCTGCGGCCTGCTGGAGGGCGGCAAAGTGACGAAGCCGATCAAGAAGGGCGAGTTGCTGACCTATGACAATTGCGCCGTCGACGCCACGTCCGGCATCGTCAAGCTCAGGAAGCGCCAGGACGACATGCTGAAGGGGCTTTCCGCATGAAGACGCCCAAGACAGCAAAGGCGAACGCCCGGCCCTTCTATCAGAAGCACAGTGCTGCGGAACTCAAGGAAGCGTTGCGCAAGATGTATCTCATCCGCCGCTTCGAAGAGGGAGCGGAAGAGGCCTATATGCGCGGCCTCATTCACGGCACCATGCATCTGTCGATCGGACAGGAGGCTTCGGCTGTCGGCAGCACGATGGCGCTGCGCAATACGGACTACATCACGTCGACGCATCGCGGCCACGGTCATTGCATCGGCAAGGGCGCCGATCCCAAACTGATGTTCGCCGAGTTCTTCGGCAAGGAAGAAGGCTATTGCCGCGGCCGCGGCGGCTCGATGCATATTGCCGATGTGGCCACCGGAAATCTCGGTGCCAATGGCATCGTCGGCGGCGGACTGCCGATCGCTGTGGGTGCCGCCCTCGCCATCAAGAAGCAGAAGCGTGATGACGTCGCCATGTGCTTCTTCGGCGACGGCGCCTCGAACGAAGGCGCTTTCCACGAAGCCCTCAACATGGCCTCGGTGTGGAAGCTGCCCGTCGTCTTCGTCTGCGAGAACAACAAGTATGGCATGTCGGTGTCGACCGAGCGCTCGATGTCGGTGAAGAACGTTGCCGACCGTGCCCCGGCCTATGGCATGCCGGCCGTCATCGTCGACGGCAACTCGATTGCCGATGTGGCGGAGGCCATCGAAGCCGCGACCGAACACGCCCGCAAGGGCGGTGGTCCGACCCTGGTCGAATGCAAGACCTATCGCACGCGCGGACACTCGCGCTCCGACCGCAACCGCTACCGCACGAAGGAAGAGATCGAGGACTGGAAGGCGCGCGACCCCATTCCGCATTTTGAGGCCGAACTCATCGCGCACGGCCTTGCCAGTGCGGACGAGGTGACGGCCATCCGCGTTGCGGCGGAAGCCGAAATCGCCGCCGGTATCGAATTCGCCCGGCTCGGCACCGATCCGGACCCCACCGAAGTGACGCGTGACGTCTATAGCCCAGAGGCCGCCTGATGAGCCGTGAACTGACTTACGCGCAAGCGATCCAGGAAGCCCTCGCCCAGGCGATGGAAGCCGATCCCAATGTGTTTCTGATGGGCGAGGACATCGGTGTCTACGGCGGCGCCTTTCAGGTGACCGGCGATCTGGTGCATCGCTTCGGCGAGGACCGCGTCATGGACGCGCCGATCTCTGAACTGGGTCAGGCGGGCGTCGCAGTCGGCGCAGCCCTTGCCGGATGCAAGCCGGTGCTGGAATTCCAGTTCTCGGATTTCGCCACGCTGGCGATGGAGCAGATCGTCAATCAGGCGGCGAAACTGCGCTTCATGCTCGGCGGCAAGGTGAATGTGCCGCTGGTCATGCGCTTTCCGGCCGGTTCCGGCACGGGTGCCGCGGCCCAGCATTCTCAATCGATCGATGCCTGGCTGGCGCACGTGCCGGGGCTCAAGGTCATCCAGCCGTCGACACCGCATGACATGAAAGGCATGCTGCTGGCCGCCATCGACGATCCCGATCCCGTCATGGTGTTCGAACACAAGCTTCTCTACAAGACCAAGGGCGAGGTGCCGGAAGAGGCCTATCGCGTGCCCATCGGCAAGGCGCATGTGGCGCGGAACGGAAAGCACGTCACCGTGGTTGCGACGTCGATCATGGTACACAAGTCGCTGGAGGCTGCCGAGACGCTCGCCGCCGAGGGCATCGATGTCGAAGTGATCGACCTGCGCACGTTGCGCCCGATGGACACCGCGACGATCATCGAGAGCGTCAAGAAGACGAGCCGGCTGGCCTGCGTCTACGAAGGCGTGAAGACACTCGGCATCGGCGCTGAAATCAGCGCGCGCATCGCCGAGAGCGAGGCATTCGACTATCTCGATGCACCGATCCTCCGCCTGGGTGGTGCAGAATCGCCCATTCCCTACAATCCGCAACTCGAGAAGGCCGCCGTGCCGCAAGTGCCCGGCATCATCGAGGGTCTGCGCAATCTCGTCACCGGCAGGACATAAGATCATGGCGGTTGAAGTCATCCTGCCGCGCGTCGACATGGACATGGCCACTGGCAAGATTTCCAAGTGGCACGCCAAGGACGGCGAGAAGGTCACGAAGGGCGCAGCGCTGTTCGAGATCGAAACCGACAAGGCGGCGATGGAGATCGATGCCCCTTCTGACGGTATCCTGCGCAACATTCTCGTAGGCGAAGGCGAAACGGCCGCTGTGGGCTCAGCCGTCGCCTTCATCTATGCCGAAGGCGAAGCCGTGCAGAGCGCTTCGCCAGCCGCTGCCCAAGCGCCGGCTTCTGCGACTGCCGCAGCACCCGTCTCATCCGTCCCCACTGTGACTCCCCCTGTCGCAAGCGGCGAGACGCCACGTGCCACGCCGCTTGCGAGGCGACTGGCGAAGCAGGCCGCGTTGGCATTGGGAGGCGTATCTGGCTCGGGCCCTCGTGGCCGCATCCTTGCCGATGATGTCCGCAAGGCTCTCGACTCCAAGCCATCGGTAGCGGCGGCGGCGCCGGCAACCTTGTCCGACGACAGCATCCAGAAACTTTATCAGCCAGGCTCGTTCGCCGTGCAGCCGATGGACGGCATGCGCCGCACCATCGCCGCACGTCTCACCCAGTCGAAGCAGACTGTGCCGCATTTCTATCTCTCGGTTACGGCGACGCTCGATGCACTGATGGCGGCGCGCGAATCGCTCAACGCCGCAGCACCCCGCGATGCTTCGAAGGCGCCGCTGTGGCGGCTGTCGATCAACGACTTCATCATCAAGGCGCTTGGGCTGGCGCTGCAGAAAGTGCCTGCCGCCAATGTCACGTGGGCCGGTGACTCGATTCTGCAACACCGGGTCAGCGACGTTGGCGTTGCCGTGGCCGTTGAAGGCGGCTTGTTCACGCCGGTCGTGCGCAATATCGAAGCGAAAACGCTGAGCGCCATCTCGCTGGAGATGAAGCAGCTTGCTGCCAAGGCGCGCGCCCGCAAGCTTGTTCCATCCGAGTATCAGGGCGGCACCAGCGCCATCTCAAATCTCGGCATGTTCGGGATCGAGGAATTCACCGCCATCATCAATCCTCCGCATGCCTCGATCCTGGCGGTGGGTGCGGGCGTCCAGCGATTTGTTCCGGTCAATGGCCAGCCCTCTTTGGCCACCCAGATGACCTGCACGCTCTCATGCGATCACCGGGCGGTGGATGGTGCGGTTGGCGCCGAATTGCTGCAGGCCTTCCGCTCGTATATTGAGAACCCCATGCTGATGCTGGCCTAGAACCAGCACGTTTTCCGGGAGGACGTTGAATGCCGCGTTATGACTATGTGTCCATGGGCTTCTACACTTTTGACTGCCTCGGCTGGCCCTTCACGGAAGTGCCCCCTGGCGGCGGCACGGTGTTCATCGACGAACTGACAATCGCCGTCTCGGGTGCGGCCGGTGTGGCGGCCATTGCAGCCGCCAAGATGGGACTCAACACGCTGGCACTCACCGGACTCGGCGAAGACCTGATGGGCGACTGGGTGATGCAGCGCCTCAAGCACTTCGGTGTCGACACCTGGGGCGTCCAGCGCCAGCCGGGCTGGAAGACATCATCCTCCATCGTGACGACACGGGCCGACGGTTCACGCCCGGCACTGCACATGAAAGGCGCCACGGGCAATTTCTTCGTCGACGACGCGATGATCCCGCGCGCCACCGACACCAAGGTTTTCCACGCCGGTGGCATCGGCCTGATGGATGCCATGGACAAGGGCCAGACCGCGGTGGTCATGAAGGCCGCCAAGGCAGCTGGAGCCATCACCACCGTCGACATCTTTGCCGGCAGCCCGAAGGACTTGCCGGCCGTTGCGCAGGTTCTGCCGTATACGGATTATTTCATGCCGTCGATCGAGGAAGCCCAGGCGCTCTGCGGCCGCAGCGATCATGGCGATACCGCGAAGTTCTTCCTCGACATGGGCGTCAAGGCCTGCGTGCTGACACTCGGCGGCGACGGCGCCTATTATCACGACAATGCCGGCGTGAAGTTCCGGATCCCGGCCTTTGATATCAAGGTCAAGTGCACCTGCGGCTGCGGCGACGCCTTCGATGCCGGTTATGCCGTCGCGCTGGTCCAGGGTTTCGATCCCGAGACTGCCGTGCGCTTTGCTCAGGCCACGTCGGCCCTCAACGCCACAGGTCTGGGCTCACAGGCCGGTGTCAAGGATTTCGAACACACGCTCAACTTCATGAAGACGACGAAGGCCAAGTAGCGGTCTTCAATTCGTCACGACCACCTTCAGGGCGCTGCCCTGCTCCGCCAGCGCGAAGGCGTCCATCACCTGCTCCAACGGCAGGCGATGCGAGATCAGCTTGTCGACAGCCAGGCTGCCGCTGGCAATGAGATCGAGTGCCTCGGCAAATTGCGTCTTGGTCAGGCCGAAAGCGCCGGTGACTGTGTGTTCGCCATAATGCACGGCATTGAGATCGAAGGCCGTCGCTTCACCCACTGGAAATCCGGCGAACAGGCTGATGCGGCCGCGCGGCCTGGTGATCCGGGTCGCGAGATTGGCAAGATCAGGCGAGCCAACGGCGACGATCGACACGTCGGCTTCCAGCCCCTCCGCCTCGTCAGGTGTGACAGCGACATCTGCGCCAAGGTCGAGGGCCGCGGCGCGGCGGTGGGCGCTGCGCTGCACGACGATGATACGTTTGGCGCCCCGTTGCCGCGCCAGCATGACGTGCAAGAGGCCAATCGGACCCGCGCCAAGCACCGCGACTGTGTCGCCGCCCGTGACGCCTGCGATATCCTGGCCGTTGATGACGCAGGACAGCGGTTCAGCCAGTGCTGCGGCAAGCTGTGAGACGCCCCGATCCAATCGGAACAAGTTTCCGGCCTCGATGAAAGCCTTCGGCACACGGATCAATTCGGCGAAGCCGCCATCCCGCTCATAACCGAATGCGGTCAGGTTGGCGCAGATATTCTCGAATCCCGCCCGGCATTCGCGGCAGGTGCCGCAGGGCAAGGCGGGGCAGACGGCCGCGTGATCGCCGGTCTTCCACCCGGCATGCCCCCCGGTGTCGACGATCGCGCCGGTGAACTCGTGGCCGAGGATCGAGGGCAATCGCACACCGCGGGTCTTGCGGCCCCGGTAGATGCGGATGTCGGTGCCGCAGATGGCTGCTGCTGAAAGCCTGAGCAACATGTCACCTGGCTCAAGACGCGGATCGCTCACCGTCTCGAGTGCCATGTCACCTGGCTTGCGGAATAGAGCTGCCTTCACGTCTTCGCTCTTGGTTTCAGTACATCGACTTTATATCGGCCAGTTCCTGTGCCAGCCCCGCCTCGTCCCTCGCTGCGACCAGGTCGGCGATGGTCGAGAGACGCGGGCCAATGAGGGCTCCGGTCAATGAGAAGAATTCGTCCTCCTCGATCGCCTCCGAAGGTTTTCCCTCTTCGGCAAACATCAGGGCCACGCAGGCGATGGCGTTGACCGCGATATTCGGTTCGACAGACGAAAAGAAGCGGTTGCGCTCGGCAACGGCACCGATGCGGGCCACCGGGCCCTGCTCCACCAATGCAATGAGAGTGCGCGCCAGAATGACGTCGTCGGAGGCCGCTTCATCGAAGCGCGGGGCAAGATTGCGGCGTGCGGCATCCACCCGGTGTTCAAGAATCAAATACGGAGGAGCCGAATAGCGTTTGGCGATGTGGATGGCGGCGCGGAAGAAATAGGCATTGAACAGCAGATTGTGAACGAGGCTGTTTTCGCGGATCGCCTTGGCGACGGCATGCATCAGACCTGGCGTGAATGGCGAGGGGAGCTTGCGCCAGCTGGGAAGAAACAATGCAATCGAAACATTGGCTCCCCAGTTCATGAAGCGGTCTGCGATGCGAGCCACCTGCGCCACGACACGCGACAGGAAGGGGACGCGCTTCGGCTCGCCCTTGCCGAAGCGGTCGGCATTGGCGAGATCGCGAATATAGAACTGGGCAGCCCGCAACCCATCGCGCACGCCGGCTGCAGCGCAGACGGCATGGGCGGCGAGCGGGAATGTGGCGGTACGCGAAATGCTGGTCATGCTGGCTATATCAGCCCTTTACGGCCCCCATCGTCAAGCCGCGTGAGAGATGGTTCTGAATGAGAATCACCAGAAGGAGCGCTGGGAAGAAGGCGAGGAAGCCGACAAGCGCAATGGCATTGTAGATGATGCCATCGGAGCCGCCGGAGAAATTGGCAAGCGCCACCGACAGCGGATAGGCGTTCTTCGACGCGATGATCAGGGTGAAGAGGTACTCGTTCATTGCGAATATCGCGGCGATGACCGCGGCGGTGATAATGCCCGGAAGGCACATGGGAATGATGATCTCCCACAGGATGCGGAGGTCGGAGGCGCCGTCGGTGCGCGCCGCGTCTTCGATCTCGGGATGGATGTCGATCATGTAGCTGCGCACGATCCATACCACGATCGAAAGATTCATGGCCGCATACATCAGCATCAGGGCCCAAACCGAATCGATGAGCTTCAACTTGCCGAACAGGAAGAACATCGGAACAACCACGGCGGCGGGCGCCATCATCTTGGTTGAGAGGATGTAGTTGCCGATATCGGCATTCCCCTTGAACTTGTAGCGCGCCAGAGCATAGGCGGCGGGGACACCCAGGACCAGGCAGATGAACACGCTGCCAGAAATGGCGACGATGGAATTGTAGAAATACAGGCCAATTGGCCATTCGGCCCAGATCTTGGTCCAGGTCTCAGTCGTCAGCGTCGGGAAGTAGATCGGCACTGGCGCGATGATTTCATTGCGCGGGCGAAGTGCAATCGAAGCGAAATAGATGATGGGAAGAATCGCGAAAAGGCCCCAGGCGGTGAGGACGATCCAGCCCCAGCGCGGGCCTTCAATACGCTTGCTCATGATTCCGTTCCTGACTTGAAGAACTTGCGGACGAGGACTTGTGCGAGAATAATGGTTGCAATCAGAAGCAGTACGGAGGCTGCCGAGGCATAGCCGTGGTCGAAGCTGCGGAAGGCCGTGCGGTAGATGAAATAACTCAGCGTTTCGGTGGCGCCCGCCGGCGAGCCCTGGGTAATGATGTTCACGGCCGACATGTTGTTGAGAAGGTCGATACCGCGCAGCACCAGTGCGATAGCGATGATCGGGCGCAGCAGGGGCAGCGAAATGTTCCAGAACATTTGTGCGAAGGACGCGCCATCAAGACGTGCGGCTTCTTCAATTTCCTTGTCTTGGCCCTGAAGGCCGGCAACGAGAATGATGAACAGGAACGGCGTCCATTCCCAAACATCGACCAGCACCAGCACAAAGCGGGCGTTCAACGTATAGGCCATCCAGTCGACGCCGCCATCGACAAGGCCAAGCCGTGCAAGCAGGTCGGCCATGACACGGCCGTCATTGAACAGGAGTTTCCAAAGGTAACCCACCGCCGATGGCATGAACAGCATCGGCAGCATGAACAGGATGCGCCAGCTCTTCACCCAGGGCGATCGATAGACGAGCACTGCCAGCAAAAGAGCGATGACGAATTCAATGGCGAGCGTGATGGAGCCCAACAGCAGGGTGTTCCACACCGCTTCCCAAAAATGCTTGTCGGCAAGAAGCGTCGTGTAGTTATCAAAGCCCGCATAGTCCCATTTGAATTTGCCGGTGTAGAAGGAGCGGTAGAGCGCAAACGCGCCTGGCCACAGCGTGATGCCCAGGAGATAAATGACGGCTGGCCCCACCATGAAATACGGCAAGGCCTTGCGCATGAAGGGCGAGCGGCGGCGGAACGACAGGGTGTTGGAAGTCATAGTGATTTTACTCTGCGTTCTTTCCCAGCATGGCGACACCTTCCGGCATCTTCGCGAAGGCTGAAGTTGTGAAAATTGTCCTTGAGCCGGACCTTCAGAAAAATGGCCGGGGTTGTCCCCGGCCATCGATTTTGCAGCAGCGATCAGAACGGCAGCGGCTTGCCCTTGCCGATCCAGAGGCCGGGTTCGGTGGCGGCGAAGTTCATGGGGTCGGCGCCCTTGTAGAAGCCATTCTTTTCCATGATGGCCTTCACCTTGCCAGCGGCTTCGTCCAGCGCTTCCTTCGGCTTCTTGGTGCCAACGATCACTTCGTTGACGAGGAAGCCGATTTCCTGCTCGACCTGGAAGCCCGACGGGATGCGCGGGGCGCACCAGGCGTAGTCGAGGCTTTCAGCCCAGACCTTGGCCGGCTGCGAGACGCTGCGGAGCTTCTCGTTGTTCAGGACCGACTTGGTGCCCGGAGCCACGCCGTTGGCGTTGGCTTCGTTCATGGCCATGATCGAGGAGGTGGTGAGGAAGGCGAGCATGAGGAACGCTGCTTCCGGCTCCGGCGAGGTGGAGGCGACAACCGATGTGGAACCGGCGATGTTCGGCGGCGCATATGTGCCACCGGCAACGCGTGGTTCATAGAGCGTGACGATATCATTGCCGAGCTTGGACTGGTCAGCGCGGGTCGCCTGCGTGCCGGTGTCCTGCCACGAGATGTTGCAGGCGATCTGGCCGCCGAGCATGGCAGCGCGGTTGGTCGGCCAGTCGGCAGCAGCAACACCTTCAATGGCATGCTTGGAAAGGGCAGCAAGCATTTCGAGGCCCTTCACACCGGCATCGCCGTTGAAGATCGGTTCCCACTTGTCGTTGAACAGCGTCATGCCGTACTGGGCGGCGATGTGTTCCCAGGCATAGGTGGCCCAGAAGCCGCGGCCGGCCATCAGGCCCATGCCGGCAACGCCTGGCTCCGCCTTGTTGAGTTCGGGCGCGAGGCGCAGCATTTCGTCATAGGACGGAATGGTGTTGACGCGGTCGATCTCGTTGATGCCGATCTTCTTGAAGATCGACGGGCGCACATGCACCTGCTGGATGTCGCAGTCGAACGGAATGCCGAGGATACCCTTGTCGCCCCAACGGCCATAGTTGGCCTGATAGGTTTCATACCAGTCATCAAAGGGCAGCTTCCACTTGGCGACATATTCGTCCAGCGGCTTCAGGAAGCCCTGCGCGGCGAAGTCACCGAGCCATGGCGAGAAGAACTGGATGGCGTCGAAGCCGGCATTGCCGGACAGGAATTCGGCCACGACCTTGTCATACATGGCATCGTCAGGGATCGACACGACGTCGATCTTGATGCCGGAAAGGTCAGCGAAAGGCTGGGTCTGCTCCTGGGCCGATTCACGGTCAGCCGCGCCCACCGCGAAACGCACCGTCTTGCCGGCGTGCTCCTTGCGGATCGCTTCCCAGTCCGCAGTGCGGATCCAGTCGATCTTGGGATCCCACAGCTCGTCGTTGTCACCGAGCTTGTACTGGTCGCGGTATTCCTTCTTGACGAATTTGCCGACGTTGAGCGTTGCCAGCACGTCAGCGGGATTCGGCAGGTTCTGCGAATAGGCGCTGCGCACGTTGAACAGCGAGACGCCGCCTGTGCCGGTTGCGAGTGCCGCACCGGCAGCGGCCGTGGACTTGAGCAGGGACCGGCGGCTTAGCTTACCGGTTTTAGAGTTCAGCATTACTTTCCTCCATTGAAGCGGCCTGTGTTGTCGTGCCTGGGCGCCATCTCAGGCCAGAGACGGGCAAGGTTTTCCGTGCACTCCGATTTACGTCAGAAAACAGGAAAGGGTTCAGCCGATGCGGGGCGTGCGAGACATGCGCAACCGATGTCGTGGCGTCCGTCAAAACCAACCTCCCAGCACGCGGGCCATTTTTGTATTTTGCGGCCCGCATGGCATCAACGTCTAATTAGCGTACTAAATTGCTTAGACGAATGCAAATGTTTCGTATTGCGGCACTGCAGCAACGTTTTGCACTGCATCAATCTCACAAAGCACTTGCAAAAATGCTACTCCGGCACAATGCAGGATCTGTTGTCATTCTAAGATCCTAAGCACTTTCAATATCTTGTATAGTTTCTGCTACATAAGTGCCCACTTGCATATCAATGTATCTTAGGTCAAACTAGATTTAGAAATGTAGCGATAGACAGAATGTTGGAAAAACCTTCAGCACGCAAGTCTCGACCGGCCGCACCCGAACGGGGTGCCGGCCGTATCGCCCGCAACCGCATGCGCATCGCCTGGATGTATTATGTGGAAGGCTTGACCCAGAACGAGATCGCCGACCGGCTCGGTATTGGCCGGGTGACCGTGGTGCGCAATATCAATGAAGCGATCAAACAGCGCGAAGTGAAGATCTGGATCGAGGGCGAAGTCTCCGAATGCTTCGAGCTCGAGTCCGAACTGAAGCAAGCGTTCGGATTCAAGGACGCCGTCGTTGTCCCCGAACCGGTGGTGCAGGAGAACATTACCAAGTCGATTGGAACCGCCGCCGGCATGTTCGTGTCCGACACCATGCAGGACGACATGACGGTCGGCGTGGGCTGGGGTGCCACGCTGTATGAATCGCTGCAAACGCTGGCACCGCGTGAACTGGAAAACGTGCAGGTCATCTCGCTGCTGGGCGGCATCGTGCAGGCCCGCAAGTTCAATCCGGCGGAGTTCGCCTGGCAGTTCGCGCGCATCATGGCTGCCGACTGCTATCTGTTCCAGGCGCCAGCCGTGGTCGATTCACCCGAGACCCGCGAGGCGCTGATCGAGCGCTGCGGGCTCCGCGATATTTTCAGGCGGGCCGAGCGGCTGGACCTCGCCCTGCTCAGCGTCGGCACGATGGCGCCGTCCTCCACGGCCTTCCGCTTCAATCTCATCAGCGACGACGAACGCGCGGCCCTGATGAAGATGGGCGCGGTCGGCGATCTGCTTTTCAACTTCTACGACCGCGACGGGCAACTGGTCGATCATCCGGTAAACCAGCGGATCATGTCGCTGCCCATCGCGCAGCTACGCGACGTGCCGACCCGGGTCATTGCATCAGGCGGCAACGAAAAGGTCGAGTGCCTGCTTGGCGCCATCAAGCTGATCGACTGCAATGTGCTGATCACCAACGAGGCAACGGCGCGGGAGCTGTTGATCCGGAAGGCATAGTGCCGATCCAGCCCGTGTCGCGCGCATCTGATCAGGCAAGACGACTTGACGCTTCTAGCGTTAAAAATTGGCAAATAACTTTCAGAAGTTTAACTTTGATTTGACTCTTCCACCTATGGGTGTTGAATCAACCCGAGATGCGGGGCAATTCTGGAGAGTTCAATGTCAGGTAGACACCTGGCAGCCGGGGTGATGTTGCTCGCAATGTCGAGCGCCGCGTCTGCCGCAACTGTTCATACGTACAATTTCGATGGTTCAACGACGGGTTACACCCTGACGAAGGGACCGTTTACATCCAATCCGGCGGGTGGACCGGACGTCACGGTCAAGGCAATGACGTCGTCCGACGACGGTTCGAGTGTTTCAGCGGTTTCGGGATCGGGCGTCGGTGTCGGTCAGTGGGCCGGAAACGGTCTTGGCGAGCTCAATAACCTCAGCGATAACAGCCATACGGTCGACTCGTCCGGCATCAATGATCTGCTGCAGTTGACCTTCACGAGCGATGTGAAAATTCTCTCGGCGACATTCTCCTATGCCGGCGTGCTGACCAACAGCCTGGCCGCTTTCGCGTTCTTCGCCGACGACGGGGATGCCGATAGCAGTCTGGCAGGTGACCTGGTGTTCCAGCACCAGACTTTCTCCACCAACGGCAACAATGTCGGAACATTCAGTTTTGGCACGGGAAGCATTCTCAGCAAAGTGTTTGGATTCGGCGCACTGTGGGAACAGACTGCACAGATCTGCGTGAAATACGACAGGCGGCGCAACTGTACACAGTCGAAAACCGTTACCTACTTCGATAGCTTCAAGCTGAAGTCGGTCACGGTCGAGGTACCAGGTGAAGAAATCCCGCCGGTGCCGCTGCCGGGCGCCCTGCCGCTGCTCGGTTCGGCCCTGGTGGCTGGCGGCTGGTTCGGCCGCCGCAAGATGAAGGCAAAGGCCTGAAATCCTGCGCTGACGTCTTCTTCAGGCCGCCTCGCGAAGGGCGGCCTTTTACTTTTTGAGAGCGGCGTTGCGAATGTCAGTCAGGCTGCGTGCCGGGGTAATTGCTTCCGGATCAATGAGACAGTGGATGATGGCAGGCTTGCCGCTGCTCCGCGCACGCTGCAAGGCTCCGGCGAATTCATCGGTCTTGCGCACCGTCTCGCCGTGGCCGCCATAGGCGCGCGCCAGGTCGGCAAAATCCGGATTGCGCAATTGCGTTGCCGATATTCGACCCGGGTATTCGCGCTCCTGATGCATGCGGATGGTGCCGTACATGCCGTTGTCGACGACCACGATGATCACCGGCAGATCGTATTGCACGGCAGTGGCGAATTCCTGGCCGTTCATCATGAAGCAGCCGTCACCGGCAAAGGCGACGATGTCTCGCTCAGGCTGCAGCGCCTTGGCCCCGACCGCAGCCGGAACGCCATAACCCATCGAGCCGCAGGTCGGCGCCAGTTGCGAGGCAAAGGCCCGGAACGCCCAGAAGCGATGCACCCAGGTCGCATAGTTTCCGGCCCCGTTGCAATACACGGTGTCGCCGGGCATCACATCGGCCAGATGCTGCATGACGCCGCTCATCTGCAGTTCGCCCGCGGTGCGGATGGGCCGCGGATCGCTCCATGCGAGGTAGTCCTTGTGAGCGGTTGCTGCCGTGCCAGCCCACGTCACGGCATTGGGTTTCGCCAGTGCAGCTGCGGCGCCGGCAAAGGCATGTGGTGTCGCAACGATACCAAGCCCGGCGCGATAGACCCGGTTCAACTCCTCCGCACCCGGATGAATATGAACGAGCCGCTCGCCGTCTCCCGGAATATCGAAGAGCGTGTAGCTCTGAGACGGCATTTCGGACATCCTGCCGCCAATCAGGATGACGAGATCGGAATCCTTCACGCGGGCCAGCAGCTTGGGGTTCGGTCCGATGCCGAGATCGCCCGCGAAATTCGGGTGATCGGCCGGAAACAGCATCTGGCGGCGGAAGGTGACAGCCACCGGCAGGTCAAAATTCTCGGCGAACGATACAAGATCATTCACGCCATCGCCGCTCCATCCCGATCCGCCAACCAACACAATGGGCCGTTCGGCGGCCAGCAAGCGGCGTTGGAACGCGTTGATGTCGGCCGCACCAGGGCTTGTGACGGCCGGCGAGAAGGCTTTGGCATCCGCAACGTCTGCCAGGTCCGTCAGCATGTCTTCCGGCAGGGCGATGACCACCGGGCCGGGGCGGCCCTGTGTCGCCACATGGAAGGCGCGCGACAGGATCTCCGGAATGCGTTCGGCACGGTCGATCTCGACGACCCATTTCGCCATGCTGCCGAAGACGGCCTTGTAGTCGAGTTCCTGAAAGGCCTCGCGCTCCTTCATGTCGCGCGCCACCTGCCCCACGAACATGATCAGCGGCGTTGAATCCTGCGAGGCGACATGAATGCCGGGCGAGGCATTGGTGGCGCCGGGGCCTCTGGTGACCATGACGATACCGGGCTTGCCGGTCATCTTGCCCTGCGCCTCCGCCATGAAGGCGGCACCGCCCTCCTGACGGCAGACGATGGTGTTGATCGCCGCATCATGCAGCGCGTCGAGCACCGCGAGATAGCTTTCGCCGGGCACGCAGAAGACATGGCTGGTGCCATGCACCTTCAACTGGTCGACAAGGATCTGGCCGCCGGTGCGCATGCTCATCGATTGGTCCTCAACAGGCGGCTTCGGGTTTCGGACACGGCGTTGGCGTGGCCGTCGAAGCCTTCATAGGTGGCGATCACCTGAGCGTGCCTCGCCAGCTCAGGATAGCCCTTCCCCGTGACATAGGCCACCGACGTGCGCTTCATGAAATCATACACGGTGAGCGGCGAGCCGGTCTTGGCCCAGCCGCTGGTGGGCAGCACATGGTTCACGCCGATGACGAAATTGCCGAGCGTCGGCGGCGTGTGCCTGCCCAACAGGATCTCGCCGGCGTTCTGCAGACGGCCGAGATACTGAAAGGGCTCGTCGGAGTGAACGCCAAGGTGTTCGGGCGCATAGTCATTGCAGAAGGCAATCGCTTCCTCCTCGTCACGCGCCAGCACGATGCCGCCCATCGGCCCGCCAAGCACGGCGGAGGAATAGGCGACGCGTTGCTCACCCATCTGCTTCCAGAACTCGGGTATGGCGGCCATGGCGTCGTCCGCAACCTTGCGGCTCCAGGTTACCAGGAATGCCGAACTGTCAGCGCCGTGCTCCGACTCGATAATGAGATCGAGGCCGGCCAGGCGGCCATCGGCCGTTTCGTCGGCCAGCACGATCAGTTCGCTGGGGCCTGCCGGTGTTCCCGTATCGAGAACATGCGACAGCAGCTTCTTGGCGGCCCCGACCCAGGGACTTCCCGGCCCCACCACCTTGGCGCATTTCGGCACCGTCTCTGTGCCGTAGGCAACTGCAGCAATGGCCTGCGCACCGCCGGCCTTGTAAACCTTCCCGACGCCAGACATGCGCGCCGCCACGAGGGTCGCGTCATCGATCTTGCCATCAGGCCCCGGCGGCGTGACGATGGCGATCTCCTTGACGCCCGCGACATTGGCCGGAATCGTCGTCATCATCACGGCGGATGGAAACGCACCCTTGCCGCGCGGCACATAGCAAGCAACCGACGGAATGGGCGTGGTGCGGTCGCCGGCGAAAACACCGGGACGGATTTCGTGGAACCACATCTCCTCCGGCTTCTGGTCTTCATGGAAGCGACGGATCGACACCGCCATGAAGTCGAGAGCTTCCCGCACCTTCGGATCGAGCGTCTTCTCGGCCCGATCGAAATCAGCCTCGGTGGCGGCGATCTCATCGGGCCCGACCGGCGCCTTGTCGAACTGCCTGGCAAAGCGCGAAAGGGCCGCGTCACCTTCGGTCCGCACAGCCTCGATGATCGGCTTCACCTTGTCTTCGTAGACCGCAAGATCGGCTTCGGTACGCTTCAGCAGGCGGCCACGCTGATCGCTGGTCATCTTGGAGAGGTCATAGAAACTGATGGTCATGACGGATCCGTGGGGATGGGCCTGCGGCCGGGATTCAATACGCGACTTTCTTGTAGTACCGCCGTGTGGTCAGCGGATGATTGCGCTTGCCCTCGAGATGGGCCGAGAGCCGCTCGAGAATTGTGGCCAGAATGACGGGCGAGATCAGGGCGCGTGTCCCGGGCGACAAACCCGGCATGTCAAAGCTTGCGGGGTCGAGTACCGTGACCTTGTCCGTGTACTGACGGGCGAAATTTTCCACACGCTCGGTCAGAGGACGATAGGCATCCTCGGACTTGAAGATGATGACGCTGACACCCTTCTCGACAAGTTCCAGCGTACCGTGAAAGAAGTCGGCGGCATGAACGGGCCTCGTCCTGATCCATTGCATCTCTTCGAGAATGCACATGCCGTAGTACCAGGCCTGGGCCCAGCTTCCGCCAGCGGCCGTGATGATATGATACGGTTCATTTTTGAAGGCGGTCGCCAACCGTTCGGCAACCGGCTCGAAGGATTGCTTGGCGGCCAGCAGGTGCCTTGGCAATCCGGCGAGTTCGGCAATGGTCCTGTAATAGTCCGGGTATTCACCGCGATGGGCCATGATGGACAGAGCGACGAACAGCGACTGCAGATAGAAGGACTCGGATGATGTGTCATCCTCGGCAAAATTGACAAAGACATGATCGGCCCTTTGGCCGAGCGGCGTATCCTTGTGGCCGACCAGCGAGATGATGGTGGCGCCCTTTGCCTTGCAGAATTCCAGCGTCTCGACCGATTCCTTCGTGGTGCCGGAGAGGGATGGGAGGACCACAATGGAGTCGCGTCCCAACCCCTGATGACCGGCAGCGACGAACTCGGCGGCGATCTCCATGTAAGTCGGGAAGGATGAACGCCGCTGCAACAAGAGGGCCGCGGGCTGCATCAGGATGGCCGCACCGCCGGTGCCGAGGAAGAAGAGGTTCTTCGCGCCCTTCTGGAGCAAGGCGCCAATGCAGGCATGGATCGCCGGTGCCAGCGAAACGGCCCCGCCTTCGATCCTGAGGAAACGGTCTTGGTCAAAATTCAGCATCACACCACCACTGGCCAGACTTCGAGGATTCCGCGATAGATCATCTCCAACGCGACATAGAGGATGATGGCGAGGCCGACGTACGCGATCCAGCGATGCTTCTGCAGCAGCCGGGCGATGAAGCTGGCGGCCAGACCCATCAGCGCAATCGACAGCATGAGGCCGATGATCAGAACCGTCGGGTGCTCGCGTGCCGCGCCGGCCACCGCCAGAACATTATCGAGCGACATCGAGACGTCAGCGATGACGATCTGCCAGGCGGCCTGGGCAAAGGTCTTTCGCGTCGTCTTGCCGCCCACCGTTCCATCGGCGTCGATGTCTTCGCCCGTCACGGCCTCGACGGCGTCGTCCTCGCTATGGCCGTTACGCAGTTCACGCCACATCTTCCAGCAGACCCAGAGAAGCAGGATGCCACCGACGAGCAATAGCCCGAGCAGCTGCAGCAGGTGCGTGGTGATGCTGGCAAAGCCGATACGCAGGACCGTTGCGGCGATGATGCCGACAAGAATGGCCTTGTTGCGCTGGTCCTTCGGAAGGCCTGCAGCGGCAAGCCCGATCACAACGGCATTATCTCCGGCCAGGACCAGATCGATCATCACGACCTGGCCAAGGGCCCAAAGGGCATCTCCGGACAATAGCGATTGTAGCGATTCAAACATACTGAACTCCCGGTCTGCGGGCTTTCAGCACCATTGCAGCGGCAAGCGCAAGACCTTCGTTGCGGGGCGGCGGTTCGGGGTCAGGTAATGCGGCGGATCGAGGCGGCGATTTCATCCGGCTCGAAGACCTTTTTCCAATCGTCGCGCATGAGCATGGGCTTGCCGAACTGGATGGCCTTGTTGCAGGCATCGGAGAAGACACCTGGCTGCTCCTTGAAGATGACCGCGCCCAGAATATTCATGTGGCCCAAAAGGAAGTCGCGGGCGGCCTCCGCGGGAACGCCGCGTGAGACGACCTCATCCATGGCCTCGCGCATGACGTCGAGCAGCGATGCGACAACGGTTTCGGAGAGGCCGGGCTCGAGAAGCGCCATCTGTTCAACCGTTACCCGGTGCGAGCGCATCACGGGGGCCCAGATGGTGCGCGAGATTTCCTCGCCCAGTGCATAGTGGGCCTCTGGCCCTTGCATGAGCGCGCAAACGATATGTTGCTTCGCCGCAATCCCTCCGAAGCGGTCGAGCTTTGCGTCCATGCTGGTCTCATCATTGAAGATGGGCGGATGGCAGGGATGGGTGACGAAATAGGTGAGGTCCGGACGGTCCGGCAGATGGCCGGCGAAGGGTGCTGCGGCATCGAGAATGATGACGATCATTCCGGGTTTCAGCAGGTGCAGGACCGACTGCGCCACCTTGCCAATGGCAGTATCGGGAACTGCAAGAATCGCCACGTCAGCTCCCGCAAGTGCGGCTTCCGCAGGGACACATTCAATGCCGAAATCATCGCGCAGCCGCGCGCGTCCGGCATCGCTCACCTCTACATGACGGACATCGAAGCGGGTGTTGCGCAAATTGCGGGCGAGACGATGGCCCATTTTGCCACCGGCACCCAAGAGAGCGATTGACGTCATGCTGAAACCTCGGATAGCGTTGAGGGCTGCTTACATGCTGCTGGTATGATGAGTCAATCAGTGAGGCCGGAATCAACCGGTCTATGCCAAAGAGGAAGCTTCAATGGGACTGCGGGACTTGATGAGCTCGAAAGAGCTGAAGGTGGGCAATTTTATTGTTGAATTTGCCACGCCCGGCATTGGCCACATTCTCAAGGCCGCAGGTTGCGACTTCGCCTTCTTCGACATGGAACACTCGGGCTTCTCTTTCGAGACCCTGAAAAGTGCCATCCGCTACTTCGAGGCGGCGGGCTTGGCTGTTATCGTGCGGGTTCCGGGCCAGGAGAACGACATGCTGGCAAGAGCCTGTGACATGGGGGCCGAGGGCCTCATCGCGCCGATGATCTCGACCGCGGCGCAAGCCCAGGCCATGGTCGACTCGGTCAAGTATTTCCCGCAAGGCAAACGCGGCGTCGGCCTGCAGATGGCGCATGACAATTATCGTGCGGCACCTGTCGCCGAAGCTCTCGCCAATGCCAACCGAAAGACCTCGGTGATCTGCCTGATCGAGACGGCGGACGGGGCCGAGAATGCCGATGCCATTGCCGCCATCGATGGCGTCGACTGCCTGTGGGTCGGGCATTTCGATTTGTCGGTGTCGCTCGGCATCCCGGGCGAATTCAATCATCCGAAATTCCAGGCGGCGATGGACAAGATCATTGGTGCCGCAAAAAAGCACGGCAAGTCGATGGGGCGGCTGGTCGCGAATACCGAACAAGGCATCGCCTTCAACAAGCTGGGCTTTGATTTCATCTGCTACTCGGGCGACATCTGGATCTTGCGGGACGGGCTCGCCGCGGCGGCCAAAACCATTCGCGATGGAGTGAAGGCATGACTCCTTATCGCGTCGCGCTGTCCGGCGACTTCAAAAAGGCCGATGGCTCCCCGACGTTTCCCGATTTCGATCTCGCGCCGCTGAAGTCGGCACGCCAAGTCGAGATGGTCTTCCTCGATAACGCCAATCCGCTGCGCGGCGATCAGCTCGAGGATTTCGACGCTCTCATCCTGCTCGCCCATCGGTTCGATGCATCGAGCGTGCCGAAGAGTGGGCGGCTTTCGGTCGTGGCCCGCTTTGGCGTGGGCTATGACACAGTCGACGTCGCGGCCTGCACCGCCAATGACATCGCACTCGTCATCACGCCGGATGGTGTGCGACGGCCGGTGGCGGTGTCGATCCTCACCTTCATGCTGGCGCTCACCGGCAAGATGATGGTGAAGGACAGGCTGGCGCGCCAGGGTGCGGTCGGATTCGCGGCGCGTGGCGAGCACATGGGTGTGGGCCTGGTCGGCAAGACGCTTGGCTCGCTCGGTGTCGGCAACATCGGTGCGGAGATGTTCCGGCTGGCGAAGCCCTTCGACATGCGCTTCATCGCTCATGATCCGTATGCGGACAAGTCCGTTGCGGCCGAGCTCGGCATCGAGCTGGTTTCACTCGAAGACCTGTTCCGCCGGGCAGACATTCTCAGCGTCAACTGCCCGCTCACGAAGGACACGCGTCACATCGTCAATGCCGAAAGGCTGGCGCTGATGAAGCCATCAGCCTTCTTCATCAACACGGCGCGCGGACCGATCGTCGATCAGGCGGCGCTGACGAAGGTGCTGCAGGAGGGCCGCATCGCCGGTGCAGGCCTCGACGTGTTCGAGACCGAGCCGCCTGACGCGAACGATCCGATCCTCAAGCTCGACAACATCATCGCCGCGCCGCACGCGCTGTGCTGGACCGACCAGTGCTTCGCCGGAAACGGAGCAGCGGACGTCAAGGCGGTGCTGGATGTGCAAAAGGGTCTGGTGCCGCGCGGTGTGGTCAACACAAGTGTTCTGCAGCAGCCGAATTTCAAGGCCAAGCTCGCGGCTTTCGCCGCACGGTTTGGCTGATCCGGAAATTCCCCGCGGAGGAAACAACGGGGAGCAACGAAGGGCCGCCACTGGCTGCCATTCACAACTGGGAGAAGAACGATGGTTACAAGACGTGACGTAGGCAAGATCGGCATCGCTGCCGGTCTGGCCGGGGGGCTTTCGCGGCCCGCATGGGCGGCAGACGGCGCCTCCGCAGCAGTCGAGGCCGCCAAGCAATTTTCGGGTCAGACGATCACCATCGTCTGGGAAGCCGGCCTTCAGGCGCTCGATCCGCTGAATTTCTCGGGCCCCAAGTGGAAGGAACTCACCGGCATCGACGTCAAGGTCGTCGAGGTTCCGGTGGCCGAGATGTTCACCAAGATCATGCAGGACTTCAAGTCGGGTGCAGGTGCCTATGACGCCCTGAACGTCATCCCGTCGTGGATGCCCGATCTCGCCAACGCCGGCGCTCTCGAAGTGCTCGATCCGTTCGTGGACAAGTACGGTTATCGCGACGAATTGATGAAGATCGCGCCGACCTATCGCGACAACCAGATGAAGGTCAATGACAAGATCTATGGCCTGCCGGATGATGGCGACGTGTTCGTCATGTATTTCCGCAAGGACGTGCTCGGCGATCCGGCCATCCAGAAGGCCTACAAGGACAAGTACGGCGCCGATCTGCCGATGCCGCCGACCAACTGGAAGGACTTCGACCAGGTCGCTGCCCTCATCACAGAAGTGTCGGCGGGCAAGATCTATGGCGCAGCCTTCTTCCGTGAATCGGGCTACGGCAACTTCATGTTCCAGGAGCGCTTCCGCAACGAAGGCGGCAAGTTCTTCGATGCCGACACGATGAAGGCGACGATCAACTCGGATGCCGGCGTCAAGGTATTCACCGAATGGCTGGCCGAAAACAAGGTCGCGCCTCCGGGCGTGGAACAGTGGGGCTTCGTCGAGAACCTCGCCGCCTTCCTGCAAGGCCAGACGGCAATGACGATCTCGTGGCCGCCCTATGGCCGCTGGGCCGCCAGCTACGGCACGGACCAGGAAGTCATGAGTTGGGTGCCCAAGTCGACAATCGCCGGCAAGGTCGGCTATGCGATGACGCCGGGTGGACACCCTGAACTCGCCGCCGGTTTCTGCCTGTCGGTATCGTCGGCGTCGAAGAACAAGGAAGCCGCCTATCTTTTCATCCAGTGGCTGAACAGCGAGGCCACCAGCCTCGAGCGCGTCAAGCTGCCCTACGCGCTGCGCGATCCCTTCCGTGACTCGCACTTCACCGATCCGGGCTATGCGGCGCTGTGGCCGGATGCCAAGGACTACCTCAAGGCCCTGCAGGATGGCGCCAACAACGGCCTGCTCGACCTGTCGCTGCTGCAGACCGACAAGTATGAGGAAGTGCTGCGCCAGTCGGTGTCGAAGCTGTGGGCGGGCGAGGACCCGAAGTCGATCCTCGACGCGGCTGCCGCCGAGTGGGATGCGATCACCGAGAAGATTGGCGTCGACAAGCAGAAGGCCGTCTATGCCGACTGGGCGTCGAAGTCCGGCGCCTATCCGAAGATGTAAAGCAAGAGAGCCCTCATCCGGCCTTCGGCCACCTTCTCCCATTTCGCATAGCTCAACGGGAGAAGGCTCTAATTGGTTGTCGCCTTCTCCCGCCCAAAGGGTGGGAGAAGGTGCCCGACAGGGCGGATGAGGGCCTACCACGAGCAGACCATGCCCGCCACTGCCGTTCATCCCGACCGCAATTTCAAGTACTGGCTGCTGGCGCCCGCCATCTTCCTGCTGCTGCTCATCGGCCTGTTCCCGCTGATCTACTCGCTCGTCGTCAGCTTCATGCGTATCGACATGATGGATACCGACACGTCGTTTGCGTGGTTCTACAATTACAAGAACCTGTTCAAGGACGGCCGCCTGTGGTGGTCGCTGGCACATACACTGCTGATCACCGCCATTGCCCTTCCTCTCGAGCTGCTGCTCGGACTGGCCATGGCCTATCTGTTTCTCGAGAAGATGCCGGGCCGCCAGATCTTCATATCGCTTCTGGTGCTGCCCACCATCATCTCGCCGATCGTTGCCGGTGCCACATGGCGGTTGCTGTTCGACAACAAGTACGGTCCGATCAACCAGATCCTCAGCTGGTTTGCAGGCGAGCGCGTCAATGCATTGTGGACGATCAATCCGACGCTGGTCTATCCGGCCATCATCTTCTGCGAGATCTGGCAGTGGACGCCGTTCATGTTCCTGATCCTGCTCGCCGCCCTCTCCAACGTCGACAAGTCGCAGACGGAAGCGGCCGAGATCGACGGCGCGCGCTTCCTCCGCACCTTCCGATACATCGTGCTGCCAGCCATCTGGCCGGTGATGGCGATTGCCATCCTCATCCGCGGGCTTGACCTGTTCCGCATCTTCGACATCATCTGGGCGCTGACGCAGGGCGGTCCCGGCACCAAGACGGAGACGATCTCGATCTATGCCTACACGCAAGGGTTCAAGCAATTCGAGACCAGCTACACGGCGGCAATCGCATTCCTCGTCGTGTTCATTCTCACCGTGATCTGCACCTGGGCCATCCGCCGCATGGGATTGGCGAAATGAGCGCGCTTCCATTGCATCGCCGCCACGGCGTCCGCCTGTCGTTCCGCTATCTGATCGCGGCGCTGCTGGTCGTCATCTTCTGCTTCCCGGTCTATTGGCTGTTCATCATCTCGTTCAAGACGCCCGATGAAATCTTCGCCTTCCCGCCAGTGTGGTATCCAGAGAGCATCCAGTTCTCGAACTACAAGGTGCTGTTCAAGGACGGCGACGCTGCGACCGTTGGCAACAGCCTCATTCTCGCGTCAGTCTCCACCTTCTTCGCGATGATCTTCGGCACCATTGCCGCCTACAGCCTGGTGCGATTCAAGACCGGTGGCGAAAATCTTGCCGTCTGGATCATCTCGCAGCGCATGATGCCCCCCGTCGCCATCGTCTTCCCGATCTTCCTGCTCTATGTGTGGCTCGGCTGGGTCGACAGCTATTTCGGACTCATCATCCTCTACACCGCCTTCTCGCTGCCCTACGTCATCTGGATGATGCGCGGCTATATCGAGGACATTCCATTGGAGCTTGAAGAGAGTGCGCTGGTGGACGGATGTACCCGCTGGGAGGTGTTGTGGAAGGTCGTGCTGCCGATGGCGCGCTCCGGCCTGTTCGCAACTGCGGTCTTCACCTTCATCTTCGCGTGGAATGATTTCCTCTTCGCGCTGGTGCTGACGCGCACCGAAGTGACCACATACACGGTGCAGGTCACGCATTATTTCGGCGGCCAATCCAATTTCTGGGCGAAGATCGCCGCAATGAGCGTGCTCGGAACCATTCCCGTATTTTTCACCGTCGCAGTCATGCAGCGCTATCTGGTGCGCGGCATCTCGATGGGCGCAGTCAAGGGTTAGTCATGTCCGATCTCAAGATCACCAATCTCCACAAACACTACGGCGCCTTCCACGCGGTGAAGGGCATCGACCTCGATGTGCCGTCCGGCGAATTCACGGTGCTCGTCGGCCCATCCGGCTGCGGCAAGTCCACGCTGCTGCGGACGATCGCCGGCCTGGAGGAGACAAGCAGCGGCTCGATTGAAATCGGCGGCAAGGATGTGACCTGGGCGAGGCCACGGGACCGCGACATCGCCATGGTGTTCCAGAACTACGCGCTCTATCCATATCTCAATGTGAAGGACAACATCGCCTTCGGGCTCAGGGCGCGGAAGTTTGCGGAAGCCGAAGTCGAGAAACGCGTGGCGCGTGCGGCCGAAATGCTGGGCATCGGACATCTGCTCACGCGTTTCCCCCGCGAACTCTCGGGCGGCCAGCGGCAGCGCGTCGCCATCGGCCGCGCCATCGTCCGCGATGCCATTCTGTATCTCTTTGACGAGCCGCTCTCCAATCTCGATGCGCAATTGCGCGACGACATGCGCGTCGAGATCAAGCGGCTGCACAAGGAACTCAAGCGCACGATGATCTACGTGACGCATGACCAGATCGAGGCGATGACACTCGCTGACCGCATCGTGCTGCTCCGTGATGGATTGATCGAACAACAGGGCACACCACTCGACCTGTTCGAGCGGCCAAAGACCCGCTTCGTTGCAGGTTTCCTCGGCAGTCCGAAAATGAACTTCGTGCCTGCCACGCTCACCGCCGCGGGCGTGAAGCTGGCCGATGGCACAGCACTCGAACTTCCCGGCCGGTCCGGATTGAAAGCTGGCCAGGCCGTGATGCTTGGCCTTCGGCCGCAGCACATCGCCATGGCGGGCACGCATCTCGCCAAGGGCCATGTGCGTGTGCCGGTCGTCATAGAACTGGTGCAGCCAACGGGTTCGCGCGTTCAGGCCACCATGCCGCTTGGCGGCACCAGCATCATCGCCGAACTGGGCGCCCATGACGTGAGCCGCCCGGGTGAGAAGGCCGAGATCGACATCGACATGACACGCGCCGTCCTCATCGACACCACCAGCGACAAGATCATCTGATCGCTTTTTAGGAGTTCCCCATGGCAAAACCTGCATTGAGCCGCGCCATCAAGCTCTACGGAACAGATGTTCCGGACGGCAAGCGCCGCACGCTGACGGCGGGATCGATCACCGCCATGTTGGACAATGGCGCGCTGCGCTACATCCGCTATCGCGGCACAGAAGTCCTGCGCGGCATCTCATATTTGCTGCGTGACAAGAACTGGGGCACCTATGGACCGGCGATCGAAGACCTCAAGGTCCGCCAGGGCAAGGACGGTTTCTCGGTCAGCTATACGGCCACCGCGAAGGACAAGGAACAGGGCATGCGCTATGCGGCCCGCATCGAGGCCAAGTCCGACGGTACGGTGCTGTTTCAGGTGACGGCGACACCGCTCACCGACTTCCTCACCAACCGCTCCGGCTTCGTCGTGCTGCATCCGCTGGTGGGCGTGGTCGGCGAGAAGGTGGAGATCGTCCACACCGACGGAAAGAAACAGAAGTCGCGGTTCCCGAAGTTCATCAGTCCCGGCCAGCCGGTGTTCGAAATCCGCTCGCTCAAGCACACGGTGATGCCGGGCGTGACCGCCACCGTGCTGATGGAGGGCAACAAGTTCGAGATGGAGGACCATCGCAACTGGATGGATGCCTCCTACAAGACCTATGTCTGCTCGCTGCTCGATCCCTGGCCCTATACGCTCCCCAAGGGCGAAAGCTTCACGCAGTCCATCACGCTGACGATCGAGGGCAAGCCGGCGGCGAAGAAGGCGGCGAAGGCGGGCAGTGCGATTTCCGTCGATGCCGGCAAACCCAAGGGCCAGATTCCCTATGTCGGCGCCGGCATTCCGATGGCCGAAGCGAAAGCCGCGCTCGACAAGGCCGATCTCATCGAGGCCATGGGTCCGGCGCATCTGATCTGCCAGATCGATGGCCGCGAGAGCGGACAGGCTGAGGCCGCGGCAGCCTACCGGGCACTGCGCGAGAAGACCGGCATTCCGATGGCACTGGAAGTCATATTGCCAGCCAAGGCACCGGCAACCGATGAATTCAACGCCATCGCCAGTGAACTGCGCGCCGCGGATTTCCGTCCCGACACCATCATCATCACGCAGGCGCATGATCTCAAATCCTTCCAGCCCAACACGCCGCGGCCGTGGGGGCCGACCTACGAGGAAATGGCCGCCGCCGTGCGTGCCGATTTTCCCGACGTGCCTTTGGGCGGCGGCATGCTGTCCTATTTCACCGAATTGAACCGCAAGCCTGCTCCGCAAGGCGTGTTCGATTTCGTCACGCACACCGTGTGCCCGATCGTTCATGCCGCGGATGATCTCTCGGTCATGGAAACGCTGGAGTCGCTGCCCTCGATCATCGCCTCGACCCGCAACATGATGGGCAAGACGCCCTATGCGCTTGGCCCCTCCTCCATCCCCTGCCGCGACAATCCCTATGGTGCCGCCGTTGCTCCCAACCCCGGCAATGGCCGCGTCTGCCTGTCGAACATGGACCCGCGCCAGCGCGGCTTGTTCGCCGCCGCCTGGAACCTCGGGCTCATTGCCGCGATGGCAAAGGGCGGTCTCGACAGCGTGGTGCTTGGCGCCGTCACCGGTCCGCAAGGCGTCATCTATCGCAAGGCGGACTACAAGCAGCCATGGTTCGATGCCGCGAAGGCCGCAGTCTATCCCGCCTATCATGTCCTCGCCGGATTGTCGGCGGCGAGCGGCAACAAACGTCTCGACTCCACGTCCAGCGCGCCGTCGACGGTCGCTGTCATCGGCCACCAGTCGCGGGCCGGGAAAGAACTGTGGCTCGCCAATCTCACCTCCGAACCGCAAAAGGTGAAGGTGACGGGCTTCGATGGACCAGCGCGGCTGCATCGCCTCAGCGACGGCAATTTCCAGACGCTTGCGATGAAGCCCGATTATCTGTCATCGCCCGGCGAAGCGGTGAAGAAAGTCCCGGCCCTTGCCCTCGGACCTTATGGCATTGTCCGCATAAGGTCGGCCTGAGTCATGATTCTTGGCTGCATTGCGGATGATTTTACCGGCGCCACCGATCTTGCCAACACGCTGACGCGCCGCGGCATGCACACGGTGCAGACGATCGGCATTCCGAAAGGTGCTGCACCCGAAGCCGATGCCATCGTGGTGGCCCTGAAGTCACGCACGATCCCGGCGGCAGAGGCAGTGGCGCAATCGCTCGACGCCTGCCGCTGGCTGAAGGCGCATGGTGCGAAGCAGATCTTCTTCAAATATTGCTCTACCTTCGATTCAACGGATGACGGCAACATCGGCCCGGTGGCGGATGCCTTGCTGGATGAGCTGAAGACGAATTTCACCATCGCCTGCCCCGCCTTCCCCGAGAATGGCCGCACGATCTACCTGGGCCACCTGTTTGTCGGCGGTGACCTGCTGTCCGACTCGTCCATGCGCCATCATCCGCTGACGCCGATGACGGATGCCAATCTGGTGCGTGTGCTGGCGCGGCAATCGAAGCACAAGACCGGACTCGTGCCCTACAAGACCGTCAAGGCCGGAGCTCCCGCCATTGCCGAGGCATTCGCAATGCTCGAGCAACAGGGCGTCCGTCACGCCATTGTCGATGCGCTGGAAGACAAGGACCTGGAAAACATCGGAGCCGCCTCCTCCGGGCTGCCGCTGATTACGGGAGGTTCGGGCATCGCCATCGGATTGCCGGCAAACTATCGCGTGGCGCGATTGATCCCGAAGCGCGAGGGCATTGCGGCACTGACCAAGGTCGGCGGCCCCGGGATTGTCCTGTCCGGCAGTTGTTCGGCTGCGACGCTGGCACAGGTGGAGCGCTTCGCTGCAGCGCATCCGGCACGTTCCATCGATCCGGAAGCCTTGGCCACCGCGCCCGAGGCGACGATTGCCAGCCTGCTGACCTGGGCGAAGGAGCAACTGACATCCGGCCCTGCCCTGATCTATGCCAGTGCGGCGCCCGAGAAGGTCGCGGCCGTGCAGGCAAAGTTCGGCCGCGAACAGGCCGGCAGCATGATCGAGCATGCGATTGCCAGCATTGCCGCCGGTCTGGCGCAGGCCGGTGTCCGCCGCTTCGTGATCGCCGGTGGCGAAACGTCGGGCGCCGTGGTCTCGGCCCTCAAGGTCGAAGCGCTGGAGATCGGTCCGCAAATCGCGCCCGGCGTTCCGGCCACCCTGTCCTATGGCTTCCCGCGCCAGGCGCTGGCGCTGAAGTCCGGCAATTTCGGCGGACCGGATTTCTTCTCGCAAGCCCTGGATGCCCTGCAATGAACGAAACCCAAGCGCGCGAATTCATTGCCGAGATAGGCCGCTCGATGTTCGAGCGCCGCCTGACATTCGGCAGCTCCGGAAACATCAGCATGCGGATCAGTGACGGCTGGCTGATGACGCCAACGGGCTCATCGCTTGGCCGCCTGGATCCGGCTCGGTTGTCGAAACTGGACGACACGGGCAAGCTCGTCGGCGGCGACGACCCGACCAAGGAGAGTTTCCTACACCTCGCCATGTATCGCGAGCGGGCAAAAGCCGGCGCTGTGGTGCATCTGCACTCCACGCATTCTGTCGCGGTCTCATGCCTCGACTGCATCAACCACGACGACGTGCTTCCGCCGATCACGGCGTATTATGTCATGCGTGTCGGCAAGCTGCCGCTCATTCCCTACTACGCACCTGGCGACAAGGCACTGGGCGAAGCGGTCGGCAGACTGGCAGCACAGCACAATGCCGTGCTGCTCGCCAATCACGGGCCCGTCGTTGCCGGCACGTCCCTGTCAGCGGCGGTCGATGCCATGGAAGAGCTGGAAGAGACGGCGCGCCTCTACCTGCTGCTGCACGGCCGCCCAACGCGTTATCTCACGCCTGAGCAGATCGCCGATCTGAACAAGCGCTTTCCGCCGCCCGGCTGATCACCAGCACAGATAGCCAGCGTCGGCGACGACAATCGAACCCGTCATGAGGCTCGACGCATCCGACGCAAGGAAATGCACGACCGAGGCGATCTCGTCGGGCTGGCCCACGCGCGCCATGGGCGTCATGTCGAGCCACATCTTGTACATCGCCGGATTTTCGCGGATGCCGAAGGCGGTGAGCGGGGTTTCGATATAGGTTGGCGCAACGGCATTGACCCGCACGCCCCGCTTGGCCCATTCGGCGGCAAGTGACTTGGTCAAATGATGCACGGCGGCCTTCGATGCGTTGTAATGCGCCTGCGGCTGCGGGTTCATGGAAATGAAACCCGAGATCGAACCGATATTGACGATCGATCCCTTGCCGGCCTTGAGCATCTGGCGGCCAAAGGCGCGGCAGCACCAGAAGACGCCGTCGAGATTGACATCGATGTGCGACTTCCAGAGCTCGTCACTCATGTCCTCGGCTTTGATGTCGGACTTCACGATGCCGGCATTGTTGACAAGGATGCTGGCGGGCCCGTGGGCCTTTTCAATCTCCGCCGCGACGCGGTCGACATCGGCGGATTTGACGACGTTGAGTTCGATACCGGATGCCTTGATGCCCAAAGCCTTCAACTCGGAGACGGTCTTGGTGACACGCTCCGGAACCACATCGGCGACGATGACGGTGGCTCCTGCCTCACCCAGGGCGCGGGCGCTGGCGGCACCAATGCCTTGGCCCGCGCCGGTCACCACGGCAACCCGGCCATCGAGCCGCAGCTTTTCAAGATACATGACGAAACTCCCAGAAATATGAAGCGGAAATCGGTTCAGGAATGCTAGATGTTCCGAACCAGCTTGCAAGAGATGAAACATGGATATCCTGAAATATTTCAAGTTCGAAGACGTGGGCAAACGCCTTGAGGATCTGGAAACGCCGGTGCCGGTGATCGACATCGACGTGGTCTTGCGCAATCTCACGCGATGGCAGGCGCGCTGCGATGCCAAGGGCTTTGCCAACCGCCCTCATATCAAAACCCACAAGCTGGTGCCGCTGGCTCTGGCGCAGATCGAGCTCGGGGCCAAAGGCATCACGGTGCAGAAGCTCGGCGAAGCCGAAGTGATGGCGGCCGGTGGCATCACCGACATGCTGCTGACGTTCAATGTCGTTGGCGGCCACAAGCTCCAGCGCCTGGCAGATCTGATGCGCCGAACCGAGATCAAGGTTGTGGCCGACAACGCTGACGTGCTCGATGGTCTCTCCCATGCGGCCGCACAGGCCGGGCGTGACCTTACCGTTCTCGTCGAATGCGATACCGGTGCGGGCCGCAACGGCGTGCAGGCACCAGAGGCGGCCGCGGTTCTCGCCAAGGCCATCGATGCCGCACCAGGACTTGTGTTCGGCGGGTTGATGACGCTGCCGAAGAACGGCGCGCGTGGCCAGATGGCAGCCTTCCTCGACGACGCGGCAGCTAGGCTGAGCCGCGCCGGACTGGATGCCGCAACCATCTCGACGGGCGGTTCTCCCGATATGTGGAAGGACGAGGGACTCGCCCATATCAACGAGTATCGCGCCGGCACCTACATCTACTACGACCGCTCGCAGGTTGCGGCGGGTGCGGCGGCTTACGATGATTGCGCGTTGAGCGTTTTGACCACCGTCGTCAGCACGCCGACGACGGATCGCGCCATGATCGATGCCGGCTCGAAAGCACTGACCAGCGATCTGCTCGGCATGGAGGGGTATGGCGAAGTTCGATCCTTGGGCGGCGCGCGCGTCTACAACATGTCCGAGGAACATGGCTTCCTCGATGTGTCGAAACACAACGACAAACCGAAGGTGGGGGATCTCGTCCGCATCACGCCGAACCATGTGTGCCCGGTTACCAACCTGTTCGACAAGGTGATCTTCGTACGCGGCGAAGAGGTCCTGGGAGCCGTCAAGGTCGATGCGCGCGGAACGGTGCAGTAGGTCAGGCCAGGACGAAATTCGATTTCGCCTGCCGCACGGCGTCGGTGATGTGGGCATAGACCTCGCCGACGCGGCGCGTGTCATGCGTATCGGGATGCGACATCAACCAATAGGTGCGGGTGAAACGCAACTCCGGCAGCAACCTGCAGAGTTCTGGATATTGCAGCGCTGCATAGTCATGCAGGATGCCGATGCCGTGGCCGGCGCGCACCGCCTCCATCTGCGCCACCACGCTGCCGCACTCATAGTGCCGCCGCATGCGCTTGCCCAGTTCAGCGGCGTAGTCGAGGGCGCGCGAATAGACGAAGTCCTCGACGTGGGTGACGAAGAGATGGCCGTCGAGATCGTCCGGACCCTGTATCGCGCCATGCCGGGCCAGATAGGAGCCGGAAGCGTAGACGCTCAGTGAGTAATCCGTCAGCTTACGGACGATCAGCTTGCCTTGCTTCGGCCGGTCGAGTGTGACGACAATATCGGCCTCGCGGCGGGACAGCGAGAAGGTACGCGGCAAGGGCACCAGCTGGATTGTCAGATCCGGGTGCTGCGTGGCCAGCGCGCCCAGCGTTCGCGACAGGAAGTAGTTGCCAAGGCCATCCGGTGCTCCGACGCGCACCGTGCCGTTCAGGCTCTCGGTGGTGCCGGTGAGGCGGTTTCCCACCTGCAGCAATTCGGATTCGACCTTCTCGGCACTCGCCAGCAGCATCTCGCCGGCAGGCGTCAGCATGCAACCGCTGGTCTGGCGCTCCACCAGTTGACTGCCGAGGTCTTCCTCCAAAGCCGTCAGCTGGCGCCCGACGGTGGCGTGATTGAGACCCAAATTCCGCGCCGCACCAAGGATTTGGCCGGAACGGGCGACGGCAAGAAAAATGCGGATACGATCCCAGTCCATCGACGCACTATAATATTTGCACATTTAAAGCGCAATTCTTGATCTTGTTGTGCGAATTTCAAACAGGCATAGAGGGCCACCATTCAGGAGGATCCCATGCCCAAGCTCATTCCGCATCACATCAACGGCGCCCAGGTGGAAACCCAGGGCCGCCGCGGTGCCGTCTACAATCCCGCCACCGGCGAACAGTCGGGGTCGGTCTGCCTCGCATCGACGGCGGACGTGAATGCTGCCATCAGCGTTGCCAAGAAGGCCTTCCCGGCCTGGGGCATGACCACGCCGCTGCGCCGCGCCCGCATCCTCAACAAGTTCTTGCGCATACTCGAAGAGCGCACCGACGAGCTCGCCGCCATCATCACCGCCGAACACGGCAAGGTTCTGTCGGATGCCAAGGGCGAGATCCAGCGCGGCATGGAAGTCGTCGAGTTCGCCACCGCCGCTCCGCAACTGCTGAAGGGCGAAGTGACCGAGAACGTCGGCACCCGCGTCGACAGCCATTCACTGCGCCAGCCGCTGGGTGTTGTCGCCGGCATCACGCCGTTCAACTTCCCCACCATGGTGCCGATGTGGATGTTCCCCGTGGCGCTCGCCGCCGGCAACTGCTTCATCCTGAAGCCCTCGGAGCGCGATCCCTCCGCTTCGCTGCTGCTGGCGGCGTGGCTGGAAGAGGCGGGCCTGCCGCCCGGCGTCTTCAATGTCGTGCAGGGCGACAAGGAGGCCGTCGATGCGATCCTGCATTCGCCCGACATTTCGGCGGTGAGCTTCGTCGGCTCGACGCCGATCGCGCGCTACATCTATGAGACGGCGGCCCGCACCGGCAAGCGCTGCCAGGCGCTGGGGGGTGCCAAGAACCACATGATCATCATGCCGGACGCCGATCTCGATCAGGCTGTCGATGCCCTCATGGGTGCAGCCTATGGATCGGCCGGCGAGCGCTGCATGGCGATCTCGGTTGCCGTGCCGATCGGCGAGAAGACGGCTGACGCGCTGATGGCCAAGCTCGAGCCGAAAGTCCGTGCACTGAAGGTCGCGCCGGGAACCGACCCGGAGGCCGAGATGGGTCCGCTGGTGACCAAGCAGCACTACGACAAGGTCAAGGGCTATATCGATGCCGGTGTCGCGGAAGGTGCGAAGCTGGTGGTCGATGGCCGCGGCCTCAAGCTGCAGGGCTACGAGAACGGCTACTTCCTCGGCGGCACGCTGTTCGACAACGTCACCACCGACATGAAGATCTACAAGGAAGAGATCTTCGGGCCGGTGCTGGCCGTGGCGCGCGCTGACTCCTATGACACCGCCGCACGCATGATCAACGAGCATGAATTCGGCAACGGCACGGCGATCTTCACGCGTGACGGTGATGCAGCACGCGAATTCGCGCACCAGATCCAGGTCGGCATGGTCGGCATCAACGTGCCGATCCCGGTGCCGATGGCCTTCCACTCCTTCGGCGGCTGGAAGTCCTCGCTGTTCGGCGATCACCACATGCACGGGCCGGAAGGCATCCGCTTCTATACGAAGCTGAAGACCATCACCTCGCGCTGGCCGACCGGCATCCGCAGCGGTGCCGACTTCGTCATGCCGACGATGAAGTAAGCAAAGCCTCTTCACACAGTTTCGTCATGGCCGGGCTTGTCCCGGCCATCTTTGTTCATCTGCGAGAGTTGGCCGGGACAAGCCCGGCCATGACGAGCAAGAGGGAAATCAGCCCTTCACCGAGTTCAGATACTCGACGCAGGTGTCGGTCGATTCCACATCGGCGAATTTGGCGTCGATATCGAAGAGGTTCCAGGCCACGGCACCCGGTACGCGATCGCCAATCGCTTCCCGCACGGCGATGGTGCGGAAACCTTCGGCAAGGCCGTCGCAGATCGTGGTGCGAACACATGCCGTCGCGGTGACACCCGTCACCAGAATGGTGTCGACACCGCAGGAACGCAGATAGCCGGCGAGCGGCGTGCCGCTGAAGGCGCTGGCCCGCTTTTTCATCAACACATATTCGCCCTCGATAGGGGCAATGCGCGAATCGATGGCCCAGAGTTCGGTGTCCTTGAGGTCAACGGCCTCGATCGGGATCTTGTGATGCCACATGCCCATATCGGTGTGCGGATCCTGGCGGTTGGGCGACTGGTAGGCGGTGGTGATGTGCACGACCACGTGGCCATTGTCGCGGCAGGCGCGCAGCAAGCGCTGCATTGAGGGGATGATTTCCTCGTCCACCTTCTCGCAGGTGAAAGGATTGCCGGGCCTGGTCCAGGCATTGGCGAGGTCGACGCTGATCAGCGCCGGGCGCTTGCCGAAGCCGATGCGGCGCTGGAAGCCGCGCTCCTTGTAAATCGCGGTGCTCGCGTCGAATGCCTGCTGCAGGATCTTGTCGAGGTCGGCGGGATTGAGGGTCATGGCGGTCACTCCTTCTGTCTCTATAGAATGCAGAAGTGTGTACAAACGCCATTGTTGACTGGAAGAAAGTTGATGCGGAATTTGCATTAATGTCTATGCTGCTGTTTCCAAACCGGAATTGGAATTGGCCATGACCCCGATGAACTCGCGTGACTTGCAGGCCTTCATGGCCATTGCCGAGGAGTTGAGTTTCCGGCGCGCCGCCGAGCGGGTGCTGATCGACCAGTCGGCCTTGAGCCGCCGCGTCCAGAACCTCGAAGAAAGCCTTGGCTACCCGCTTCTCTTCCGCACCACGCGTGAGGTGGTGCTCACAGAGGCGGGCCGCGTCTTCTATGAAGAGATCGCTCCCGCCATGCAGAGCCTGGCACGCGCTGCCGATGTGGCGCGCGTCGCGGCCCAGGGCAAGACCGGGCGGCTGCGGCTCTCTTACATGTCATTCGCCGCGACGGATGTATTGCCGTCTGCCATTCGTGGATTTGCCGCGGATTTTCCGGATGTCGCGCTGGAACTGCGCTACCTCCGCACCCAGGCGCAAAAGCTGGCGATCTCGCGCGGCGAAATCGACGCGGGCTTCATGCTGGGGCCATTCCAGAACCCGCAGTTCGACCAGATTGCGGTGGCTTCTGAACAGCTTCTCGCACTCGTCCCGGAGGATCATCCGCTGGCCGCACAGGAGTCCGTCACGCTGGCGGACCTTGCCGCCCAAAAACTCATTCTCGGGAGCCATGACCAGTGGGATTTCTTCCGCATGCTGGTGGGCGACCTGTTCAGCGCGGCAGGCCTCGAGCTCGATGTTGCCTACGAACCGTCGAACTCGCTCGGCATCATCGGCCTCGTCGCCAACGGCCTTGGCGTCTCGATCTTTGCCGACAGCATCGCCCGCTTCCGTCCGCAAGGCGTGGTGTTCCGGCCGATTGCAGACTGTGCCACGGAACTGCAAATCATCCTGTGCTGGAACCGCGCCAACCAAAGCCCGGCGCTGCGGAATTTTGTGGCACATATGCGCAGACGCCATAGGCTCCCGGGCAATCAGGCAAGAATTGCATAAGCTGATGACTTGACTTGCCTCGAACTCGCGGCAGAGTATGCAACATACATTTGCGAGGAGGCCGTGATGATCCGAGTTGGCGTGGACGTCGGAGGAACCTTTACCGACATCGTGCTTGAGAAGAGCGGCGGCAAAGGCGGTCAGTCGATCTTCGT
>CAUJIO010000007.1 GCA_963205315.1 Pseudomonadota bacterium | reverse complement strand
CATCGCGGTTCTGGGTGGCGGTGGCTTCATTCAGACAGCGACGCCGGAAGACATCTACCTCAAGCCCGCCAACCTGAGCGTGGCGCGGCTGTTTGGCGATCCGTCGATCAATACCATCGATACAACCATCAAGAGCGAGACCAGCAAGACCAGCGTGTCACTGGGTGGCGTACAGATTGCGATCGACAACCGCTATGCTGCGCTCGGGGGACGCAATGTCACATTTGCCGTGCGGCCCGAAGCCGTGAATATTTCAGGCACAGCGGGACTCGTAGCCACGGTCATGGCGGTGACGCCGCTGAACGAGCGCATCGTGCTGCTGCTGAGGTCGGACGGCGGGTGGGAGTTCCTCGCCTCGCTGCCCTCCTCGGCAGCGCATGTACCTGAACCAGGAACGAAGCTGCACGCGACATTTGCCGCCGCAGGCACGCATCTCTTCGACCAGCACACAGGTGAGCGTCTCAATGGGTGAACTCGTCATCAGCAAGGTGGACAAGATCTACCAGTCGCGCAAGGCGCCGGTGCATGCGGTGAAGGCTCTCGATCTTGTCGTGAAGCCGGGCGAGATCGTCGCCCTGCTTGGCTCGTCGGGCTGCGGCAAGACCTCGACCCTGCGCATGATTGCCGGATTTGAGGACGTGTCGAACGGCACCATCGCGCTCGATGGCAAGGCGATACATACGCTGCCTCCGGCGCGGCGCGGCGTTGCCATGGCCTTTGAGGCCTATTCTCTCTATCCGCCTCTGACGATTGCCGAGAACATCTCCTTCGCGCTCAAATCCTCGAAGCTCTCGGCGGCCGAGCAAGAGTCGCGCGTCAAGGCAATGGCCGACATGCTGGAGATTTCCGACATCCTCAACCGCTATCCGTCCTCGGTCTCTGGTGGCCAGCAGCAACGCGCCAGCCTTGGACGCGCGCTTGTCCGTCAGGCCGGGCTCTATCTGCTCGATGAGCCGATGGGCCAGCTCGAACCGCAATTGCGTGCCATCCTGCGTGGCCGCATCAAGCACTACCTGCGCGAACACAAGTGCACGACAATCCTCGTGACCCACGACCAGACCGAGGCCAATGCGCTGGCGGATCGAATCGCGGTGATGGAAGGTGGCGAACTGCAACAGTATGCGACACCGGCGGAACTGAAGGCCAGGCCCGCCAATCTCTTCACCGGCACATTCATTGGCGAGCCGCCGATGAATGTGTTCAACGCAGCCGTGACGACGGAAGGCAAGGCCATCAACTTAGCACTGGGTGGTGGCACCGTCCTGTCTTACGCGGCCTCAGACCTGTCGGACGCGGTGCGAGCCTTGTTGTCGAAGAACCATGCGGTTTCCGTCGGCATCAGGCCGCATGCGCTGCATGTGGGCGAAGGTGCGATCAAGGGCAAGATCCTGTCGTGCCAGTGGCTGGGCGACCAGACACATGTTGCCGTGGATATCGACGGTCGTACCGTCGTCTCGGTGGCGCATGAGCGCGTGGCGTTAAAGCCGGGCACTGGTGTTGCCTTGAATGTCGCGGCATCCGACCTGCATTTGTTCGACCCTTCGAGCGGCAAGGCCATCGCGCATGGCGGGAGTCTGGCATGAAGGACGGCGTTCTGATCGGCATCGATGCCGGCACCTCCGTGATCAAGTCGGTCGCCTTCACCACGACTGGCGAGCAGATCGCCGCTGCTGCCACGCCCAACCATTTTGTCACGCTTGCCGACGGTGGCGCCGAGCAGGACATGGCGCGCACCTGGGCCGATACGGCAATCACGCTGAAGCTTCTGGCGGAGAAAGTACCTGACCTTGCAGCGCGGCTGATTGCCATTTCAGTGACGGGCCAGGGCGACGGCACGTGGCTGATCGACAAGGCCGGAGAACCCGTCGCACCAGCCTGGCTGTGGCTCGATGCGCGCTCCGGGGCTATCGCTGAGGATTTTACCCGTCACCCGGACTATGCTGCGCACTACGCGCGTACCGGCACCGGCGTGAATGCCTGCCAGATGAGCATGCAGCTGGCGTGGATGACGCGGAACCGGCCCGAGGTGCTGACCCGCGCCACCACCGGATTTCATTGCAAGGACTGGCTCTATTTCAAACTGACGGGCGACCGCCGCACCGATCCATCTGAAGCCAACTTCACCTTCGGCGATTACGAGTCGCGGAGCTATGCGCCGCATATCCTCGACTCACTGGGTGCTTCCGAAACCAAAAGGCTGTTGCCGGAGATGGTCGAAGGCACGGAGGTTGCGGGACATCTCACACGAGAGGCCGCGCTGGCGACCGGTTTGAGGGCGGGCACGCCGATCGTGCTCGGCTATGTCGACGTGCTGTGCACCGGCCTTGGCGGCGGATTGTTCGATCCAGCCGGCCAGACTGGCTGCACCATCGTCGGCTCGACCGGCATGCACATGAAGATCGCGCCGACGGCTGGCCACGTGCGGCTCAACTCGGAGCGCTCGGGCTACACCATGGCGTTCCCGGTACCGGGCATGTATGCGCAGATCCAGTCCAACATGGCCTCGACGCTCAACATCGACTGGCTGCTGGATGTGGGCCGCGACGTGCTGAACTCTCAAGGCGTGGAGCGCAGCAGGTCCGATCTGCTCAAAGGCATGGATGAGAGAATTCTGGCCGCGCCTGCCGCGCGCAACATGTACCATCCCTATATCTCAAAGGCCGGCGAACGCGGCCCGGTGCTCGAGCCGTCGGCGCGCGCCATGTTCAGCGGGCTTGAAATCGGCATGGGCTTTGCCGACCTAATGCGCGGCGTGTTCGAAGGCCTGTGCTATGCATCGCGGGATTGCTATGCGGCGATGGGCGACATCCCGCGCGAGGTGCGTGTCACCGGTGGTGCGGCGCGCTCGCAGGCCTTGCGTCTCATGATGGCGAGTGTGTTGAAGGCCCCGATCCGCAGCGTCTCGCGCGAGGAGGCAGGTGCTGCGGGTGCCGCCATGATGGCGGCGGTGCAGCAGAAGATCTACCCTGACATGGCGGCCTGCGCGGCGGTCTGGGTCGACCCCCTGCTCGGCAGCATCACCGCGCCAGACACTTCCTTGAGCAACGTTTATGACGGCGGATTCGCCATCTACAAGCAAACCCGTGAAACAATGCGCCCGCTGTGGCGCGCAATGGTGGCAAATCGTGCATCGTAAAATTTCGATCATCGGCGATCTCTTCATGCTGTCCTCGATGTTCGAGCAGGCCATCCGCGAGCGTTGCAGGCTGTTCGACATGGATATCGCGGCACATGATCTTCCGTGGCCGGACGAACCGATGGAACATGGTTACGCCGTTCAGGGCATGGATGGTCTGAAGGAATATATGGGGTCCGCCGATCGGATCGTCGAGCTCACAGGCGATGCCGAAATCCTGGTCACGCATCTGGCGCCGTTGTCAGCCTCGATCATGGACAGGCTGCCCAATCTCAAGTTCGTTGCCGTCTCGCGCGGCGGACCTGTCAACATCGACATGAAGGCGGCGCGTGAGCGCGGCATTCTCGTGGTCAACACGCCGGGACGCAATGCAAGTGCCGTGGCGGAGTTCACCATCGGCGCCATCCTCAGCGAGACCCGCAACATCACGCGTGGCCATGATGCGCTTCGGAGTGGCAACTGGCGCGGAGATCTCTACCGCGCCGATCTCGCAGGCCAGGAACTCTGCGAAATGACGGTCGGGCTGATTGGCTATGGGGAAGTCGGGCGGCGCGTTGTGAAGCTGCTCAAGGCCTTCGGCTGCCGCATCCTGGTGAGCGACCCCTATGTGCAGTTGACGGCGGAGGATCTCAACGATGGCGTGATCCAATGTTCGCTGGAGCGCGTGCTGTCCGAGTCGGACGTTGTCTCGCTTCACCCGCGCGTCACGGCGGAGACGACGAAGATGATCAATCGCGAGACACTGGGACAGATGAAGAAGGGCAGCTATTTCATCAACACGGCCCGCGGACCCTTGGTGGACTATCCCGCCCTGCTGGATGCCCTGACCTCCAATCACTTGCGCGGCGCCATGCTCGAAACCTTCGACATCGAGCCGCTGCCGCCCGATTCGCCCTTCCTCACGCTGCCGAACGTGACGATGACACCGCATATCGCCGGAGCCTCGGTGAAGACGGTGAGCTATGCGGCGGGTCTCGCTGCCGAGGAAGTGCGGCGCTATCTGGCGGGCGAACCCGCGCTCAACCGGTGCTGATGGTGGCATGAGCGATGGAACAGCTGGCACCTGTCGATCTCGTCGTCATCGGAGGCGGCATCAATGGTGCGGGCATCGCACGCGATGCCGTGGGCCGCGGGCTGTCGGTCATCTTGTGCGAGAAGGATGATCTGGCGCAGGGCACCTCGTCACGCTCCGGCAAGCTCATTCACGGCGGCTTGCGCTATCTCGAGTATTACGAGTTCCGGCTTGTCCGCGAAGCCCTCATCGAGCGCGAGGTGTTGCTCAACGCAGCTCCGCACATTGTCTGGCCAATGCGTTTCGTGTTGCCGCATTCGCCCGAACAAAGGCCGGCCTGGATGGTGCGGCTGGGCCTGTTCCTCTATGATCACCTCGGTGGCCGCAAGAAGTTGCCCGGCTGCCGCAACATCGATCTCAGGCGCGATCCGGAGGGCGAGGCGATCAAGCCGGCCTATACCCGAGCCTTCGAGTATTCCGATTGCTGGGTCGATGACGCCCGCCTTGTGGTTCTGAACGCGCTCGATGCTCAGGCGCGCGGAGCACGGGTAATGACCCGTACCGCGGCCACCTCGGCGCGGCGCAGCGGCGGCGGCTGGGAGGTGGAATTCAAGTCGGCTGACGGACGCAAATCGCAAGTCATGGCCAAGGCGATGGTCAATGCGGCGGGCCCGTGGGTGGAGGATGTCATCGGCCGGGTGTCGGGCGTCAATTCCGCCCGCCGGGTGCGCTTGGTCAAGGGAAGCCACATCATTGTCCCGAAATTCTGGAAAGGCCCGCAGGCCTATCTGTTCCAGAACCATGACAAACGGGTGATCTTCGTCAACCCCTATGAAGGTGACAAGGCGCTGATCGGCACCACCGACATTCCCTACGAGGGCAAGGCCGAGGACGTGGCGATCGAGGACCGCGAGATCGACTACCTGCTCGCGGCGGTCAACCGCTACGTAAAGACCCAGCTGACGCGGACGGACGTGGTGCACCAATTCTCGGGCGTGCGGCCGCTCTATGACGACAACTCCGACAATCCGTCTGCGGTGACGCGCGACTACGTCTTCGAAGTCGATGGCAATCCGCCAATGCTCTCGGTGTTCGGTGGCAAGATCACCACGTATCGCAAGCTCGCCGAACATGCGCTCGACAAGCTGGTACCCTTCTTCCCGGCAATGCGGCCGCCGTGGACGGCCGGCACGACCTTGCCCGGTGGCGCCATGCCGAATGGCGATTTCGGTGCGTTCCTTGCAAATCTCAGCCGGAAATATCCATGGCTGCCACAGGCGCTGGCCCATCACTACGCCAGGCTCTATGGCACCCGCACGGAAGATCTGATCGGCAAGGCCCGGCAGTTGGCGGATTTGGGCCAATATTTCGGTGGAGAGCTCTATGAACGCGAGATCGCCTTCCTGCGCCAGTCAGAATGGGCGGTGACGGCGGAGGATATTCTCTACCGCCGCACCAAGCACGGGCTGCACCTGAGCGAGGCCGAGCGCCGCGCCGTGCAGGACTTCGTCGGGGCCTGAGCCGTCAGGGCGCAACCTTTCCGGGCAAGCTGAGATCGCCCGATGCCACTTTGAACACGTCGGTCACGCAGAGCAGCGGCGCCTCCATCTTGGCATTGACACGCAGGCCCGCCGCCACGCCATCAAAGGACATCGCCTCACCCCCTTCCGGCATCGGGACGGATACAGTGACGGTCGATCCGCCAAGGACCGGACGAACATCCGGGCTGTCGAGCAGTAGGGGAACGCCGGGGGCCGTGGCTGGCATCTTCACGGTGACGCCCGGTGCCACATCCTGCACTTTCAAACCTGCCGGACAGGCCTGATCCTTGACCAGCACAACCCAATGGCTGTGCCAGGTCTTGCCGTCGTTGGCGGCGTTGCCATCACCGTCCTCGTCATATTTCGGGGTGTCATCAAAATCTGGATGCGCGGTGACAGCGAGGGCTACGATTCCTTGTTTCGCATCGAAACCAACCGCGCTCGAGTCGAGACTGGTTGGCCATACATAGGCAAATACGGCGCTATCCAGCACCGCGCCGATGGACTTCGGCGTCTCGCTGCCAGCCGCACCTGATACATCAATGGCAAAGCTCAGATTGCCATCGGCAGCCGTAACCGCAGCCCGAACGATGTCAAATTGCGGGGCAACCTGCGAATTCGACGCAGTTTCAATCGCGCCGGCGAAGGCCGGCGAGACGAGGACTGCGGTGCCGAGCGCAATCAAGGCAGTGAACTTCATGATCTCTCTCCCATATTCAATCAGTATCGATTCGCTACTGATTGAATATGCCTCGCATGAATCTTAAAACCATGCAAGTATAATCTCGACTCGATACCATAACCGTTCATGGAGCAATCTCGTGGCCAATGACGACGACGATGAGGTTTCGGCAGAGATGATCGTCTGGCCGTTGGAGCGGCTGGCGCGTCTCATCCGAGCCCGGGAACATGAGGACGCACTCAATCCCGCCCAGTGGGAGGCGCTTCGCTACCTCGACCGCGCCAATGGATTTTCCAATTCTCCAGGCGCTCTCACACAGTATCTCGGTGCCACCAAAGGCACGATTTCGCAAACGGTGATGGCGCTGGAGCGCAAGGGCTTCATCACCAAGGCGGCGCGGGAAGGCGAGAAGCGATCGGTGACGCTGGTGCTGACGCCGAAAGGCAAGTCAGTGCTGGCGAAAGATCCATGGAAACAGCTTGCTGGCGGGATCGATGATTTGGGCGGCAAGACGCGCCGCAGACTCGCCAAAGGGTTGAAGGAACTCCTGGCCGGCGAGTTGAAACGTGGAAAGCTGAAAAGCTTCGGCCTGTGCGCCAGCTGCCGGTTTTTCCGCGAGAAGGGCCGCAGCGCCGATTCCGCCGGGCCGCACCACTGCATGCTGCTGAACCTGCCGTTATCCGCCGCCGATTCACAGCGCATCTGCGTCGAACACGAACCGGGCTGAGTTAACGCCACACCGGCAGGCTGGAGAGGACGGACAGCGCGATCAAGCCGTAGCAGATGCGGCGGAAGACAATCTCGCTGGCCTTGCCGAAGAGCTTGGCTCCCAGAAACAGCCCCAGCGCATAAAGCGGGCCGACCAGCGCCGCGATGGCGACAACCTTCAATGACAGCAGCCCGGACACGAAATAGGAGACGGTGGTGAATACCGTCGAGGTGGCAAAAAGCAGGATGAGATTGGCTCGCACCTCAGCCGGCTCACCACGGCCCGAAAGCCAGTAGGCCACGACCGGCGGACCAGTCAGCTGAGCCATTCCGCCGAAGACTCCGGCAAGGGCGCCCACGGCAACCGTCAGCGGCGGCTTCGGTTCTGCCGTGTAGCGCCAACCGGTGACCAGCAGCAAGAACATCGCCGTGGCCAGCGCCGCAATCCCCCAGCGCAGCGGCAGGGGATCGGCATGGTTGAGGATATAGGTGCCGAGCGGAATGCCAATCATGGTTCCGGCCGCCATCACCGCTACATCCCTGCGGCTAGCCCGTCTCCAGGCCCCGGGGATGAAACCCAGCGAGAGCAGACCGTCGGTCACCAGCAGGATGGGCGCTGCAACCGCAGGCGTCACCAGCGCGCTGGCAGCGGGCACAAAAATCAGCGCCGCGCCAAAACCCGAAAACCCACGCGCCAGACCAGCCACCGCGGCAACCAGCACCAGCAGCGCGAGCGTGTGAGAATCGAAGGAGGAGAGGAGATCGAACACCGATGTTTCCGGAAAGGCACAGAAAGCCTCTCCTCGCCCGATTGCCGCGTCCGAACAAGTCAATTCGGCACGGCACCTAAAATGACCGGGCCTTGCCCGGCCATCCGCGGCTCGACGGCTGTCCTACTCCGCCGCGATCTGGGTGATGGGGCTCGCGGCCTTCACCTCGGCATCGACATGCGCTTCGAAGCGAGCGAAGTTCTTGACGAACATGCCCACAAGCTTTCGCGCCATGGCGTCATAGGCTTTGCCGTCGGCCCAGGTGCCGCGCGGGTCGAGGATGGCGGCATCGACGCCGTCGACAGCAACCGGCACGGCAAAGCCGAAATTGGCATCGGTCCGCATCTCGACCTGTTCGAGGCGGCCATCCAGCGCCGTATTCAGCAAGGCGCGGGTGGCCTTGATCGGCATGCGATGGCCGACGCCATAGGTGCCACCGGTCCAGCCGGTGTTGACGAGATAGCAGGAGACGCCATGCCGGGCGATCAGGTCGCGCAGCAGATTGCCGTAGACGCTCGGGTCGCGCGGGATGAAGGGGGCGCCAAAGCAGGTGGAGAATGTCGCCTGCGGTTCGGTGACGCCACGCTCGGTGCCGGCCACCTTGGCGGTGTAACCCGAGAGGAAGTGATACATCGCCTGTTGCGGGGTGAGCCTGGCAATCGGCGGCAGCACGCCAAAGGCGTCGGCCGTCAGCATGACGATGGTCTTCGGCACCGGAGCGGTGCCCGTTGCGCTGGCATTGGCGATGGCCGACAGGGGATAGGCGGCGCGGGTATTCTCGGTCGCCGAGGCATCATTCAGGTCGAGTTTGCGGGTCACGGGATCGATCGCCACATTTTCCAGCACAGTGCCCCACATTTCGGTGGTGGCATGGATCTGCGGCTCGGCCTCCTTCGACAGTTTGATCACCTTGGCGTAGCAGCCACCCTCGAAATTGAAGATACCGTTGGCCGACCAGCCATGCTCGTCGTCACCGATCAGGGTGCGCGACGGATCGGCCGACAGCGTTGTCTTGCCGGTGCCGGAGAGGCCGAAGAAGACGGCGCTGTCGCCCTTTGGCCCGACATTGGCGGAGCAATGCATCGGCATCACGCCCTGTTCGGGCAGCAGGTAGTTGAGGACGGTGAAGACGGCCTTCTTCATCTCGCCGGCATAATGCGTGCCGCCGATGAGAACGAGGCCGTTGGCCAGGTCCAGCGCAATGACGGTTTCGCTGCGGGTGCCGTGGCGGGCCGGATCGGCCTTGAAGCTCGGCAGGTTGATGATCGTCAGCTTCGGTTGTGCGGACGTACCAGCGGGCGGCACGATCAGCAGATGCTGGATGAACAGGGCATGCCAGGCATGTTCGGTGATGACGCGGGTGGGCAGCTGGTAGCTGGCATCAGCACCGGCCAACAGATCCTGCACATAGACATTCTTGAGGCGGGCATGCGCCATGAAGTCCTTCTTCAGGGTCTCGAAGGCGTGGCGGCTCATGGCCTTGTTGTTGTCCCACCAGATCGTGTCCTCGGTGGTGCCATCGCGGACCACGAACTTGTCATTGGGGCTGCGGCCGGTGTGCTGCCCAGTCGACACGGCAATGCCGCCACCTACCGCGACCAGACCTTCGCCGCGCGCCACCGCCTCCTGATAGAGAATCGGCGCGGGAGCATTCCAGGAAATACGATCAATCCAGCTGAGACCCAGACGGGCCAGTTCGGAACGGATCTGATTGTCTGTCGCGGTGTCCATAGGTCAGGCTCCTGCAGTTCAATGCAGGGTTTGTAGGATGGTGCCAGAGCCGCTCGCAAGGAAAAAATGCGTTATTGCTAACAACGCCTCATTTTAATGCGTTATCGTAAATCACACTTCTGATGTTTTTCGCTCAAGCAGGATCTCTGTCCGAGCTTCGCGAAAGTGCCGCGAAGTTCAGCAGCCGAGCAGACGGGCGCGGGGAAGCTCAACCGCAAAACCTCTTCACCACGCAGCAGATCAGCGCCATCCGGATCAATTCCCGCAACCTGCCAGCCGCCCGGGGTGGCGCCCAAGGACTCAGCATACCGCTGTATCGCGTCGGCATGATCCTCATTCATGTGCTGAATGGCGCTCTCTTGCAGATTGATCATCTCATCAGCTGATGGAAACACCTCATCTGCGTCCATGGTCTCGATGCGGCCGAATCCGGCCACCGCATGGGCGCGCACGGGCTCCATCCGCCAGAAACCGAAATCGCCGAATCCGGAATAGAGGGCCGCGGCGGGATGCCGGGACAGATAGCGGCGCGACAAAGCCTCGTCCGCGACCTTCACGAATCGCCCCATGACCGTGACACGGGCACCGGTCAGGGCATCGCCGGCGGCTGGCATTTCCGCCACCATCAGGCTAGCGCGGGGGTCAGCCGCGAGGTTCTTCGTGTGCCACGCCAGAGTGGAAACGAGAATCAGCGGCCAGCCTGTGACGTCGGTCGCGACATTCACCAGAGAAGCATAGGGAGTGCCATCGTCACGGTTCAGGGTACTCAAGGTGCCTGTTCTGGCCCGCCGCAGCAATTGGCGCGCCTCTGCGCCAGTAAAGCTTCTGGATGTATTCATGATCATGCCTCGCAATCTGCTCCAAGAGCACTTATCATCTCCGCCACATTTTGTTCCAGTTCCGCCCCTAGTGCCAGAAGAAGGGAAATCCGAAGGATGAACAAGAAGATGCCGACGATTGCGCTGGTCGATGACGACCGCAACATTCTGACCTCTGTGGGCATGGCGCTCGAGAACGAGGGCTACAGCGTGCAGAAATACAATGACGGAGCCGCAGCGCTTCAGGGCCTGCAGGACAATCCGCCCGACATGGCAATCTTCGACATCAAGATGCCGCGCATGGACGGCATGGAACTGCTGCGCCGCATCCGCCAGAAATCCGATCTCCCGGTCATCTTCCTGACCTCGAAGGATGACGAGATCGACGAACTCTTCGGCCTCAAGATGGGTGCCGACGATTTCATCAAGAAGCCGTTCTCGCAGCGCCTGCTGGTCGAGCGCGTCAAGGCCGTGCTGCGTCGCATCGTCAACCGCGAACCGGGAGCCGCACCTGCCGAAGCGGCCAAGGTCATCGAGCGCGGCAAGCTGGCGATGGATCCAGACCGCCATTCCTGCACCTGGGATGGCAAGCCGGTGACGCTCACCGTCACCGAATTCCTCATCCTCCAGTCGCTGGCCCAGCGTCCCGGCATCGTCAAGAGCAGGGACGCGCTGATGGATGCGGCTTACGACGATCAGGTCTATGTCGATGACCGCACCATCGACAGCCACATCAAGCGCCTGCGCAAGAAGTTCAACGCCGTCGACGAGGCGTTCGACGGCATCGAGACGCTGTATGGCGTCGGCTACCGTTTCAAGGAACAATAGGAGAGCGCGGGGCCCAAGGGACCTGACACCGGATGCTGGACAAGGTGAAAACGCCTGAGCCGGCCGAACGTCTCGAAGCCGAAGAATCGGCGGAGAGCGTGGAGGGCGGACATGGTCCCGCACCGGCGGTGCGCAGCTTCATCCAGCGGCTGGCACCGCAGCGCCTGACCAGCCGCATCGTGATGCTCAACCTGCTCGGCCTCATCATCCTGGTCAGCGGTATCCTTTACTTCAACCAGTTCCGCCAGGGACTGATCGATGCGCGGGTGCAAAGCCTGACGACGCAGGCGCAGATCATTGCCGCAGCGATTGCCGGCTCCGCCACTGTCGATACCGGCTCGATCGTCATCGATCCGGATTCGCTCGATGACAACACCGACGACACGCTGCCCGACGCCGATCAGCTGAGCGGTCTCGATTTCCCGATCGATCCCGAATCAGCGGGCCCCATCCTCAAGCGCCTCCTGGCCAATACCACGGTGCGCGCCCGAATCATCGACAACGCGGGCAATCTGGTCGTCGACAGCCGCTTCCTCTACAGCCGCGGCGACATCGTGCAATCCGACCTGCCGCCGCTTGACAAGTCGAAGGACGGAAGCATCGCGTCACTTTGGAATCGGCTGATCAGCTGGGCCTTCTCCTATGACTATCCGCTGCAGGTGGAATATGGCCTCGACAACGGCAAGGACTTTGCCGAAGTCGCCGCGGCCCTCAATGGCGCAACGGTCAGCGTCGTGCGCCTCAACGACCGGCGGCAGATCATCGTTCTCGTCTCGGTGCCGGTGCAACGCTTCCGGGCCGTGCTGGGGGCTCTCGTGCTGTCGACAACCGGCGGGGAAATCGACGACGTGCTGCGGGCCGAGCGCAAGGTCGTGTTCATGACCTTCGGCTTTGTGGCGCTGGTCACCATTCTCTTGTCGGTGTTGCTGGCCTCGACCATCGCCTTGCCATTGCGCAAGCTTGCAGCAGCGGCCGAACGCGTGCGGCGCGGCATCAACAAGCGAGTCGAAATTCCGAATTTTACGGCGCGGCGCGACGAGATCGGCGATCTCTCGGGGGCGGTGCGCGACATGACCAATGCGCTTTACAATCGCATCGATGCCATCGAGGCCTTCGCGGCCGATGTCAGCCACGAACTCAAGAACCCGCTCACCTCGCTGCGCAGTGCCGTCGAAACGCTGGCCTATGCCAAGAACGACGAGCAGCGCAACCGTCTGGTCGACATCGTCAAACACGACGTCAAGCGGCTGGACCGGTTGATCACCGACATCTCGGATGCCTCGCGGCTCGATGCCGAACTGGCGCGCGCCGAGGCAAGGCCGCTGGATCTCGGACAGCTGATTGAGACCATCGTTGCCTATGCCAATGACACGCGCAAGCCGGAGCAGGCCGAGATCGTCTATGAGGCGGCGAAGTTCCCGCAGGCCACCGACAAGAGCAAGGGCTTCATGGTGATGGGTCACGACTCGCGCCTGGGCCAGGTGGCGCGCAATCTCATCGACAATGCGCGGTCCTTCACCAAACCGGGGACGAAGCTGAACGTCCGTCTACGGAAGATCAAGGGCGAGATCGAGCTGCGGGTCGATGACTGTGGCCCTGGCATCCGCCCCGACAATCTCGAGCGCATTTTTGAGCGATTCTACACCGACCGGCCGGAGGGCAGCTTCGGTTCGAACTCGGGGCTTGGGCTTTCGATCTCAAAACAGATCGTGGAGGCACACCGCGGCCGCATCTGGGCCGAGAACCGCTATGGCAAAGCCGATGACACCGGCGAAAAACCCATTCTGGGCGCCCGCTTCATCGTGCGTATTCCGGCCGCTGCCGATGAGTGACGTTGCAGTCATCCACGGCAGTTGCGTGGCCATTGGCGGCCATGGCGTATTGCTGCTGGGAGCACCCGGCAGCGGCAAGTCCGATCTGGTGTTGCGGTTGCTCGATCATCACGGCGGCGGCATCTCAGGCAAGCTGCGAACGATCCATCTGGTGGCGGATGACCAGGTGGTGATCACGCGCAAGGACTCGGCGCTGCTGATGTCTGCTCCATCGGCCCTGGCTGGAAAGCTGGAAGTGCGCGGACTGGGTATTGTCGATGTTCCTGCCGTGGCAGACGTGCCCCTTGACCTCGTGGTCCGGCTAACGCCTTCCTCGGAGATCGAGCGCCTGCCTGATCTCGAAACCAGCCGGTTCGACATCCTGGGACTGACCCGGCCATTGATCCTGATCGACCCCGGGAAACCCTCGGCGCCGGCCCGCATCCGGGCGGCAATGGACCACATCGGGCACCGCTGAATGGCATATTGCATCGCCGCCACGTTACGGGCATGGTGCGCCACCTTCAAAACGCGGGAGCGCGGAGTTTCAGTGTTACCATGATCGGACTCGTCCTGGTCACCCACGGCCGTCTTGCCGAGGAGTTCCGCCATGCGCTCGAACACATCGTCGGCCCGCAGGAGGCGATCGAAGCCGTTGCGATCGGCCCGGATGACCGCATGGAAAACCGCCGCGCCGACATCGCCACCGCCATCACGCGGGTCAATCAGGGTGCGGGCGTCATCATCCTCACCGACATGTTCGGCGGCACGCCGTCAAATCTCGCCATTTCGCTCTTGGAAATCGGCAAGGTCGAGGTGGTCGCCGGCCTGAACCTGCCGATGCTGGTAAAGCTTGCCCGCATCCGCAAGGACTACTCGCTGGACAAGGCCGCCACCGCCGCGCAGGACGCCGGGCGCAAATACATCAACGTCGCCAGCCAGATTCTCGGAGATTGATGTGCCTGCAGTGCAGAGGAACATGGCCATCATCAACCAGCGCGGCCTTCACGCACGCGCCTCCGCCAAGTTCGTAAAATGCGCTGAAAGTTTTGACGCCGACATCAAAGTGAGCCGCGACGGCATGACGGTTCCGGCTACCTCGATCATGGGCCTGATGATGCTCGGCGCGGCGATGGGCACGTCGATCGAGGTCGAGGCCTCTGGCCCGCAGGCGGAGGCCGCCATTGCCGCACTTGGCGCACTGGTCGAATCGAAGTTCGACGAGGAATAGCAAAGGGCCGCCCACCGGGACGGCCCTCTTCTCACGAGCTCAATCCGCTCAGATCGACTGCTCGATCCACGACTGCAAGGCGTTCTTGGGAGCTGCACCAACCTTGGTGGCCGCAACCTGGCCGCCCTTGAAGACCATCAGCGTGGGAATGCCACGCACGCCGTAGCGCGATGGCGTGCCGGGATTCTCGTCGATGTTGATCTTGACGATCTTGGCCTTGGGGCCAAGACTCGTGGCAATCTCTTCCAAAGCGGGACCAATCATCTTGCAGGGTCCGCACCACTCGGCCCAGAAATCGACGACGACGGGCGTATCGGACTGAAGCACATCCTTCTCGAAGGATGCGTCGGACACCTTGTGGGTGGACATGAGAACCTCTGGGACATGGCGGGAATCGCCGGGTTGGGTTGAACAGGAAGGTAAGAGGGGTCACCCTCAGGGTCAAGGGCGCCTCACGGAAAGCTGATCAGCCATGGTTTTCGATCATGCCATCCAGAACGAAATCAGGAATTTCCATGATGCTTGGTGCCGCCGTCCACACCAGCACAAGGCGCAGGGGTATGCCCGGATGGGTACGGCGCAGAGCGTCGCGGTAGACGGCCATCTGCAGCAGATATTCCGGATTGCAGGCCTCGATGCTGGCCGGCACCTCGCGGTCGGTCTTGTAATCCGCAACCAGGATGCCGTGCGGTCCGCGCACCAACCTGTCGATGCGGCGGCGCTCCATCACGCCGCCGGTCAATTCCACCATCAGCGGCACTTCGGAAATCCCCGCGGACGACAGCAGCTCGGCCATGAGCGGAAGGGCAATCAAGGCCGAGATTTCGGCGGTGAGGCTGTGCCCGCCGCCAGACTGAGCGACCTTCTGGGCAATGTAGGCCGGCCACTCCGCCTCTGGCCGGTCGGGCAATTGCTGCAGGATGCGGTGGATCAGAATGCCCTGTGCCACATAAGCGGGGTTGCGTTTCGGTTGAGGCGGCTTGCCGGCGGGCGGACCTGCTGCTGTCTGGCCGATGGGCGTGTTGATCCAGTCCGGCAACGGAACAGGGGCGGGCGCGCTGGTGGCGGGAGCCGCGCCGAAGCCAGGGGGTGCGCCGATGCGGAAGCCCTCGGGCTGTTCGATCTTCTGCGCGTCAGGATGTTTCTCCAGCTCGCTGCGGACCGTATTGTACCAGCAATGATCGGCAACATCGCGGGCCCCCCGGTATCCGCAGACGTAGAGTTCGTCTTGCGCCCGTGTCATCGCCACATAAAGCAGGCGCCGGTGTTCCGCCGTCTGGCTGTCCTTCTCGTTGTCTTTCAGCGTGCGGATGCGATCCGAGTCGAAGTTCTTCGGCACCAGCCAGAGCGGCACGCGGGCATTGGAATTGCCGGCCGGCAGGAAGATGAGTGATGCCGGCTTGGCATCGGCGGCGGTCGTTGTATCCGGCAAGATGACGATCGGCGCTTCAAGGCCTTTGGCGCCGTGCACCGTCATGATGCGGACTTCACCCTTGCCCTTCTCCATGTTGCGCTTGATCTCGACGTCACCAGCCGCGAACCAGTTGACGAAGCCCGTCAGCGACGTGCCGTTGGCCTGTTCATAGTCGAGCGCCAGATCGAGCAGCGCATCGATCGCATCGTTGGCTTCGCTGCCGAGGCGGCTGAGGAAGCGCAGGCGCGAGAGCTGCAACAGGTTGGAAAAAAACTCGAACGGACGAGCGCCAGGTGCAGCTGCGATGCGCGGTGCCAGTTCGAGGACAGCCGCGGTGAATACAGGCTCGCTCCGCTCCTTCAGGCTCTGCCACAGTGTGCCCTTGCGATCTGCAGCAACCGACAACAAATCGTCTTCCGACAAGGGCTGCGGCAGCAGCGGGCTCTTCAACAGACACGCCAGTGCGTGATCATCCTCCGGCATGATGCAGAATTGCGCCATCGCCATGAGATCGAGGACGGCGATGTTCTGGCCAAGCTTCAGGCGGTCGGCGCCAGCGACCGGCACGCATTCGCTCCACAGGGCGCGGATCATCGCGTCGAAGAACACGTTGCGCTGGCGAACGAGGATCAGGATATCGCCGGGCTCGACGGCGCGTTTTTGCGCAGGCAGATCACGGCGACCAATCCATGACTTGATGGTACTGGCCAGGAGGCTTGCCAGGCGGCGGGCCGGGGCGTGGGCTGGTTCGCGGTCAACTGGAACGTCCCATGGTTCCTGCGGCGGCGCCTCCAGTGGCTCGATCAGATCCCAGACCTCGACCGTGCCCTTGTCGCCGAGCCGGTTGGACTGATGGGCCCAGTCGCGCTCAATCACGCCGTCAAGGCCGCTGCGTGCAGCTGAGTCCCGCTTGAAGACACGGTCGACGGCATCGAGAATTTGCGGTGCAGACCGGAATGACACGGTGAGATCCACGGGACGGAACTCGCCGCCGGCACCACTCACCAGCTCCTTGTAGCTTTCGTATACCGTTTCGAAGATATCCGGGTCCGCACCCTGAAACGAGTAGATCGATTGCTTTCGATCGCCGACCACGAACACCGTGCGGGACTTTGATCCGTGACGGCCCTCGCCGGCGAAGAACTCATCCGTCAGTGCACGGATGATATCCCACTGCGCCGGGCTGGTATCCTGCGCCTCGTCGACCAGCAGGTGCTCGATGCCGCCATCGAGCTTGTAGAGTACCCATGCAGCATCCGGCCGTTCCTGCAGCAACTCGCTTGTCTTGATGATGAGGTCGTCGAAGTCGTAGCATCCCTGACGCCGCTTCACTGCTTCGTATTCACTCACGATGGCACCGGCCAGGCGGAGTGCTGAGAGCGTCGCCGCGATGCAGTCGAGATCGCCGAGGCGGCCCAGTGCGTCGCACAGCCGCTTCTGGTCTGCCTTGATGAAGTCCTCGATCCAGGGAAACCGCTGCATCGTCGGCTTGTTGGCCACCGTCTTGCGGGGTTCGCGTTCCACCGTCAGCAGAATTTTCTCGAGTGAGAACAGGTTGCTGCCGGCATCCCGCAGGACGTTACGGATTTCGGCCGCGCGTTCACCTTCGGCTTTGGTTCCGGTTGCAAGTGCCGCCACGAGTTCACCGTAGCGCGCAGCATCGGCTGTGCACGTTGCCCGCACAGTCTCCGCCGTCACACCGGGCGCAAGGCCGAGCTGATGGCGCAGCAATGCTTCGGTCGACATCAACCCGGTCTCGGGATCGAATGAACCATGCAAAGAGGATCGCTTTGCCAGCAGCGTGTTGAGCAGCGCGTCGAAGGCGTCGGCCTGCAGGCGGGAGGCAATGTCGCCCAGTGCAATGCCAAAATCCGCCGCCTCATCAGCCTGGGCACGGCTCAGAACGGCGTCACGCGCCTGCTGCAGCGTCTCCTTGGCCTGGCGCTCGTCCAGCGTGGTGAAATGCGGCACGATTCCAGCCTCCACCGGAAACAGCTGCAACAGGCGCTCGCAGAAGGCGTGGATGGTCTGGATCTTCAGGCCGCCCGGCGTCTCGAGCGCGCGGGTAAAGAGCTGGCGCGCGCGCTCAAGTGTTGTGGCATGGGGGTTGTTGACGTCGAGCTTCGCCAAGAGGCCAGTCAACTGGCCGTCGTCGATGACGATCCACGTGCTCAGCCGTTCGAACAGGCGATTGGCCATTTCGGCGGCCGCCGCCTTGGTGAAAGTGAGACACATGATGCGCGAGGGATCGGTACCACCAAGCATCAGGCGGATGACGCGGTCGACCAGCACATGGGTCTTGCCCGACCCGGCATTGGCATTCACCCAGACGGTTGTGGCGGGATCGGATGCCTGCAACTGCCTGAGGCTGGCCTGGGCATTGAAGCTCATGATCTGCTCCCGGACAGCGACCATTCGCGGAAGCGCGACAGGTGGTCGTAGTCACTCGCCTCGTCGTCCTTCTCCATCATGGCACGCGGCAGGTAGGGTTGCCCGGGGTTCGCATAGCCGGTGAGCATCCGCTTCACGCCTGCGAGATGTCCGGCGGCGAGGTCCATCACCTGACCGAGTTTGAGCGAGACGATCTCTCCTGCCGGCACGCCACCCGAAAGCTTGATATAGGCAAGCTCGCGTGTCGTGCGGGCTTGCAGCCCGTCGAAGCCGCCTGCCGCAAGAATGGCAGCCTGCAGTGTGAGTTGCGGATTGAGGCCGGCTATCACCTGCTTTGCGGACGGCGGCGTCCCTGTCTTGTAATCGATGATGCGGGCACTGCCATCGGCGAAGAGATCGACGCGATCGGCGCGACAGGTGAGGGCGAAGGGTTCGCCGATGACATCGAAGCGCAACGCTCCAGCCCTCTCGGCAGCGATTGATTCGACACCGGCCCGAAGCCCGAATTCCTGCTCGGCTAGCCAATGCGCAATGCGCTGGAATCGCGGCCACCAGAAACCGGTGAGGCCGGGATAGTCGGCAAGCGCGGCGAAATGGACTTTTCCCGCGGCCAAAAGCAGTTCCTCTGCGTCATCGGGCAAATGGCGGGGATAGGCCGCGAGGAAATCGCCGATGGCGGCGTGGAAGATCATGCCACGCCGCGATGAGTCCGGTGCCGCCGACACGGGATCGAGAGGTTCGAGCCGCAGCACATGGCGGGCATAAATGGCATAGGGGTCGCGGATCAGGGACTCGATGCGCGTGACGCTCAACTGCCGTGGCCTGAGCTTCACCGGCGGGCGGGGCTTCGGCATGGCGATCGGGACGACGGTGCCGGGCTCGATCATCTGCCGCGCCAGCAGCGGCCAATGCGCGGATGCGCCCGTGAGGGAGTCAAGTCCCGCGGCCTTGAGGATCATCTGCAACCGGTGAATCCAGCGCGACAGTGTCGCGGGTGAGTCCCCTATACGGCGCGACCAGAGCAGCTTGACTTCGGCTGCGCCAAAAGCCTGAACGAAGTCATGTGCGGTCTGGCCGATCTGCGATTCGGGTTGCTTCAGCCCCAGCGTGTCGCGCATTGGCCGGTTGACCCACGGCCCGCTGTCAGGCACGCCCGGCCAGGTGCTCTCGTTCAAGCCTGCCAGAACCATGACATCGGCACGGATCAGGCGGGCTTCGAGGAGGCCAAGGATCGACAGCGCAGCCGTTGCACCCGTGGCCTGGCGGCGTACCGGCAGTCCTTGCAGCCAGTGGCGGATGATCGCGGCGGCGCGCGGTGCATCGCAAGACGCAAGGAACCGTGACTCCTCGCGCAATACATCGAAGGCGCCGCGCAGTTCGTCACCACCCTCGTCCTGCCAGAATGCTTCACCGGCGATCGCCTCGCACACGCCGGTCAGCAGATCGAGATGGGCCGCGAGTGTCGTCGCCTGCGAGGCCTGCAACGGCGCAAGGTGATCGCTGATGCGGGCACAATGAAGGGCTGCCGCGTCCCACTGTTCAGAAGTCACCGGACGGAGCGCCAGATGGCGGTGTTGCGTATTCGCAGCGGCCAGGCGCATGGCATGCGAGAGCGCGCCGATGCCTGGCGCACCGGTGCCGGCACGCAACAGCGCCATGTCGATGAGGCTGGCATGCGCGCGCGCCTCATCCGCTGCCGCGCCGAAGGTGGCGAGCGGATGGTGCAACAGTGCCGCAAGGCTTTCAGCCGAGAAGGAGTCCAGCTGCGCTTCCATCAGCAGATTGACCAGCGAACCGCCGCCCATGCGAATGAGCGGCTCACCGGCGGAATCGTCGATGGCGATGTTCCAGCGCTGCAACTCGGCCTTGACGCGCCGTGCCAATTGCCGCTCCGGCGTGATGAGGCAGCCGGTCCGCCCCGGCGTCTCGAGACATTGGCGCAGAATCAACGCGGCAGCCGCTGCCTGTTCCTGCAGGCTGCGCGTCTCCACGAGTTCGACGCCGGTCATCGCCGCCGAAACGGCGGCGGCGCGGCCGGCAAGACCTTCGCGCCAGAGATGTGCTGTTTCTGCAGGCCGCATCATTTCGCTCAGCAGCCAGTTGCGCGGCACTGCCGCAGGCTCACCCAGTTCTGCCACCGCCTGGCGGGGCAAGCCCATGCTCGAGAGCAGATGCTTGATTGCATGTTGTGGATGTGTGGGTCCGACCGCCAGCCAGCTTGGCTCGTCCATGACCTGGTCGAGCCCCGGCAGAACCACGGCGCCATTCGGCAGTCCGGCAATCGCCTGCAGGAGTGCAGCCGTCGCCTTGATCGAACCGGTCGACCCTGCGGCGATGAAAGGCTTGTCAGTCTTCGTGAAGGCCAGCCGTGCAGCCTCGCGCCTGAGGATCATCGAGCGCCGCGCCTGCGGGCCGATGACATTGGCCTCACGCAAGCGGCGCGGATAGGATTCACGCGCGATGGCGAGAAAATCGAGAATGGCCTCGCGGTGCCGCGCCGCCTCAAGCCCATAGAGTTCGGCCACCTGTGTGGGATCGACATCTTCGGTTTCGAGCGTGTCGAGCAATTCCGCCAGCGACTGGGCAAGTCCCTTGGCCTGTTGCGGAGCCGCGGCGATTTCCTGCGCCAGCCTGGTGTGCGGATTGGCGCCCGCCCATTGATCGATCAGATCAATGAGCAGCAGCAGTTGACCGGGCGCGGTGAGTGGTGTTTCCGGCATCTCGACGTCATGAGCCGGCGCCAGGAGATCCTCGTCGATGTCACCAATGGGTTTGATGCGCGGCAACAGGAGCCCCGTGCCGCCGGTGAGGCGGAAGAAGATATCCTCGAGTTCGCGCACGGCGCGGCGGGTGGGAAGAAGAATCGTCCAGTGGGCGAGATCGAAGCTGTCGGGCTTGCCTTGCTGCTGGCGTGGAAATCCATTCAGCACGGCACGCGCCAGCACGTCGAGGAAAGGCTTGTCCGGCGCGATGGTGAAGACCCGCGACGGCTGAGCGCTCATGCGTCAGCTCCTTAATGCGGTTTCGGCGAGTGCAATTGCATCCGGCGTGCCGACGTGCAGCCAGCGGCCGAGGTGCGATACGCCGAACAACCGCCCCGCAGCAATGGCGCGGTCCCATAGCAGGTTCATCGAGAACTTTCCGGCGGGCGCACCGGCCAGCAGGCGCGGGGAAGCCAGGTAGGCGCCAATATAGGCCAACGGTTCACCCTCGGCCTTCGCCTTGCGGGCCAGGCGTCCAGAGGCATCCCGCACGAAATCGCCGTTGCCGTCATAGCCAACAGTTTGCGGCAGGGGACACAGGAGCAGCAAGCAATCCATCTTGTCATCGTCCCACGCGGCGCGGAGGCGTTCAAGTGCGGGCTCGCCGCTGTCGATCCAGAAGCTGTCGCTGTTGATGACGAAGAACGGCTCATGGCCCAGCAAGGGCAGTGCATGGGCAACGCCGCCACCCGTATCGAGGAGTTCGGTCCGCTCATCTGAAATGACGATGCGGGGTGAGGTTTGCTCTGCTGCCCAGGCCTCGATCTGATCCGCGAGGTAGTGGACGTTGACAACAGCTGTCTCGACTCCCGCTTGCCGCAGGCGGTCAAACCCGTAGTCGATCAGTGTACGGCCGGCGACCTCGACCAAGGGCTTGGGCCTGGTCAGGGTGATCGGGCGCATGCGCTGGCCAAGGCCAGCCGCCAGCACCATGGCGGTCTTGCCAATGTTGCTCACGGTTGACGTTCACGTATTGCCGCCGGCAGGTGGCGGTCGAACCAGCTCTTCAATTGGTTCAGGCGCGGGTGTGCCAGATTGCGCTCGAGGTAGCGCGAGACACGCGGCATATGGCGCAAATAACCATGCTTGCCGTCGCGCTTCGACAGCCGTGCAAAGATGCCGAGAATCTTGGTGGCACGCTGGGCACCGAGAATGGCATAGGCCACATCGAACCTGGCCTGGTCGAAATTGCCCGACGTGCGGCGCAAGGTACAATAGTGTTTATAAAGGTCGTCGGCGAAGTCAAAGTCAATGTCGACTCGCGCATCTTGCAGCATCGAGGCAAGATCGTAGGCGGGATGACCAAGGAGGCAGTCCTGCGTGTCGATGATGCCGACGCGGGCGGTCCCCTGCCGCTCCGCCAACCACAGCAGATTGGGTGAGTGATAGTCGCGCAATGTCCACACGCGGCGGGTGGCTTGCGTCAGCGGCAGGAGATCGGTCCAGAGGGACTCGAATTCGGCGCGCGCGCCAGCTGGTATTTCGATGCCGTAGCTATAGGGCCAGAACCAGCTTGGCAGCAGATCGATTTCGATCAGCTGTGCCTCTACATCATAAGCCGGCACATGATAGATATTGCCGTCAGCAAGCGGCACATCCATTGGCCAGTCGCGCTCCGCCATGCCGGCCAGGACCGCGACGGCCTCGGCCATGGGCTCGCGCATGTCCTCGCCGTTTTGCATCATGCGGCCATATACGTTGCGCCCCAGATCCTCCATCACGGCAAGGCCCTGACCGAGATCGACGGCCTCGATGCGTGGTGCCGAGTAGCCAGCGGCAATCAATTGCGAATTGATGGCGACAACGGCGCGAATGTCTTCTGCCAGATGGGCGATGGCGCTATAGGGCAGGCCGTTCTTCACGGGCGGACCATCGGGCCGTGCCGGCATGTCCATGAGTATTGCGGCGTCCGAGCCCAAGTTCAGCGTTTCATAGCGGCGGAACGATGCATCGCCCTCGAGGAAGCGGCGTTCAGCCGTTGCCCAGCGCGTCGACCTGAGGAAGCCTTCAATCGCGTCATTGCGGGCCAGCGCCTGCTGCCAGTTCCCTGTGGCGGTGATCACAGCATTGCGGACATCGCCCGACCCGCTCAGCTTCACAAGCAGTGAATCCTCGAGCCGCCAGTCGAGAATCTTCTCCGGCCACTCGACGGCCAGCACATGGGTCTTCAGCAGATCCTCGAGGCCCAACTCCTCAAGCTCTTCACGCGAGGCGATTCGATAGAGATCGGCATGGACGGCGGGTATTCGGGTTTCGTCGTAAGTCTGGACGATGGTGAAGGTTGGGCTCGGGACATCGAAGACCTGATCCATGGCGAGCGCACGGATGAAGGCGCGGGCAAAGGTGGATTTGCCTGCGCCAAGATCGCCCTGCAGCAGCAACACCATGCCGGGCCTCGCGAAGAGCGAAAGCCTTGCCGCATAGGCCTCAAGTTCTGCCGCGCTCTCGAATCTCACGTTGACCGCGGTGGACATCAGGCGCGCCTTCGATCCGCGGCGGAGGCACCGTCATTGCGGTGGGAGAGCGAGGGACCATCGGCCGGGAATGTGCACAGCACCGTCGTCCCCTGGTTGACTTTGGAGAGCAGCGACACCTGGCCATCATGCAGTTCGACGAAGCTCTTGACGATGGCAAGTCCCAGGCCCGGGCCGCGATGGCCACCCGGCACCGGGCGCGATTGGAAGCGCTCGAAGGCCTGTTTCTGGAATTCCGGTTCGATGCCACGGCCGGAATCCGACACCCAAAGCTGGATGCTGCTGCCGGAGCGTTTGGCGCCCATGCGAATGGTGCTGCCCGCGGTGGAGAAGCCGATGGCGTTGGACAGCAGATTTGACAGGATCTGTTCGACGCGCACCGGGTCAGCGACGAAGCTCGACACATCCGATCCGACCTCGATGTTGAGCGTCAGATCGCGGCTGTCAATGGAGGGGGCCAGCTTCTCGGCCACGGCCTCCAGCATGCCGGGCACGTCGACCCGGGAGAGATGCAGTTCCATGGCGCCGGCATCGATCGCGGTGAGATCGATGATGGCGTCGATGATGGTCTTGAGATCGGTCGATGACCTGCGGATGTCGCGCACATAGTCCTGCTGCTTCGGCAGCAGCGGACCGGCCAGCCCCATCTGCAGGCCTTCGGCAAAACCGAGGACGGAGGTGAGCGGCGTGCGAATCTCATAGGAGACATTGGACAGGAACATATTCTTCAGGCGGTCGGCGGCTTCGAGCGCATCGGCGCGGTCGCGGAGCGCGCGCTCCATGCGTGACGAGTCGGTAATATCGGCAAAGGTCAGCAAGGTGTTGCCATCAGGCAGCGGCACGGCAGTGAACTGCAAGATACGGTCGACGGCATTGATCTTGCCGCTGACGGGTTTGCGTTCGACGTCGAGCCGCGTCACTCCGAAACGCACTTCGTCCCAGGCAACCGTATCGGCGGCGAAGCGGCGGCCATGAGCGGCGAGTTCCTCGATATGCGGTTCGGTTTCGAGGAAGCCGGGGTCGAGATTCCAGAAGCGCGCGAAGGCGGGATTGAACAGCTTCATGCGGCCATCGGAACCAAGCAGCGCAATGCCTTCCTCAAGATTGTCGAGGGTCTCGCGCTGCACGCCGATCAATTCGTTATAGCGGCTCTCCAGCTGAATTTCCTTGGTGGCGTTCTCATAGAGATAGGTGACGCCGCCAAAGGGATGCTGTTCGCACACCACGTGCAGCGAGCGTCCATCGGGCAGATACCACCAGCTCTCGCGGGTATCGAGCGTCGTGTAGGCGGCCAACTGCTTGGTGCGCCACTCGCGATAATTGGCCTGTTCCGGAATGCAGCGCTGCGCGCGCAGGCGGTCGAGGATTTCGCCATCCGTCGGATGGCCGTCGAGCCACATCGAATCGAGCGGCCAGAGTGCGGCATAAGCCGCATTGTGGAAACGCAGCCGCTGGTCGGGACCGAAGATGGCGATGGCCGTGTCGAGCTTGTTGAGGGTCGACGTGTGCGCTTTGATATGGCGGTCGAGTTCCTTCTCGGCCTCTTCAAGCGCTGACATGTCGATGGCGAAACCCGCGGTGCCATCGGGCAGTTGGACCTCATGGATATCAAGCGCACGCATGGCGCCGCCAATCACCGCATGGATGCGGCCGACATAGCCGGTGCGCTCATTGGCACGGGACTTGTCGAGAGTGGCACGGTTGGCAATCTCGATTCCGCCCTTGATGACGACGTCGCTGTCATGCGCCTCCACCGAAGCCACGTAGGCCTGGTTGACCCAGGCGAGCTTGCCATCGGCACTCCTCAGCCAGACGGGCAGCGGCGCGGCATCGAGGACGGCACTCAGGCGTTCGACCTGTTTGCCAAGCTTGTGGGCATCATTGGCGAGAGCCGCCACATTGCGCCGCTCGCCCGCCAGCGGCCGGAACCGCAAGGTTGCAAGGCCGCCAGCCGTGCGGCCATCGGCCTCGAGCAATTCATCCCTGAGGGTGCGGATGCCGATGTTGAAGGGCTCACCGGTATTGCGGAGCGCATACAGCGACTCGATCAGGGCCAGAGCCGAATCCCGTTCCAGCCACTGGCCGAAGTCCAGCAGCGTCTCGGGCGCCTCTGGCAGATGTGCCGCGCCATGCATTGAACCGGCGATGCGTTCCGGCGTATCGCCGCGTCCACGCCAGATGACAAGCACGTGGGCTTCCGAGGCGATCGCCGATTCGGCTTCGTTCAAGCGGATTTCAAGATCGGCGATGCGGCGGCGGGCAGCACTCTCGTCCTTCGACATGCGGCGCACTGCATAGATGGCCCAGACGACGACGGCGATGACCGCCAACACCGCAACCAGGGCAATCGGATCGCCCACCAAAAAGTTGCCGAAGCCGGCGCCCATGTCTTCTCCGGTCAAAGTCCTGGGATGGCGCCCGAATCAGCACGTCATCCGCCCCGGAGAAGATATAGCCAAAGTCGCGGTGCGCCGGAATCCTTCAAACTCAATAGCGGTAATATTCCGGCTTGTAGGGTCCTTGGGGTGTCACGCCGATATAGGCGGCCTGGTCGTCACGCAACTTCGTCAGCTTCACGCCAAGCTTTTCGAGGTGCAGACGGGCCACCTTTTCGTCGAGATGTTTCGGCAAAACATAGACTTCGTTCTTGTACTTGCCCGTGCCGGCGTTGGTGAAAAGTTCGATCTGGGCCAGCGTCTGGTTGGTGAACGAGGCCGACATCACGAAGCTCGGGTGGCCGGTGGCGTTGCCGAGGTTCACCAGACGGCCCTGGCTCAGCAGGATGACGCGGGCGCCCGACGGCATGTGGATCATGTCGACCTGCGGCTTGATGTTCACCGACTTGAAGTTCCTGAGTTCCGAAACCTGGATCTCGTTGTCGAAGTGGCCGATGTTGCAGACGATGGCCATGTCCTTCATCTGCTTCATGTGATCGACGGTGATGACGTCCTTGTTGCCGGTGGCGGTGACGAAGATGTCGGCCGACGAGACGACATCCTCGAGCGTCTGCACGGCAAAACCGTCCATCGCCGCCTGCAACGCACAGATCGGATCGACTTCGGTGACCACGACGCGGGCGCCCGAGCCTTTCAGCGAAGCCGCTGAACCCTTGCCGACGTCGCCGTAGCCGCAGACGACGGCCACCTTGCCGGCCATCATCACGTCCGTGCCGCGGCGGATCGCATCGACCAGCGATTCACGGCAGCCGTACTTGTTGTCGAACTTCGACTTCGTCACGCTGTCGTTGACGTTGATCGCCGGGAAAGGCAATTCGCCCTTCTTCTGCAGCTCATACAGGCGGTGCACGCCGGTTGTGGTCTCTTCCGAGACACCCTTGATCGAGGCCTTGACCTTGTCGAACCAGCCTGGCTGCTCCTTGATGCGCTTGGCGATGGCGGCGAAGAGGCATTCCTCTTCTTCCGACTTCGGATGGGCGATGAGCGAGGGGTCCTTCTCGGCCTTGGCGCCAAGAAGGATGTAGAGGGTGGCGTCGCCACCGTCATCGAGGATCATATTGGTCGGCTGGCCATCCGGCCATTCGAAAATGCGGGCAGTGAAATCCCAGTATTCCTTCAACGTCTCACCCTTGAAGGCAAAGACCGGGATGCCGGCAGCGGCAATTGCCGCAGCTGCGTGGTCCTGGGTCGAATAGATGTTGCAGGAGGCCCAGCGGACCTCGGCGCCCAGCGCCACCAGCGTCTCGATCAGCACGGCGGTCTGGATCGTCATATGCAGCGAGCCGGAGATGCGGGCACCGCGCAGCGGCTGCAGTGACTTGTATTCGGCGCGGGTGGCCATCAGGCCGGGCATTTCGACCTCGGCCATGTCGAGTTCCTTGCGGCCCCAGTCGGCCAGCTTGATATCGGCAACGTGATAGTCGTGATGAGCGCGCGTCATGGTTGTCCTCGGATCGGGTGCAATTGGGCGCTGCTATAGCAGCGGGGCGGGGGACTGTCCACAACGACATAAAGAATTCTTTATGTTCAGATTGGTGCGAGACCGCTTATATTACCGGAATGACAGTCACGCCCGCCGTCGCCTTCGACAACAGCTATGCCCGCCTGCCCGGCACCATGCATGTCAGCGTGTCGCCAACACCGGTGGAAGCCCCGCGCCTCATCACGGTAAATGCGGCGCTGGCCGCCGAACTCAGACTCGATCCTGCCCTGTTGACCGCCGATGTCGGGGTGGGAAACGCCCTGCTGGAGGGAATGACCCCCATCGCCCAGGCCTATGCCGGGCATCAGTTCGGGAATTTCGTGCCGCAACTGGGCGACGGGCGTGCGATCCTGATGGGCGAAGTCATCGACCTTCATGGCCGCCGCCGCGACATCCAGCTCAAAGGTGCCGGCCCCACGCCGTTCTCCCGGCGTGGCGACGGCCGGGCGGCGCTCGGTCCGGTGCTGCGCGAGTACCTGGTGAGCGAGTCAATGCATGCGCTGGGCATCCCCACGACGCGGGCGCTGATGGCGGCCACCACAGGCGAGAGGGTCTACCGCGAGCAAGTGCTGCCGGGCGCGGTGCTGACACGGGTCGCTGCGAGTCACATTCGCGTCGGCACCTTCCAGTTCTTCGCCGTTCGCCGCGACCTCGACTCGCTCAGGCTTCTCGCCGACCATGTCATCGCCAGGCACTATCCTGCACTGGCTGGCGCGGCCAACCCCTACCTCGCCCTTCTTGATTCGGTGATGCAGGCGCAGGCCAGTCTCGTGGCACGATGGGTACAGGCCGGCTTCATTCATGGTGTGATGAACACCGATAACACCTCCGTGTCGGGCGAGACCATCGACTATGGCCCCTGCGCCTTCATGGACGCCTATGATCCGGCGACCGTGTTCAGCTCCATCGACCAGGGCGGACGCTATGCCTATGACAATCAGGCGCCCATTGCGCAATGGAATCTGGCGCGCTTGGCGGAGACGCTGTTGCCTTTGATTGATGCCGACCGGGACGTGGCCATCCGCATCGCCACGGAACGGATCGAAGGTTTCCCGGCAATCTATACGCAGCAATGGCTCGCGGGCTTCCGGAAGAAGATCGGCCTCGTCACAGAAGAAGATGGCGACGCGCTGCTTATCCAGCAGCTTCTCGATGCCTTGCAGATGGCGCGGGCGGACTTCACCAACAGCTTCCGCCAGCTCGCGAACGGCGAGACGGTTTCCGCACTCGCCTCATGGAGCCCCCTGTGGCAAGATCGCCTGACGCGCGATCCTCAGTCTGCGGAGGATCGAAGGCTTTTGATGCGCTCCGTCAATCCCGCCTACATTCCGCGCAATCATCTTGTGGAAGAGATGATCGCGGCAGCCATTCAACACGGCGACTACACGCCGTTCGAAACGATGCTCCATATTCTGATGAATCCATATGAGGAACAACCAGGTGCGGAACGCTACGCGGCGGCGCCCGCACCCGCGGAGCAGGTGTATCGCACGTTTTGCGGCACGTGATGTATTTGTCTCAGGCGTGATCCGGCCGAAGAGCGGCGCTGGGGTTCCTCAATGCGCCTCCTCCCAGTTTTTCGCGGCACGGGCATCCACCTGAAGCGGCACGCTCAGTTTCACAGCGGGTTCAGGTGCCGCGATCATCACGCGCTTGACGATATCCTTGGTCTCTTCGACATCGGCGTCCACTGTCTCGAAGATCAGTTCGTCATGCACCTGCAGCAGCATGCGTGCCTTGACGCCGGCTTCCGCAAGCGCGCCCGGCATGCGCACCATGGCGCGGCGGATGATGTCGGCGGCCGCTCCCTGTATGGGGGCGTTGATGGCGGCGCGCTCGAGAAAGGCGCGCTCCGAGGGATTGGGCGACTTGATGCGCGGGAAGTGGCAGCGCCGGCCGAAGATGGTTTCGACATAGCCATTGTCGCGCGCCGCCTGCTTGGTTGTCTCCATGTACTCGCGGATGCCGGGAAAGCGCTTGAAATATGTCTTGATGTATTCGCCCGCCTCTTCACGCGATATCGACAGCTGGTTCGCCAGCCCGAAAGCCGAGATGCCATAGATGATGCCGAAGTTGATCGCCTTGGCGCGGCGCCGGACCATCGGGTCCATGCCGGCAATCGGAACGCCGAACATTTCGGATGCCGTCATGGCATGAATGTCGAGGCCATCGGCAAAGGCCTTCTTCAGTTGCGGAATATCCGCCACATGCGCCAGCACGCGCAACTCGATCTGGCTGTAATCGGCGCTGATCAGCTTGGAACCTTGAGGAGCAATGAAGGCGGTGCGGATCTTGCGGCCTTCCTCCGTGCGTACCGGAATGTTCTGCAGGTTGGGTTCGGTGGAGGACAAGCGCCCGGTCGAGGTGGCGGCCAATGAGTAAGACGTGTGAACGCGGCCCGTCGCCGGATTGATGTAACCCGGCAATGCGTCGGTATACGTTGAGCGGAGCTTCGACAGCTGACGCCAGTCGACCACCCGGCGCGCCAGCTCGATGCCTTGCGACGCGAGATCTTCCAGCGCATCGGAATCGGTGCTCCAGGCTCCGGTCGCGGTCTTGCGGCCACCCGGCAATCCCATGCGGCCAAACAGGATGTCGCCCAGCTGTTTCGGTGAACCGATGTTGAAGCGCTCGCCAGCCAGTTCATAGACGTGCTTCTCGATTTCGGCGGCAGCGGACGCGAGATCGTTCGACAGCCGCTTCAACAAATCGGGATCGATGAGGATGCCCTCCATCTCCATCGCCGCCAGCACGCGCACCATCGGACGCTCCAGCGTTTCATAAACAGTCCGCTTGCCGATCTGCGCGAGACGCGGCTTCAGCAGCAGCCACAGCCGCAAAGTGACGTCGGCATCCTCGGCTGCATATTGCGTCGCGCGATCGACCGGCACCTGATCGAAGCTGATCATCGATTTTCCGGAGCCAGCAACGTCCTTGAACGAAATGCACTTGTGGTTCAGGTGACGCAGGGAAAGTTCATCCATGCCGTGACCGACATCGCCCGATTCCAGCACGTAGGACATCAGCATGGTGTCATCGAGCGGAGCCACGTCGATGTTGTAGCGCTTCAGCACCTCGATATCATATTTGAGATTCTGGCCGATCTTCAGGATCGAGGGATCTTCCAGCAGGGGCTTTAGTGCGGCAATGGCCGCATCGCGCGCAATCTGGCCGTCAAGCAGATCACCGCCGAAGAGGCCGCCGCCCGACGCCTTGTGGGCCAACGGAATGTAACAGGCCTTGCCCGGCTCGGTCGCCAGCGACACGCCAACGAGATTGGCCTGCATCGAATCGAGCGCATCGGTCTCGGTGTCGACCGCAATGTAGCCGCGCTCATAGGCCGAGCCGATCCAATGGCGGAGAGCGTCAAGCGTGGTGACGGTTTCGTAAGCGGCGTGATCGATGGGTAGCTTCAATAACGCGTCGTCGTGGTTCCCCGTCGTTGCGTCATGCCCGGTCTTGTGCCGGGCATCCGTCATCGGCTTTGGCTCTTCGGCCGATGACTGGGACGTTGCCCGGTCACGACGACTCTCGGTCGTTGCCGCTCCTGCCTCCTCGCCCTCCGGCGGCCAGAACTTCACTTCCACCGGAACCGGTTCGATCGCGCCGGCGTCGCAGTCAAGTTCGCCCGCGACCTTGCGCGTGAAACTGGTGAATTCCAGCGCCTTGAGGAAACCAATGAGATGCATCGGCTTTGGTGAATCGACGGCGAAGCTGCCCACGTCATGTTCCACCGGCACATGCTCGTCGAGTGTTACCAGCCGCTTCGAGATGCGGGCCTGCTCGGCGAACTGAATCAGATTCTCGCGACGCTTCTGTTGCTTGATCCCGGAGGCCTTCGCCAGCAACGTTTCGAGATCGCCATATTCGGTGATGAGCTGGGCCGCGGTCTTGACGCCGATGCCCGGCACGCCCGGGACATTGTCAACCGAGTCACCGGCCAGCGACTGGATGTCGATGACCTTGTCCGGCGTCACACCAAATTTCTCGAAGACCTCGGGCTCGCCGACCTCGCGGTCCTTCATCGTGTCGTAAAGGGCAACGCCGGGGCGGATCAATTGCATCAGATCCTTGTCCGAGGAGACGATACGGCAGGTGGCTCCGGCTTCCACCGCCTGCCTGGCATAGGTGGCGATGAGATCGTCGGCCTCATAGTTGTCCTGCTCGATCGCCGGCACGTTGAAGGCGCGTGTCGCCAGCTTGATGAGCCCGAACTGCGGCCGCAGATCAGCCGGCGGTTCCGGCCGGTGGGCCTTGTATTCGGGGTAGATGTCATTCCTGAACGTCTTCGACGACTTGTCGAAGATCACCGCCAGATGCGTCGGCTTCTGTCCGGAATTGGTCTCCTTCAACAGCTTCCACAGCATGTTGCAGAAACCCTGCACGGCGCCGACCGGCAGCCCGTCGGACTTGCGCGTCAACGGCGGCAGCGCGTGATAGGCGCGGAAAATATAACCCGATCCATCGATCAGGTAGAGATGGTCACCGGCTTTGAGCGAGGATGTGTGAGACATGCCGGCACTATGCCACTGCGAGTCCGGCGATGCCAGCCTATCCGGCGAGGTTGTCGATCACCGTGACGCCAACGCCGCTATAGCCATTCATCGCTGCCAATGCGTCACCGGATTCGGAAAGCCCGATCCGTCTGGTGATCATCCGCGCCGGATCGAGCCTGCCGCCGGCAATCATGCCCAGCAGCGCGGAGAATCGGCTCGCTGCAATGCCGCGCGTACCCATGATGCTGATCTGGCGGGAATAGACTGTTTCCAGCAATGGAATCGTCGGGTTGGCGTGGCGCTCCAATGGTTGGCCGATCTGCACGTGGCGGCCAAGCTTTCGCAAACCGCGAATGGAATTGTGGAACGTGGCGGTTATGCCAAGGGCGTCGATCGACACATGGGCGCCACCCCCGGTGAGTTCACGGATTGCCATCCCCACGTCCACGACAGCATTGGGATTGAGCGTCACATTGGCACCGAGCGTGCGGGCCATGGCAAGCGCCTCATCGTTGACGTCGATCGCAAGGATCTGGGCGCCGAGCGCGGCAGCAATCATCACGGCGGAGAGGCCGACGCCGCCACAGCCATGAATGGCCAGCCATTCGCCCGGCTGCAATTGTGCGCGGTCGACAAGGCCGCGGAAGGCAGTGGTGAGGCGGCAGCCCATTGCGGCGGCCTCCGTGAAACCGAGATTGTCGGGTAGCAGCACCAGATTGAAATCGGCCCGCGGCACGGCCAGCATTTCGGCGAAGGCGCCCCAGCCGGAGAAGCCGACGACATATTGATGATTACACACCGTAGGCTCGCCGCCACGGCAATCGGCGCAGTCGCCACAGGCCAGAATGAAAGGGGCGGTGACGCGGTCGCCTTTGCGGAAGCGGCGGCAGTCGCGTCCGGTTTCAATGATTATGCCGGCGAATTCATGGCCCGGCACATGCGGCACGGCCACATCCGGGTCGGCACCGCTCCAGCCATGCCAATCCGACCGGCAGACGCCACAAGCCTCGACCTTGAGAACCACGCCGTCCGTCGGGCAGACGGGATCGGCAACGGTCTTGATGCTCAATGGGCCGCGATAGGCCTCGAACAGGGCAGCTTTCATGAAAGATCCTCCGCAAGCCCGGGTGATAGCGCCAGCCATTGCGAAGCGCCACGTCAATCCGCTATAGAGGTCTTCCCACGGCGCTGCACCCGTAGCTCAGCTGGATAGAGTGCTGCCCTCCGAAGGCAGAGGTCACAGGTTCGAATCCTGTCGGGTGCGCCAATTGTTTCAATGATTTAAAAGATCTCTGTTCGAGCGTGCGTCGAGGAAGTAAGCACATAGCAAGCACCGACACTGCTACCGAAATCAAAAAGATGAATGGTTAGCCAGTCAACACAGATGGGGCGAAGCCGCTTAAGACTCCAATGGTATTCTTGCCCACACTGAGGGAGTGAATTGCAGGGAGCGAGCATTAGCCAATGTTGAGGCTGACATGAGGTGAGTTTAACGTTGATCCCGAGGAGATGTCACATGCAGTTCAGCAGCCAGGACCACAAGAAGCGGGCGCAGGCGTTCGGCCAATTGGCAACGAAGGCACAGACCCCGTCGGCCAAGCAGAAGATGCTGGCCCAGCAGCACAAGTTCCAGACGCTAGCCCGAGCGGCGGCGAATCAAGAGCTAAAGTCAGAACAGAACTCGGAACCACTTTTCATTCCGGCACCTATGACAGAGGATTCTGCCTCAGAAACCTCCGTGACGCTGACGCCCTCAGAGATCGAATCTCTAAGGCAAGACAAGAAAGACAGCGGCGCCTACTCTCTAAAGGCATTCAGCAAGGGCACTTGATCTAATCTCATCGATGGGACTGACTCCTACTACCTGCTTCTTTGCCTCGTCGGTCTCCGCCGCAACAACTCCTATTGTTATCCGGTGATCAGACAGAGAATTCTTTTCCCCGCAAGAAAGTGGTCCCAACATCCAGCTTTCATGTGCATTGCCATTCGTGGCACTCGTGACCTGCCACTGAGTTTTCATCCAGCAGCTTTTAGAGACCTGGCCTGTTGTATGCCCTGTGGAGCGGGTTGGGCAACAGGTTGGCATGCGGAGCCCCGGAGGGGCGTAGCATGACAGCCTGTTGCAGCGAGCTTCGCGGCGAATGCCGCAGGTGTCTCGTAGGCCAGCGATGAGTGCGGCCTCGCGGTGTTGTAGTCCTCGATCCACGCGGCGACCATCTGGCGGGCCTGATCGAGCGAGAAGAACAGCGTCTCATTCAGCAGCTCGTCCCGCATCTTGCCGTTGAATCTCTCGACATAGCCGTTCTGCATGGGCTTGCCTGGCATGATGTAATGCCAGTCGATGCGGTGTTCCTTCGCCCAGGCGAAGACAGCATGCGAGGTAAACTCCGTGCCATTGTCACTCACGATCATGTTTGGGCGTCCTCTCTGCTCGATCAAGGCTGTCAGCTCCCGCGCAACGCGGCGGCCCGAGATCGAGGTGTCGGGAATGGCAGCGAGGCACTCATGAGTGACATCATCGACGATGTTCAAAATCCTCAAGCGTCGGCCATGCGCCATCTGGTCGTGCACGAAGTCCAGTGACCACCGGGCGTTCGATCTGGCCTCCACGAGAATGGGTGCGCGGATACCGATGGAACGTTTGCGGCCCTTGCGCTTGCGCACGCCCAGCCCTTCCTCCCGGTAGAGCCGGTAGATGCGGTTGACGCCAGAGGGCTCGCCCTCCCTGCGCAGCAGGATGAACAGCCGGCGGTAGCCAAACCGTCGCCGTTCATTGGCAAGGGAACGAAGCCGTTCACGCAGGTCTCTCTCCAGTGGACGTCGCGACCGGTAACGGATCATCTTACGGTCAGCATCAATGACGGAACAGGCCCGCCGCTCGCTCATCTGGAATAGTTCTCTCAGATGAACGACAGCTTCACGCTTGGCGGCAGGCCTCACCATTAATGAGATGACCCGCCCTGTCCACCCGGCTCAGAATGGCGGAGCAACTCCAGAGGAGATGGTCAGATGAAGGAGCAGAACGGAAGCAGCCGTGCATCAGTGTTCGGCATCGATATTGGCAAGAACGTGTTCCA
>CAUJIO010000006.1 GCA_963205315.1 Pseudomonadota bacterium | reverse complement strand
GCGGTGAGCCCCTACCACTGGCCGCTGCACATCGAGAATGCATTCTACGGAGACGATTGACATGGGCCTGAAGGTAGCTGTGCAGATGGACCCGATCCAGTCCATAAACATCACTGGAGATTCGACCTTCGCCATGATGCTGGAAGCGCAGAGGCGCGGTCACAGCCTTTTTTACTACCTGACCAAAACCTTGGCGCAGGGCGGAGGCTCGCTGTTTGCCACCGGCAATGACGTCGCGGTGCGCGATGAAGCAGGCAATCACTTCACACTCGGCGAGGAACATCGTGCCGATCTGGGCAAGTGCGATGTGCTGCTGATGCGCCAGGACCCGCCCTTCGACATGGGGTACATCACCGCCACCCACATGCTGGAAACGATTCACCCGAAGACACTTGTGGTGAATGATCCGAAAGAAGTCCGCAACGCGCCGGAAAAACTCTTTGTACTGAATTATCCGCAGTTCATGCCGGATACGCTCATCACCCGCGATCCCATCGAACTCGCCGCCTTCCGCCGCGAACATGGCGATATCATTCTGAAACCGCTTTACGGCAACGGCGGTGCGGGCGTCTTCCGCCTGGGAGAAGGCGACCAGAATTTTTCGTCGCTGCTCGAGCTCTTCACGCAGACCTTCAAGGAGCCCTTTATCGCGCAGAAATATCTGCCCGACGTCAGGAAGGGCGACAAGCGCATCATACTCGTCGATGGCAAGGCCGCAGGCGCCATCAACCGCGTGCCTGCCCCCAATGAAAGCCGCTCCAACATGCATGTCGGCGGCAGGCCGGAGCCAACCAAGCTGACGAAGCGGGAGCACGAAATCTGCGAAGCCATTGGCCCCGACCTGAAAGCCCGTGGCATGATCTTCGTCGGCATCGACGTCATCGGCGATTACATGACCGAGATCAACGTCACCTCGCCCACCGGCATCCGCGAGGTCAAGCGCTTCGGTGGCGCGGACATCGCGAGCCTCATCTGGGATGCCATCGAGGCGCGGCGGTAATTGTCCTCGCCCCGCGTGCGCGGGGAGAGGAAAGGGGCCCAAGCGAAGCTTGGGATAGGAGAGGGGCAACCGGGCCCTCTCATTGACGAAGCCCGGTTGCCCCTCATCTCCCCGTTGCTCACGCAACGGGTCCCTTCTTCTCCCCGCGCACGCGGGGCGAAGACCTACACCAGCCCCGCCAGTTCGCTCAGGTCCTTGATCAGCGCGGCGGGTTTTCCCGGAATGCGGTCGTCGATCGATCCGAAGCGGTCGACCCGGGCAACTTGAAATCCGAACTGCGCGGCTGCTTGCGCATCCCAGGTGTTGGCTGAGGCAAAGCAGATCGATGGAGCATCGTGGATGGTCAGCTTCTGCATGGCATGGCGATAGACACGGCGGCTGGGCTTGTAGATGCCGACATCCTCGACCGAAAGCACGAAGTTGAACAGTTTCTCCAGCCCCGCATGCCGCACCGCCGAATCGAGCATCGACGGGCTGCCGTTGGACAGGATCACCGTCTGCTTGCCGCGTGACCGCACGGCTTCCAGCGCCGCAGCCACCTCGGGATAGGCTTCAAGCTTCAGATAAAGCGCCATCAATTCATCCTTGAGGCCCGGCTCGGCCACGCCATGAACCTCAAGCGCATAGTCGAGCGCATCACCGGTCACATGCCAGAAATCTGCATGCACCCCCATCAGGCTCCGCAGCCAGGTATATTCCAGCTGCTTCTGCCGCCACAGCCTGGAAATCTCCTCGGCCTTCTCGCCGACCTCCGGCGCCAGCTTGCGCAACGGTCCGTGAACATCGAAGAGGGTGCCATAGGCGTCGAACACGCAGGCCCTGATCCCCTGAAACTTGCTCATCCTGCCGCTTCCCTCTTCTGCCCCATGGCACTATGTTTAGCGGAAATGCGGGAGTTGCAAAATGCCACATGACGGTCATCACCACGATCATGATCATGACGACGAAGGCTCGGAGCTTTCGCCACTGGCGCTGAGAGTCAAGGCGCTTGAATCGCTGCTCGTCGAGAAGGGCTACGTCGATCCGGCGGCCCTTGATGTCATGATCGACACCTACGAGACGAAGATCGGTCCCCGCAACGGCGCCCGCGTGGTCGCAAGAGCCTGGACAGATCCGGACTTCGCACAGTGGCTGAAGCGCGATGCCACGGAGGCTATCGCCTCGCTGGGCTATGTCGGCCGGCAGGGTGAACACATGGTGGCGCTGTTCAACACCCCGGCCCTGCACAACATGGTCGTCTGCACGCTTTGCTCCTGTTACCCGTGGCCGGTACTGGGCCTGCCGCCGGTCTGGTACAAGGCCATGCCTTACCGTTCGCGCGCCGTGATCGAGCCCCGCGAAGTGCTGAAGGAATTTGGCGTCACACTGCCCGAGGACAAGGAAGTCCGCGTCTGGGATTCGACTGCCGAAGTCCGCTATCTCGTCATTCCGGAACGTCCCGAGGGAACCGGGTCCTTGAGTGAAGACCAGCTTGCCGCACTCGTCACCCGTGATTCGATGATCGGAACGGGTTTGGCCAAGGTGCCCGCGTGAACGGCCCGCATGACATGGGCGGCTTCACCGGCTTCGGACCGGTGATCGCCGAGGCCGATGAACCCGTCTGGCATGACGTCTGGGAGCCGCGCGCTTTCGCCATCAATCTCGCCATGGGCATGACGGGAAGCTGGAACATCGACATGGCGCGCCACAAGCGCGAACAGCTGCCGGCCCTCACTTACTGGCGCTCGAGCTACTACGAGATGCGCCATTATGCGCTCATCAATCAGATGGTGGCTCTCGGTCTCATCACCGCCGAAGAGGAAGCCACGGGCCGCATGTTGACGCCGCCAAAGCCCGTGCGCCGTGTTGCCACCGCTGACATGGTCCCCGGCATCCTCGCTGCGGGCGGCCCCGCCACACGCCCCAGCAACCGGCCGCAAGGTTATGCCATCGGCGATAAAGTCCGTGCACGGAACATCACGCCAGAGGGCCACACCCGCTTGCCGCGCTATGCCAGAGGCCGCCTCGGCGAGATCGTCGCGGTGCACGGCACGCATGTGTTTCCGGATTCCTCCGCACAGGGCCAGGGCGACGATCCGCACTGGCTTTATACCGTGCGTTTTACGGGCCGCGAACTCTGGGGCAAGGACACGCAGGACTCCGTCTGCATCGATCTGTGGGAGCCCTATCTCGAGAGCCTCGCATGAACGGCGCGCATGATTGCGGCGGCATGATGGGCTTTGGACCGGTCCGGCCCGAAGCTTGTGAACCGGTATTTCATGCGCCGTGGGAGGCTCGCATGTTCGCATTGATGAACCTGGTGGGCGATATCGGTGGCTGGTCGATCGATGAGGATCGCAGTGCCTGCGAATCAATGGCGCCGGGCGACTACATCACCTCCAGCTACTACGAACACTGGCTGCATGGTGCCGAAACCCTGTTGCAGAAACATGGGCTGGCAACACGGGACGAAATCGCCTCGGGCCGCGCCGCAACGCCTTCCAGGGCGGCAACGCCGACGCCAGCTTCCAGCGTGTGGCCTGCCGTCACCGCGCGCGGCAGTTACCAGCGGCAGGCTCGAGCACCGGCCTTGTTTGAAGTTGGTGACGCGGTGCGCACCCGCAACATCCATCCCACGGGCCACACCCGGCTGCCCCGCTATCTTCGCGGCCATGCGGGCGAGATCATCGCTGTGCACGGCGCTCATGTCTTTCCGGATTCGAACGCCAATGGCCGGGGTGAAGATCCGCACTGGCTTTACACTGTGCGTTTCAACGCTGGCGAGGTCTGGGGCGGCGGATCCAGCCACCTCATTCATGCCGACTTGTGGGAGCCCTATCTTGAATCTCTCTGACTCGCAGCGCATTCCAAAAGACAACGACGGCCCGGTTTTCGCCGAGCCCTGGGAAGCGCAGGCCTTTGCCATGGCGGTGAAGCTGAACGAGGCCGGCATCTTCAGCTGGAGCGAATGGGCCGAAACGCTGGGTGCCGAACTCCACGGCGAACCTGACCGGCCCTATTACGAAAGCTGGCTCGCCGCCCTCGAGAAGCTGGTCGAGTCCAAGGGTGTCATGTCAGCGCCGGAGCGTATAGCGCGGATCGAAGCCTGGGACCGCGCCGCCAGGGCCACGCCGCATGGCCAGCCAATCGTGCTCAGCCGAGGCTGAGCAGCCACGGAAACTGTTCGATCAGCCAGTAGGATACGGCCTGCACGCCGCCGGTAATGAACATCAGGCCCGACAGGACCAACAGCACGCCCATTACCTGTTCCACGCGCCTGAGATGCTTGCGGAAGCCGCTCATGAACCCCATGAACGTGCCGACGCCGGCCGCCGCCAGCATGAAGGGAATGCCGAGACCGGCGGAATAGACCGCCAGCAGGCCAGCACCTTTCAGCACATCCTGTTCGCTGGCGGCGACGGACAGGATGGTCCCCAGCACCGGCCCGATGCAGGGCGTCCAGCCGAAGGCGAAGGCCAGCCCGATCAGGTAAGCGCCCACGTAGCCGCCCGGATGCGACTTGTGATGATAGCGCACCTCGCGTGACAGCCAGAGGAAACGGAACACGCCAAGAAAATGCAGGCCCATGGCAATGATGACGAGGCCCGCCGCCGTGGTGATCGGATTGAAGGAAAAGCCCAGCACCTCGATGCTGCGTCCGAGTTCGGCCCGCAGCATCCCGCCGATCCACGAGGCGCTGGCGCCAAGTGCCACGAACACCGTTGAAAACCCAAGCACAAACAGGAGCGCCGCCAGCAACGTGTGCCGCCGCTCCTCGTCTGGCCGCGCCTTGTTGTCGACCAGGTCCTCCAGCGACGTTCCGGTGATGAAACACAGATAGGGCGGCACCAGCGGCAGCACGCAGGGGCTGAGAAAGCTGATGGCACCCGCCAGCAGGGCGGCTCCGACCGAGACATCGAGGTTCATGGACACTTCACTGGCAGTTGCCGTTCCGCCTTGCAACTCACCGCTTGGCCGCAGGTCTTCACGTTGCCGTTGACAGGGACCACTTTCGATATATGTTATATTATAACATTACATTTCAGATGGACATTTCATGCGTCTTGCCGCCTCCGCCCTGATCCTTCTGCTTGCCGCCAGCCCCGCCCTCGCCACACCCAAAGTCATTGCCTCGGTGGTTCCGGTTCAGGGCATCGTTGCAGCCGTCATGGGAGATCTGGGCCAACCGGAGCTGTTGTTGAAGGGCGCCATGTCGGAACATCGGGCAAGCTTTACCACGAAGCAGATCATCGCCCTCGGCAAGGCCGATCTCGTCTTCATTGTCGGCCACGGATTGGAAGCCAAACTCGCGCAACTGTCGGGGTCCGAAACGGTGAACGGCAAGACCTTCGTTGAACTCTCGGACTCCCCCGGCATCGCCACCCATCCCATTCGCCAGGGCGGCGCCTGGGAGGCTGATGATCATGACCATGAAGGCGAGTCCGCCGCTCATGCGGATCAGCAGGACGGAATCCTGCGCTTCGACCCGCATGTCTGGCTCGATCCCGCCAACGCCAAGTTGATGGCAACCCGGGTGGCCGAGGAACTTGGCAAGACCGATCCCGCAAATGCCGCAACCTATGCATCCAACGCCATGGCGTTTGGTGCCTCTGTCGATGCCACGGCGGCCGCGATCGCCGCCGATCTCGCCTCCGTCAAGAACAAGCCTTACATCGTCTTCCACGATGCCTATCAGTACTTCGAAAAATCCTTCGGCCTCGCGGCAGTGGGCTCGCTTTCGGATGTCTCGGCGCAGGCCCCCTCGGCGCAGCGGATCGAGGAAATCCGCCGCAAGCTCGACGAAACCAAGGCGGTCTGTGTCTTCCGCGAACCGCAATATGACAGCACCCTGGTTTCAACGGTGATCGAAGGCACAGCGGCCCGCGAAGGGGTGCTGGATCCGCTCGGCGCCACGCTGACACCAGGTCCCACGGCCTACCAGCAATTGCTGACAAACCTCGCCACAAGCCTCAGGAACTGCCTCGCCGGCTGAATTTCAACCTTCACGATTTTGCCGCAATAGCCCATCATTCGAGGCCACTGAGTCGAAGAGCGGGTGAGGATGGAGATGCGCTGGATACCAGCAGCGGCAATCTGTGCAGGAACAATGCTGGCGGCAGTGACGCCGGCTGCCGCGCACCCTCATGTCTGGATCGAGATGCGCTCGGATATCGTCTTCAACGATCAGGGCCTCATCACCGGCATCAATCTGATGTGGACCTTCGATGATGCCTATGCCCAGATGGCGCTCGATGGCCTCGACACCGACAAGGACGGCGTCTACAGCCAGGCGGAACTCGAGCCCCTTACCAAGGAAAATCTCGAGTCGCTGAAAGACTATGATTTCTTCACTGTCCTCCGGTTCAATGGCGAGAAGCAGGAGTTTGCCCCCATTGTCGAATCCGGTCAGATCTATTCCAATAACAAGCTGCAGCTGCATTTCCAGTTGCCGCTGAAAACACCGGTCGACCCCGTGAAGGGCGAATTCGTCGCCAAGGTCTATGACCCCGAATTCTACATCGCCATCGACTATGTGAAAGACGATCCCGTCACCGTGGTTGGCAGCATGCCGAAAAACTGCCAGCTGATCGTGAAGCCGCTTCCGACCGATGCCGAAGTGGAAGCGACGCGCGACATGCTCGCCACCAAGGGCAAGGACTGGAAGCCCGAGACCGCCGAGGACTTCGGCGCGATCTTCGCCCAGCCCGTGACCATCCAATGCCAGTCCTGAGACGGGTTCTCCTCGCCTTCATCGCGTGTCTGTTCCTGTCGGTCCCGGCTATTGCACCCGCAATTGCTCAGTCTACGGAGCAATCCGCTCCGGTGGTCAAGATCGACAAGCGCAAGCTGCTTGTTCCTCCGCGCAATGCCGATGGCAGCATCCAGCGGACAGGCCTTTTCGAGGATCCGGTTCTCTGGGCCCGTGACCTGCAGCAGGAATTCTATGGCAAGCTCTCGGCCACGCTCCGCCAGATCCGCGGCAGCACGGGCCTCGCCGCATCCTGGACGCTGGTCTTGCTGAGTTTTGGCTATGGCGTGTTTCATGCTGCGGGGCCCGGCCATGGCAAGGTTGTGATCTCGGCCTGGCTACTGGCGACAGAGAACGAACTGAAGCGGGGTATCCTGATTTCATTCATGAGCGCCATTATTCAGGCCCTCACTGCCATCCTGCTGGTGAGTGTGCTATTTCTCGTCGTCGCCAGCGTCGGCGCCGCGGCACGAAACGTTGCCGGCGTTCTCGAGAGCGCCAGTTACGCCATGATCGGCGCCATGGGCTTCTATCTCGTCTGGACGGCGTTGCGCGGACTTCTGCCTTTGCGGGCCCCTGTGGCAAAGCCACAATCAGGGCAAGTTCATCGCTTCGACAATTTTCAGCCGTTGAAGACCTCCGAGGGTCATGTGCATGGCCCCGATTGCGGCTGCGGCCATGCCCATGTGCCGGAGGTGCGCGACTTGCGCGGCGGCTGGTCCTTTGCCAAGGCTCTCTCGCTGGCTTTTGCCGTCGGCATACGCCCTTGCACCGGCGCTATACTGGTGCTGGTCTTCGCCAATGGCCTCGGCCTCTACTGGGCAGGTGTCTTCTCGACGCTGGCCATGGGTGTTGGCACCTTCATTACCGTATCGCTGATCGCCGCCCTCGCGGTCTATTCGAAGAAGCTCGCGACACGATTTGCAAGCAAGGATGGACGCTGGCTCAGCTGGCTTGGTATCGTCTTGCGCCTGGGCGGCGGCGGTGTCATCGCAGCCCTCGGCGCCATCATGTTCCTCGGCTCGCTGGCCACCACCAACGCAATGATGTGAGAAACGAAATGCTCCGCAATCCATGGCTCGTTCTGGCGGGTTTCATTCTTCTCTGTCTGGCCGTCGGCTTTGGCGCTGGCTTTGCGACACAGTCCTCGATCGACAGCTGGTACGTGACCCTGAACAAGCCGTCTTGGAATCCGCCCAACTGGCTGTTCGCGCCGGTCTGGACGCTGCTCTACATCATGATGGCTATTGCCGCGTGGCTGGTGTGGAAGACGGGCCAGGACACCAAGCCGGCCATGGTTCTGTTCTTCTCGCAACTGGCGTTGAACTTCGCCTGGTCCTTCCTGTTCTTCGGCGCGCGCTCCCCCGGCCTTGGCCTGATCGGCGTTGGGATGATGCTGCTGGCGGTCGCCATCACCACCTTCGTCTTCTGGCGCATCAGCAAGCCGGCGGGTCTGCTGTTTGTGCCCTATCTCGCCTGGACCGCCTTTGCCGCCTTCCTCAACCTCACCATCTGGCAGATGAACTGAAACCATTCCGCTGGTCCCGCGTTTGCGCTACATTGGCACGCGGGATCGATAGCGATGGCGAAGGTATTCTTCACGGCCAATCTGCGCCGCCATGTGGATTGCACCAGCATGGAGGCCGAAGGTTTCACGGTGGCTGACGTGTTGCGTCAGGTCTTCGCCGTGCAGGACCGGCTGGGCCATTACGTGCTCGACGATCAGGGCGGCCTCCGCAAGCACATGACCATTCTGGTCGACGGCCAGCGCATCGGCGATCTCGACAAGCTGACAGATCCTGTCGCACCGGCAAGCGAAGTCTGGGTGATGCAGGCCCTATCGGGAGGATAATGCATGCCCCGCCAAAGTGTTCGCGGTTTGGCGTGAACGGCATGCATCAAGGGAGAAAGTCATGTCTGATCGCATTTTGGTATCGACCCGCAAGGGCCTCTTCGATGTCACGCGCAATGGCAAAGGGTGGAACGTATCGGAAGGCGCGTTCCTGGGAGACAACGTCACCCTGGCGCTGCATGACCCGCGCGACGGCACCGACTATGCGGCGCTGAACCACGGCCATTTCGGCGTCAAGCTGCATCGCAGGGACAAGGGTGGTTCATGGACCGAGATCACCTGCCCCGCCTATCCGCCGAAGCCCGAGGGCCTCGATGACAAGGACGGCTGGGGCAAGCCGGTGAAATGGACGACCCAGATGATCTGGTCGTTCGAGACCGGAGGTCCGGATGAGCCGGGAACGCTATGGGCCGGCACCATGCCCGGCGGCCTGTTCCGCTCGCGCGATCGCGGTGAAAGCTGGGAGATGATGGACAATCTCTGGCGCATGCCGGAGCGCAACAAGTGGCTGGGCGGTGGTGCCGATATTCCCGGCATTCATTCGATCTGCGTCGATCCGCGCTCCTCGCAGACGGTGCGCATCGCCATTTCCTGCGGCGGCGTCTGGGCGACGGAGGATGGCGGCAAGAGCTGGCGGCAATCGGCCCATGGCATGCGCTTCGATGATGGCCCGACGGCGGATGACCCGGACACGCAGGACCCGCACATGATGGTGCAAAGCCCGTCGCACCCGGAACGTTTCTGGGTTCAGCACCATTGCGGCATCTGGAAATCCACCGACAATGCCAGGAGCTGGACGGAAGTGAAGGCCAGGCCTTCGAGCTTCGGCTTTGGCGTCGTCGTGCACCCGAAGGACCCGGACACCGCCTGGTTCGTGCCCGGCATCAAGGACGAGAAGCGCTATCCCGTCGACGGCAAGCTGGTGGTGACGCGCACGCGCGATGGCGGCAAGACCTTCGACGTGCTGTCGAAAGGCCTGCCGCAGTCGCACGCCTACGACATCGTCTTCCGCCACGCGCTGGATGGTGATGAAACGGGCGACCGTCTGGCCTTTGGTTCGACAACGGGAAACCTCTGGGCCAGCGACGATCAAGGCGACTCTTGGACGACGGTGAGCACGACGCTGCCGCCAATCCATGCGGTGCGGTTTGCGTGATCTCGCCTTGAATTGACAGTTGGCCGGGACAAGCCCGGCCATGACGAGATAGATAGAACTCGTCATCCCCGGGCTTGTCCCGTCTTCGTGGCCCCGGGGATCGTCCCACCTCAATGAAAATCCCGGCTCTTGGGAATGACCCTCACATTCCTTGGATGCCGCGCGGCGGGTTGCGCGTGCGGGTCCGGTCCCGGCCGCACCACCTCGTCGGCACGCGCCAGCGGGCTTTTCATCAGCGCGCCGTCTTCCGTCAACAGCGCCAGCCACGGCGTCTTGTCCTCGATCGATGTTGCCACCACGTGGATGATGTCGCCGGTCTTCTGCACCCGGCCCTTGATCAGCATGAGGCGCGACCCCATGACGATGGCCCGGTGCGTTTCCAGCACCTGCGGCCAGATCACCACGTTGCACACCGCGAATTCGTCCTCGAGGGTGAGGAAGACGACGCCCTTGGCTGACCCCGGCCTTTGCCGCACCAGCACCACGCCTGCCACCGTCACCAGCGCGCCATTGCGCACCGATTTGAGGTGCGTATTGTCCATCACCTTGCGTTCATTGCACAGTGTACGGAGGAATTGCATCGGGTGCGCTTTGAGCGATAATTTCAGCGTCTGGTAATCATTCACCACATGCTCGGAGAGCGGCATCTCCGGCAAGGCCACCTGCGCTTCCGGTCCTTCGGGCCGGGTATCGGCGAAGGCGAACAGCGGCAAGGCCCTGGCCCTGGCCAGCGCCTTCACCTCCCACAAGGCGGCCCGCCGGTCGAGCCCCAGCGAGCGGAAGGCATCCGCCGCCGCCAGTTTTTCCAAAGCCGGAACGGGGATGCCGAGGGCATGAAGTCCAACAATTCCATCATGCCCGGCCTTGTGCCGGGCATCTTTCGCAGCCGGGAGAGATGACCGGGACAAGCCCGGCCACGACGCAAGAAGGGCCACATCCTCGGCCTTCAGCCCATCGACCTCGCACAACCCAAGGCGCATGGCACAGCGGCCATCCTCACGCCCGGATGCCTCCAGCGTCGAGTCCCAGTGCGAGAAACTCACATCGACGGGGCGCACCTCCACGCCATGCTCGCGCGCATCGCGCACGATTTGCGCCGGCGCATAAAAACCCATCGGCTGCGAATTCAGCAACGCGCAGGCGAACACCTCCGGATGATGGCACTTGAGCCACGACGAGACATAGACCAGATGCGCGAAGCTCGCCGCATGGCTCTCGGGGAATCCATATTCGCCGAAGCCCTTGATCTGGTTGAAGCAGCGCGCCGCGAAATCCGCGTCATAGCCGCGCTCCACCATGCGGCTCACCATCTTCTGCTCGAGGCGCCCGATGGTGCCGCGCCGCCGGAAGGTCGCCATCGCCTTGCGCAACTCGTTCAATTCGCCGGGCGTGAATTCGGCGGCCACCATGGCCAGCTTCATCGCCTGTTCCTGGAACAGCGGCACGCCCTTGGTGCGGCCCAGCACCTCGCGCAATTCGTTCGGCGAGCCGAAGTCCGGATGCGGCGAGGGATAATCCTCGGGCTCAAGTCCGTCGCGCCGCCTGAGATACGGATGCACCATGTCGCCCTGAATGGGGCCGGGCCGCACGATCGCCACCTCGATGACGAGATCATAGAAGCAGCGCGGCTTCAGCCTTGGCAACATGTTCATCTGGGCGCGTGACTCCACCTGGAACACGCCAACCGAATCCGCCTTGCACAGCATGTCGTAGACGGCCTCGTCCTCGCGCGGCACGGTGGCGAGATTGTAATGGAGCCCATACCACGCCTCCATCAATTCGAAGCTCTTCTGGATGCAGGTGAGCATGCCGAGCGCCAGCACATCGACCTTGAGAATGCCGAGCGCGTCGATGTCGTCCTTGTCCCATTCGATGAAAGTGCGCTCATCCATCGCCGCGTTGCCGATCGGCACCGTCTCGTCGAGCCGCCCCTTGGTGAGGATGAAGCCGCCGACATGCTGCGACAGGTGCCGCGGGAATCCGGCGATCTCGTCACAAAGCTCGATGACCTTGGCGAGCAGCGGGTCGTCGGGATCGAGCCCCGCCTCCTTCAGCCGCCCATTATGCATCTCCTCGCGCATCTGGCCCCACACGATGCCGGCCAGTGTTGCCGTCACATCCTCCGAAAGCCCCATGACCTTGCCGACCTCGCGCACCGCCGAACGCCCGCGATAGGTGATGACGGTGGCGGCCAAGCCCGCCCGCTCGCGGCCATAACGCTTGTAGATATACTGGATCACCTCCTCGCGCCGCTCATGCTCGAAGTCGACGTCGATGTCGGGTGGCTCCTTGCGCTCCTCCGAGATGAAGCGCTCGAACAGCAGTTCGATCTGGTTGGGGTCGACCGCCGTGATGCCGATGCAATAGCACACGGTGGAATTGGCGGCCGACCCCCGCCCCTGGGCCAGGATCGGCGGATCCTGGTCGCGGGCAAACTGCACGATGTCATGGACGGTGAGAAAGTAAGGCGCGTAATTGAGCTTCTCGATGAGGGTCAGTTCCTTGCCGATGTTCTCCTTCACCTTTTGCGGAATGCCTTTCGGATAACGCTCCTTCGCCCCCTCCCAGGCCAGATGCGTGAGGTGGGCCTGCGGCGTCGAGCCTTGCGGAATCGGTTCATCCGGATATTCGTATCGCAATTCGTCGAGCGAGAAGCGGCAGGCCTTGGCAATCGCCAGCGTATTGGCAATCGCCTGGGGATGATCGCGGAACAGCCGGGCCATTTCGTCCGGCGTCTTCAGGTGCCGCTCGGCATTGGCCTCCAGCAGATAGCCGGCCTGATCGACCTGAACGCCCTCGCGGATCGCCGTCACCACGTCCTGCAGCACGCGGCGCGAGCCGTGATGATAGAGCACGTCATTGCTGGCGAGCAGCGGCGTCTGGTGCTTGTGGGCCAGTTCGGCCAAATGATTGAGTCGCGCCCGGTCATCGCCGCGATAGAGATGGTTCACCGCCAGATAAAGTGGCGCCTTGAGGCTGCGGCGGAGTTCGGGCAGATGCTCCGCACTTTCGGACAGCAGCGCGAAGATCATACCCTGCGCATGCGCATGGACATCATCGAGCGTGATCAGGCACTGCCCCTTCCCCGCCCGCCGCTGGCCGAGGCTGAGCAACCGGCACAGCGATCCATAAGCGGCGCGCGTCGTGGGATAGGCAAGGAGACTGGCGCTCGCCGTATCGAGCCTTGCCCCCACCACGAACTGCAGACCGCAATCCTTCGCCGCCTGATGCGCCCGCACCACGCCAGCCAGCGTGTTGCGGTCGGTGACGGCGATCGCCGCCAGCCCCAGGTGCTTCGCCTGTGTAGCGAGCTCCTCGGCATGCGAGGCGCCGCGCAGGAAGGAGAAGTTCGAAGTACATTGCAGTTCGGCATAGGCGGTCATGCGGATAATCCGTGTACGTACCATTTGGGCTGGTCCCCGCCCGTCTCGCCATACAGGCCCTCGCGGTAGAGCCAGTAGCGGCGGCCCTGTTCGTCCTCGATGACGTAGTAGTCGCGCGGGCGCGAACCTTCGCCCAGCCGCCACCATTCCGGCGCCACCCGCTCCGGCCCCTGGGATTTCACCACCCGCCTGGTCACCCGCCGCCAGGTCAGCCGCATCGGCGGTCCATCCGGCACGGAGGCGATGACTTTCGCAGGCTCGGGAGCTTCGAAGATGAGAAGCGGGCGCCGCTTCTTGTCTTCTCCCCCTGCGAAGGGGGAGAAGAAGGGTCCCGTCGCGGAAGCAACGGGGAGATGAGGGGCAACCGGACTTTGCATGTGAACCAGACGCCCCTCTCCTCCCCCATCGCGCTTTGCGCGACGGGTCCCCTTCCTCTCCCCGCGCATGCGAGGCGAGGACAACTCCGCCCGCTCCGGAATGTGGCTCTCCACCTCCTCCAGCGACAAGAGTTCGGCCTCATGACGGTTCAGCACGCGGTCGTTCAGCTGCTCGATCGCCAGCGTGCTGTCGTCCTCCATGAAGCCATATTGCTGCACCCGGGCCGATCCCGTTTCGCGCGCCTCCAGCGTCATGGCATCGATGCCGAACCCCGCATCCACCGTCTCGAGTTTCGGCTTCAGCACCCTGAGCATATGGCGCGGGTCATGCGTCGCTGCCGAAAACCCCGCCGGAATGTTGAGCCGCGAGCCATCGGTGCGGAACAGCTTGAGGATCAGCCGCAGCGCACCCCTGGCCTCCGTCTCGAGCAGGCCGCTGAGTTGCGTGACGAGCCCGGTCAGCACGGTCTCCAGCGCTTCGGCATGGATGACGGGCTCCATCAGCGCACGGTGCGCCATGAAGGAGGTGGGAGGGTTCAGCGGATTGAGCGGTTCGTCGCGCTTGCCCATCATCTCGTCGAGCCGCAGCAGCACGTTCTCGCCGATGCTCTCGCCGCGGAACCGCCTGGCCAGCGAGGCGCGCGGAATCGCCAGCAACGCTCCCACCGTCTTCAATCCCAACCGCCGCAAGGTCTGCGCCGCTACGCCATCGATGCGCAACGCCTCGACGGGAAGACTCTTGAGCTCCTTGGCGTCATACCGCGCCAGCGCCCAGGCGGCGCCGATGGTGGCGCCCGAACCGATGCGCGCGGTAAAGCCATAGCCGGCCAGCCGCGATTGCATCCCCGCCAGCATCTTCTCTTCGCCGCCGAACAGATGCGGCACCCCGGTGACATCGAGAAAGATGCCGTCGGGCGCATCGGGCGACACCCACGGGCTGTAGCGCTCCATCCAGCGGCACAGGCCGAGCAGGCTCTTCATGTCCTCTTGCGGCTCATGCTGCTCCGACAGCAGATCCGGCACCTGGGCGCGGGCATCGGCCAGCCGCATGCCGCGCATCAGCCCGAAGCTGCGCGCCATGGCGTTGACGGCGATAAGGCGCAAGCCCTTCGGCCCGCTCTCAACCAGCGCGAAGGGCAGGCCCCGGGGCGGGCCTGAGCGGCCCTGCTTGATCCGTCCACGGATGAACCGCTCCACCGCGAAGTCCGGGAACCAGAGAGAAACCACTGTGCGCATGATGCCACTCCAGAATCCATTGGCCGGGGCGTCCGCCCCGCGCCCGCGTGAGGTCGATGGTCCAGGCCGGCCGGCCCGGGGCTGCAGCGTCATGAGATGGGCTCAGCGACGCAATGGAGGCGGCCCGCCACCGCGTCTGGCTGGCGCTCGCCGCCACATCGGCCTTGGCGAAGACCAGAAGGCCTGCGGATTTTCCCGCCGCCGCCGCCAGCGCCAGCCGCCGCGTGACGGTCAGGTCGGCATGCGCGGCATCGGCATCGCCGATCACCACGGCCAGCGCCCCGGATTTCAGCGCCTCCTCCATCGTCCACAGCAAGCCTTGCGGCTTCTTCAGCGTGATGGTGACGAAGCGCGGCCGGGCAAGTCCCAGTCCTTCCAGCCCATGGCCATAGAGCCGCCCATGCTCGCGCTCCTGGGCAGCCAGCCGGCACCACAGCAACGGCCGCCGCTCCTGGCTGTCGGTGAGACGGCGCAACGCCAGCGCCAGCGCGAAGCCCATGGCGGCGGGTTGATCACCATAGGCGGCGGGCGACACGTCATGCAGGCCCGCCCGCATCAATCCTTGCGCCGGCAGATGCCGGTCGACCTCGGCCAAGCCACAGGTCCACGGCAGCCCCCGCCCCTTCACCGCCTCGAACTGCCCCGCCGACTGCTCGATCCGCGCGATATGCTGGCGCAAGGCCGCAATCAGCGGCGCCACGCTCTCGCGCTGCCGCAACGCGGCAACGGGAGCAAACGCCTCCCCGCCCCGCAAACCTCTTGCCGGTTCCATACGCATGACTGCAATATCCAGAATGTTCCTATTTTGTTCTCATATATGAATAGAAGAGTCAAGATGGGAAAATTATCATGCCCATGCGGAACCCCGCTTCACGTCATCGCAGGTCAAATATGGACGAAACCGGCTATAGCGTTTCCATGAACCGCCGCGCCCTCATCCTTGCCTTCATCGGCCTGCCCACAGCCGCCCGCGCCCATTCCTACAAGCAAGGCAGCATCGCCATCGGCCATGCCTGGGCATTGCCCTCGCAGCAGAGCGATGCGCAGGTGTTCTTTCCGCTGGTCAACAACGGCAAAGAAGCGGACGCACTGGTCGGCGCCCGCTCAAACGTCTGTACACTGATCGAATTGCGCCGCAACAACCGCTATGACGATCCGCCGCTGACCGCCATGCCGCTCGATCCCGGCAAGCCCGTCGCCATGCGCCCCACCGCCCGGCACCTGCGCCTCATGGGCCTGTCAGCGCCGCTCACTGAAGGCCAGCGCTTCACCATCATCCTCGACTTCCTCAATGGCGGTGAAACCGAAGTCGAGGTCTATGTCGAACAGGCCCCCGGGGACTAGCGCATTGTGCGAGCAAGCGAACCCGCTTGCGACGCGAAAAATGCGCCGGATTCAAAATTGCGAGCCGCCGGGGGCCCTTGGCATCACATCACAGATCGCCCGTCACGCACTTCTTGGCGAGCGCCTTGTACTGCTTCTCGGTGAACTGGATCGGATTGGCGCCGGCCGTCGGGTCCTTCACCGCCATCGCCGCCACTTCATCCAGACGCTTCAGGTCGATGCCGATATCCTTCAGCGCATGCGGAATGCCGATTTCCTTGCGCAGCGCCAGAATCCACTTGAGGAAACCGTTGAAGCCGCCCTTGATGCCCAGATAGGCGGCGGCGCGCTCGATGTCCTTCTCGATCTTGCGGCGGTTGGCCTTCACCACATAGGGCATGATGATGCCGTTCAGCAGGCCGTGATGCGCGTCATAGAGCCCGCCGAACGGGTGCGACAATGCATGAATGGCGCCCAGGCCCTTCTGGAAGGCGGTAGCACCCATGGCGGAGGCCACCAGCATGTTGCCGCGCGCATCGAGGTCCTTCGGTTTCTTCACCGCCTTGGCGAGATTCTCCTTCACCAGCCGCATGCCCTCGAGCCCGATGCCCGCCGCCAGCGGATGATAAAAGGGCGCGCAATAGGCCTCGAGATTATGCGCCAGCGCGTCCATGCCGGTGGCGGCGGTGAGCTTCGCAGGCAGGCCGACGGTGAGTTCGGCATCGAGGATCGACACCTTCGGCATGATCGCCGGATGGAAGATGATCTTCTTCTCATGCGTGACCGGATGCGTGATGACGCCGGCGCGGCCCACTTCCGAGCCGGTGCCCGCCGTCGTCGGCACCGCGATGATCGGCGAGATCACGCTCGCGTCGGCCCTCGTCCACCAGTCACCGATGTCCTCGAGATCAAAGATCGAAATCTTCTGCCCATGCATCAGGGCGATCATCTTGGCCGTGTCGAGTCCCGAGCCGCCGCCGAAGGCGATGACGCCATCATGCTTGCCGGACTTGAAGACCTTGCAGCCCTCGAGCACGTTCTCTTCGACCGGATTGGGGCGCACATCCGAGAACATCGCGGCGGCAAGCCCCGCCTTCTTCAGGTCGGCCATGATGTCCGCCACCATATCGGTTGCGGCCAAACCCTTGTCGGTGACGAACAGCGGCCGCTTGATGCCATGGGCCTTGCAGTGATCGGCCAGTTCCTTGATGCGGCCATTGCCGAACTTGATGGAGGTCGGAAAATTGAAGTTGCGGTTTGAAAGTGCCATGTCTGTCTCCTGTCTCAGTATCTCTCGAAGCCGCGCTTCAATTCCAGATCGGTGATGCGGCGGTCGAATTCCAGTTGTTCCCATTTGGCAGTATGCACATAGTGATCGACCACCTCGTCACCCAGCGCACCGCGCAGGAACTTTGACTCGTCCAGCAGCGTCGTCGCATCGCGCAGCGTCTTGGGGATCTCGCGCAGCTTCCGCGAGGTATCATAGATGTCGCCGGACACCACCGGCTCCAGTTCCATTTTCTTCTCGATCCCGTCGAGACCCGCGGCAATCAGCGCCGCGAAGGCAAGATAGGGATTGAGATCGGCCCCGCCGATGCGGCACTCGACGCGGATCGCCTTGGTGTTGGCCCCGCAGATGCGGAAGCCCGCCGTGCGGTTGTCGAAGCTCCACACCGCCCGTGTCGGCGCGAAGGTGCCGGCCATGAAGCGCTTGTAGGAGTTGATATAGGGCGCCAGGAAATAGGTGAGCTCGCCTGCATGCGCCAGCTGGCCCGCGAGGTAATGCTTCATCATGGCCGACATGCCGTGTTCGCCGTCCTTGTCCAGGAACAACGGCTTGTTGTCGGTCGACCACAGCGACTGATGGATGTGGGAGGAATTGCCCGCCATGCCATAGTCCCACTTCGCCATGAACGTGACGGCCTTGCCGGTGCCATAGGCGATTTCCTTCGCCGCATTCTTGATGATGGCGTGATTGTCCGCCATCGCCAGGGCCTCGTCATACTTGACGTTGATCTCTTCCTGGCCCGGGCCCCACTCCCCCTTGGAGTTCTCGACGGTGATGCCCGCACCCGCCAGCCCATTGCGCAGCGCCCGCATGTAGACCTCTTCCTTCGAGGTCTGCAGGATGTTGTAGTCCTCGATATAGTAACCGGATGTCTTCATGTTCCGGTAGCCCTTGCTGTTGCAGAGCTCGTAGTTGTCGTCGAACAGGAAGAACTCGAGTTCGGAGGCCATGTAGGCCTTCATTTTCATCGCCTCGAGGCGCTTCAGCTGCTTCTTCAGGATGCCGCGCGGGCTGTGTGGCGTATCCTCATGCGTGTGATGGTCGAGCACATCGCACAACACCAGTGCCGTACCTGGCAGCCACGGCGTGCGGCGCATGGTCTTCAGATCGGGCTTCAGGACGAAATCGCCATAACCCTTCTGCCAGCTCGTCGCCTTGTAGCCCGGCACCGGTTCCATCTCGATGTCGACACCGAGCAGATAGTTGCAGGCATGCGTTTCTTCATAGCCGCCATCGGCAAAAAACTTGCCGTGGAACCGTTTGCCGATGAGGCGGCCCTGCATATCGACGAAGGCTGCGACGACCGTGTCGATGGTTCCCGCTGCCACTTCCTTCTTCAATTCCTCAAGGCTCAGCATGCCTTCTGCCACGATCGTTCTCCCTGTAAGTTCAGTTTTAAGCGGTTGCGGCCTGAATGAGCGGCACCGACAGGCGTTGCGCCCACTCGTCCTGGCCTCGTTCCGTTGAGATCAGATCGTTTCTGATCTCGATCATCGCATGCGTCAGGCCGCGGACGAAACCATGCATGTTGAGTGTATGCAACACGCCGTCCCGCGGCCCATAAGGCTCGTTCAGCCGCGCATCGACTTTAGGAAAGCTCTTGATCAGCCGCGATGACAGCGTCGTGTCGCGATCATGCAGGATTCCCAGCTCGACCTTCCGCGGCTTTCCCTTGTAGACGGGCGTGAAACTGTGAAGCGACACCAGTGCTGATCTTGTTCCCTGCGCCGCACGCTGGTCGAGCAGTGCTGAAATACCATCATGGAATGGCCTGTAGATCTCCCGCATCCGCGCCAGTCTTTCCTCGGAGGTCAGGTTCCTGTTGCCGGGAATGACCGTCACCTCACTCACTTCCGGAATGGCATCAGCGGAGTCCGGCGGCCTATTGCAGTCATAGGCGAGCCTGGAATAGCGCTGCAGCAGCAACGGCGCATCGATGAGCCGCGACAGCACGCGCGCCACATTCTCCGCGCCGATGTCCCAGGCGATGTGGCGGGCCAGGTCTTCCTCCGACAGGCCCAGCGTGCCAAGCCGCTTCGGCAGGCGCCGCGATGCATGTTCGCAGATCAGCACGAAGGGCGAGCGGCCCTGCTCGTTGACGGTGATGAGCGGGCTTTCTTCTTCAGCGAGGAGCAGCGCTCCCATGCGGCGATTCTCCGGAAAAACAGGCGGTGTGTGAAGCGATAATTTCAGATTGTAACAATGCTGTCAAATTCGTTACAATGCCGTGCTGTGAACCAGGGGAATGACAACATGTCGCCGCAGCAACGCTCTGCAACCGTGGCTGAACGGCTGCGCGAGAAATCCGGTGAACTCACTGCGGCCGAGCGCAAACTCATGGCGACGCTGTTTGCCAATTATCCCATGGCGGGCCTTGTCAGCATCACCGAGTTCGCGCGCGTTGCGGAAGTCTCGACGCCGTCCGTCCTCCGTCTCGCCAAGAAGCTGGGATTCGCCGGCTTTCCATCATTCCAGGAAGAGCTGCGCACCGAACTTTCCGCCCAGCTGCAGAATCCGATCTCCAAGCACGACCGCTGGGCAGCAGACGCGCCCGACGCCCATATCCTCAACCGCTTCGCCAGCGCCGCGCTGGAAAATCTCTCGGGCTCTCTGAAACTGCTGGATCACCGCGCCTTTGACGCAACCGTGGGTCTGCTCGCCGACCGCAAGCGCCGTATTCACGTTGCCGGCGGCCGCATTACACAGGCCATTGCCTCCTATCTCGTCACCCACCTGCAAATGGCCCGCCCTGGCGTCAGCCTGCTTCCCGCCACGCACTCCTTCTGGCCGCAATATCTTCTCGATATCGGCAAGCAGGACGTGCTGTTGATGTTCGATATCCGCCGCTATGACGCCCGCATGCTGGAATTTGCCGCTTCCGCCGAAGTGCGGGGGGCCCGGATCGTGCTCATTACCGATCAATGGATATCCCCGATCGCGAGACTTGCCGTGCATACGCTCCCACTCCGCATTGAAGCCCCGTCCAGCTGGGACTCGAATATCGTTCCGCTCTTCGTTGCCGAGGCGCTGGTGGCCGCCACCGTCAACGCCAACTGGCGCGAAACGGAAGCCCGCATCAATGAGCTGGAAAGCCTTTCCGAGACCGGACGCCGTAACAAATGACGGCGATGGACTTTGACTACATCATCATCGGCGCAGGTTCGGCGGGCTGCGTAATGGCCAATCGTCTGTCGGAAGACGGCAAGACCACGGTTCTCGTGCTGGAATATGGCGGCAGCGATCGCGGCCCTTTCATCCAGATGCCTTCGGCGCTGTCCTATCCGATGAACATGAGCCTTTATAACTGGGAATTCGAGACAGAACCCGAACCGCATCTGGGCGGCCGCAGGCTGGCCACGCCGCGCGGCAAGGTGGTGGGCGGATCGTCGTCCATCAACGGCATGGTCTATGTGCGCGGCCATGCGAAAGATTTTGATACATGGGAAGAGATGGGCGCCACGGGCTGGGGCTTCCGTCACGTGCTGCCCTATTTCAAGCGGCAGGAAACCAGCCACGGCGGCGAAGACGGCTGGCGGGGCACCGATGGTCCGATGCATGTGAAGCGCGGCCACCTGAACAATCCGCTCTATGCCGCTTTCATCGAGGCCGGCCGGGAGGCCGGCTATCCTGTTTCGGCCGACTACAATGGCCGGCAGCAGGAAGGCTTCGGCGCCATGGAAATGACTGTCCACAACGGCATCCGCTGGTCTGCCGCCAACGCCTATCTGAAGCCGGCGCTGAGACGCGGCAATGTGAGACTTTCCACGCGCTCTTTCGCACGCCGCATCCTTCTCGAAAACCGCCGTGCCGTGGGCGTAGAGTATGATGTGCGCGGCAAGCTCCGCCAGGCGAGGGCGCGGCGCGAGGTGATCATTGCAGCATCCTCCATCAACTCGCCGAAGCTTCTGCAGATGTCAGGCATCGGTGCCCCTGAAACGCTCAAGGCCGCGGGGATCGAGGTCGTGCACGCGCTACCGGGCGTGGGTGAAAATCTGCAAGACCATCTGGAAATCTACTTCCAGATTCGCTCCAAGGAGCCGGTGACGCTCTACTCGCAGCTCAATCTCGTCTCCAAGGGCATGATTGGTGCCGAATGGCTGCTTCTGAAGACGGGTCTCGGCGCCACCAATCATTTCGAATCCTGCGGCTTCATCCGCTCGCGCGCCGGAATTGAATATCCCGATATCCAGTATCACTTCCTCCCCGCTGCAATGCGCTATGACGGCACCGCCGCTTTCAACGATCATGGCTTCCAGGTCCATGTCGGCCCCATGCGTTCGAAATCGCGCGGCTACGTGCGCGTCAAGAACAATGATCCCTATGCGCCACCCGCGATCCGGTTCAATTACCTTTCGCATCCCGATGATATCCCCGAGTGGCGCTCCGCCGTTCGATTGACGCGTGAGCTCTTTCGCCAGCCTGCGATGCAAAAATACGCCGCGGAGGAGATCCAGCCGGGTGTCAAGGTCGAGACTGACGAGGAGATCGACGCCTTCATCCGCGAGCATTGCGAGAGCGCCTATCATCCGTGCGGCACCTGCAAGATGGGATCGGAAGGCGATCCGATGGCCGTCGTCGATCCGGCTTGCCGCGTCATCGGCATCGAAGGCCTGCGCGTCGCCGACAGTTCCATCATGCCGCAGGTCACCAACGGTAATCTCAACGCTCCGACCCTCATGATCGGCGAAAAGGCCTCCGATCACATTCTTGGCCGCGATCCGCTCGCGCCATCCAACCAGGAGCCCTGGATCAATCCCGATTGGCGGACGAACCAGCGCTGAAGGGCATTTCCCGGTCCCGCAGTCCGTTGACTGGCGGGCCCCCCGCGGCCTGAAGACCTGCGGGGCATGCCTTGCCCGGACAGATCAGAGAACGAAATCGCTGGCCGAGAGTGTCGTGGTGCCCGATGCCATCGTCACCGTGAAGACCATGTCGGCCACCGCGTTGGCGTCGACATAGAGGCTGACGGTGGCGACATTTCCCGAGATGCTGACCTGCAATTCGCCTGCACCATAGACATTGTCTGCCCCGGCTCCGAAGCTGAATTCCTGGTTGAGGCTTGTGACGGAATTGGCGTCGATCGCGGTGAGATTGATCAGCTCTCCGGTCGAGAAGTCCGTGATGCTGTCGCGGCTGCCGACGGCGGTGCCGCTGTCGGTCAATGCCTTGAAGGTGAATGTGTCGAAGTCCGCGCCTCCGGTCATGATGTCGACACCCGCACCGCCGATGAGCGTATCAGCGCCCGCGCCACCGATGAGCGTGTCGTTGCCGTCCGCACCATCGAGAATGTTCCAGCCCGAGTTTCCTGTGATGATGTTGGCAACGCTGTTGCCCGTGACATCGATCGAGGAATTGCTGAGCGCGTTGATGGTCAGGTTCTCCACCTCGGAAGCCAGGATATAGCCGTCGTAGGTGGTGATCACGGTGTCGGTACCGCCATTCGCGAGTTCGGTAACAACGTCGCCCGATTCACCGACATAGTAGGTGTCGTTGCCAGCGCCGCCGATGAGCTTGTCGTTGCCGCGGCCACCATCCAGGATATCGTTGCCGTCATTGCCTGTCAGCGTGTTGACGCCGATGTTGCCGGTCAGGACGTTATCAAGCGAGTTGCCCGTGGCGTTGATCGCCGACAGACCGAGGAGGGACAGCTTTTCGATGTTCGCGCCCAACGTCCAACTCACCGAGGAGTTGATGAGGTCGATGCCCTCGCCGGCGGCCTCGGTGATGGTTTCACCGGCCGAACCCACGGTGTAGACGTCATCGCCCTTGCCACCGATCATGGTGTCGATGCCGCCCATGCCATCCAGCGTATCATTGCCGTCACCCCCCGTCAGGGTGTTGACCGCGGTGTTGCCGATCAGAACGTTGTTGCCCGCATTTCCGGTAGCCGTCGTGGCGGAGCCTGAGAGCGTGATGTTCTCGACATTGGCAAGTGATGCGATCGAATAGCTGATGGTAGACACCACGGTGTCGGTGCCGGCCGTCGCACCTTCGGTCACCACATCGCCGGCATTGTCGACGCGGTATTCGTCGTCGCCGATGCCTCCCACCATGACGTCTGCCCCGGTTCCGCCGATCAGCGTGTCGTTGCCATCGTTGCCGGTCAGCGTATTGGCGCCGGAATTGCCGGTCAGTACGTTGTTCAGGGCATTGCCGGTGGCATTGATGCTGGCTGAGCCGGTCAACGTCAGGTTTTCGACATTGGCGAAGCTGGCGAGACTGTAGGAGGCGCTCGCCTTGACCAGGTCGATGCCTTCGTTCAGCAACTCGGTGATGCTGTCTGACGCCGTATCGACCACATAGGTATCATTTCCCGCACCGCCGATCAGTACGTCGGCACCGCCGCCGCCGTCGAGTGTATCGGTGCCGCCCAATCCGGTCAGCGTGTTGCTCGCGCCATTGCCGATCAGCTTGTTGTTTGCCGCATTGCCGGTTCCGTTGATGGCGCTCGTGCCTGTCAGGGTCAGGTTCTCGAGGAACTCCGTGAGCGTCAGGGCAACCCCTGATATCACCGTGTCGATGCCTTCGCCGTCGAGTTCGGTCACCACGTCAGATGCGCTGTCGACGGTGTAGGTGTCATTGCCCGCGCCACCGATCATGGTGTCGTTGCCGGTGCCCCCGTCGAGTTTGTTGTTACCGGTGTTGCCGGTCAGCGTATTGTTCAGGCCATTGCCGGTCCCGTTGATCGCGGCGGCTCCAGTCAGCGTCAGGTTTTCGACGTTCGCGAATCCGGCAATACTGTAGCTGACGCTCGCCTTGACCAGATCTGTTCCTTCATTCACGCCCTCGCCGATGACATCACCGATGTTGTCGACGATGAATGTGTCGTCGCCGCTGCCGCCATTCATGGTATCAGCACCGATGCCGCCATCCAGCGTGTCATTCCCGCCCAAGCCGTTCAGAGTGTCGCCTTCGACCGTCATCGTCAGAGGGCCGAGAACATCATCACCGGCCGTACCGCTTCTGGTGACGGCGGCGACGTCCTTGATCTTGACCGAAAGGGTCTGCGTATCCGTCAATGTGCCGTCTGACACCTCGACGATGACATCGTAGACATTGTTCTTACCGAAGTCGGTCATCTTCTCGAAATCCGGCGGAGCGATGAAGGTGAGCACACCGGTGATCGCATCGATCTTGAACTTCGAGCGGTCGCTGCCGCCAACAATCCTGTAGCTGAGCGGATCGCTTTCAGCATCAGTCGCGGTAAATGTGGCAACCGTAGTCACCCCTTCGTTGACTGAAATTGCAGCGGTTGCTTTGCCACCATTTGAGGTAATGACGGGATTGTTGATCGGCATGACTTCGGCTCCTCGATTACGGGCCGGAAATCACCACGTGCGATTGAACAACCTATAAGGTAAATACGCAAAAATGGATTCAACCCGGAACCACCGCGAAGAGAGTCCTGGATTGCGTTAAACTCGCCCCGCTTTGGGAGCGCCCCGCCAGATGCCAGGAACATATTGTTTTATTTGATGTTTTTGTCTGTTCACAGCAACTGGGATTCGAGACCAGGCCGCGTCAGCGCCTGAAAATTCAGCACTTGCTTGCGAGGTTAACCAAACTTGACCGCGATCGCAGCGAAGTTGAGTGGACGATTTACCTGACATTCCCCTTGCCCGTGCGGGTTGAGAGTCTGCCAGATTTCCAGTCAGTCCTGATCGATGCCCGGGAGGTGCAGACCGTCGCTCAGCGCCGCGCCTCGGTGAGAAACAACTCACGGAGCTTCCGGACGACCGGGCCCGGCTGGCCGCCGCCGATGCGCTTTCCGTCGATTTCGACGATCGGCATCACGAACTGCGAGGCAGAGGTGAGAAACGCCTCGTCCGCTGCATATGCCTCCTCGGGCGTGAAAGCCCGTTCTTCGATGACAATGCCATGCTCTTGCGCCAGGCGGAACAGTGACCGTCTGGTGCAACCGGCGAGAATGGAATTGGAAAGCTCCCGGGTAATGACCTTGCCATCCTTGACGATATAAGCGTTGGACGACGTGCCCTCGGTGACGAAACCGTTCTCGACCATCCAGCCCTCGTTCGCACCCCTCTCGTAGGCCTCCTGCTTGCCAAGCACGGGCGCCAGCAGCATGACCGACTTGATGTCGCGCCGCGCCCAGCGGATGTCCGGGATCGTCACCACCTTTACGCCGGTCACCGCATTGGGATTCTCGGCCAGCACCATGCTTTGGGTGAAGGCGATCAGCGTCGGCTTGGCGTCCTTGGGGAAGTTGAATGTGCGGTCTGCAGCACCCCGTGTGATCTGCATATAGATGATGCCTTCCTTGAGGCCATTGCGCTTCACCATTTCGAGATGCATGGCCTTGAGTTCGTCCTTCGAACACGGCCAGCCGATGCGCAGTTCCTTCAACGAGCGTTCCAGCCGCTCCATGTGCGGGTTATAGTCGACCAGCTTGCCGTTGAGCACCGCAGTCACTTCGTAGACGCCGTCGGCAAACAGGAATCCACGATCAAAAATCGAGATTTTCCCTTCTGATTCAGGAAGATACTCGCCGTTGACATACACCGTGCGGGCCATTCGAAAAGCTCCTGTTTGCGATCAGGCTCCCTAAACCAGATTCCCCGGGCGAAATCCATGGGAACCGTCAGGGGGTTGTGGAGCCCCCCATGGGCCGTGCTAGGAGAATGGGCAATATCAACAGCCACGAAGGATATCATGGCGTTCACCGTGCCCGAAGCCTCCATAACGGCCATGCTGGCCCGCGAAGAAGCCCTCTTCATCCAGCGGAATCCTGTGTCGAAAAGGCTTGGCGCTGACGCTGCAAAAAACTGGCTGAAGGGTGTCCCCATGCACTGGATGGTGGACTGGGGCATGCCCTTTCCGCTCTTCGTGTCGAAGGCACAGGGCGTCGATGTGACAGATGCCGACGGCAATACCTACATTGATTTCTGCCTTGGCGACACCGGCGCCATGTTCGGCCACTCACCGAAACCCATCGTAGAGGCGCTGCAGCGCGAGGCGGCAAACGGTTTCACCACCATGATGCCCTCGATCGATGCCGTTATCGTCGGTCAATTGCTCGAGAACCGTTTCGGCCTGCCGTTCTGGCAGGTGACGGCCACGGCATCGGATGCCAATCGTGCCGTCATCAAGTGGTGCCGCGCCATCACCGGCCGCAAGAAGATCCTGGTCTTCAATCACTGCTATCATGGTGCCGTCGATGACACCTATGTGACGATCGACGGCGGCACCGCCCACGCTGATCCCGCATTGATCGGTGAGGTGCGCGATCTCACGCAGTACACGAAGGTCATCGAGTTCAATGACATCCCTGCACTGGAAGCGGCACTGGCAGATTGCGACGTCGCCTGCGTGCTGGCCGAACCGATCATGACCAATGTCGGCATGGTGCTGCCGGACGACGGTTATCACACGGCGCTGCGTGACATCACCCGCCGCACCGGCACGCTCCTGATCCTCGATGAGACGCATTGCATGTCGTCCGGACCTGGTGGCTACACCGGCGAATATGGGCTGCAGCCCGATGGCTTCGTCCTGGGCAAGCCCATTGCGGGCGGCATTCCGGCCGCCGTCTATGGCTTCTCGGCCGATGTCGCGGCCCGCATCCGCAAATTCCTCGAAACCCGCACGCCCGGCCATTCCGGCATCGGCACAACATTGTCGGGCTCGAAAATCCAGCTGGCGCTGATGCGTGCAGTGCTCGAAACCTATTTCACAAGGGAGGCTTTCGCGCCCCTGATCGCGCTTGCAAAGAAGCTCGAGAAGGGCATCGCGGATGTCATCATCAAACATTCAATGCCGTGGCACGTCGTCCGTGTCGGGGCGCGCGTGGAGTTCATGTGTACTCCCAAGCGCCCAAGAAACGGCGGCGAGGCTGCGGCGGTGATTCACCGGCCAATCGACGTGGCCCTGCATCACTATCTTCTCAACCGTGGTGTCATCGTCACACCCTTTCACAACATGATGCTGATTTGTCCCGCGACCACGGAAGACCATGTCGAACTGTTTGTTCGGCGTTTGGACGAATGTGCTTGCGAGCTGGTAAGCTAAGGAGTTTCCAATGTCTCTTGTATTCCCCCGCCGCGAGGCCGAAGCCCAGGCGTTCCTCGATGCAAATCCCGATATCGAAAGTGTCCAGGTCGTCTGGACCGATTTGTGCGGCGTCGCCCGCGGCAAGGTTCTGCGCCGCGACGAAGTAGTGCCGGCCTGGAAGGACGGCCGCTTCATGCCAATATCGGCGTTGGTCCTCGATGTGACAGGACAGGATGTGCCCGAGACCGGCCTCGTCTTCGACGAAGGCGACCGCGACATGCTGATGTGGCCGATCCCCGGCACCTTCGTGCGCGTGCCGTGGATGGAGAAGACGGCACAATATACTGCCGCCGTCCATGATCTCGACGGCACGCCGCATTATGCCGATCCCCGCAATGCGCTGGAGAGCGTCGTCACACGGT
>CAUJIO010000005.1 GCA_963205315.1 Pseudomonadota bacterium | reverse complement strand
GATGGGGTGGATGGCAGGCCTGCGGGTTCCGGCTAACGTGGCTGGAATTCCCGGGGGCGGGCGGAGAATCCCGGGGACATTACGATCCCCGCGCCGCATGGCAGTTAGGCAGCCCACAAGGCGTGGCCGAAGTGTTCTCCGATCTTGCGAAGAAGTCCTGCCGGTTCGCGGGCGCTGTCCAGCGCCACTCGCCAGCCCTCAAAAGCTGGCACACCCGCGCCGGGCAGCGCCCGCGCCTCCCACCCCGAAACTCGGCTTGGCTAGAGTTTCGGGCGGAAGAATCCGTGAGGGACTCAAATGTCACCCTCGCAAAGGATGACGCGTGCCTGAAGCCCCGCATTCCCCGCACATCCCGCATGCCTGTCCAAGCCGGGTCGCCGCTGCTATAAGCGCCATTCGCTCAGGAGGAACATCAATGCCGCTGTCCAACATGGCCGTCCGCGATATCGAGACTGTCATCCACCCCTATACCAATCTCGCCCGTCATCGCGAAACAGGGCCCCTGATCCTCAATGAGGGCCGCGGCATCTATCTTTATGACGATACCGGCAAGCGCTACATCGAGGGCATGGCCGGCTTGTGGTGCACGGCACTCGGCTATGGCAATGAGGAAATCGTCGTTGCGGCAGCAGACGCCATGCGCAAGGTGTCCTTCACCCATGCCTTCGGCGGCAAGTCGCATGACGGCGTCATCGAGCTGTCCGAGAAGCTCAAGGAAATTGCCCCCTGCCCGGCGTCGAAGGTGCTGTTCGGCACCTCTGGTTCCGAGGGCAACGACATGCAGATCAAGCTCACCTGGTACATGAATAATGCCAAGGGCCGGCCGAACAAGAAGAAGATCATCAGCCGTGTCCGCGCCTATCACGGCGTCACCATCGCCTCGGCCTCGCTCACCGGCCTGCCGTGGGTGCACAATGACTTCGACCTGCCGATCAGAAATGTCGTCCACACCTCATGCCCGCATTTCTACCGCTTCGGCCAGGAGGGGGAGACGGAAGAACAGTTCGCGTCACGCATGGCACAGGACCTGGAAGACCTCATTCTGCGCGAGGGACCGGAAACCTGCGCCGCTTTCATCGCCGAGCCGGTGATGGGAGCCGGCGGCGTCATCATGCCGCCCAAGGGCTACTTCCAGAAGATCCAGCCGATCCTCGAGAAATACGACATCCGCTTCATCGCCGATGAAGTGATCTGCGGCTTCGGCCGCACTGGCAAATGGTTCGGCACTGAAACGCTGGGCATGAAGCCGCATTCGATCACCATGGCCAAGGCAATTACCTCGGCCTATTTCCCGATGTCGGCCATCACCATCGAGGAAGACCTCTATCAGGCGATGCTGGACGAGAGCCGCAAGCTCGGCACCTTCGGCCATGGCTATACCTATACCGCCCATCCGGTGGGCTGTGCCGTGGCGCTGAAGACCATCGAGATCTATCAGCGCGACAAGATCATGGAACATGCAGCGAAGGTGTCGCCGGTCTTCCAGTCGCGGCTGATGAAGCTCGCCGATCATCCGATGGTGGGCGAGGCACGCGGTGTCGGACTCATCGGCGCTGTCGAACTCGTTGCCGACAAGGCCAGCAAGCGTTCATTCAACCCCAAGCACATGGCAGGTGCCACAGCGGTCAACAAGCTGCAGGAGCTTGGCCTGATCGTCCGCAACGTGCAGGATTCGCTGGCGCTGTGCCCGCCGCTCATCATCACCACGGATGAAATCCACGAGATGTTCGACCTGTTCGAGAAGGGCCTCGACCAGATGGAAGCTTGGGCGCGCTCGGAGAATGCCCGGGCGGCATGAGAAACGGGCGGATACCAACCGTGACAAACACTGAGCGAGGGATGCCATGAGCAGCGACATAATCTCAGAAGAAGACGTTCTTCGGTCGAAGTTTGGAACGGTTGGCCCCCTCGCCCTCGCCAAGTCGAGGCCGGCACTCGACAAGTACTCGCGGCAATTCATTGCCATGTCGCCGTTTCTGGTCATTTCGACGGCCGATTCGAGCGGCAAGGCGGATCTCTCGCCGCGCGGCGATCCGCCGGGCTTCGTGCACATGATCGATGACAAGACCATCGTGATTCCGGACCGTCCGGGCAACAACCGGCTCGATACGATGGCCAACATCGTCGCCAACCCGAATGTCGGCTGCCTGTTTTTCATCCCAGGTTTCGAGGATACGCTGCGGCTCAACGGTCAGGCGCGGATCACCGAGGATGCGGAGCTGCTGAGGCAGTGCTCCGTCAACGGCAAGGCGCCGAAAGTCGGCATCCTGATCCGCATCGACGAGGTCTTCATGCACTGTGCCAAGGCCTTGAAACGCTCGAAGCTGTGGGCCGAGGATTACCGGCAGGACCGCGCGCAGATGCCGTCGATCGCCCGCATCATTCTCGACCAGACCTGCGACACGGGCGTCGACGAGACGGTGGCGGAGAAGGCAGATACCCAGGTTGAGGGAGATTACAAGACCGGGTTGTACTAAAGAAGCCCGGCCGGAATTGATCTCCATCAAGGAGGCCGCAGTCAATCGACGTCACTGTCCCTGCTCATGGACAGCAAACTTCTCCCCTTCGCCATGCAAGACGTGCCGCGGTACACGAGCTACCCGACGGCCGTCCAGTTTCAACCGGACTTCCAGGGCAAGACTGCCGACGACTGGCTGGTGTCACTTGATCCGGATGCCAGCCTTTCAGTCTATCTGCACATTCCGTTTTGCCAGCAGCTCTGCTGGTATTGCGGCTGTCACACCTCGGTGCCCAATTCCTATGACCGGGCGGCGCGCTACGTCGACTATCTGGTGCGCGACATCCGCCGCTCCGCCGCGCTGTTTGGCGGCAAGAAGGGCAAGGTCAAGCATCTGCATTTCGGCGGCGGCACGCCGACCTATCTCGATGACATGCATATCGCTGAGATCGTCGAGGCGGTCGACAAGGGTTTCGGCCTCGAATCCGGCGGCGAGGTTGCGCTTGAATCCGACCCTCGCGGCCTGACAAAGGAACGCGCGCGCGTGCTGGCCGGCATCGGGTTCAACCGGATCAGTTTCGGGGTGCAGGATTTCGCGCTGCCAGTGCAGATGAAAATCAACCGGCTGCAGACATTTGGCCTCGTGGCCGCCGCCAACGAGTTCTTGCGGCAGGCGGGTTTCACCTCGGTGAACTTCGATTTGATGTATGGACTTCCCGCCCAGACGGTCGAGAGCGTTGCCAGGACCGCGCAACAGGCCGCAGAACTGCAGCCGGACCGTATTTCGGTCTTCGGCTACGCGCATGTGCCGTGGTTCAAGAAGCACCAGAAGATGATCAACGATGCCGAATTGCCGGGCGTTGTTGACCGCTACAATCAGGCGACGACGATTGAGGCCGAACTCCGTTCACTCGGTTATGCCGCCATCGGTCTCGATCATTTCGCACTGGCCCACGATGCGCTGACCCAGGCAGCCGCGAACCGCACGATGCGGCGCAATTTCCAAGGCTATACGACGGACGTGGCCGACGCACTCCTGTCCTTTGGTGCTTCGGCCATCGGAGAGTTCCCGCAAGGGTTCGTGCAGTCGGCGCGCGACACGCTGGAATGGTCGCAGAAGATTGATCGCAATGAGAGCCCCGTAACCCGCGGCCTTGCGACGACGCCGGAAGACCGCATGCGTTCCGAGGTGATCGAGCGCTTGATGTGCGACCTCAGCGTCGACCCCGGCAAGATTGCGGTCAGGCATGGCTTCGATCCGGGGATGTTCGATGACGTTCCGCAGAAGCTCGAGGCCGCGATTGTGGCCGGGATCGCGCAGGTCGACGGTTCACGCATCAGTGTTCCGCCGAAGCACAGGCTGTTCCTCCGCACCGTCGCTGCGGCCTTCGACACACATTTCGTGGCGGTACCTAACCGCCACGCGAAGGCTGTCTAGAGTCCGGACAAGGCCTGCTCGAGATCGGCAATCAGGTCATCGGCATGCTCGATGCCGATGGACAACCGCACCAGATTGTCGGGAACGGGACTGGCCGGCCCCTCGACCGACTTGCGATGCTCTGCCAAACTCTCGACACCGCCCAACGACGTGGCGGGCACAATGACCTTCAATCGCGTGCACAGGCGCTTGGCGTCGTCAAAACTTCCTTTGACGAGGATCGACATCATGCCGCCATATCCGTCCGTCATCTGCCGCGCCGCCACAGCATGCTCCGGATGCGAAGACAATCCGGGATAGAGCACGCGCTCGATTTTCGGATGCTTTTCGAAATGGCGGGCAATGGCCAGCGCGTTGGCGGAACACTGGCGGAACCGGACGAAGACCGTGCGCAGGCCCCGCATCAGCAGCCAGCTTTCCAGCGGCGGCAGAGGGGAACCCATCTTGGTCCGAAGCATCGCCACGTCTGACCAGCGCTGGTTCAACTCACGTGTCACCAGAACACCGGCCAAGACATCGGAATGACCGTTCAGGTATTTGGTCGCCGAATGAAAGACAATGTCGGCGCCCAGCAGCAACGGCCGCGTTGTGACAGCTGCGGTCGCCGTGGCATCGACGGCGAGAATTGCACCGGCCGCATGCGAGGCTGTGGCGGCGGCTTCGATGTCGATCACGTCCCAGGTCGGGTTCAACGGCGTTTCGATCCAGACGAGGTCAGTCCGGCCCTTCTGCAACGCCGCCGCAAGTGCCCCGGGCCGTCTCGGATCAAACAGCGTCAGGCTGATGCGGCCAAGGGTTTCAAGCCGCTTCAGCCAGTCGCGCGTGCCGTAATACATGACATCAGGTGCGACGACATGCGCCCCATGCGGAATGGTTTCCGTCAGCGTGGTGATCGCCGCCATGCCTGAGGCAAAGAGCAGCGCACCCGTCCCCTGTTCCAGTGCCGCGATCGTGTCCTCCGCCTGCCACAAGGTGGGATTGCCGTTGCGGACGTAGTTCTCTTTCAGTTTGGGCTTGTAGTTCTCGTCGCGGGCGTAAGTGGTGGAGGTGTAGATCGGTGGCACCACTGCTCCCGTCGCCTCATCAACGGCGCGCAAGGCATGGGCAGCGACAGTTTCCGGACGCAGGTCTGAGTTAGACATGTTGGCCACCGTTGATATGCAATTCCGCGCCGTTCACGTAACTCGAACTGTCCGTACACAGAAAATAGATCGCCCGTGCGACTTCTTCGGGTTGGCCCAGCCGGCGCTGCGGAATTTGTGCCACAAGCTTTTCAGTGCCGGGCGAGAGGATCGATGTCTCGATCTCGCCCGGCGATATGGCATTGACGCGGACACCATGCGGTCCGAAGTCAGAGGCCATTTCGCGAGTCAGGCCGGCAAGGGCTGCTTTCGAGGTCGAATAGGCGGCGCCCGCAAACGGATGGACGCGAGAGCCGGCTATGGACGTGACGTTCACCACTGCGCCCTTGGCGGCGACCAGTTCGTCCATCAATCCACGCGCCAGCATGATGGGGCCGAAAAAGTTGATCTGGAAGACCGTCTTCCAGTCCTCTTCATCGGTCTCGATGGTGTTGAGCCTCCCACCGCCCGGCTTCTTCGGGCTGATGGCGGCGTTGTTCACCAGCGCATGCAATTTGGAGCCTTGCGCCTTCAGCTTTTCCTTCATGAGCGCGATGGCACCATGGGTATCGGCGGAGGAGGCAAGATCGAGGACGATGTGATCGTCGGGACCTGCGTCCCACGGACAGTCCTCTGGGAAAGGTTGGCGCGAACAGGTGATAACCCGCCAGCCGGCTGTCGAAAAGCGTTTCACGGTTGCATGGCCAATGCCGCGCGAAGCCCCGGTGAGAATGAGAGTCTTGCGTTCCGAATCTGCTGTTGTGTTCACGGATAGAGCCTTGTCTTGGACCAGGCGCTTTGCTCGCCGGCACGGCGGAAGACCACGCGGTCATGGAGGCGGAAGGGACGATCATGCCAGAACTCGATCGACAACGGCTTGATCCGGAAACCGGACCAATAGGGAGGACGGGGAACCTCGCCGATCGCATAGCGTGCGGTATTCATCGCCACGGCCGTTTCGAGCGCAAACCGTGTTTCGAGCGGACGCGATTGCTGCGACGCCCAGGCCCCAATGCGGCTGTCTCGCGGACGTGACGCAAAATAAGCATCCGCCTCAGCCGAGGAAACCTCCTCAACCAACCCACGCACACGCACCTGCCGGCGCAGGGATTTCCAGTGAAACACCAGCGCGGCTTTCATGGTGCCGAGGATTTCCTGGCCCTTCTGGCTTTCGAAATTGGTGTAGAAGACGAAGCCCTTCTCATCAAAGTCCTTCAGCAGCACCATGCGGACGTTCGGCAGGCCCTCTTCGTCTGCGGTTGCGAGCGCCATCGCATTTGCGTCGTTCGGTTCAGATTTTTCCGCTTCTTTCAGCCACTCGCCAAAGAGCGAAAAAGGGTCGTTGCGTTCGGTAAATCCCATCGACGCGGTAAGTTTCGAAATGTCGCTCAAGCTCATGGACCGATTCCACGGAACCTTGCGGATCCATGTCTTTCCCTGTTGTTTATTCGGTTATGCCACCACGCAGGCCTATGCTTCAACCCAAGCCTTAAACCATTCGCGTATCGAAGTCGTATCCGCAGATCATCTGCAACGCTGCTGAGCGATCAGCGCATTTTGCAGGCAAAGCCTTTCGTCCTGATTCCTGCCTGATTTCTTTCCAGTGGACCTGTCACTGGCTTTGTGTCAATTAACCCGCCGTCCGGGTGTCCCGGCCCCTCCTTATCTTGTGGAATTAAAAATGAGCGATATCAAGGGTTTGATGGCTGGCAAGCGCGGGCTCATCATGGGCGTTGCCAACAACCGGTCAATTGCCTGGGGGATCGCCAAGTCTTGCGCCGCGCAGGGGGCGGAACTCGCTTTCACCTATCAGGGCGACGCGCTGAAGAAACGGGTCGAGCCTTTGGCAGCAGAAATCGGCTCCAAGATCGTGGTGCCCTGCGACGTTACCGACATGGCATCGATGGATGCGACTTTCGAGACCATCAAGTCCGAATGGGGCAAACTGGATTTTGTTGTGCATGCCATTGCCTTTTCAGACAAGGACGAGTTGACCGGTCGCTACGTCGACACCAGTGCCGACAATTTCACAAAGACGATGTTCATCAGCGTCTATTCCTTCACGGCCGTTGCGCAGCGCGCCGAGAAGCTGATGAGCGACGGCGGCTCGCTGCTGACACTCACCTATTACGGTGCCGAGAAGTGGATGCCGCACTACAATGTCATGGGCGTGGCCAAGGCAGGGCTCGAGGCATCGGTGCGCTACATGGCGGCCGATCTCGGGCCGAAGAACATCCGCGTCAATGCAATATCGGCCGGTCCCATCAAGACGCTCGCAGCCTCGGGCATTGGCGACTTCCGCTATATCCTGCGGTGGAACGAATACAATGCCCCGTTGCGCCGCACGGTGACCACGGACGAAGTGGGCGATTCCGGCTTTTATCTTCTGTCGGACCTCAGCCGCGGCGTTACTGGCGAAATCCTGCATGTCGATGCCGGTTATCATATCGTCGGCATGAAGAATCCGGATGCTCCGGACATCTCGGTGAACGGCAACGGTGAGTAAGAAGCGACCGCCGATCTATTTCATCCGGCATGGCGAGACCGACTGGAACCGCCAGGGGCTGATTCAGGGCTGGACAGATACCCCCTTGAATGAGCGCGGGCATGTGCAGGCAAGGGCTGTGGCCCAGGCGTTGATCGCCGTTCCCGCTTTTTCTCCGGCGTTCAATTTCGTGGTGAGCCCGCTGCTGCGGGCGCGGCAGACCATGGGCTACGTGGCAGACGTGCTGGCGCTTGAGCCGCAACAGATTTCCATCGAGCCCGCGGTGCAGGAGCTGGGATTCGGCGTCTGGGAGGGCAAGCCCTTCTGGGAGCTGAAGGCTTCACCCGTTTATCCGGCCCTTCCGGAGGATCGCTACGCCTGGCGGCCTGACCGGGGTGAGAGCTACGAAGACGGACACGCACGCATCAACGATTGGCTCGATCGTCTTGACCGGCCGACTGTGGTGGTTGCGCATGGCGCCATAGGCCGCTGTCTGATTGCAGAAATCGCCGGACTTGGACGTGGGGAACTGGTGGAGCAGGTCATGCATCAGGGATACTACTGCAAACTCGCGGATGGCCGCGCCGAGTGGTTTGACGCCAAGGCCGATGCGTCTTAGGTAATGCACCATGTCGCACAACACATTCGGTCATCTGTTTCGCGTCACCACGTTCGGTGAGAGTCATGGTCCGGCCATCGGCTGCATCGTCGACGGCTGTCCACCCAACATTCCGCTAACAGCCGATCACATCCAGGCTTTCCTCGACAAGCGGCGTCCAGGGCAATCGCGCTTTACGACACAGAGGCAGGAGCCGGATCAGGTGAGGATCATGTCCGGCGTCTTCGAAGACGAACGGACCGGCGGACCGGTCACCACCGGCACACCCATCATGCTGATGATCGAGAATGTCGACCAGCGCTCGAAAGACTATGCCGACATCCGCGACAAGTTCCGGCCTGGCCATGCCGACTTCACCTATCAGGCCAAATATGGAGTGCGGGACTACAAGGGCGGCGGGCGCTCCTCGGCACGCGAGACGGCAGCACGGGTTGCTGCCGGTGCGATTGCCCGAAAAATCGTTCCCGGCGTCACTATCCGTGGTGCGCTGATACAAATGGGATCGCACAAGATCGACCGGACCAACTGGGATTGGACGGAGGTCGACCGCAATCCGTTTTTCACACCGGATGCAAGAGCGGCGAAGTCGTTCGAGGAGTATCTGGATGGAATCCGGAAATCCGGCTCATCCTGCGGTGCGGTGATCGAGGTCACGGCCAGCGGCGTTCCAGCAGGGTGGGGTGCGCCGATTTATGCCAAGCTCGACCAGGAGCTGGCGGCGGCGATGATGAGCATCAACGCGGTCAAAGGTGTCGAGATTGGCGCGGGCTTTGCGTCGGCGGCGCTCTCCGGCGAGCAGAATGCCGACGAGATCCGCATGCATCACGGCAAGCCGGAATTCCTCTCAAATCATGCCGGCGGTATTCTGGGTGGCATTTCGACAGGTCAGGATATCGTGGTACGGTTTGCGGTGAAGCCCACGTCATCGATCCTCAGTACACGGAAGACGGTGACCTCGGGGGGCGAAGAGACCGACGTCATGACCAAGGGACGGCATGATCCGTGTGTCGGCATTCGGGCCGTGCCGGTGGGCGAGGCGATGATGGCGATCGTGCTGGCCGACCAGTTCCTGCGCCATCGCGGACAGGTCGGCTAAGAGGTCACGACTTCAATCGCCCGGCGTTTGGTTATTTGCCCGCCTTTGCGAGGGTGACATTTTTCCCTCTCGAATGGTGGGAGGCGCGGGCGCTGCCCGGCGTGGAGTGCGCCAGCGGTGACGCTGGCGGGTCCAATGCTTCTATCCCTTCCGTGCGGCGATGAGGAACTCCCGGTTGCCGTCGCCACCCTCGAGGGGTGATGGCGTCAGGCCCAGGACGGTCCATCCCTCGCGCTGAAGCAGCGTCACGATCTCTCCGCAGACGCGGGCGTGATCGGCATCATCCGTCACGAGCCCGCCCTTGCCGAGCGCATCACGGCCCGCCTCGAATTGCGGCTTGATCAGTGCCACGAGGTGAGCCCCTTCCCCGGCGAGTTCAAGGGCTGGCGGCAGTGCCAGTTTCAAGGAGATGAAACTCACGTCGCAGACCAGGAAATCGACCGGATGGGTGAGATGCTGGGTACCAAGGTCGCGCGCATTGAGGCCTTCAATCGACGTCAACCGCGGGTCCGCGAGCGCCATCTGGCCATGTCCCACATCAACGGCACTGACATGCGCAGCGCCCTGCTCTAGCAACACCTGCGTGAAACCGCCCGTCGATGCGCCAATGTCGAGCGCATGACAGCCCTCCACACGAATATTGAAATGAGCGAGACCATGCTTGAGTTTCAACGCGGCCCGGGACACGTAAAACTGTGCTTCGTCATTCAGTTCGATGACGGCATTTGGCCCGACGGGGTGAGCCGGCTTTCGGGCCGTCTCGCCATCGATGCTCACCGTTCCACGCAGGATCGCATCGCGCGCCCGCGAGCGCGTGGAGTAAAATCCGCGCGCCACGAGGGCTTCGTCAAGCCGCTGCCTAATCGACATCCAGCGGTTCTGTGCCAGAGGGTGAGCCATCCGGCTTCAGCGTGATCTTCTCGATCCGCGCCTCGGCCAGCTTCAGCAATTGCTCGCAATGTTTCTTCAGGGCTTCACCGCGCTCATAAATGGCAATCGACTGCTCGAGATCGACTTTGCCAGATTCCAGCCGCGTTACGATCTGTTCAAGCTCGGCCAGCGCCTTCTCAAACGGCAAGCTTGCGATATCGGCGTGATCAGCCATCAGAACTCGTCCTCATTGTCTTCAAGGTCCTGGTCTTGGGTATCGGCATTGCCGCGCATCAGGGCCTGAACGTGAATGCCTGCCGAGGCACCAAGGCCCTGCAGGTCATAACCGCCTTCGAGCACCGAGACAATGCGTCCGCCGCAGTGAATCTCCGCCGCCTCCATGAGCTTCAGCGTGATCCAGGCGAAATCCTCTTCCGCCAGTTGCAAGCTGCCCAACGGATCGCGATGGTGAGCGTCGAAGCCCGCCGAGATGATGACGAGATCGGGCGCAAACACATCAAGCGCCGGCAGGATGACTGAATTCATTGCTTCGCGGAACTGTTCGCTGCCATCACCAGCGCGCAGCGGCGCATTGAAGATGTTACCGGCCCCCGTCTCCTGTACGAATCCGGTCCCGGGATAAAGCGGCATCTGGTGCGTCGAACCATAGAAGAGATCGGGATCGAACCAGAAAATATCCTGCGTGCCGTTCCCGTGATGAACGTCGAAGTCGACGACGGCGACACGCTCGGCATCGTAGCGGTCGCGGGCATAGTGCGCGGCAATCGCTGCCTGATTGAAGAAACAGAAGCCCATGGCGCGGCGGGATTCGGCGTGATGACCGGGCGGGCGCTGGGCGCAGAAAACATTGTCGGCCTCGCCACGGAAGACGGCATCGACACCTGCCGTCGCCGCGCCGACGGCCCGCAGGGCCGCTTCCAGCGTGCCGGGTGACATGACGGTATCCGGATCAAGATATTCAAAGCCCTCAATCGGCGAGAGCGCACGGACCCGTTCGAGATGCTCATAGGCATGAGCGCGGAGAACGTCCTCGTCACGCCCCAGGGGCGCCTCCCGGCGTTCAAGATCCTTGAAATGGCTCGACGCCAGAACCTGATTGACCGCCTTGATCCGATCGACACGTTCAGGATGGCCAGCGGGCGTCACGTGCGCAAGCGATGCGGCATGGGAGAAAAGCAGTGTGGTCATGGCCCCGTTCTAGCCGCTTCGGGGGTTCACTGCTATAGATTGAGCATGGCCTCTCCCAATGACATTCCCGCCGCTGCAAGAGCCCTCCGAGACGGGCAGCTCGTGGCCTTCCCGACCGAGACTGTCTATGGATTGGGTGCAGATGCGACGAATGACATCGCTGTGGCCAAGGTCTATGCCGCCAAGGGACGGCCCGCCTTCAACCCGCTGATCACGCATGTGGCGGATGCCGAGGCCGCCTTTGCGCTGGGAGAGTTCAACGCAGAGGCGCGCAAGCTGGCGCTGGCGTTCTGGCCGGGACCGCTGAGCCTTGTGGTGCCGCGCAAAGCCGATTGTCCGGCGTCGCTGCTGGCGAGTGCGGGTCTGCCGTCGATTGCCCTGAGAGTGCCGTCCCATCCGATGGCTCTGGAATTCCTCCGCGAGGCCGGGCGGCCGGTGGTGGCGCCGAGCGCCAATCCTTCAGGGAAGATCAGCCCCACCACCGCCGAGCATGTGCGCAAACACCTCAAGGACAAGGTGGCGGCCATTCTCGATGGCGGGCGTTGCAAGGTGGGAGTTGAATCAACCGTCGTCAGCTTTCTCGACGACGGGCCACGCCTGCTGCGGCACGGCGGTATTCCACGCGGCGAGATCGAACGGGTGCTTGGCCATGCCTTGCCGGTTGAGACACATGCAGATCGGCCACATGCGCCAGGGCAGTTGCTGAGTCATTACGCGCCGCACGCAGACCTGCGGCTCAATGCCGATGCGCCCCGCGACGGGGAAGTCTATCTCGGATTCGGGCCGCTTCATGCCTATGGACCCTACACGCTATCGGCCAGCGGCGATCTCGTGGAAGCTGCCGCGAGCCTGTTCCGTCTGCTCCACGAAATTGATGCGACTGGCGTTGCCGGCATCGCGGTGGCACCGATTCCTCATCATGGCCTTGGTGATGCCATCAACGACCGGCTGCTGCGGGCAGCGGCACCGCGGGACAATTCATGAGACACAGACCATCTGACGACACGTTGGCGCGGCTTTCGGCCATCACCGGCGAGGCCTACGCCATCTGCGATGCGGCGGCGATGGATGGCTACATGCGTGAGTGGCGGCAGATCTGGCATGGCCGCTCGCCGCTGGTGCTGCGGCCATCGTCGACGGAAGAGGTCTCCCGCATTCTTGCCGTGGCCAATGAAACCGGCACGGCCATCGTTCCGCAATCCGGCAACACCGGTTTGTGCGGAGGGCAAACCGCGACGGAGGACAACACGGAAGTGGTGCTTTCGCTCGACCGGATGACCCGCATTCTGGACGTCGATGCCCAGGACAACACCATCACCGTGCAGGCGGGCGCGATCCTCAAGTCGGTTCAGGATGCTGCGGATGCGGCGGATCGGCTGTTTCCTTTAAGTCTTGCATCGGAGGGCTCCTGCCGCATCGGCGGCAATCTTTCCACCAATGCGGGCGGTCTCAATGTGATTGCCTATGGCAATGCGCGCGACCTGTGCCTTGGACTCGAGGTGGTGCTGGCGGACGGGCGCATCTGGAATGGCCTGAAGCGCCTGCGCAAGGACAACACTGGCTATGACCTGCGCAATATCTTCATCGGCGCGGAGGGAACGCTCGGCATCATCACGGCGGCGGTGTTGAAGCTCTATCCCAAGCCCCGATCCTACGAGACGGCTTTCATCGCCGTGCCTTCACCGCAGGCGGCCGTCGATCTTCTGTCACTGGCCAAGACGCTGAGCGGCAGTCGCGTGGTGGCCTTCGAACTCATTGCCGATTTTGCCCTGCAGATCACAATCCGCCACAGTGGAACGCGCAATCCGCTGGCTGCGGCCTCGCCCTGGTATGTGCTGACGGAACTAGCCGATCCGGCAGCGGGCGGCATGAACGCCCTACTGGAGGCTGCCCTCGAAGCGGGGATCGTGAGCGATGGCGCCATCGCGCAATCGGAGGCCCAGCGCAAGGAGCTGTGGACCATCCGCGAGCTCATTTCTGAATCGCAGAAGCCTGAGGGCGGCTCGATCAAGCATGACATTTCGGTTCCGGTATCGAAGGTGCCGCAGTTTCTGACCGAAGCCGACGCGGCGGTGGAGCGCTTCCTGCCGGGCTGCCGATTCGTATCGTTTGGACATCTGGGCGACGGCAATATTCACTACAATGTCTCGCAGCCTGTGGGCATGAACAAGGCGGCCTATCTCGACACGTGGAATGCCATGAACGACGTGGTGTTCGATGTCGTCGTCAGGCTCGGCGGCTCGATCAGTGCCGAACATGGTATCGGCCGGCTGAAGGTGCATCACATGCCGCATATCAAGTCCGCGGTCGAACTTGAGATGATGTACGGATTGAAGCACATTCTTGATCCCAACAACATCCTGAACCCGGGGCGCGTGCTGCCGGAATGAACGGGTTTCGCGAGATCGGGGACCGCGACGTGGATGCGGTTGTGGCCTTGTGGACGGCGTGCGGACTGACGCGGCCATGGAATGATCCGTACAAGGACATTTCCTTTGCGCGGGCGGGCGCGGACTCGACGGTTCTGGTGCTGGAACGCCAGGGCGCCATCGTTGCCACGGTCATGGCGGGACACGATGGACATCGCGGCATGCTTTACTATGTGGCAGTGGACCCGTCTGTTCAGGGACAAGGGCTGGGCAGCCGGGCGGTGCGGGCGGCGGAAGCGTGGCTGGGCCAGCGCGGCGTGTGGAAGGTCAACCTTCTGGTGCGGGCCGAAAATGCCGCAGTGAAGGGCTTCTACGAAGCGCTTGGCTATGAAGTGAACCCGGTGCTGTGCATGGCGCGAAAGATCGAGGTTTAGAACAGTTCGAGCTGGTCCCGCGGCTTCGGCGCGGGCGCGCTGCGCGTGATCGCCGTTGGCGTGAGCGTAAACGTGTCATCCGGCGCGGGGCGGAGGAGTCTGGCCGCCTCCTTCACGTCGCCCGTCAACCAGGTTTCATGATCATGTGGGGCAATGACAACCGGCATGCGGTCGTGAATCTGGTATATTTCCCGGTTGGGTGCGGTGGTGATGATGAGAGCCGTCTCGATCTCTGAGCCATCGGCTCCCATCCAGTGCTCCCACAGGCCGCCGAAGGCAAAGAGGCCATGATCCTGCCGCTCGATGAAATAGGGAATCTTGCGGCCCGGCACATCTCCCAGCCATTCGTAGAAGCCATCGGCGGGAATGAGACAGCGGCGGCGGGTCATGGGATTTCGGAAGGTCGGCTTGTCGAGAAGTGTTTCGCCACGGGCATTGATCAGCGGCCGGCCGGGCTTCACGTCCTTCAGCCAGGACGGAATGAAGCCCCAGCGTACAAGGGTGAAGCGGCGCTGGTGTTCTTCCATGCGCACGATGGCGATCGGTTGGCCTGGCGCCACATGCGGGCGCGGTGGAAAATCCGGCTGGTCAGGATATTGAAACAGAGCCCGGGTTTCCTCCGGGCTTTTTCTGAGGCTATACAGTCCGCACATGGGGCGGGAGACTAGCGCAGATGGCAACGAACCGGCAATTTCCAACGCTCGGGGTCTCGGCCTGCATCTGGCGAAACGATAAAGTACTGCTCATCCAGCGCGCGAAGCCGCCGGTCGGCATCTGGGCTTTTCCCGGCGGCCATGTCGAACCCGGCGAAAGACTTGAAGATGCGGCGGCGCGCGAACTGATGGAAGAAACCGGCATGACGGCGGCATTCAGCCAACTGCTCGGTCTTTACGATGTCATCAGACGGGATGATGCGGGAATTCTCACAGTGCATTATGTTATCGCCTGCTACCTCGGGTTGGCCGGCCCCGAAATGCCAGTTGCGGCGAGCGATGCCATGTCGGCGAGCTTTGTCGATCCGGAACACCTGTCCGGCATGGCACTGGCACCCAATATTTCTGAAGCAATCCGAAAAGCTAAGACAATGTTAACGCAATCCTGAAAATGCCGCTGTTCATATTAACCTTCGTTTAAGGATCGCATGGCCCGCCACGGCGCAGTTGCTATTGTGCCCTTCGGTGGCCACAGCGGTGGAACAGTGTGGCAGCCAGGGACGCTCAACGAACGTGGATCTTATGCTCAAGACAACCGTCAGACCGACTGCCCATGCCTCGCCCGCCGAGGAAAAACAGCTAGCGCTTCGCTATCTGATGGATGCCTGGGAAGAGGCTGTCTATGAAGGCATAGACCCGGACTGCCTGGCGACGGCGGCTATTTTTGCAGCGCTGTCGGACATGATCGCCACTTATGGCGAAGAGCCCGTCGCCGTGATGTGCGAACGCCTGCCCGAACGAATCAGAGCTGGTGAATTCACCCTCGCCAAGAGCCGGCAGTAGATTTCAGAACACCACGTCCATCAGCAGCGCGAATCCGAAGGCGGCAATCAACACGCCGGTCCAACGGTTGATGCGGTCGAATGTGCTGGCCGAGATGCGGGACTTCAATCGCGTCACGACGAAGCTGATGAACACCCACCACAGTGCCGCGCCAAGGGCCACGCCAAAAACAATGGTGGGCGGGCGGAGTGGTGATGATGCCAGCGCCAGCACCGAGGACATGGTGCCGAAGATCGCCAGAAAGCCGAAGAACGTCGCCGGATTGGTGATGGTCAATGCGAACGTCGCCAGCATCTTCTTTACAATCAGACTTCGCTGAACCGGATCCTGCTGCGACACTTGCGCCATGTTGATGTGCGACCGTGCCAGCCGGATGCCGAGCACCACAAGCAGGATGCCACCGACAATATTGAGCGGCTTGGCGAAATGCACAATGAACTGTTCGATGGACCGCACACCATAGGCAGCCATCACGGCGAACACCGCGTCGGCGGTCACAGCCCCCAAGCCCGTCAACACCGCAACGGTGAAGTTGCGGCGAATGGCGGTGCGAATGACTATGATGTTGACGGGCCCGAGAGGCGCCGTCACCGACAAGCCGATGAAGATGCCGGTAACGAGAAGAAAAAGGTCCATTCGCTACCGGACGTCGACGACGACGCGGCCGCGCACCTTGCCGGCGACAATATCGGCAGCAACCTGCGGCACCTGCTCCAGCTTCACGTGGGTGGTCAGGTCGTGGAGCTTCGAGAGATCGAGATCCCGTACCAGCCGATCCCAGACCTTCAGGCGGCGTGGCATGGGTGTTGACACCGAATTGATACCGATCAGGCGGACGCCACGCAGAATGAAGGGGGCGACATTGGTCGGCAGATCCATGCCCTGAGCCAGGCCACAGGCCGCGACAGCTCCTTCCGGATTGATCTGCGAGATGACATTGGCGAGCGTCACGGAACCCACCGAGTCGACGGCACCGGCCCAGCGCGTCTTGGCCAGTGCCTTGACCGGACCGTTGAATTCGTTGCGATCCACAACACCTGCCGCACCCAGGCTCTTGAGGAAGGGCTCTTCCGAGACGCGGCCCGTTGAAGCGATGACGCGATAGCCCAGTTTGGCGAGAATGACGATAGCGGTGGTGCCGACACCGCCCGCAGCACCGGTGACAAGGATGTCGCCGTCCGATGGCTTCACACCCTGCTCTTCCAGCGCCATGACGCAAAGCATGGCCGTATAGCCAGCAACGCCAACGGCCATGCAGTCCGCCGCCGTCCAGCCCTTGGGAACCGGCACCAGCCAGTCGCCGCTGACGCGCGCCACTTCTGAGAAACCGCCGTGATGACCTTCACCCATGCCGTAGCCGTTCAGCACGACGTGATCACCGGCCTTCCAGCGCGGATGCGATGAAGACCGCACAACACCTGCAAGATCGATGCCCGGAATCAGCGGAAAGCGGCGTGCGATGGGCGCCTTGCCGGTGACGGCAAGGCCGTCCTTGTAGTTCACGGAGGAATGGCTGACGTCGATGGTGACGTCGCCTTCCATCAGGTCGCTCTCTTCAAGCGTGGTGAGGGCGGCGCTTTGGCCGCTCTCGGTCTTGCTTATCAGGATGGCGCGGAAGGACATGGGGTTTCCTTTCTACAGGGATTCAATGAATCGGATGGGCTGGCCCGCAGCCTCGCCGATGATTTCGTCATTCCACATCACGCGGCGGCCGCGCACGAAGGTACCGATGGGCCAGCCGGTGACGGTCACATCGTGATAGGGCGTCCACTTGCAGCGGCTTTCGATCCAGTCGTTGGTGATGGTGCGTTTGGCCTTCAGGTCGACGATCGTCAGGTCGGCATCGTAGCCCTCGGCCACACGGCCCTTGCCGGCGATCCCGAAGGTGCGGTTGGGACCGTGCGAGGTGAGATCGACGAAACGTTCGATGGTGAGCCTTCCGTTGCTGACGAAATCCAGCATGACGGGAACCAAAGTCTGCACGCCGGGCATGCCGGAGGGCGATGCGGGATAGGACTTGCTCTTTTCTTCCAGCGTGTGCGGCGCGTGGTCGGAGCCCAAGACATCGACAAGGCCCGACTGCAAGGCCTTCCACACGCCCAGCCGGTGATGCGCCTCACGCACCGGCGGATTCATCTGGATCAGCGTGCCGAGCCGCTCGTAATCCTCCAGCGCGAAAGACAGGTGATGCGGCGTCACCTCCACCGTGGCGATATCACGGTTTGCAGCAAGCAAGGGGAACTCATCCGCCGTCGAGACATGCAGCACATGGATGCGCTTTCTCTCGGCGCGGGCGATGCGCAGCAGGCGTTCGGTGCAGAGCCGCGCGGCCTCGGCATCACGCCACACCGGATGACTGGCAGGCTGGCCGGTAACGCGTTCACCCTTGCGCTCGTTCAGCCGGTATTCGTCCTCGGAATGGAAGGCGGCGCGGCGGCGAATGTTTCGCAGAATCGAGGCGACCCCGTCATCGTCCTCGACCAGCAGCGAGCCGGTGGACGAGCCCATGAAGACCTTGGTGCCGGCGCAACCGGGCAGCCGCTCCAGTTCGCCCAGCAGGTGGGCGTTGTCGCGGGTGCCGCCGATATAGAAGGCGAAATCGCAATACATGCGGTTCGTGGCGCGCTTCACCTTGTCGGCGAGCGCCTCTTCCGTGATGGTAAGCGGGCTGGTGTTGGGCATTTCGAAAACACCGGTGACACCGCCCTTGACGGCGGCGCGGCCGCCGGTCTCGAGGTCTTCCTTGTGTTCCGCACCGGGTTCGCGCAGGTGAACCTGACTGTCGATGACGCCAGGGAGAATGTGGAGGCCGGTGCAGTCGATCACTTCGCCGGCCTGATCCTTGCCGAAATGGCCGATGCCAACGATCTTGCCCCCCGATATGGCGATATCGCGGGGAGCCGACCCGTCGTGATTGACGAGCGTTCCGCCTTTCAGGATCAATTCGGCGTGGACGGGCATGGGCATTCCTTGATTGTGGCCTCCGGCCTTCGTAAATGTGGATTGGAAGCGAAGCAACAAAGATGCGCGACATTCAGTTCAAGACCGGTTTTTTGCCGGGCCGGGCTCTCTTCTCCATCGAAGGGCCCGACGCGGGGCATTTCCTGAATAATCTGGTGACGGCCGATATCGAGGGGCTGGCACCGGGACAGGCCACCCTTGCGGCGCTGCTGAGCCCGCAGGGGAAGATCTTGTTCGACTTCTTCGTGTTGAGGACCGCGGACGCCTATCTCATCGATTGCGCCGCCCGGCAGCGGGCCGAACTGGTGAAGCGGCTTGGATTCTACAAGCTTCGCGCCAAGGTGAGCGTTGCCGTTCACGAAGGTGAAGTTGGCGTCTCGCTGCAGGAACCGAAGTCGGACCTGAGATTTGCCGATCCCCGCTCGGCTGCGATCGGGTGGCGGTATGTGGTGGAAAGAGACAGCCTGGCCGAAAGCCTCGACTATGACGCGGCGCGGATCGCGCTGGGGCTTGCCGACAGCGAGGCTGATCTCGGATCGGGCGAGTTCTTTCCGCATGAGGCCAACCTCGATCAGCTCGGGGCGGTGAGCTTCAACAAAGGCTGTTACGTCGGTCAGGAGGTCGTATCGCGGATGGAGCACCGCGGCACGGCGCGCAGTCGCATCCTGCCGGTGGAACTTGGTGGGGAAGCGCCGCCAAAGGGCACGGAAATCCGCTCAGGCGACAAGCTCGTCGGGTCCATGCTGTCGTCTTTCGGCAGGCAAGGTCTTGCGCTGATCCGGCTGGATCGTCTGGGGGACGCGGCCGAACCGCTGCTGACAGATGGTGTCACTCTCACTGTGCTGAAACCGCGCTGGGCACGCTATGATGTGCCGGGTGCACAGGAAATCGCATGAGCGCTGTTCGACATGAGGACGGAATCTGCCGCTGCCACTGGTGCGGCAGCGATCCGCTTTACGTCACCTATCACGACAGCGAATGGGGCGTGCCCGAATACGGCTCGCGCGAACTGTTCGAGAAGCTGCTGCTCGACGGATTCCAGGCGGGGCTGTCGTGGATCACCATCCTGCGAAAACGCGATAATTTCCGGCGGGCGTTCGATGGCTTTGAACCTGAGATCATGGCACGCTACGGCCCCGAAAAGCTGGCAGCGCTGATGCAGGATCAAGGCATCGTGCGCAACCGCCTGAAGATCGACGCCAGCGTCACCAATGCGCAGGCCTATCTGGCGATCCCGGATTTCTCCGCCTATCTCTGGGACTTTCTCGATGGCAGGCCGTTGCAGAATGGCGTCAGGCAAGGCGGCAGCATTCCGGCCAAGACGCCCCTTGCGGATAAGATATCGAAGGACTTGCAGAAGCGCGGATTCCGTTTCGTCGGGCCAACCATTGTCTATGCCTTCATGCAGGCCTGCGGGCTGGTGAACGATCATCTTGTCGACTGCCACCGGCACGAGGCGGTGAAGCATGCCGCGTTCAACCGCTGAAGCGCCCCGCGCCTGGCAACGCATGCTGTCAGGGCGGCGTCTCGATCTGCTCAATCCGTCGCCGCTCGACATCGAGATCGAGGACATCGCGCATGGGCTGGCGCGCGTGGCGCGGTGGAACGGCCAGACCAAGGGCGATCATGCCTTCTCGGTGGCGCAGCATTGCGTGCTGGTGGCGGATATCGCCTTTCATCTCGATGGCGAAATGAACCGCGCGGCGCGGCTTGCCGCCCTGCTGCACGATGCGCCGGAATATGTGATCGGCGACATGATCTCGCCGTTCAAGGCGGCGCTTGGGGTTGACTACAAGGCCTTCGAAATCCGGCTGATGGCGGCCATTCACATCCGTTTCGGATTGCCGGCGCAGTCGACCATAAAACTTGAAACCTTCATCAAGAAGGCCGACCGGATCGCCGCCTATCTCGAAGCAACGCAGCTGGCAGGTTTCGACGTGGCGGAGGCGGAGAAGTTCTTCGGGCGGCCGCGCGGGCTGGATGGCGAGGGAACCGCGAAATTCTTCAAGCTGAAACCGCTTGCGCCCAATGACGCATCGGCGCTCTATGTGAAGACGTTCAAGAAGCTTGCGGAGACGCCATGATCATCGTCGGCCCGCTCAATCAGGTCCAACCGCTCATCGACGCGCATGATGTCAGCCATGTGGTGACCCTGCTGGCTCCCGATACGCCGCATGACGCGCCTCAGGGCATTGCCAAGGACAAGCATCTGCGGCTGTATTTTCACGACATCGTGCAGGACATGGAAGGCCACGTGCCGCCGCGAGCGGCCGATGCGGAGCGGCTGATCACGTTCCTGAAGGCGTGGGACCGCGAACGGCCGATGCTCATTCACTGCTGGGCGGGTATCAGCCGGTCGACGGCAGCCGCCTACACCGCACTCTGCCTGTTTCGTCCGCATACGGACGAAGAGGAGCTGGCGTGGGAGCTGCGCCAGGCGTCGCCGTCGGCCACGCCCAACCGGTTGATCGTCACCCTCACGGACGAGTTGCTGGGACGGCAAGGCCGGATGGTCAAGGCCATCGAGAAGATCGGCCGCGGTGCCGATGCCTTTGAAGGCACACCTTTCAGCCTGAAGCTGTAGCCCTACTTGCCGCTGTGGGCGTAGTCCCAGTAGAGTTCACGGGCCTTGGCCATCATTGGACCGGGCTGATAGCTCTTTTGCTCGACGCGCGTGACCGGCGCCACCTTGCTGTAGTTGCCGGTGGAGAAGACCTCATCTGCCTCGAGGAATTCCTGCCAGCGGATGGAGCGTTCAATCACCGTCACACCAGCCTTGCGCAGCAAGTTGATGACGCGCTGGCGGGTGACACCATTGAGGAATGTGCCATTCGGCACCGGCGTATGCGCCTCGCCATTCTTGGCCAGCCAGATATTGGCGGTGGCAAGTTCTGCAACATTGCTCAACGGGTCGAGCATCACCGCATTGTCGAAGCCGCGCGACTTTGCCTCGCGGATGGCGCGGGCGGAGTTGGGATAATGGCAGGCGGCCTTGGCGTCGGTCGGAGCAAATTCATACGACGGCCGGCGGAAGGGCGAACAGGTGATTGAAAAGCCGGTGGGCTTGGGCAGCGGCGCGTCATAGACTGAAACTGAAAATTCGGTCGATTCCGGATCGACATCGACGAAGCCTTCGGCAGCCCAGAACATCGGCCGCAGATAGAGTTCCGCACCCTTCGGGAATTTGGCGATTCCCTCGCGGATCAGTTCCTCGATCTCCACGGCGTTCTTGACGATCTTGAGGCCGAAGCTTTCAGCCGAACGGACGATGCGCTGGCAATGCTGGTCGAGATCCGGCGCCACGCCTTCAAAGGCGCGGGCGCCATCAAACACGCAGGAACCGAGCCACGGCGCATGGGTCATCGGGCCCATCACCATTGGATTGCCCGTGTGCCATTGGCCGCGATACCAGGTCCAGGCCGTTCCTGTTGTTTCCTTGTGTCCCATGATGTTCGCCTCCCGAATTGGCTTTGGTTAGATCATGGATTGCATAAAAGAAAAAGGCGCCGAACGGGCGCCTTTTGGTGTGTCAGCCATGCGGCGGCGTCACGAGTCTTCGTAGAAGACATGACGGCCGATCTTGATCAGACGCTTCATCGATTTTGCCCACTTCGGACGGACATAGTCGGCATGATAGTTGGTGGCCGAGCCAATGGCGGCAACCTTGGCTTCCCCACCCAGGGCCTTCTGAGCAACACGCTTGGAATTGGCCCAGGCCGAGGCGCTCTTCACGTCATCGGGAAGTCCATCGCAGGCAAAGGAGAACTGGCAGGAATTGCGGCGGCCCGAGCCCTGGTAGACGACACCGCAGATGGTCTTGGGATATTCCGGATCCTTGACCCGGTTGAGAATGACTTTGGCAACCGCCAACTGACCGAGCTCCGATTCGGAGCGGGCCTCGAAATAGACAGCGCGGGCGAGGCAATTCTCCTCGGCCAGGGCGACGCGGCGCTGGGCCACGTTTTTCTGCTTCTCCGAGCGCTTCAGCTTGAAGACCTGCTCGACCTTGGACTTCGAGGGTGCCAAGGCGATCTTCTTCTTTGGCGCAGCGCTATCAGCCGCTTTCAGATCAACCGAGGCCGGGACGATTTGAACCTTGGACTGCTGCTTCACCGGTGCCTGGGCCGGCTCTGCTGACAATTCTTCAGGAATGGCGGCAGCCATCGTCTTGGAGACCGTCAGTGTATTGGGCGGAGCAGAAAGCTTTTTGGCTACCGTCAGATTGACGATCTCGAGCCCGGTTCCGTCCGGTATCAGCGAGCCCTTGGCAATAATATTGGAGGACGGCGCAACGACGGCCGCAAGAGACTCATCGGGAACCGCATTGTGGGCGACTGCGTTCTGGCCCATGTAATGGCCAGCAAATGCGAAGGCCATGACAAGCATGACACCGCCAAACGCCATGGGACCATATTCACGGAACGCACCGCGCTCGTTGCGAACACTGTAGTCCTCATATCCCCTGGGCCTTGCCGGCCCTTGCTTACGCGTCGTTTTTTTCACTTCCCCTCGACACACCGTGGGGCGCAATTAATTGCGACCATGTTAATACGCGGTAGTCTATTCCCCGCCCGTTTAACATAAGTTAACCATCCCGACAACCCAAAGCCGCCCAAAAGAGGCCAAAAAGCGGGCATGGTGAAGACTCGGTTAACGCCTTGACTCATTTCAAATCATCTAATGTTTTGAAAGACTTGCCTGTGCCGCTGCAAGCCGGGCGATGGGCACACGGAAGGGCGAGCATGACACATAGTCAAGTTTGACGGCCTCGCAGAAGACAATTGAGGCAGGGTCGCCGCCATGCTCACCGCAGATTCCCGTCTTCAGGTCCGGCTTGGCAGAACGGCCACGATCGGTGCCCATGGCGACCAGTTCTCCGACGCCTTCGATGTCCAGAGAGATAAAGGGATCGGTGCGCAGTATGCCCTTCGAGGTGTACTCGCCAATGAAGCGGGCGGCATCGTCGCGGCTGATGCCGAAGGTGGTCTGGGTGAGATCGTTGGTGCCGAAGGAGAAGAAGTCGGCAGACTCGGCGATCTCGGCGGCCCGAAGGGCGGCGCGTGGCAATTCGATCATGGTGCCAACGAGATACTCGATGACGATGCCGGTTTCCCGGGCGACCTGTTCTGCGACAGCCACGATGCGCGCCTTGACGATATCGAATTCGGCCTTCGAAGCAACGAGTGGCACCATCACCTCCGGAATCGGCGCTTTTCCGGTGCGGCGGGCGACTTCGGTTGCCGCCTCGAATATGGCGCGCGACTGCATGTCAGTGATTTCAGGATAGGAGATCAACAGGCGCACGCCGCGATGACCAAGCATGGGGTTGAACTCTTTCAGCTCAGCCAGCCGGGCGCGCAGCGTATCGGGATTGGCGTTCATCTGCTCTGCCACTTCCTCGATTTCGTGATCGGCATGCGGCAGGAATTCATGCAGCGGTGGATCGAGCAGGCGGATGGTTACGGGCAAGCCTGCCATGATGTCGAAGAGTTCAATGAAGTCCTGGCGCTGCATCGGCAGGATCTTGGCCAGCGCGACGCGACGCTTCTCTGGCTTGTCAGCAATGATCATCTCGCGCACTGCCAGAATCCGGTCGGCGTCGAAGAACATATGCTCGGTGCGGCACAGGCCGATGCCCTCAGCACCAAACTCGCGCGCGGTGCGAGCATCGAGTGGGGTTTCCGCATTGGCGCGCACGCCCATGCGCCGGGCGCCATCGGCCCAGGTCATGAGCCTGGCGAAGTCGCCCGAGAGTTCCGGCTTGATGGTTGCGACTTCGCCCTTCATCACCTGACCGGTCGTGCCGTCGATGGTGATCGTCTCCCCCTTCTTCATCACGACGCCCATGATGCTGAGCGTGCCGGCCTGGTAATCGACCCGAATACCGCCGGCGCCGGAGACACAGGGCTTGCCCATTCCGCGCGCCACCACGGCCGCATGCGAGGTCATGCCGCCGCGCGTCGTCAGAATCCCCTGCGCGGCGTGCATGCCGTGAATGTCTTCCGGGCTGGTTTCAACGCGTACCAGAATGACGCGATGGTTGAGCGCCTTCAAACGCTCGGCTTCATCAGCGTCGAAGACGATTTCGCCCGAGGCCGCACCCGGCGAAGCCGGCAGGCCCGTGGCAATCACATCGCGCTTGGCCTTGGGGTCGAGAGTGGGATGCAGCAACTGGTCAAGCGAAGCGGGATCGATCCGCTGGACGGCTTCGGCGGGGGTGATCAGGCCCTCCCCCGCCATGTCGACGGCGATCTTCAAGGCCGCCTTGGCCGTGCGCTTGCCGGTGCGGGTCTGCAGCATCCAGAGCTTTCCGTCCTGGATGGTGAACTCCATATCCTGCATGTCGCGGTAATGCGCTTCGAGCCGGTCGAAGTTGGCGCTCAGTTCACGGAAGACTTGCGGCATCAACGCTTCAAGCGACGGCGCGGTGCTCGCAGCTTCAAGGCGGGCGCGTTCGGTGATGTTCTGCGGCGTGCGGATGCCCGCCACGACATCCTCACCCTGGGCATTGACGAGGAATTCGCCATAGAGTTCCTTCGCACCGGTTGACGGATTGCGGGTGAAGGCAACTCCGGTGGCGCTGGTATCGCCCATGTTACCGAAGACCATGGCCTGCACGTTCACCGCCGTGCCCCAGTCCTCCGGAATGTTGTTGAGCTTGCGATAGGTGATGGCGCGGGCACCGTTCCAGGATTTGAACACGGCTCCTACCGCACCCCAGAGCTGTTCCTTCACATCCTGCGGGAAGGCTGATCCGGTGTGCTCCTCGACCAGCGTCTTGTAGCGCACGATCAGCGCCTGCCATTCGTCAGCGGTGATCGCGGTATCGAGCGCATAGCCACGCTCCTCCTTGAAGCCGCCGAGAATGTCCTCGAATTCGGCGTGATCGACGCCCAGCACCACATCGGAATACATCGAGATGAAGCGGCGGTAGCTGTCATACGCGAAGCGGCGATCATGCGAATGCGCCGCCAGACCCTCGACGGTTTCATCGTTGAGGCCCAGATTGAGCACCGTGTCCATCATGCCAGGCATCGAAGCGCGGGCACCTGACCGCACGGACACCAGCAGCGGATTGGACTTGTCGCCGAAGCGGGCGCCAACGAGGGCTTCAACCTCCGCCAGGGCAACATTCATCTGCGCTTCAAGGCCAGCCGGATAGACGCGGTTGTTGGCGTAGAACGCGGTGCAGACTTCGGTGGAGACGGTGAACCCGGGCGGCACCGGCAGTCCAAGGTTTGCCATTTCGGCGAGGTTGGCACCCTTGCCACCCAGCAAGGCCTTCATGTTGGCCCGGCCTTCCGCCTTGCCGCCGCCGAAACTGTACACGAATTTCACGGATTCAGCCGCCATGACAGATCACTCTCATCAAAAGGAGTTCTAGTCGGGGTTAGCGGGCGGCGGCCCACAGAAATGAAACCACAGTTAAGAAAAGTGTGCAACGCAATATCGCAATTGCGTCAATGCGTCCTAGACGGTTTTTGCTGCGAGCGGGCGGGCGGGATTGCGGACATAGAGAATCCACAGGGCGATGCCGAGATTGAGGACATTCCAGGCGACCCCATGGACAAAGGCCGCCTTGTAGGAGCCGGTATAATCGTAAATCTCGCCCGACAGCCAGCCGCCCAACGCCATTCCGAAGACCGTGGCGGTCAGCACCGTGCTGATGCGGTAGCCGGCTTCGCGGGCGGGGAAATGGTCGCGCACGATCATCGCGTAGCTCGGCACGATGCCGCCTTGCGCAAGGCCGAAAATCGCCGAAACGATGTAGAGCGAGGTCAGCCCGTTGAATGGAATGTAGAACAGCAGCGCCAGCATTTGCAGGAAGGAACCGGCGAGCAGCGTCGCCAACCCGCCAAAACGGTCGGCGGCGAGGCCGGAGATGAGACGGCTCAATACGCCAAAGCCCAGCATCAGCGAGAGCATCTCGGCGCCGCGCGCCGGGCCATAGCCCATGTCGGCGCAATAGGCGACGATATGAACTTGCGGCATCGACATGGCGACACAACAGGAGAGGCCCGCCAGAACGAGGGCCGGATAAAGCAGCGGATGCTTCGGCAGCAGGCCCTTCTGGCCCGAACCGCCACTGGCCGGGCTGGCCGTGTCATTGAACTGCGGGCGGCGGCGGAGCAATTGCGCCATCGGCACCATGACAACGATGCAGATGATGCCGAGCCACACATAGGTCGTGCGCCAGCCCCAGGTGGCGATGGCAAATTGCGTGAAGGGTGGCCAGATGGTGCCGGCGATGTAATTGCCGCTGGCAACGATCGCCACGGCAATGCCGCGGCGCTTGAGAAACCATTGCGAGGCATCGGCCACCAGCGGGCCAAAGGTGGATGAGCTGCCGAGAAAACCGATGAACACGGCCTGCACGACCAGCAACTGCCAATAGGTCTGCGACAGCGCCGCAAGGATGAAGCCGAGCCCCAGCGACACGCCGCTGATGGTGAGCGGGATGGCGACACCGAACCGGTTGGTCAGGCGGCCCATGGCGAAGCCACCAAAGGCAAAGCCAACGAATGTGGCGGTATAGGTCATCGAGGCGCCGGCGCGGTCGAGGCCGAATTCCTGCTGGATGGTCGGCAGCGCCACCACGGCCAGCCACAGGCCAATGCCGCCAACGACCGCAAGCACCAGCGAAATGACCAGCCGGATCCAGGCATAGCGGCCATCGGGCGCATAGGTGGCGGTTGCAGGACTCATGCGTTCTCCCTACCCTGACGGGCAGGACGGGTCAAAGAACGGTTGGCGCGTGAAACGGGATGGTGCAGTGCGCTCATTGCATGGTCCCGAGGCCAGCAACCGGGGAGGCAAAATGGTCAAGAGCGAAACGCAGGGGCGGGCCACCAGCCTGATCGTGCTCATGGTGATTGGCGTGTTCGCCATCGCCGCTGCGCATTACATCCTGGCGCAGATCCTCAGCCAATCGATCACCAACGGCATGCTGGCGCGCGAAGGCCAGGTGAAGCAGGAATTCCTCTCCAGTATTCTGGAGGCTGAGCGCAGCGCCGGCGACCTGTTCACCCAACCCGGCCCCAGCCCGGCGCTGCTGTCGTTCGGCGCCCATGTGCGCAGCCTGCCCGGCATCGTACGGGCCAATGTCTATTCGCCGGACGGTTTCATCCGGCATTCGACGGAAGCCAACATGGTTGGCATCAACTTCAGCGGCAACGAGGAACTGAAGGAAGCCTTTGACGGGAAGATCACATCGGTGCTGGAAACCATCCACGCCAGCGGCAAGCCGGAACATCTGGCGCTGGCCCGGCTCGAAGGCGAAAAGCTGATCGAGGCCTATATTCCGGTGGCGGGGCCGGACGGCAAGATCGTGACGGTGGTCGAGTTCTATCGCAAGGACACGTGGATCGAGACGCTGGCCGCTGACATCGAGCGCAATCTGTGGATCGCCGCCGGGATCAGCTGTGTGATCCTCGTGCTGCTGCTGTTGCTGTCAACAAGGGCGCGGACGGCCAATTGATCCGCCGGCGGATCAATTGGCCGATTGCCTGGCAGGGCCAAGCCGGACTCAAGGGCCGGTGGTGCTGTTGAGCTTGTTGTCGGCGCCGACCAGAACGCAGACCACCTTCGAGCCGCCAAGTGGTGTGCAGGCCGGCGGCCCATAAGCACCAGCGCTCACGGTGCTCCACGTGCCCCAGCCGCCATTGAAAATTCCTGCCCAGACAGAGCTGGAGAGATCAAACACGCTGACGCTGGCACAGAGAATCTGGCTGGAAGCCAGCGGGCTGCATTCCGGCCGGCCGATTGACTGGAGATTGGCGTAGACGGCCGTGCCCCAACTGCCAGACACCCAGGTTCCGCCCGAGAAGCGGTAGGAATTCAGCAATTGGCCACTCCTGGTCACGCAAACCACCTGCCCCGGCAAGCCGAGGTAGACGCAAGAGGGCGTGTCATGGATGACGCCTGCCAGGTCAAGAAGTCCTTCCCAGCTGCCGCCGCCACTGCGGTTGACGAGGAGATGGCCACTGGGGCCGACGGCCGCACAGATGACCTTGCCCGCACCATCGCTGGTGCAGTTCGGTCCAGCGATCAGATTTGCCGTCTGATTGTCGAAATCACTCCAGGTGTTTCCCGTATAGGTGCTGGACGTCATGCCGCCGGTTGCACTGCGCGCAGCGCAGAGAATTCGAGTGGACTTGATGCGGGCACAGGTCGGCGCACCGAAGAGATCACCGCCGGCGCTCGCCAGATCGCTCCATTTGCCGGCGTTCAAGCGGGTGAAAACAAGATTGTTGCCGAGGCCACGGGCGGCGCAGATGACTTCGCCCGCACCGCGCTCGGTGCAGCTTGGGTCGGAGGTTACCGTACCGCCCAGAACCTTCCAGCCAGACCAGTCGCCAGCATCATAGACGTTGACAGCGAGCTTGTGATTGTCACCGCGGACGGCGCAGGCGACGCTGCCAGCCTTCACGGGCGCGCAACTGACGATGGACGTGGCCGACGTTGAATTGCCCAGTGGCTTCAATGACGTCCAAGCGGCCTGGGCGATGGCCGATTGCACCAGAAGCAAACAAACCGCCGTCAAGGTACGTAGCGATGCTTTCATAGAAACCTCCAAACATTGTCCTCCCGCGCGCAATGGCCGGGGAGACGCCACGACCCCTGTCGGCTCATTCTAGCACAGCGAAGCTACAACCCAAGCAGGAGTCGTGCCAGCGCCAGGTCAGCCACAGCTGAGGCGAAATCTCACCTGCACGATGAGCTGTATCCTGGGGAACAGCCGGGTGCTGGGCCTTCGTCTATCTCTCGTGTCCATCCGCAGCAATCCCGCTGCATCAACCCACGGAGACCAAAATGGCAATTCGTATTCCAATCAGCGGAAGCGCCGACAACGACACCTTCGACTTTCATCTCAATGAAGACGACGCCTACGACATCAAGGGGCTTGGCGGCGATGACACGCTCACCGGCGGCCAGCTGGGAGACATCATCAGCGGCGGCGGCGGCAACGACCTCATGAAGGGCGAAGGCGGCAACGACAAGATGCTCGGCGGCGGTGGCGACGACGTCATGTTCGGCGGCGACGGCAAGGATGTGATGAATGGCGGCAGCGGCATCGATTACATCAATGGCAATGCCGGCAATGCGACGCTCACCGGCGGCGGCGGTGCCGATGACTTCCAGGTCGACAAAGGTGCTGGCCGCGTGGTCATCACCGACTTCACGGACGACATCGACACGTTGCTGATCGACAGCGATTTCTTCCCCGGAAAGTCGGTCGAGCAGATCCTCACCAAGTTCGGATCGAGTTCGGGCGGCGACAGCGCCATCGACCTGTCGCGTGTTGGCGACGACGCGCCCCGCATCATCCTGCTTGGCGTCGACAACATCTTCGACCTCAAGGACGACATCATCCTCGTTTGACGGGTGAAGCTATTCCCCATTACCGGCCATGTGCCGGTGGTGGGGACCTATCCCTCGATCCTGGAGAAATCCGCCACTTCCTGGGTGGCGGCGCGGATTCGATTCAGGAGCCGCAGGCGGTTTTCGCGGAAGGTAGCGTCCTTGTCGTTCACCGTCACATGCTCGAAGAACTGGTCGACGGGAACGCGGAGTTTCGACAGTGCCGCCATGGCGGCCTCGAAATCCTCATGCTCGATGGCGCGGCGGGTCTGGCCGACGGTCTGGGTGATCGCCGTGTGCAGGGCCTTTTCCTCGCCCTTGATCAGCTGGTTGATGTGCACGTCGCCCTCATAGGAGACACCATCCTTCTTCTCCTCGATGCGGAGAATGTTGGAGGCGCGTTTGACACCGGCCAGCAGGTTCTTGCCGTCATCGGTGTCGAGGAACTTCGACAACGCCTCGACGCGCTTGACGATCATCAGCAGGTCGTCCTGATTGCCGAGCGCGAAAACCGCATCAATCAGATCGTGACGGGCGCCCTGCTCTTTCAGGTAGACCTTGAGGCGGTCAGCGAAGAAGGCTTCAAGATCAAACAGCTGACTCATCGAGACAGCAAACGCCTCGTCTTCCACAGCCTTCTCATAGCCAAGCCGATATGCTTCGAGCGTTTCTTTGAGAGCCGGAAGTCTGCCTGATATTTCAGCAACTGGCCTTCGGATCTGTTGTATTGTGGAGTCTGATAAGTTACGCGCGACTACTCCAAAGTTATAAGCGACAGTATTTCCGAGCCTCAAACGAAGCGAGTTTTCCAACAGTATCCGCACAATGCCCAAGGCCGCGCGCCGCAATGCGTAAGGGTCCTTCGATCCGGTCGGCTTTTCGTCAATCGACCAGAAGCCAACCAGCGTGTCGAGCTTGTCGGCCAGCGCAACGGCCTGTCCGATCTTCGACACTGGAATGGAATCGCTCGGGCCCACCGGCTTGTAATGGTCGCGGATGGCGTCGGCGACGTCGGGGTCGATGCCCTGATCCAATGCGTAGTAGCGGCCCATCAGGCCCTGCAGTTCGGGAAATTCGCCCACCATGCCGGTGACGAGATCGGCCTTCGAAAGCCGTGCGGCGAGCTTTGCTTTCTCGACATCGGCGCCGATGGTCTTGGCAATTTCTCCGGCCAACGCCTCGATACGCTTGACGCGTTCGCCCTGGCTCCCGAGCTTGGCGTGGAAGGTGATGGCGTCGAGCTTCTCCGACCACTTCTCCAGGCTCACCTTGCGGTCCTGATCCCAGAAGAACTTGGCATCACTCAGACGCGCGGCGATGACCTTGTTGTTGCCGGCGATGATGGTCTTGCCGCCATCCTTCGCCACAAGGTTCGAAACCATGAGATAGCGGTTGGCGAGCTTTCCGCTGTTGGCGTTCCTCAGCGCGAAACATTTCTGGTGGTTCTTGATCGACGTGGCGATGACTTCCGGCGGCACGCTCAGGAAACTCTCCTCGAACGACCCCATCAGCACCACGGGCCATTCGACGAGGCCGGCGGTTTCCTT
>CAUJIO010000004.1 GCA_963205315.1 Pseudomonadota bacterium | reverse complement strand
TTGATGAAGGAAGCCAATCTCAATCCGGGCGACGTCGAGGTCATCGGCTATGATGGCCAGACCATCTATCAGGAACCGCCCGTCCATCATCTGCTGCGCAATTACGATGACAAGGATGATCTCGTGTCGCGCTGGCTGGATGGGCCTTATGCCTGCGGCCTGCAGATTGGCGAACCTTCGATCGTCGCGGAAGCCACCGAGACCCATGTCGTCACCCAGTTTCGTCCGATGGATCATGCGCTTGGCGGCACCGGCGCGCCGCTCATGCAGTACCTCGACTATGTCGCCTTCCGCGACATCGGTCCAATCCTGACGCTCAATATCGGTGGCATCGCCAATTGCCATCTCGCACACGCCGACAGGTCGAAGATGCTGGCCTTCGACACGGGGCCGGGCAACGTCATGATCGATCACGTCATGCGGGCCAAATACGGCAAGCCATACGACAAGAATGGCGAGATTGCCCGCACCGGCAAGGTTGACGAGAAGTTGATGGCGCAGTTGAAGGACCACGATTTCTTTAAGCGTCCCATCCCGCGCTCGGCCTGGCGTCTCGACTTCGGCTCGTCCTACGCTGACAAGTTCATGGAGCAGTACAAGCACCTGTCACCGCAGGACCTGCTGGCGACGGTCACCGAATTCGCCGCATATGCCATCACGCGCTCGATCACCGACAATGTGAAAGCCATCGACACCTGTAGTGTCATCATGGCGTCAGGCGGCGGCACGCGGAATGCCTACCTGATGGAACGGCTCGCCGCATTTATGCCGAAGCATCTGCGCCTGACGCTTACCGATGAATTCGGCATCCCCGCTGCGTTCAAGGAGGCGATCAAGTTCGCGGTGTTGGCACATGCGACCGTAAATCAGCTGGCCAATAACATTCCCGCCGCGTCGGGCGCCACGCGCTTCGGCATTCTCGGCAAACTCGTCCAGCCACCGCGCCTCGCCAAGCTCTAGCGGTCCTGATACGCTGCCAGTCCTGCGCCGCGTTCAAGCAACCGGCGCGGGACGGCGAACAAATTTTTCCCCGTTCATCTTATCTAACGGAACCCATATGCCCAAGTCCATTCCTGTCGATCCCGACTATTTCCGCCAGCCCGGAAAGCTCGCCTTCCCGGATATTCCGCTGCATGCCTACAACACATCCTTTGAGGACGAGCGCGCCCGGCATGGCGATAGGGTGCTGATCGACGTCTTGCGCCACATGATGCTGGTGCGTGAATTCGAGACGATGCTCGGCTCTTTCAAAGCAAAGGGATCATATCAGGACATCACATACGCATATAAAGGCCCAGCCCATCTTTCGCTCGGCCAGGAGGGCGCGGCCGTTGGTGCCGCGCTGTCGCTCACGCCGGAGGACCATATTTTCGGCAGCCATCGGAGCCATGGCGAGTTCATCGCCAAGGGCCTGTCCGCCATCGCCAAACTCTCGCCGCAAGATCTCACGCGCATCATGGAAACGCATCAGAAGGGCAATCTGCTGCGCGCCGTTGAGGCTCACATTCCAGTCTCGTCCGTCACGAACCTCGCGGAGAATTTTCTGCTGTTTGGCCTGCTGGCAGAGATATTCATGAAAGCCAATGGCTTCAACGGCGGCATGGGCGGCTCCATGCATGCCTTCTTCACGCCGTTTGGCGCCTATCCCAACAACGCCATTGTCGGCGCATCTTCGGGCATCGCGACCGGCGCCGCCCTGCGCAAGAAACTCAACGGAAGCCGCTCCATCGCTGTGGCTCTGAGCGGCGACGGCTCAACGGGCTGCGGCCCGGTGTTCGAGGCGATGAATTTTGCGTCCATGGCGCAATACGACACGCTGTGGACGGATGCGCAGAAGGGCGGCGTGCCCGTTCTCTTCTGCTTCAACAACAATTTCTATGCGATGGGTGGCCAGACCATCGGTGAGACCATGGGCTGGGACCGGCTGTCGCGCATCGGAGCCGGCATCAATCCGCACGCCATGCACGCGGAAACCGTCGATGGCAGCAACCCGCTGGCGGTTGCCGATGCGGTTGCGCGCAAGCGTGAACTGTTGCTGTCGGGGCAGGGGCCAGCCTTGCTTGATGTCGAGTGCTACCGCATCGGCGGCCATTCGACAACGGACGCCAATGTCTATCGCACCAGGGAAGAGCTCGCCTCCTGGGAGAAGCATGACGCGATTTCATCCTATGCGGCACGCCTCATCGCAGCCGGCATGATGACCGAGGCAGAGGTGGAGGCCATGAAGGCCGGCGTCACAGCCAGCATCGCCGCTGTCACGCGCGCTGCGGTGGATCCGGCCGCTGCTCCGGTCATCGACATTCCGGCTGACCCCACGCTGATCGGCCGCCTCATGTTTTCCAATGAGGAAATCCCGGTGCCAACGAGTGAGGTAAAGCTTCTCGCAGCACCTGAAACCTCCGCCCGCATCCGCCAGGACGCCAAGAAGTCCCGGTCGGGTATCGGCCCGAATGGCGAGAAGCTCTCGGCCATGCGCGCCATCACCCTTCGCGATGCCCTCTTTGAGGCTGTGCTGCATCACATGCTGCATGACGAGCGTCTCATCGCCTATGGCGAGGAATGCCGGGAATGGGGCGGCGCTTTCGGCGTCTATCGTGGTCTTTCCGATATCCTGCCCTATGAGCGGCTGTTCAATTCGCCGATTTCGGAGGCGGCCATCGTCGCCACCGCCGTCGGTCACGCACTTGAAGGTGGACGTAGCCTCGTTGAACTGATGTATGGCGATTTCATTGGCCGTGCCGGAGATGAGATCTTCAACCAGATGGCCAAATGGCATTCCATGTCGGCGGGCATCCTCAAGGTCCCGGTGGTCCTGCGCTGCTCGGTCGGCAGCAAATACGGTGCCCAGCACAGCCAGGACTGGACGGCGCTTTGCGCCCACATCCCCGGCCTCAAGGTGCTCTATCCGGCAACGCCCTACGATGCGAAGGGGCTCATGGCTTCCGCCCTGTCGAGCGAGGACCCGGTCGTATTCTTCGAGAGCCAGCGGCTCTACGATTCTGTTGAGACCTTCCGGACTGACGGCGTCCCGGCCGACTACTATCGTATCGCCATGGGAGAACCCGACATCAAGCGGGACGGCAAGGACGTCACCGTGCTCACCATCGGCCCATCTTTGTTCCCCGCACTCGCGGCAGCAGATCAGCTTGAGCAGAACTACGGCTTGTCGCTCGAAATCATTGATGCACGATCACTGGTGCCCTTCAACTATGATCCGGTCATTGCATCGGTCAGGAAGACCGGCCATCTGCTTGTCGTCACCGAGGCGTCGGAGCGCGGCAGCTTTGCCATGACCCTTGCCACCAATATGACGCGCTTCGCTTTTTCCAGTTTGAAGTCGCCGCCGCGTGTGCTGGGCTCGCCCAACTGGATCGTTCCGGGTGCCGAAATGGAATCGACATACTTTCCGCAGGCTGATGATATTATCCAGATTGTCACCAGCGAGATGTACCCGGAAAAGCACACCAACCGGCGCGGCGTTCGCAACTGGAACGATCTCGACCTCGCCCGTCAGGCGCTTTGAGAGGAAGGAACAGACATGGATACTCCCGTTATCATGCCGCAGCTCGGCAACGAAATTGAAGAGGCCCAGATCGATGCCTGGGCGAAGGCGCCCGGCGATACGGTAACGAAAGGCGAGATGCTGCTCACCATCACCACGCCCAAGCTGACGATGGAACTCGAGGCACCTGCCACCGGAATCCTGAAGGAGATTCTAGTGCCCGCTGATGAACTCGCCAGCGTCGGAACAACACTCGCCATCATCACTGGCGGCTGATGAGCAAACTGGCATTCAAGACACTGGGTGGTGAGGGCGAGGATATCGTTCTCATTCATGGTTTCGGTTCTGACCGGCTCTCATGGCTTGCCACCTCTCCGGCGCTCATGGCCATCGGCAAGGTGCACGCGCTCGATTTGCCAGGCCATGGCGACTCCAGCCCCGAAATCGGCGATGGCACGCCGCACGCTCTTGCCGCGCAAATTGCGGTGGTGCTGAGGGCGAATGGCATTTCCCGCGCGCATCTCGTGGGTCATTCGCTGGGCGGCGGATTGGCGATGCTGATGGCTGCAAATGAACCCGTGCGCGTAATCTCGCTCTCGCTCATCGCACCTGCCGGGCTGGGAACAGGTGTCGACCCGGAATTCCTTGCGGCCTACCCCGAATTGATTGATGCGGATGCGGCTATGACACTTTTGCGCAGGCTGGTGGTGCTCCCTCTGCTCATCAACAAGATGACGGTGCAGCGCGTGCTGGCACAGCTCAGCCGTGAGGGCGTTCGCGAGGCCTTGACAATGATCGCCTCGCAACTGGTGCGCGGTGAAGCCTCCATCACCGCCGCCGCTGCGGCCGTTGCCGGGTTTGACCTCCCGCGTCTCGTACTCTGGGGTGACCGCGACACGCTCAACCCTCTCGACCAGCATCAACTCAACACCTTCGGCGGCACCGGCCTCATCGTGGCGAATACTGCCCACTTGCCGCATATCGAGAATCCGAAACTGGTGAATGAGGCGCTCGTGAGCTTCATCTCACGGGCCAGGGCACTCTAGGTCATGGTGAAGCTGCGCCGCAGCACCCCATCCAATCTGTCGGATGATACGTCCCTGCGTCTGCGCGCGGCCTGGCTCTACTATGCCTACGGCCACACCCAGACAGAAGTTGCCGAGCAGCTTGGCATTGGCCGCTCGAGCGTTATCCGGCTCCTGGATGAAGCCCGCATTCGCGGTGAAGTGAAGTTCTGGATCGGGGAGGGCGGCGCGGAATCAATCGAGCTGGCCTTGCAACTGGAGAACGCGCTGAAACTCGATGAAGCGGTCGTCGTGCCGTCCGGTGAAACTGTCGAGCCCACAGCCACGGCAGTCGGACTTGCACTGGGCAAGTTCCTATCGGAGACAGTCAGTGATGATATGACCATAGGCGTCGGCTGGGGGCGGACTCTCACCGCGTCGCTATCGAGCTTTCATCCACCGAAGCGGAGCGGTGTGCGGGTGCTGTCGCTGCTGGGCGGTGCGGTCGAAACACAGTTCGCCAATCCCTTCGATTTCTCCTGGCGTCTCGCGACCTTGCTCGGTGCCGAATGTTTTCTGTTTCCGGCCCCTCTTGTGGTCGACAGTGCGCAGACCAGAGAGCGGCTGATGGCTCACCGCGGCATCAGGCAGCTCATGACCATGGCATCATCGCTCGATCTGGCGGTCGTGAGTGCGGGTGACATATCCAGATCGTCGGGTTCCCTTGTGCGCCACCTCATCGAGGCACATGAGCACGATGAACTGCTGGCGGCAGGCTGTGTCGCCGACATCATGTGCAATTTCCTCGCGGCCGACGGAACGCTCGTGTCGCACCCGATAAATGATCGCGTCATGTCGGTCGGCCTTGATGCGTTGCGCAACGCGAAGCATGTGGTAATCGCCAGTGGCGGTGCCGAGCGAGCCGACGCGATCCTTGCCGTCCAGCGCTGCATTGGCTGCAATACACTGATCACAGACGAAGCTGCAGCAAAGACCATCCTTGCACGGATCAATGCCTGATCAGGTTGATGCTCGCTCCAGATCCCGGACGAACGTCAGGATATGCCGTGAGAGTTCCGCCGGCTTCTCGATGCATGGAATGTGGCCGCAGCCTTCAATAAGCTGATAGCGGCTGCCTGCAATCAACCCGGCCATCTCGGCGACGATGGCTGGAGGCGTGGCCAGATCATGATCCCCCGCAATACAGAGGCAAGGCAAACGGAGTGCCTGGGCTTCTTCGCGAAAATCGGTCGCGCCGATTGCTGCGCATGTCTCGATGTAGCCCGCTGCGTCCTGACGCAGCAACATGTTGCGGGCCAGGCGATAGCGCGGATTGTCATCTGACCTGAATTCGGGTGTGAACCAGCGCGCCAGTACCATGTCGGTAATCCCAGCCATGCCGCCACGCGAGACGGCCGCGATCCGGTCGGCCCATCCTTCGGCCGTACCCACCTTCGGGGCCGTATTGCAGAGAATCAGTCCGCGCACCAGATCGGGGCGCCGCGAGGTAAGTCCAATCGAAATAATGCCGCCAATCGACAGTCCGCACAGGATCGCCTGTTTCACGTCGAGATCATCCAGCAGTCGTATCAGGTCGGAAATGAAATCATCCATGCGCACCGGCTGGGGACTGGAGTCTGACAATCCATGCCAGCGCTTGTCGTGACGCAGAATATTGAAACCGCCGCCAAGGTTCTCCACCACGTCGTCCCAGATGCGGAAATCGGTCCCCAATGAATTAATGAAGACGATGGTCGGATGGCTTGGGCCCCGCACGGTCCAGGACATGTGCAGGGCCACATCGTCAATAAGCGCGAACTGCATGGTGATGCTGCCGAAAAACCCGGATCAGCTTTTGACCATGGCGGGATTTTCGAGATCGGCCCCCATTTCGGCCAGATCCTGGTAGCGGTCGCCAATACGATGATGCGGTCTGCCGCCCGTTGCCGCGCCGAAGGTAATCACCAGTTCATCATCTGCAGGTGCGTCGCTGATCGAGAACTGTATCGTGAGATAGTGTGACCGGCGTCCGGTGTCGTGGATATCCATCAGTGGAATGTTGATCTGGGTGTTGGCCGGCCCGCGCGTGTTGGTGAAGCCGAGATAGCTCTTGGCCCCCACGGCCTCACGGTAGAAATTGCCGAAATGCAATGTGTGAATGAGCGCCGACGCATGTTCCTGTTCGCAGTCCAGTCCCGCCATCGCCGCCTTGCCATAGGCCTGGATCTTGTCGGCGCCACCCGCCAGCGCCACCATGCGCTCGGTCAGAAGCCGGCCGAGGACCGGCGCGAAAGCCCGGATCTCCGGTTTCAGGTCTTCCACATATCCACGGTCCGCCCAGGGGTTCTTCACGACCGCCGCGACCGCCAACATGCGCAAGGCCGGATTGGCGGCACGCCCACCTTCGATCAATGTCATCTCGTCGAAATTCACCAGTTTCCTGATCATGAGTTCCATGTCGCGTCTTCCCCTTGGATACTGTCTCGGATGTTCCGGCAGGCAGGCCGATGATGGTTTGAAGACAATCAGCGGAACGCCGGTATGACGTGCTTGCAGAACAGTTCGAGCGAGCGCTTCTGTTCCTTGAGGCCGAGACCCATGCTGGCGTAGTAAGTGAACTCGTCCACTCCGAGCGCCTGATAGGGCTTGAGCTTGGCGATCACTTCGTCGGGCGTGCCGAACATCATGTTGGTGCTCAGCATCTTGGGATCATATTCGGCGCGGTTGGCGATTTCGCCGAGATCGAGCTCCTTCGGGAAGCCGTTCTTCACATCGCCAAGGTTCTTGAACAGGTTCTCAAACTGGCCGAGCTGCCGCTGCGCTGCCTTTACCGGTACCATCCAGTCCTCCTTGCGGTCATAAACGGCCGTGTGCCGCATCATCGCAAAGATCGGACGCGCACGTCCGGGGTTGTTGGCCAGTGCCTCGTCAAGCCTTGACTTGTAAAGTTCCGCCTCCTGCATCGGCCGTGTCAGGGGCCACGACATGATGTTCAGTCCGTGCTTGACGGCGAAATCATAAGTGATAGGCGCGCGTGCCGCGACCCAGATTGGCGGGTGCGGCTGTTGCAGGGGCTTTGGCACAGAGGTTGATGTCGGGAACTGCCAGAACTCGCCGTTGTGCGCGTAGTCGCCCTGCCACAAGGCCAGCACGGCGGGCAGCATTTCCTGCATGTATTTCCAGCCATCCGTCTGCTTCAGTCCGGGATGCATGCGATCGAACTCGCGCTGATACGCGCCGGAGCCGATGCCGAATTCGAGCCTGCCGCCTGAGAGCAGATCGGCCATCGCGGCTTCGCCGGCCAGCTTGATCGGGTGCCAGTAAGGCGCCACGGCGACGGCCGTCCCCAACCTGATTGTGCTGGTATGGGCCCCCCACCAGGCGAGGATCTGGAACGGGTCGGGCGCAATCGTCATTTCCAGTGCATGGTGTTCTGCCGCCCACGCAATGTTGAAGCCGCCGACCTCTGCCATCTGTACCATTTCAAGCGTATGCCGGGCTACGTCCCGCATGTCAGAACTGCCGTCCATGCGTTCAAGATTGATGGCGAGCTGAAACTTCATCGTCGTAACTCCCGGATCCGGTTTTCAGGCGCAAATGCAACAGAATTGACAGAACTTGGCCAGCATCATTTTTGCGGCCTGCGGCAATTGGGCATCCGACCCGCCGGGCACTTGGGGCTCACCCATGTATTCCAGGCGCTTCATGGCCGGTGCGTGCAACATACTCGGTGTAACCCCCGCCGTACTGGTGAATACCGTCAGGCGTCAGTTCCAGCACACGATTGGAGAGGGCGGCGAGGAAGTGCCGGTCGTGCGACACGAACAGCATGGTGCCTTCATAGTCCGAAAGGGCCTTGATCAGCATCTCCTTGGTCATCATATCGAGGTGGTTCGTCGGTTCGTCGAGGACAAGAAAGTTCGGAGGATCGTAAAGCATCTTTGCCATAACCAGCCGTGCCTTTTCGCCGCCGGAAAGTACCCGGCAGCGCTTGTCGACATCATCGCCCGAGAAGCCGAAGCAACCCGCCAGTGCCCGCAGCGACCCTTGGCCGGCTTGCGGAAATGACGCTTCCAGAGATTGGAAGACCGTGTCTTCGCCGTCGAGCAGTTCCATCGCGTGCTGGGCGAAGTATCCCATCTTCACGCTGCCCCCGAGGGCAACGCTGCCTTCGTCCGGCTGGGTCGATCCGACAACCAGCTTCAGCAACGTCGACTTGCCCGCACCATTGATGCCCATCACACACCATCGCTCCTTGCGGCGCACCTGAAAGTCGAGGCCCTCATAGATGCTGCGGCTGCCATAGCGCTTGTGAACATTCTTGAGGCTGGCAACGTCCTCACCGGAGCGCGGGGCAGGTGGAAAATCGAACTGCACCGTTTGCCGCCGCCTCGGGGGTTCCACCCGGTCGATCTTCTCGAGCTTCTTCACCCGGCTTTGCACCTGGGCCGCATGCGAGGCGCGCGCCTTGAAGCGTTCGATGAACTTGATCTCCTTGGCCAGCATCGACTGCTGGCGCTCGAACTGCGCCTGTTGTTGGCGCTCGTTCATGGCGCGCTGTTGTTCGTAGAATTCGTAATTTCCGGAATAGGTCGTCAGCTCACCGCCATCGATCTCGACGATCTTCGAGACGATGCGGTTCATGAACTCGCGGTCATGCGAGGTCATCATCAGGACACCTTCATAACCCCTGAGAAAGTCTTCGAGCCAGATGAGGCTTTCGAGATCGAGATGGTTGCTCGGTTCGTCAAGCAGCATGGCGTCGGGCCGCATCAGCAGGATGCGCGCCAGCGCCACGCGCATCTTCCAGCCCCCGGACAGTGCGCCAACATCCCCGTCCATCATCTCTTGCGAGAAGCTGAGGCCCGCCAGAACTTCGCGGGCGCGGGCGTCGAGCGCATATCCATCGAGCTTCTCGAACCGGGCCTGCACCTCGCCATAGCGCGCAATGATCTCATCCATCTCGTCGGCACGATCCGGATCGGCCATGGCGTGTTCGAGGTCCTTCAGTTCGGCCGCGACTTCGCTCACCGGACCCGCACCATTCATGACCTCGGCAACCGCGCTGTGGCCGCGCATGTCGCCCACATCCTGGCTGAAATAGCCGATGGTCACGCCGCGATCGACCGACACCTGGCCTTCATCCGGTTCCTCCTGGCCCGTGATCATGCGGAACAGGGTGGTTTTTCCTGCGCCATTGGGACCGACGAGGCCAACCTTCTCGCCTCGCTGCAAAGCTGCAGATGCCTCGATGAACAGAATCTGATGGCCATTCTGTTTGCTGATATTGTCGATACGAATCATTGCGCCCACGTAGCCGGAGAAAATCTCCGGTGCCATTAGGCCAAGCGCCGCTCCGGTGAAAGTGCGGAATGAAACCTCTCAGAACTGGTAGCGGTAGCCGGCGGTCATCAACAATTCGACGTTCTGGCCATTGCGTGCGGCATCTCTGTTGTCTTCCCAACGCAGCGCCATTTCGCTTTCGAAGCTCCAGTGATCAGTCACCTGATACTGCAATCCGAGCGATGGCATGATCAGGATCTGGTCACAGGATGGTGCTCCGGCGTCGCGATAGGCAAGGCGCAGGCGCGGCGCCAGTCTGAGATCTTCGGTGACGGCAAAGCGATAGGTCAGATCCGTCATGACCGTCCGGTAGTCCGAGTTATCGATCAGCATCAAGGCGAGTCCGGCATAGTCATTGTCACGGAACACGCCTGTGCCGCTGACCATCGCTGATACATAGTATTCGATGCCAGGGTCGGGAATGGCGTCGACGCCACCCGACGCCGGCGTACCCGAATAGTCCGCAACCGTTGCATCGAGCGTGAACTGCCAGTCGGGTGCGAACTCATAGCTGAAGCCACCGGTGACGGTGCGGGCCGATGCGGTACGATCCAGCGCCAGAGCTTCAACGTCGTTCATTCCCAACATATCGGCGAGTGAGGCGAGTGATGTGGCGGATTGCCCGGCAAGCGCATTGGACGTCAGGAGGAACGGCACATGCCGGTAGTCGACGGAGCCGAACAGCGAGAAATCATCGGTGACATCCCAGTTGCCCGACATCGTGGCACTGTTGAATTCACCGTAATACACGTCGTAATCGGCGTTAGCATAACCGGTCACATCGTGCTTTCCATAGCGCAGGCTGGCCCCCACGGCGCGGCGGTCAACAACGCCACCACTGTTCTGGCCGATGGCATAGAGCGTTCCTGTCCATGCCTTGTTTTGCGACGTAAGGTCGATGCTGGCGCCGAGAAATGCGCGGTCATCGGCGAAAGGTTCGACTTCGCCATAGTAGACGGGTGAGCCTGCCACCACTTGCAGCAGGATCTGGTCGCTGACCTGGTCGCCTAGCAACACGCCATCGAAGCGGCCAAATACGCCGCCGTCGTAGCGCGTCTGGCGGCCGACCCGCGCCGATAATCCGTTGAGCCGGTTGCGCATATCGACATAAGCCGCCGAAAGCGACGTATCTCCGGAGTTCCAGGACGACTCGAGATTGGTTTGCTCGTATCCGGCGATCCGCACCTTGATCTCGTTTGGTCCATTTTCGCCGCGCAAGGTGATATCCGCTGAGCTGACCAGATCGTTCTGCAGCACATCATGATCGTCAAAGGTCCCGCGCCTGAGTTGAGCGCCCGTGTAGCCGTCATTGCGGTAGTAGAACTGGCCCGCACTGCCGGTGGTTTGCCAATGCCATCCTTTTTCTTCGGTGGCGGCTGACGCGAAATTACCTTTGCCGGGCGCAGACACAGGCAGCCGCCGCGGCGGCCTTGTGGTTACTGCTGTCGCCTGCCCCTTCGTATCCAGATTGACTTTGCGCCGTGCCGCGAGCTCAGCCGCGGCCTCACTCTCGATTGCGGCCATCACACCGGACAGGCGCTGCCGGACTCGTTCGGTTCCGTCGCCATTTGGAAAAGCCTTCAGGTACGTTTCGTAGGCAAGCCGGGCCTGGGCCAACTGTCCTGCGCGCTCCCGCGCAAGGCCAAGCAGCTCTTGAGCCTCTGCGTTGCCTTGGCCAGCCGCCGTGGTGAGAAGAGCCACAGCGCGGTTGTAATCCTTTGAGGCGATGGCGGCACGCCCTTCAGCGACGAGATCGGCCTCAGGCCGGTTGCTGGCACTTGGGGGAGCTGCATTGACATCCTGTGCCAGGGTGTTCCCGCAAGATAACAGAGCCGACAGAAGAATGATTGGCCACACGCGGATGGCTGCATCCCTGATTACCATTGCCCGCTCGTGGCGCGGTGCTGGCCGTTGCGATGCTCCTTGATCGTCGTCAGCGTGGCATCAGTGTATATGTGACAGGCACCGGCGCAGTCACGCAACTCGCGCTGCCGGTAGAACACAGGCACGCCGCTGTCGATCTTCACATGCGCATTGGGCTTGAAAACGTCGGCATGGCAAGAGGCGCAGTCCGGTCTGTAAGCCGGAGCGGGCCAGGGGATCTTCTGCGTATTGCCCGTGTGGCAGGCAATGCAGGTTACACCCGCCTCGTGCCGGGCAAATCCAATGCCCAGGTGCTGATAGGTGGCGGGAATCCAGCTCTTCTCGGTGTGGCAATCGCTGCAGGGCTTTCGTGTCACGAAGTGTTCAGGTGGCTGGCCTCGCGCCACCACGTTGTCGTGACAGCTGGCGCAGGAACCCTTGGCAACATCGTGGTCGAATCGCTTTGACGTCCACGTTGCTGTCGTATGACAGGCCCCGCAATCATTTCCGGTGCGGATATGTTCCGGGGGCTTGCCGCGCGAAACGGCGTTGTTATGGCAATTGAAGCACCGGCCCTTTGCATCTTCGTGGTCGAAGGCCACCGTTGTCCAGGATGTGGTGACATGGCAGTCGCCGCAGGCATTGGTGGTGGGCATGTGTTCCGGCGGCTTGCCGCGGGCAATGGAATTGTCGTGGCAACTGAAGCAGCTGCCTTTGGCATTGGCATGATCGAAGGCCACCGTTGTCCAGGATGTGGTGACATGGCAGTCGCCGCAGGCATTTGTGGTGGGCATGTGTTCCGGCGGCTTGCCGCGGGCGATGGAATTGTTGTGACAGCTGAAGCAGCTACCCTTTGCTTCGGCATGGTCGAAATTGGCGGGAATCCACGCCGTCACCAAATGGCACGACTCGCAGCGCTCCGAGGCCGGCACATGATCAGGCGTCTTGCCCGTTGCCTGCTTGCCGTTGTGACAGCTGGCGCAGCCCGTGGTGATGCCATCATGAGTGAATGCGGCGGTCTTCCATGACGAGGTCACGTGGCATGACTGGCAGTCGTTGCCCGTCGGCATGTGATTGAAGGGCTTCCCCCTGGCTCGAAACCGGTCATGGCAGGTGATGCAGGTGCCTTGGGTACGCGTGTGATCGAATGCTTCGACCTGCCAGTCGCTAACCCGGTGGCAACTGGCGCATTCGGTTCCACTCGGAATATGCGTCTTCGGTTTCCCGGTCGCGACATCGCCGTTGTGGCAGGTGAAGCAGCCGGATGTAAACGGCGTGTGATCGACGCGTACCTTGGCCCAGGATGTTGAACCGTGGCACTGCGCGCAGGTATTGGCAGTCTTTGGATGGTCTGGTGACTTGCCCTTGGCCATGCTACCGTCATGACAGGACTCGCACACCGTAGGCACGCCCTTGAAGACAGCGCCTTTGTGGCAAGTCTCGCAGCTGACCGATTGATGAGCGCCTTCCAGCGCAAAATTCGTGCGGCTGTGATCGAAGTTGCGATCGACTTTGATGACGCGGTTCACCTCCTGGGCTGATGCTCCAGCCCCCGCTGCCACAATCAAGGTCAGGCAAAGCAGAATATGCCGGAGTATCCTGCCAAGGCGAGAAGGCCGATCCCTTTGGTTTGAGGACAATGCGAGCGCCATCTGCATCTATTTGCGCCTGATGAACGCAGTCGAGAAATCCGACGTGTCATGGCATTGCGCGCAGTTGCGCCCAAACGCGCCGCGATGCACATCTTCCTTCGCGTGGCAGCTGAAGCATGTCTCGGGCAGGCTGGCATCCTGCACATTCTTCTGCGTGTGGCAGGCGTAGCAGGCGGTCTTGGCGTGCTTGCCTGTCAGGGCAAACCGGGTCTGTTTTCCGTGATCGAAACTGACACGGGTCCAGCCATTGGCGCTGTGGCAGGATTCGCAACGCGCGGTGAAGCGTCCTTGATGGCTGTCCTCCTTCGCATGGCAGCTGGCGCAGCTCAGTTCCGCATCCTGGAAAGCAGGTGATGCATGACAGCCTTCGCAGGCCACGACCGCATGCATGCCGCTCAGAGGAAAGCGCGTGAGGCCATGGTCAAACACCACGTCCGCCTTCCACGCCGAGGCCGTGTGGCAGGTGCCGCATTGCTGGCCGAGCTGTGCCTTGTGTACATCCTGCTTGGCGTGACAGCTGAAGCAGGATGTATCGATGTTCACCAGGACTGTTTCGCCGTGACAACTCGAGCAGGCCGCCGTCACGTGCGCCCCCTTCAGCGGGAATTTGCTTTGTGTGTCATGATCGAACTTGGCCGGCTTCCATGCCGTTTCCGTGTGGCATGAGGAGCAATTGGGTCCGAAGCGGGTCTGATGGACGTCCTGGATGGCGTGACAGCTGTTGCAGTCCTTGCCGACGCCCTTGTAGACCTCACCAAGATGGCAGGATGCGCAGGCCACCGTCTTGTGCGCTCCATTCAGTGCAAATTGAGTTCGCGAGTGATCGAAGACAATGGTATCGCGCCAGCGCGTTTCGCGATGGCACGATTCACACGCCGTACCGAGATTGCCCTTGTGTGGTTCATCTTTCTGGTGGCAGCCCGAACAGGTAAGTGGCGCCTCTGCAAATCGCTTCTTCTCGGCATGGCAACTGGCACAGGGCACGTTCTCGTGTGCACCCGAGAGTTTGAAATCGGTCGTGCGGTGATCGAACAGCGGCTTGTTCAACTGCACCATATCAAAGTCGCGGCCCTTGTGATCGTCATGGCACTGGTTGCACGACACGCCTTTTCTCAAGGGACTAAGTCCGTGAAAGCCGCGCTTGGCGTCAATGTCGGCTTTCACCGGCTTGTGGCACGCGAGGCACAGGCCGTCTTGGGTATCCTTTGAAAACGGCGTGTGGCATGCATCGCAGTTGTCCTCGGTCTTGGCATGAGGTGCTGCCACCGGACCCGGCATCAGCAGCTTCTCCAATGGATTGGCCGCTTCCACATTCACGCTCACCGCCAGAACTGCCGAAGCCAGAATTACCAGTGCAGCTGCAATTCTGAAGATGCGAGTGAGCGCTGGCATCGTCCGTCAGTAGAGGTGAACGGATATGACGTGGATGATGCCCGTCACGATCAGCAGGAAATAAAGCGGCATGTGGAGCAGATGCCACATGGAGAACAGCCTGTCGTAGAACGCCAGGCCCGAGGCCTTGGACACGGCGTCAAAATACGCATGAACGTGCGGCTTCGCCGCGGCATAGTGAGCGCGCCGGTCCCTGTTGCTCCAGTTCATGCGAGGTGCATTGTGTTCAATGGCCTCGTGCACCGCCCTCAGTACGTTCTGCCGCGCAAAGGGCATGGCGAAGCTCAACCACAGAACCTTTCCAAGCGCGGCGAAGACCGAGCGGCTTGGCGTCAGCATTCGTTCTCCAAACGAGGTGAGGCGTGCGGCCACGGCGCCACCCGTTCCACCGGTGTCATGTTCGATCACGCTCAGCAGGGACGTTGCATCCTCGAGGAGATCTTGCAGATTTGCATGTGCGCCGTAGAGGCCATTGTGGACCTTGCCATAGAAATAACGACCAATGATTCCGCTGACTGCGACGACGAGCATCGCCGTCAGCGTAACATTGCTGTTGGGAGCCCCCAGAGAATAGCTGGAATGGTAAAGAATGAGTAAAGGACCGACGATTCCCAGTACCATATGGAGACGGAACCATGTGGGCGCGGAGCCCAGTCGCCGCATGAACTTCACCCGCTTGCGCAAGGGATAGGCAAGTTGAATGAGCAGGGTCGTGCCACCCGCAATGCCGATCCAGTATCCCGCACCTTCTTTTGGCGTGAAGGTTTCATGGCTCGACAGCCACCACCCCACTGCAAGTGCCACCAAGCTGCTGAGAATGAACAGTAATCGCGCGATCTCCTGCGCCGCCGAGGCGGGCCGCCCTGCCACACGAACCGCTCCGCCCGGAGGCGTCTCCATCGGACCGCGTTGCGCTAGCTCGGCTGTATCCCGGTAGGAAGGATCAATCTGTCTTACACTAACCGGCATATCATTCGCCCCGTTCTGACACTATTGCAGGCACGGCGTATTTATTTGAGTAAAACTGACAATACGCTGACACTCCCACTTCCATTCCACGTCGATCGGAATATTTTGTGAAACGTAAAAAGAAGAAAGAGTCGTTATTGGCAGAGTCATATCAAAAGGAAGTTACCGGACATGTTGACTGAGGCGGGCAATGTAAGACTGGTGCCCACGCTGCAAGCCTTGTCGTCCGGCTCTGGCCGCATGCCGTCTCTTGCTTCAGGAAATACTTGATGACGGAGATCTCTGGATGGCGCGGCGCGGCGGCAGTCGTCGTTATCGCATTTCTGGCCGTCTGCGGGGCCGGTCTTTACGCCGGTGGAGGCAAGTTCCCTGCTGTTTCCACGGAGAAGAATATCATCAAGGCGATGCCGGCACCCTCAGGTTCAGGTGCGGGCGATGTCGATGGCCGGATTGCCGGCCTGGCATCGCGGCTAAAGGAGAATCCGAACGATGCCGAGGGTTGGCGCATGTTGGGATGGTCCTACTTCAATACCCAGCGCTACGCAGAATCAGCCGAAGCCTATGCGAGGGCCGTGGCCCTTGAGCCGGCGAACCCAGATTTACAGTCTGCTCAGGCGGAGGCAGTCGTTCAGGCCGCTGGAGGTCAGGTGACGCCGTCAGCGCTCGCCAACTTCGAGTCTGTGTTGCGGCGTGATCCAAAGGAGTTCCGTTCGCGCTTCTATATCGCGCTCGCCCGGGAACAGGCAGGTGACTTCACCCATGCGCTCGACCTGTGGCAGGCCCTGCTGGCCGAAGCACCATTGGATGCGGGCTGGCGCGCGGAAGTCATATCCCACATCTCCGAACTTGGCCCTCGCACCGGCCGCAGCGTCGCGCCAGCTCCAGAGGTTAATCAGGCCGGCGCGGCGTCGGAAGCTGTGGGACAGCAACCCGCCATTTCGGAAATGCTCGCCAAGCTGGAATCGAGACTCGCAACCCAGCCGTTCGACCGCGATGGCTGGGCCATGATGATCCGTTCACTGAGTGTCATGGGTGACAGGGAGGCTGCGTTGAAGGCACTGGCCCGGGCCAGTGAGATTTTCGCCAACGAACCTGCGACCGTGCAACGGCTCACCGAACTGGCGCATGGCCTCGGTCTGGCGGCTGATTGAGTGGATGCGATGAACCTGGATTCGTCTTGGGCAATCTATGGCGCGGTCCTGGCGTTGATCTGGGCCATCTATGTGATTGTGGTGCGCAAGGGCGAACGTTATAACCAGGCCATCAAGACCGCCGCCGTGGAAGCGGGGCTAACCGAGCCCGCGTCGATCCATCCGCAAATTGATCCTGCCGTCTGTCTCGGATGTGGGGCCTGTGAACGGGCCTGTCCGGAAGGCGATGTGCTGGGTTTGCTTGGTGGCAAGGCGGAGTTGTTGGCGCCCACGCACTGCATCGGCCACGGCGAGTGCGCGCGCGCATGTCCCACGGGTGCCATCACGCTGGTGTTTGGAACAGCCAAGCGTGGAGTCGATTTGCCGCAGGTCAACGCGAATTTCGAGACGAATGTGCCCGGAATTTTTGTCGCGGGCGAGCTGGGCGGTATGGGTCTGATACGCAATGCAGTCGAACAGGGGCGCCAGGCCGTCGAGGCAATCCGTAAACGGCGCGCGAGTGATCAGTCACAGGTGCGAGCCGGTGGATATGATCTGATCATCGCCGGTGCAGGACCGGCAGGAATTGCTGCGGCACTGACCGCGAAGTCGCACAATCTCAACTACCTCGTGATCGAGCAGGACGATCTTGGTGGTGCCGTCTTCAAATATCCACGGGGAAAGGTGGTGATGACCGCGCCTGTCGTGCTTCCGCTCGCCGGCTCGATCAAATTCCGCGAGACGACAAAGGAATCGCTGCTCGCGTTCTGGCACGGCATTGTCGACAAACACAAACTTGCCATACGCTATCGCGAGCGCATTGACGATATTGTGGAAGACGGTGGAGAGTTTGCGGTGCGCACCAGCAAGGCCATCGAGCGCGCCAGCGCTGTGCTGCTGGCAATCGGCCGGCGCGGCACGCCGCGCACGTTGAACGTGCCTGGCGAAGACTTGCCCAAGGTCGTTTACCAGATGATCGACCCCGAGCAATATCGCGGTCAGCACGTCCTCGTCGTCGGTGGTGGCGACTCGGCTCTCGAGGCGGCCGTGCAATTGGCGGCTGTGCCAGATACAGTTGTTACCATGTCCTATCGCGCCGGTCACTTCGCACGCGCCCGGCTGAGCAATCGTGAGAAGCTCGATCAGCTGGTGCGCCAGGGCAGGATCAGGCTCCTCATGCCATCCGAACTGAGGCGAATTGATAGTAACAGTGTCGATATCTTGCGGGATGACAAGATATCGACGCTGCCGAACGATGCCGTGATCATCTGCGCGGGTGGAATCCTGCCGACCGAGTTTCTCCGCCGGGCAGGCATTGCCATGGAGACAAAATATGGCACGCCCTAGACATATTGCTGTCAGCTTGGCTGTGGGGCTACTTATTGTTCTGCAGCTTGCAGCGCCCGTGGATGCCAATAATTCGAAGGCGGTAATACAGTTCAACCGGCTGGTGCTGAAGCGCAACTATGAGAAGTCGGCTGCGGTCTTGAACGTCGCGGCCAGGGCCGGTGACGCCGAGGCCCAGTATCGCTTGGCCAACCTCTATCGAGTGGGTCTCGGCGTGCCACGTGATGATTCCCGTGCGCGCCTCTGGTTGAAACGTGCGTCCGGCAAGGGCCTCGCAAAGGCACAGCGTCTGCTGGCCCGGCTCGACGCGTCATCACTCCCCAAGACCGGCCCGGTCCAGCGGCAGGCAAAAGGCGATAGCCAGATTTTTTTGCCACCCGTGAAAGCCGACGAGAAGGATAAGTCAGGCCTCAGCTGGATGTCTCGCGCCGCTGCGCGTGGTCAGACCCGTGCGCTTGCGGCATTTGCTGGCGGAGCGGGCCATTTGCCATCACCACTTCTGGCAGCGGCTGCAGCCGGACAGTCGGATGCGGCATTGCTGCTGATACGTTCGGGTGCGCCCGTCAATGCGGCGGACTCGCAGGGACGCACGGCGCTCATGTTCGCGGCGGCCAGCACTGATGCGGTGCTGACTGCGCGCCTCCTGTCATCGGGTGCCGACATCACGCAGCAGGACAGTCAAGGCGACTTGGCGCTGCACTATGCAATTCGCAGCTGCAATGCGGAGGCCGCAATAGCTCTGATCCGGGCTTTGCCGTCGGCGGGAGTCATCTCGCAAGGCCCGCCCATCTTGCAGCTCGCGATCGACAAATGCCGAAATATCGAAGTGATTGGCATGCTCCTGCAACACGTCGACATCGACGGTGCTGATGAGATTGGCCGGACTGGCATGTGGCTTGCCGCCTCCCTGGGCGAGACGGATATTGTCAAACTTCTTTTGGCACGGCACGCAAAGGTCATGCTGATGGATAGAGATGGCATGACGCCGCTCCATGCCGCGGCGTTACGCTGCAGGCCGGACATAGCAAGCCTCTTGCTGGAAGCAGGCGCCGACGCCAATGCCGCTGCGCGCGATGGCAACACGCCGCTGATGCTGGCAGCAGCATCCGATTGTACGGAAGTTCAGGCGATCCTGATTGCTGCACGCGCTGCAATTGATGCCGTAAATCAGCAGGGGGATGCTCCGCTCTTGATTGCCGTGCGTGCGGGAAGCCTGGAGGCGGTAAAGTTGCTCCTGGCGGCCGGCGCAGCGGCAGACGCACGCAATGCGCGGCGTGAAACTCCGGCCATCATTGCCGGCAGGCTGGAACGCATGGATATCGCAGCTTTGTTGCCTTCGCCTTGATGGGAACACCGATGGAACTCGTCCGGACGGTCTTCAGAGCCATGGGTAGTGATTGCGAGATCGTCGCTTCAGGTGAAAGTGCTGATGAAACGCGTCACGCGATCGGTCTCGCCGCGCGCGAGGTTCTTCGCATCGAACACAAGTTCTCGCGTTACCGCAACGATAGCAACAGTATCGTCAATCGCATCAATCAATCCGCTGGCCGCGCGGATGTCATAGCGTGCGACAAAGAGACTCATCAGTTGCTGGAACTGTGTTCCAGGATACACGCACTGAGTGGCGGCCTCTTCGATATCACATCAGGAGTATTGCGCCGCGCGTGGGACTTTGGTGGCGGCCACGTTCCGGACCCTGCAGAACTGTCGCCCCTTCTCGACCTGATCGGCTGGGAGAAGGTTGCGTTCGACGTCCATGGGATCAGATTACCGCGATCAGGCATGGAGATTGATCTTGGCGGAATTGGCAAGGAATATGCGGCAGATCGTGCCGGCCTTGTTCTGAAAAATAACAGCATCAAAATTGGTTACGTTAATTTGGGTGGCGACATCCACGTCGTCGGGCCGCAGGCTGATGGAACGCCATGGCGATTCGGAGTTCAGAATCCCCGCGAAAAATCTTCGCTTGTCGGAAATATTGAACTTTCGTCGGGCGGCCTTGTGACCAGCGGTGACTACGTAAAGTTTATAGAAAGTAACGGGGTACGCTATTGTCACATTCTTAACCCGAAGACTGGCTATCCTCCGTTTTGTTGGCGTTCTGTCAGCGTCACTGGAGTATCTGCCGTTATGGCTGGTGCCTGTTCGACAGTTGCCATGCTGAAGGAGAGTGAAGCAGTGCCATTCCTCGACGACATGGGATGCCGGTATCTTCTCGTTGACTCGGAAGGCCGTTGCACTGCCGCTCAGGCGAAATCGGAATAGGAGCACAAGTTATGGCTAAAGTGACGCTGGGTTCGGGCAATGATCTTCTGTGGGTTGGCGAAGGACCCAATCAGCGCGTCAACAACGGATCAAGTACCAAGTGGAATGGTACGCTCTATGACGGTGCCGGGGGCTTTGACACGCTGACTGTCAATGAAGCATCGACCAAGATGAGCTATTTCTCGGTCTCGATGTCAAACGATGGTATCGTCACGCTCACCTCGGCGAGCGGTTCAGCATCCAAGACCGTCAGTATACAGAACTTCGAGAAGATTTCGTTCTGGGACGTGTCGATGTATCTCGGCGGTAGCGGCGACGATACTGTGACCGGAGGCACTGGCAACGATCAGCTCTATGGTTTTTTGGGCAACGACCGGCTTGATGGTGGCCTGGGAACCGACAAGATGTTCGGAGGAAGCGGCAATGACACCTATGTCGTGACCTCACAAGCCGAAATCGTCAGCGAATTGGCCGGCGGAGGAACGGATACGATAGAGACCGCTGTAACCTATAGCCTTGCCGATACGGACGGGGCGGGGGTCAATGGCGGCAATGTCGAGAATCTTTTGTTGACAGGCTCATCGGCCGTCAATGGAACCGGCAATGCGTTGAACAACACGCTGACCGGCAATGCCGCATCGAACATTCTTATTGGCGGTGCCGGTAACGACAGGCTGAATGGTTCAGGTGGTGTCGACGATATGCGAGGGGAAGACGGGAACGACACTTACGTTGTGGAAACAGCCGGCGACAAGGTGACGGAGCTGAAGAAGCAGGGAACCGACACTGTCGAGTCCAGCATTTCGCACACGCTCGGAGCAAATTTCGAAAAGCTGATCCTGACTGGCTCCGGCAATATTGATGCAATCGGGAACACGCTCAAGAATACGATCACTGGAAACAGTGGTGACAATATCATCACTGGCGGCAAAGGGCGGGACACGATGTCGGGCGGCGGCGGAGCAGACACCTTCGATTTCAACTCGCTGAAAGAATCGCCCGCGACGGCCGGTCACGATACTATCAAGGATTTCGTCCATCTCGTCGATCACATCGATCTGTTGTCGATAGATGCAAACAGCTTGGTCAGTGGTATCCAGGCATTCACCTTCATGCCGGATCTGGACGCCGCCTTTACCGGAGTCGCAGGACAGCTCCACTTTATCAAATCCGGCAATAATACGCTGGTTGAGGCTGATACCAACGGCGACAAGACTGCCGATTTCCAGATCCAGTTGACAGGAAACATCCCCCTGACGCTGGACGACTTCATCATCTGAGGATATGGCGGCACGGTCCCCCGGGTCAGTTCATCTGCTCGGGGGCATCACATCACCGTGGTGTGTTCCGGGATGAGCGGGATCATCTATCGCTCAGACGTGTCAGGTCGAAGCATTGAATGTCGCGCAATACGTCGAGAAACCCGCGCGCCTGATGATCGATGATCGCGTGGCCCTTCTCCGCCGTGGCAGCTGTGGCATTCCCCATGGCTCCTTCGGCATTGAGATCTCCCGTCTTCCAGCCGAACTGGACCGGTCCATGTCCGCGCAGCCGCTTGTGCTCGGTTTCGAATAGGGTTTGCGCCGATTTGAAATCGCGCGCGTGGTCCATGCGCACCAGATCCGGATGAAGTGCCAGCATCACCGAAGTCTCCTCTTCTCCGCCATGGATGCCATAAGAACTTTCTCGCGATCCAAGCAAGTTCTCGGGAACACCCATGCGGGCCCAGCTCGTGGTAACGGCGAGCATCGCGTGCCTGACGCGCAACTCTCGCGCCACGATATCCATCACCGATACATTGCCGCCATGTGAGGTGACGATAACCAGCTTCTTGATGCCGGCGCGGAAGACCGATGTTCCGATTTCAATCCAGCTTCTCGTGGCCGTCTCCCAGGAGAGGGACAGCGTTCCGGGAAAGTCGATGTGCTCATCGGATTTGCCAACGGACTGAACCGGCAGGAAGACAGCGGGAATGTCGGGTGGGAGAAGCTCCACGGTGCGGCGTATGAGGCCGCGGGCAATTGCCGTATCTGTCGACAGTGGCAAATGCGGACCGTGCTGTTCGATCGCCGCGATCGGCAGGACAGCGATCCACGCGGCGACAGCAGGTGATGCGAAATCCGTGGTGGTGAGATTTTCCCAGTAGGCGCTGCGGTTCATCGTTGAGGCTCTCCAATCCTGGCGCGGGCAAAGACCTCGGATCGAACTTCGTCAAACGCCATGCCAGGGAATTCATGACGCGGCGCCAAGGTACTCGCAAGACCTGAATTGCGTGCAGCACCACAAACAGAGACTGTCGACTCTGGTCTGACGGGTCATCAGGGCCTGGATATAAGGCGGTTGCAACTGGCGTACCGCTGCGGTTCATTGAAGACCGATCCAGAGAGGCTGCAACACCGAGATGGGGGCTGACATGAAAACCGTGACACTGAAGTCAGGCGAGACTGTTCCGGCTCTTGGCATCGGCACCTGGAAAATGGGGGTTGGCGATCGCGACGAGGCTGAGCAGCTCAGAGCCCTTCAGGCTGGAATCGATCTCGGCATGACGCTCATCGATACCGCTGAAATGTATGGCGAGGGCCGTTCGGAGCAGCTCGTGGCTCAGGCAATCAAAGGCAGGCGCGGTGAGGTTTTCATTGTATCCAAGGTGCTGCCCTCGAACGCCAGCCGCAATGGAACGCTTCAGGCTTGCGAGGCGAGCCTCCGTCGTCTCGGCACCGATGTGATCGATCTCTACCTGCTGCATTGGCGCGGCTCCTATCCGCTCTCGGACACCTTTGCCGCGTTCGAGCAATTGAAGGCCGAGGGCAAGATCAGACACTACGGCGTCAGCAATTTCGATGTGGCTGACATGGCCGAGATGCAGCGCCTCAATCCGTCAGTGGCATGCAGCGCCAATCAGGTGATGTACAATGCGGCCGATCGCGGCATTGAGTTCGATCTCTTTCCACGGTGCCTGAACGATCGGATCGCCATCATGGCCTATTGCCCGCTGGGAGAGGGGCGTCTGCTCAATCACCCCGTTCTCGTGAACATCGCCCGGCGGCATGGCGTGGGGACTGCCGCCGTCGCACTCGCCTTCACATTGCGCCTCCCGGGAGTGATCTCGATTCCGAAGAGCGCGCGCACGCAGCGGGTTATCGAGAACGCAACAGCCGCCAGCCTGGCACTGACGCCGCAGGACCTGTCGGAGATCGATGCCGCCTTTCCGCCACCCCGCCGCAAGCAGCCGCTCGCCATCACATGAGCCGTTTCAATGGTCTCAATCTCATGCTGTGCATAAGAAAATTCCCACAAAATATTGATAATAGAAGGGAAAAGCGAAGATCTCACGTCAATCACTCGCACTTGCCGTATGCGACGCCACTGGACTCCGGTGATCACCTCAGGTGGTTCTAGTCGAAGTCCCCCGGCGCAGGCTAGAAGGCTGGCAACGTCACGATGACAACAGCTTTTGGGAGACACACAACATGCGCATGACCACTGAAGAGGCATTCATCAAGGTTCTGCAGATGCATGGCATCGAGGTTGCCTTTGGCATCATCGGATCTGCCTTCATGCCGATTTCGGATCTGTTCCCCAAGGCCGGCATCGCCTTTTACGACTGCGCCCACGAAGGTTCCGGTGGCATGATGGCCGATGGCTACAGCAGGGCGTCCGGCAAGATGTCGATGATGATCGCCCAGAACGGACCGGGCATCACCAACTTCGTGACCGCCGTGAAGACTGCTTACTGGAACCACACGCCGCTGCTGCTGGTGACCCCGCAGGCCGCCAATCGCACGATCGGCCAGGGAGGTTTCCAGGAGGTCGAGCAGATGGCGCTCTTCAAGGACATGGTCTGCTATCAGGAAGAGGTGCGCGATCCCAACCGCGTCGCCGAGGTTCTCAATCGCGTCATCATGAATGCCAAGCGTCTGTCGGCACCGGCCCAGATCAACATGCCGCGCGACTACTTCACCCATGTGGTCGATATCGACCTGCCTGCCGTCGTGGAATTTGAACGGCCCTCTGGTGGCGATGACGCAGTCGCCGCGGCAGCGAAGCTCCTCTCTGAAGCCAAATTCCCGGTGATCCTCAACGGTGCCGGCGTGGTTATCGGCGGCGCCATACCCGCCTCGAAGAAACTGGCTGAGCGTCTCGATGCGCCGGTTTGTGTGGGCTATCAGCACAACGACGCTTTCCCGGGCTCGCATCCCCTGTTCGCTGGCCCCCTGGGTTACAATGGTTCCAAGGCGGCGATGGAATTGATTGCCCAGGCCGATGTCGTCCTCTGCCTTGGCACGCGGCTCAATCCCTTCTCGACGCTTCCCGGTTATGGCCTCGACTATTGGCCAAAACAGGCGAAGATCATTCAGGTCGACATCAATCCCAACCGCATCGGCCTCACCAAGCGCGTCACCGTCGGCATCGTCGGGGATGCGAAGAAGGTGGCCGAAGGCATTCTTGCCAAGCTATCGCCAGGTGCCGGCGATCAGGGCCGGAAGGACCGCAAGGAGCGGATCAGCCTCACCAAGTCGAAGTGGGCGCAAGAACTCTCCAGCATGGACCATGAGCAGGACGATCCCGGTACGACCTGGAACGAACGCGCCCGCAAGGCCAAGCCCGACTGGATGAGCCCGCGCATGGCGTGGCGCGCCATTCAGGCGGCACTTCCCAAGGATGCGATCATCTCCTCCGATATCGGCAACAATTGTGCCATCGGCAACGCCTATCCGAGCTTCGAGCAAGGCCGCAAATATCTGGCCCCGGGGCTGTTCGGCCCCTGTGGCTATGGACTGCCGTCTATCGTCGGTGCCAAGATCGGCTGCCCGGATGTGCCAGTTGTCGGCTTTTCTGGAGATGGTGCTTTCGGTATTGCGGTAACCGAACTGACCGCCATTGGCAGGCCTGAATGGCCAGCCATCACCATGGTCGTCTTCCGCAACTATCAATGGGGTGCTGAGAAGCGCAACTCGACGCTCTGGTACGATGACAATTTCGTCGGCACCGAGCTCGATCCCGAGGTCTCCTATGCCGGTATCGCCAAGGCCTGTGGCCTTCAGGGCGTTCAGGCCCGCACCATGGACCAACTGCGCGACGCGCTGGCCAAGGCCATCGACGATCAAATGAAGCATGGCAAGACCACGTTGATCGAAGCCATGATCAATCAGGAACTGGGAGATCCCTTCCGCCGCGACGCCATGAAGAAGCCGGTCGTCGTCGCCGGCATCGATGCGAAGGACATGCGCAAGCAGGTTGTCTGAAGCAGCCAGTTGCCCCATAAGCCGTATCGGGATGCTCCGCTCGACTGACCGGGCGGAGCTTTGGGGACGATGCGATGATTGATTTCCTGTGGCGGTCGCTGGTGATTGGCATTGGCGGCACAGCCGCCATGGATGTTTGGGCCTTGATCCTCAAGGCCGCCTTCGGCCTGGCACTGCCCAACTGGGGGATGGTCGGCCGCTGGTTTGCCCATGTCGGCAAAGGCACGATATTCCACGATGACATCGGCAAGGCGTCGCCGGTTGACAACGAAGTCTTGCTCGGCTGGTTCTTCCACTATGCCACGGGAATTTTCTATGCCGGCATTCTGGTGTGGCTTGCCGGACCTGGCTGGGTGCAGAATCCGACATTCTTGCCGGCTCTCGTCCTTGGTCTGGTGACCGTCGGCGCCGGATGGTTCATTCTGCAGCCCGGCATGGGCGCGGGCTGGGCAGCGTCGAAAAAGCCCAATCCCTGGAAAATCCGTGCACTGAACATTGCAGCGCACGTGATCTTCGCTGCTGGCCTCTATGGTGCGGCCCGTCTGATTGCCTAGCGCATTGGGCGAGCAAGTGGAATCACTTGCGACGCGAAAAATGCGCAAGATTCAAAGTGATCGAGCAACTTATCGGCGCTCAATTGAGCGCCGGTTGCTCTAGAGAACCTGGTCAACCACGGCCTTCAGCCGGGCCAGCGTTGCATCGACATCGGCGAGTTTGTCGAGGCCGAAAAGTCCAAGCCGGAAGGTTTTGAATTCGGGGCCTTCCCCAACCTGCAGCGGTACGCCGGCCGCAATCTGCATGCCATGGGCCAGAAACTTCTTGCCGTTCTGGATGTCGGGATCCTCAGTGTAGGACACGACGACGCCCGGTGCGCCGAAGCCATCGGCGGCGACTGAGACAATTCCCTTGGCTTTCAGCATCGCCCGGACACCGTTGCCGAGGGCCCATTGCGACGCCTTCAAAGCTTCGAAACCGAGTGCCTTGGTTTCCGCCATCGCATTGCGGAACCCCAGCAGAGCGTCGGTCGGCAGGGTGGCATGATAGGCATGCCCGCCGTTCTCATATGCTGCCATGATGGCGCGCCATTTCTTGAGATCGAGGGCAAAGCTATTTGATGCCGTTTGCTCCAGCTGCTCGGCCGCACGCTTCGACAGCATCACAAGACCCGCGGAGGGAGACGCGGACCAGCCTTTCTGCGGAGCCGATATGAGCACATCGACGCCTGTCGATTCCATGTCAACCCACACGGCCCCTGACGCGATGCAATCAAGCACCATCAACGCGCCCACGTCGTGGGCCGCTGCCGCCATGGAGGCGATATAGTCGTCCGGCAGGATCAGACCCGCAGAGGTTTCCACATGCGGGGCAAACACCACGTCGGGCCTCTCGGAGTGAATCTTTGCGATCACCTCGGCGATTGGCGGTGGGGCGTAGGGCGAGCGCGCTGCGTTGCCGGTCTGGCGGGCCATCACCACCGTGGTCTTGGCGGCAAAGCCGCCCATGTCGAAGATTTGCGTCCAGCGGAAAGAGAACCAGCCATTGCGCACAATGAGCGCATGCTTTCCCGCCGCGAATTGCCGCGCCACCGACTCCATCGCATAGGTACCACCGCCGGGCACGATGGCCACGGTGCTGGCGCGATAAACCTCGCGCAGCACGCCGGAGATGTCGCGCATCGCTGACTGGAACTTCTGTGACATGTGATTGACGGAACGGTCCGTAAAAACCACTGAGAATTCCTGCAGTCCATCAGGGTCCACATCAGGGCGAAGTCCAGGCATCGGCTACTCCTCGGGAATCGGTGTCAGATGCAGGTGCGAAAGGCACCTGCCCTGGATGCAGAGATAGCTGAAAACGAACGCATTGTCGCCATCCGCACACAGCAGATATGCACCACCTCGCAACGGCTTGACGAAGGGTTGTGGCCTGTGTCCTAGCTCTCGGTCATGACAGCCGATCTGGATAGTCACGTCATTTGCATTGGGGCAGGGCAGGCATCGCTCTCCTGTGCCGCCAAGTTGCGGGCGCTGGGGTATGCCGGTGCAATCACGCTGATTGGAGATGAGCCACATCTGCCATACCAGCGTCCGCCCCTGTCAAAGAAATATCTCACGCGTGAAATGTCGGCCGACCGGCTGCTGCTGCGGCCGCCCGAATGGTTTGCGGAAAACAAGGTCACCTGCCTCACCGGCCAGCGCGTCACGGCGATTGATCGCGCCACGCGGCGCGTTTCCTTCGGTTCCGGCGAAAAGCTCGGTTACAGCAAGTTGTTGATCGCGACCGGCTGCACACCGCGGCGCCTACCGCAAGCGATGACGGCAAACTTCGCCCACATCTACACCGTTCGGGATATCGGCGACATCGATAGTCTTGCCAAACATTTCCAGCCCGGCGCTCGCATCGTCGTGGTCGGTGGCGGTTACATCGGGCTGGAAGCCGCGAGTGTCGCGGTGAAAGCCGGCATGCATGTCACCATACTTGAGGCGGCCCCGCGCATTCTGGAGCGCGTCTCCTGCAAGGAGACCTCAGCCTATTTCCACGCGCTCCACACCTCTCACGGCGTCGATATCGTGACCGGCGCCAAACTCGAGGTCCTGCGCGGTAAAGACGGGGCGGTGAGCGCCGCGGTGCTGGCGGATAGGCGGGTGTTTCCGTGCGAAGCCGTGATTGTCGGCATCGGCGTTACGCCCAACGCAGGCCTCGCTGCGGACGCCGGTCTCATCGTCGACAACGGCATCGTCGTCGATGAATTCTGCCGGACCTCGGACCCGGATATCCTTGCGGCAGGCGATTGCACCAGTTTCCCGCATCAGGGCGGTAGGCTGAGACTGGAGTCCGTTCCGCACGCCATCGCCCATGGTGAAGCCGCCGCCATGACCATCGCTGGCCAGCCCCAGCCCTACGTGGCCAAACCGTGGTTCTGGTCTGATCAATATGACATCAAGCTGCAGATCGCTGGACTCAACCAGGGCTATGACAGCGTGGTCACCCGTGGTCCGGGACCGGCGGGCGACTATTCTGTGTGGTATTACAAGGCCGGAACGCTGCTGGCGGTTGATGCAATGAACGCCGCCGCCGCCTACATGGTCGGCAAACGTCTGATCGAATCAGGGCTATCAGTGGCGCCAGATCGCGTGCGCGATCTGGCATCCGATATGAAATCCTGGCTCAAACCGTGAGCCGGTGACCGTCTCAGGCCAGATGGTTCACCCGCTCCATGTATTGCGCGAGGCCCTTGACTTGCCCCAGCCAGCTATCGAGAATTTTGCGATCGCTGGGGGCTCCATGCACGCCGGGCTTGATCTCGCCCTTGAGAACGGACTCGACGGCCATTGACACCGGAATGGACACCAGCCGTCCCATGGCGGTGCCATGTTCGTCGCCCCAGGCATCCATAGCCCAGGTTTCATGAAAAACTGGCTTGCCGTCACGCTCGGCTTTCAGCGACACGAAAAGGATGACGCGGTCAGGCTCGCCCGGCGCATAGGAATTCTCCTTGAGGAACCCAGCCGCCATTTCGGCCAGGCGCGCATCGCCTTCCGGCCCTGAAAGCGTTTCGATCTCGCGGAACACTGGCGTCCAGGCTTCCGTCCATCCATTGAGGCGAATGGTGCCGCGCACGAAATCGCGGACCTTCCAGTTCTCCTCGAAATGATACTCTTCGATGAACGGAAAGCTGTCGCGGTTTGGATAGACCTCGAAACTTTCCGCCACGGGTAGCGGCGCATCATAGGCCGTGATGGCGTTCCACGGACGGTCCACCTTCAATTCCTTGAAATCGCGAAGCGAGCGCGACGGCGAACGCAAGGCCTTCAGCACGCCAACCGGCGCCCAGCTGAATTTGTAGCGGAACGGATTCGGAATCTTCGGCACGCCGCCGCAATAGGACGTGAAGCTCAGCACATTCTCGGCGTCATAAGCCGGAGAAGCGCGATAGCGCGCCACAAGATCATGCGCCATCAGATGATCGATGCCCGGATCAAGGCCGACTTCGTTGATGGAAACCAGGCCCTTCGCCTTGAACTCGGCATCCAGGGCGCGCATTTCGGGCGCGATATAGGACGATGATGCGAAGTTTGCACCCTTGGCCAGACAGGCCTTGGCAATGCTCACGTGTTGGTCGGCAGGGAGCATCGAGATGGCGAGATCGCCTGGTTGCAATGCAGCCGTCAGCGCCTCCAGCGAATAGGGCCGGACATCCTGGGTCAGATCGCCCACCACGTCGCGGGCCTTTTCGACCGTGCGATTCCACACCACCACCTTGTGGCCATTCTCCAGCAAACGCCTGAGACCGGGGCCGGATGAAAGACCCGTACCGCACCAATGAATCGTCATATCTCTTCTTCTCCCTTTAGAGCGCCGCGCTTTGGCGGTCATACTCCGCCTTGGCGCGTGCCCATACGCCTTGATCCAGATTGCCCAGCGTCAATAGCGAGGGCAAGAGCTGGGCTGCATAATCCTCACTGCTCTCGAGTGGAAGCAGCGACGGAAGATTGTCGATGGCGGTGACATCCAAGGGCGGCGTGTCATGCACACGCAGCGCCGGAGCCTCCCATTCCGTCACCCGGTCATAGACCTTGATTGGTGAGAAGTCGGAAGTGGGATCGCATGCGATATCGCCGATGACCGTCAGCTTGCGTGGATCGGTCTTCGCAGAAGCCGGCACGAACACCGGACAGCCCGGCCGCGCCAGGATACAATTGAGGAAAATCTCGTGCTGCAGAATCTCGGGGAAGGGTCCGCCCGATGCCGTTTCTGCCATATCCCATTTCGTCACCGGAACGCCCATGGCCGAACAGAGATCGGACGCACCGGTGCCGACCCGCCCCAATGCTCCGATGACGATCGCCCGAGGCCGCATCAATGTACCAAGTTCGCGGTTGAGATCGTCGAGAAGTGCCGTCTTATTGGGATATTTGGCGACCCGGCCTGCAATTCCACCGCGTTGCTGAGCGGCCCACACCCGCAGTGAGACGGCGGCACCGGCATAGCCCGCCCAGTAGCCAAACGCCGCCACCCGCCTGCCGGTGCCGTCCACCAGATACTCGAGATCATAAAGTGTGCCCTTGCCCGCCTTGAATCGCTTCAGCAGGATCTGCCCGGCAGGCTGGCCTTTGAAGGCATGACCGAACATGATGTGGCGATGGGTCAGGGCGGTTCCGTCCTCCGGTAACTCCTTCAGACCGAAAATGATCGCGTCCGCCGGAGCCTTGGGCCAGAAGTTTTCCGCCGCGATTTCGCATCCCGCCTTGATATAGCCGTCGATCGGGATGGCGCGAACGGAACTCCGCTCGACCGTGACCTGGATTCCGGCCTTGATCAGCTCAGCCGCGCCCGCCGGCGTCAATCCCACACGTTCTTCATTTGGCCGCTGCTCAGCCCGAACCCAAAGATGTGTCATACGTCCATTCCCAAGCCAAACTGGCACAAGTCACCGTTTCCAGATATCGGGCCGCGCGCCTCAGGGGAAGCGCCAAATAGGCGCGGCATGGCATCCTTGCCATGCGCTGCGTTTCAGCCGATCCTGCACCAAGCGTTTAACGGTAAACGCTCGATCCGGGAGGCGAATTGTGACTGACTATCCACGCGACATGAAAGGCTATGGCCGGGCTATCCCCGATCCGAAATGGCCTAATGGTGCCAATGTCGCAGTGCAGTTCGTGTTGAATTACGAGGAGGGGGGCGAGAACAACATTCTGCACGGCGATGCCGCGTCCGAGGCCTTCCTGTCGGAAATCGTTGGTGCCGCGGCCTGGCCGGGTCAACGGCACTGGAACATGGAATCGATCTACGAATATGGCGCGCGCGCCGGTTTCTGGCGGTTGTGGCGCATGTTCACCCAGCGCAAGGTGCCGCTCACCATCTATGGTGTTGCAACCGCCATGCAGCGCTCGCCTGATCAGGTCGAAGCCATGAAGGAGGCCGGCTGGGAAATCGCCAGCCACGGCCTCAAATGGGTCGAGCACAAGGATATGCCGGAAGACGTCGAGCGCCAGCAGATTGCCGAGGCAATCCGCATTCACACGCAAGTCACAGGCGATCGTCCGCTCGGCTGGTACACGGGCCGGTGTTCGATGAATACCACCAGACTTGTCATGGAAGAGGGTGGCTTCCTCTATTCCTCCGACGACTATGCCGATGACCTTCCCTACTTCCTGAACAAAGCAGACGGCGGCAAGCACCTGATTATTCCATACACGCTCGATGCCAATGACATGCGCTTCGCCACGCCGCAGGGCTTCAACACCGGCGAGCATTTCTACCAGTATCTGAAGGACAGTTTCGACTGTCTCTATGAGGAAGGCCGCAGGGGCAGCCCGAAGATGATGTCGATTGGGCTGCATTGCCGGCTGGTTGGACGGCCCGGCCGCGCCCTGGGTCTCGCGAAGTTCATTGACTACATCCAGTCGAAGGACAAGGTCTGGATTGCGCGTCGCATTGACATCGCGAAACACTGGCACAGGACGTTTGGCTGAATGCGAGAGCAACCGGAACTCGGTCGAGTGACCACTCGCTCGCCGAATGCGCTAGACTTTGATGGTGATCAGATCTCGCGGCGACGGCGCCATCACCTCGTAGCCCTTTTCAGTAATCAGCAACTGATCCTCGATGATGAAGCCGCCAAGTCCATCGATGTACCAGGGCGTTTCGAAGGCCAGTACCATGCCGGTTTCAATCACGGCATCTGAAGTGGCGGAAATGAATGGCCACTCCTCGCTCCAGATCGATGCGCCGACGCCGTGGCCGAAATGACCCCGGCCATAGGTTTCGAAACCTTGGTCCCACATGGCAGTCGCGGTCGCATCGTATATGTCCTTGAGTGCGGCGCCCGGCCGGATGAGGCGCAGGCCGGTATCAAAGGCCCGCCGCAGGGCATCATAGACGCGCTCTGCGTCCGTTGAGGCCTTGCCCAGCACCGCAGTCCGCCCTCCATCGGAACTGTAGCCATTGATGACGCACCCGACGTCGATTTTTATGATGTCGCCGGGCCGCGCCGGTTCACCCGGCGCGAAGCCATCACCTCCCACAGCAATATAGGCCCAAGCCGATTGCGGAAGCGGTCCGCCGGATCGCCGCGCATTGTCGAGCGCCGCAGTCCGCCAGATCTCTGTCATCTGCGCCGCGTTCATGCCTGGGCGGACTGCACTGACAAGTTCCGAGAGACCGGTTTGCGCATATTCGGCGGCAGCCCGCAGCATGGATATCTCCGCCGGGCTTTTTTTCGCACGCAGCCGTTCGAAAATCCGCGTGCAATCCATCCAGGTGACGGGAATGGCGGCGAAAGCTTGAAAGTCTGCCGCGGGAACGAAGCCAAGTTCCAATCCCACACGACAATTGAGGAGCGAGCGTTCTGCCAGCACATCGCGCAACAAGCCGAGTGCGGCATTCAAATCGTACTGCGCCGGCCGTGGCGATCGTTTTGGCTTTCCGCGATCGGAAAAAGGGTACTGCTCAGTCTCGACCCAGATCCGGTGGCTGCGCACATCGGCAATACCGGATTGCGCCGCAAACGGCTGTGCCTGCAAGTCGCCGACGATGGCGGTAAGCGGAGCTGACTCGTCCGCGGGCACAACCAGAAAAGCAGCACCGCCGCGCCGCCAGAATGTTGCAACGCCTGGAAACGCGCCGGTGGCATAGGTGATCGATTCAGGCTGTGCGAGAACAAGGGCCGAGAGCCCCTGTTCCTGCATCAGCAATGCGGCGCGGTGCCGGTCAAGATATCCCGGCACCACTCGACACTCACTTGGTGGTGAGGTTGTAATAGGTCACGTCGGAGGACGAGCCCTGCACATAACCCTTCACATTGGCGCGTTCCGCCAACTGTGCAGTCGACTGCGTCATGATGATGTACGGGCCTTCGTCCATAACCTTCTTCTGCAAGTCGAGGTACATCTGCTTGCGCTTGCCTTCATCGCGCTCGCGCACCGCGGCTGCGGTCATTGCCGAGACCTCGGGCGCATCCCAGCTGTTGCGCCATGCCAGAGGCTTGCCCTTGGTTGCGGCATCGGAGTTGTCGAGGTTGTTGGCAAATCCGTCAGCATTGGTATGCGGGTCCATATAGTCCGGACCCCAATACACCATCAGCATCTGATGCTGGCGGGCACGGTACTTGGTCAGCAATGGCTTCATTTCGGAAGAAATGATGTTCACCTTGATGCCGCCCTGGGCCATGGTTGACTGGACCGACTGCGCCATGTTGGTAAACGGTGCAAAATTGGGCGCATCGAGATCGATCGAGAAGCCATCGGGATAGCCAGCTTCCTTGAGCAGGGCCTTCGCCTTTTCTGGATCGAGCTTGTAGGGGTTGTCGTCCAGCGATGCCCAGAAGCCCGAGGCCCAGAAACTCTGGTGGACCTGTTGCGAACCCTTCAGGAACGAATTCACCATGCCGTCGTAGTCGACGAGATAGCGCAGCGCCTGACGCACGCGCACGTCCTGCAGTTCCTTCTGCTTCACGTTGAGGCCAATGTAGTAGAGTAGCGCTTCAGGAATCGAAGTCACTTTCACATCGGCATTGCCGGCCAGTCCTGCCACCTGGTCCGGTGTCAGGTTGCGCGCAATGTCGACGTCACCCTTTTCGAGTGCCAGACGCTGGGCGGCGGCCTCCGGGATATGGCGCACAACCACGCGCTTCAGCTTGGCTTCACCGCCCCGGTAGTTGGGGTTCGCCTCAAGAACCACGGCCTCGTTCGGCTTCCAGCTCTTGATAGAGTAGGCGCCCGATCCCGCCGAATTGGTCTTCAGCCAGGCATAGCCGAAATCACCATCGGCTTGATGCTCCATAGCCACCTTCATATCGACGACCGAGCCGACGACGGACGAGAGCAGCGCATAGACGAGCGAGGGCGCAAAGTTTTCCGTGATGGTGACCTGCAATGTCGACTCGTCAGGCGCCGTCACCAGCTTGTCGATATTGTCCTTGTTCCAGCCGAGTTGCGAAATCAGGAACACAGGGGTCTTTTCGAGCTTGATCACCCGCTGCAGCGAGAAGGCCGCATCCATCGCCGTGACCGGGTTGCCGGAGGCAAACTTCTGCCCGGGGCGAATCTTGAACGTGAAGGTCTTGCCGTCCTCGCTCACCGCGACGCTCTCGGCCACGCCGCCCACCAGCTTGGTGATGTCGGTTGGTTCGAACCGCATGATGCGGTCATAGGTGTTTGCCAGGATTTCGATGCCGGAGAGCTCGTAGGCTTCCGCCGGATCCATCGAGATAAGGTCATCGATCTGCTTGGCGATTACCAGCGTGTCGGCCGGGGTTTCGGCCATCGCCTGCGGTGTAAGCGTCATGATTACGCCCGCCATCAAGGCATATTTCAGAACTTTCAGCATGAACATCTCCCTGGTTCAAAATTCTAATCTGCCCGGGGGCCGAAAATGGTCTCCGCCGCAGCTTGTTTGCATCTGACCCGCTTTTTTGCACTCTGGCAAGATGGCGGTGGTCCGCTCAGGCTTGCGCCCGCGTAAACCCGCGGCTCGCAGAAATGAGCTGCCGTGTATAGTCCTGCTGCACACGGCCTGTGCGCAAGTCGGCGGCGTTGACGATCTCCACCAACTGCCCCAATTGCATGATGGCAATGCGGTTGCAGAGATGCGCGACGACGGCAAGATCGTGGCTCACAAGGATGCTGGTCAGGCTGTAGCTCTGGCGCAGCCGCGACAGCAGATTGAGTATTTCCGCCTGCACCGAAACATCCAGCGCCGAGGTAGGCTCATCGAGCAGCAGGATCGGCGGATTCAGGATCAGCGCCCGCGCGATCGCCACACGCTGCCGTTGCCCGCCCGAGAGCTGATGCGGATAGCGGAAGCGATGCAGCGGTGACAGTCCGACGTTGGCGATCGCAGCAACAACCCTGTCGTCGATATTGTTGCTGCCATGAATGATCAGTGGTTCACGCAAGATGTCGTCGACGGTTTGCCGCGGGTGCAGCGACGCATAGGGGTCCTGAAAAACGAACTGCATCAGCTTCCGTTCCTCGCGGCTCCGGCGCTCGGCGGCCTCCCGCCCGTTGACGGCAAGCATGGTACTGCTGGATTTCACCAGGCCGGCAATGGCCTTGAGCACGGTGGATTTGCCTGATCCCGATTCACCCACGATGCCGAAGGTTTCCCCGGCCGCCACAGCGAACGACACGTCGCGCACGGCGCGCATGGTGCGTCCCGAATTGTGGAAGGTGACGTTGAGATTCTCGACACGGATCACGTCAGCCACTCCGGATCGCGCGTCACGGTCGCCAGTTCGGCGCGTGGCTGGTCCAACGAAGGTGCGGCAGCAATGAGCGCCCGTGTGTAGGGATGCCGGGCATTGTGCAGATCTTTCGCCGCGCACTCTTCCACGATCTTGCCGCCATACATGATCAGCACCCGGTCGCAGAAACTCGAGACCACGGTGAGATTGTGGCTGATGAAGATCAACCCCATGCCGCGTTCACGCACCAGGTCATCAAGGATCCGCAAGACCTCATTCTGTACGGTCACGTCAAGCGCGGACGTCGGCTCGTCGGCAATCAAGACATCGGGCTCGGCCACCAGCATCATGGCGATCATCACGCGCTGCCCCATGCCGCCCGACAGCTGGTGCGGATAGAGATGCAGTACCAGTTCCGGATTACGGATCTTGACAGCCTCAAGCATCGCCAGCGCGCGGCGATCTGCGTCCTTGCGATTGGAGCCGAGATGCAGCCGGCAGGTCTCGCCGATCTGCTCTCTCACGGTTTGTACCGGGTTGAGCGAATATTTCGGGTCCTGCATCACCATCGACAACCGCCGACCACGCAGGCGCTGCCAATCGGATTCGGTACAAGCCAGCAGGTTCTGCCCGCCAAATTCCAGGCGCTTGGCCGTCACGATTCCGGGTTGCGGGATCAGTCCGAGCAAGGCGCGCCCGGTGGTCGACTTGCCGGAACCTGATTCACCGACGATCCCCAACCGCTCGTGGCCGAGCGTGAAGCCGGCATTGCGCACCGCACGTGTCATGCCCGATCGGCCCGGAAACGAAACGTTGAGATCTTCAACTGTGAGAAGCGGTGCGCTCATGATGCCTTCGGATCGAATACGTCGCGCAACCCGTCGCCGAGCAGGTTGAAACCGAGGCTGACGATGAAGATTGCGATGCCGGGGATGGTGGCCACCCACCACTGGTCGAGGATGACGTCGCGACCGGCCGATACCATGGCTCCCCATTCCGCAGTGGGCGGCTGCGCGCCAAGACCCAGGAAGCCCAGGCCTGCCGCGGTCAGGATGATGCCCGCCATGTCTAGCGTCAGGCGCACGATGACGGAGGAAAGACACAGCGGCACGATATGTTTGAAGAGCACACGCCATGTAGAAGCGCCTTGCATCACCACCGCCGCAATGAAATCGCTTTTCGCAATCGTGACAGTCTCGGATCGCGCGATGCGGGCATAGGGCGGCCATGCGGTGAGAGAGATGGCGATGACGGCGTTCTCGATCCCGGGACCAAGCGCTGCCGCAAAGGCCAGCGCCAGCACCAGCCGCGGGAAGGCGAGAAAAATATCGGTGATACGCATCAATACGGCGTCGACCCAGCCGCCGAGATACCCGGCAAGCGTGCCAACCGCCAGGCCGATTGGCGCCACCACGACCGAAACCAGCAAGACGATGGTCAGCGTCACCCGCGCGCCGTAGAGTGTGCGGACGTAGATGTCGCGTCCCAGTTCGTCGGTGCCAAACCAGTGCTCTGCCGAGGGCGGGGCGAGCCGGCTCGAGAGTGTCTGCTCGATGGGCGACATGCCGCGTGCCAGCCAGGGCGCGAACATGGCCATCAGAATGAGCACGGCAATGATGACGAGGCCGGTCAGCGCTGCCGGATTGGAAATGATCGCCACCAATCCACGATATACGCTGCCCAATACGGCCTGCCGGCGTGATGCGGGGGCCTCGCTCATCAGCCATTGGGTGAGACCTTGGTTCATGCGTTGCGCAGCCTCGGATCGAAGATCTTGTAGAGCAGATCGCAGAACAGATTGACGCCGATGAAGACCGCTCCAACCAGCACCGTTCCGCCAAGCACGGCGTTCATGTCGCTGTTGAACAGGGCGCGGGTGATGTAGAGGCCCAATCCCGGCCAGGCAAAGACGGTTTCCGTCAGCACCGCACCTTCGAGCAGCGAGGCATAGCTGAGGCCAATGACTGTGATCAGCGGTACCATGATGTTCGGAAATGCGTGCAGCCACACCGCTCCCCAGAAAGAGCGCCCCTTGATGCGCGCGGCGGTGACATATTCCTGGCTGAGCTGGTCGATCATGAAGCTGCGCGTCATGCGCGCGATATAAGCGAGCGAATAATAGCCGAGGATGCCGGCCGGAAGAATGAGATGACTGAAGGCATTGGCGAAGATTCCCCACTCTCCATCGATGGCGGCATCGATCAGGATAACGCCGGTGCGCGAGGTGACGATGTCTTCGTAGAATACGTCCAGCCTCCCGGTGCCCGACACCCAGTCGAGCTTGCCGTAGAAGACGAAAAGCCCCACCAAACCCAGCCAGAATACCGGCACGGAATAACCGAACAGCCCCACGACCCGCACCACATGATCTGGCCATCGTCCTTTGCGCGCCCCGGCCAGAACACCGGCTGGAACGCCGATCGCAACCCCGATTATCGTCGCTATCGTTGCCAGTTCGAAGGTTGCTGGAAACACCCGCAGGAGATCGCTGAGGACCGGTTGTGAAGTCAGCACCGATACGCCGAAATCACCGCTAAGGAGACGCCAGAGATAGGCGCCGTATTGCATGATCAGGGGCTGGTCGAGACCCAATGCGATGTAGGTCTTGTCATAGACTTCCTTACTCGCCTTGTCGCCGACGATGGCTAGCACTGGATCAATCTTGGTCAGCCGGCTGATCAGAAACGTTACGGCCGTGAGGCCAAGAAAGGTCAGCGCCAGGCTGGCCACAAAGCTCGCGGCACGCCGCGCGGCCTCCGCGGCGAAGTTGGCCGTGCCATTCGTCATCGTGCTGGTATTGTCCGCTTGCGTCATCTAGCGCCTGACTTGTCGGTCAAGTCAAACAGCAGGGCAAGGGCACAACACAGCTTGGCCGGCACGGCCAACTTTGCCTCAGCCATGGCAACCCGATCCGCTGTATAATGGTCGGCTGCATCGAGCATGTTGATTGTGGCCACCAGTTCACCCTTGAGCACCACCGGCAGATTGATCACCGACCCGCAGCCGAGTGAGGCAATGAGATCATGATCCGGAAACACCTTGGCGATATCTTCGATGGTGTTGGCGACGAAGCTTCGCTTTTCGCCATGCACGATATCGAACCATTGGTCACGGTGGATGAGCTTGGTCCCCGACACCGGATATTGAACTGGATGATCGGAATAGGCCCTGCGGGCAAGCCCAGCTTGCATGTCTACAGTCATCACCGTGAACAGCCTGTGACCGACCACCGATTGCGACAGATCACACAGGGCATCCCAGACCTCGGAGGCACGCTGGGCTGCCGCAACCGCTGAATTGAAGTCATGATGATCAGGTTGCATGGTCGTTCCACAGAAGATGTTCGGCGTTTGGCGAATTCCGTATGCAATGGTTTATAGCAGCCCATTGCCGCCGCAACAGGCTGTAAATCCAACTATCCCCGAAACTTTGAATTTGCTGGTGGCGCCCGATTGCCGCCCCCGATTGCCGCCAATGTCTCCCATTGCTACGTTCGCGTTTTCAGAAGGGACGCACGGTCATGACCCAGAACATCGACGCCATCCTTGCTGCGGCGCGGCACCATTGCAATGAGACGATCAGGCCCGAGGTGGAACGCTGGAACCAGCACCGGCAATGGCCGCGTCATGCCTCGGACAAGGCCGCGGCCCTTGGGCTCACGGGGCTTTATGCGCCGGCGGAGTGGGGCGGCCAGGCGCTGCCGCTGGGTGAGGGCATTCGCGTCTACGAAGAACTGGGCAAGGGGGATGGCGCCTACGCCTTCGCGCTGTCGATGCACAATATCTGCACGTATGCCGTCTGCGGGTTCGGAACCGATGCACTGAAGAACGCTTGGGCGAGGGATCTGACAACCGGCCGGAAGCTGGCGAACTTCTCGCTGACCGAGCCGCAATCTGGGTCCGATGCCGCCACCATGTACACACAGGCGAGGATCAACGGTGATGGCTACTGGGTCATCAGTGGCGCCAAGGCCTGGGTGTCTCTGGCCGGCGAGGCAGACATATACCTGACTGTCGTCAAGACGTCTGATGCGCCAGGTCACAAGGATATGGCGATGATCGCCATTCCGAAGGGAGCCAAGGGGCTGAGCTTCGGTCCCCGCTATGATACGCCGTCCTACAACTTCTTGCCGGTGGGCGAGATGTACCTCGATAACGTCATGGTGCCTCCCGAGAACATCATCCTGCCAATTGGCAAGGGACTGCAGGGCTCACTCATGGCGATCGACATTGCGCGTGTCTCGATTGCGGCAGGCTGCTGCGGCCTGATGGAGGCGGCCCTCGACATGGCGTTGTCATACACCAAGAACCGCAGGATGTTCGGCGCTGCGGCGCTCGATCTCGATGGCATTCAGTGGATGCTGGGTGAGGTGTCAACCGATCTGGAGGCTTCGAGGCTGCTGTATCGCGCCGCCGCCAACGCGCTGGGAACGCTGGATGGTCCGCTGCTCGCGGCCCACGCCAAGCGGTTCGTACCTGATGCAGCCGTCAAAGCCGCCAATATCTGCACCCAGGCCATGGGCGGCATGGGACTTCTCAGCAGCTACGGAATGGACCGCTTGAGCCGGTTGGCCCAAATGTTGCGCATTGTTGACGGCACCACGGAAGTCTCGCGCGTTGTCATCGGCAGGGCGCTGAAGAAGCGGGCAGCGAGCCTGCCGGACGTTGAGGTACCCAGGGGCTTCGGCCAAACCTAAAGTCCCGGAGTTCTCAAGCGAAAATGCGCAAGTCTCAAAGTGATTGAGCAACTTGGCTGCGCCCAACTGAGCGCCGGTTGCTCTATCGGTTGGTGATTTCAGCCATCGCGGTGAGGAATTGCGAGACCTCCTGCAAGGTGTTGTAATGGCTGAACGACACCCGGATGCAGGATGGAAAGCCCAACGGCTTCAGCACGTTTCCGCTGTAGTGATCGTCCTTGCGGGTATGGGTGCGCACGCCGCGCCGGTTGAGGAAGGCAACAACGTCTTCCGAAGGCTTCCCCGCAACGGTGAGCGAAATGACACCTTCCCGGCCGGGAGTGTCCACCCCGCCGATGATGGTGACACCCGGCATTTCAGCCAATCCCTTGAGGTTTCCGGTGCCGTGCAGCATGGCGTGGCCCAGCTCCGCCTCTTGCGCATGGATGACTTTGGCGGCGGCTTCGATACGGGCGCGGCGATCGGCCTGTTGAGTGAACTGCGCGCCGAGCCAGTCGAAGTAGTTTACGACGTCCGAGAAGGTTGCATAACTTCCGGCATCACGGGTGCCGAGTTCCCAGTTGGTGGGCGCACCGCCGATCACGACTTCCTTGGGACAAGCCGTCAGACGGTCCGACGCCCAGCCCACGCCGTAGCCGTGACGCGAGAATACTTTGTAGGGTGAGATCGCATAGCCATCGATGCCGTAAGCATCGATGTCGATATGGCCATGGCTAGCATGCTGGATGCCGTCAACGATGATGAAGCAGTCTGGAGATGCCTTGCGGATCGCCTTGGCGATCGAGGCAACGTCCACAGACATGCCGGTAACCGGTGAGGTCTGGATGATGGTGGCAACGCGAATGTCCGGAGTGAGATGACGTCGATACGCATCGACGCTCACGCCGCCGGTGGCATCCTCGTGGGGCACAAGTACATGTGTGCGGCCCGTGACCTCGGCCCAGCGCGCCATGGCGCTGCGCGATGCCGGGTGTTCCAGCGTCGTCGACAGCATGATGCCGCCCTTCGCTGCACCGAGTGCTGCCGTGCGCACCAGCCGGAACAAGATCTCCGTGCCGCTCTCGCCGACGAAGACCTGGCCAGTGGATGCGTTGAAGAAGGTCCGCATGTCGGCCTTGCCCTGGTTGATCGCTGCCATCAGGGCTCCTGATGCTGGATTGTCGCGGCCCTGATTGTCGGGGTAAGCGGCATAGAGCCCGGAGGTTTCAGCAACCGACTTCAGCGTAAGCGCACCCCCGGCATTTTCAAAGAACACCCGCGGGCCCGAGAAGGGGCAGGTATCGATATGTGCAAAGCGGGCGCGCACCGCATCCATCAGTCCCGGGATCGTCGTCAGCATCGGTCTCTCTCGTGCATAAGTGGAAGTCAGACAGGTACGGTATGAAGTCTAGCGCGCCGGCTTCACGGCGCCATGAGTTCTGGCCGATTCATAGGCTGCCTCCACCAGGGCGAAGGTCTTGAGGTTGTCCTCGGCGGACGTGTCGGCTGGCAATCCGTCGCGGAAGCGCTGGAACATGTGGCGGTTGGTGTTGAGCACCGCCTCCTGCAGCGTGTGCCATGGCCGGGTTGTCCAGGCCAGCAACGGGCTGCCGATATTTTCTTCGAAGACCAGGCCTTGTGTGGTTACGGTCATGCGCTCGCCGCGCGTGACCACAATCGAGCCTTCACTGCCTTCGATCTCCAGCAACGTTTCCGGAAACGGATCGGGAATGCGCTTCGCCTCATATGTCGACTCCACGACCGACACCGCACCCGAAGTATGCTTCAGCATGATCGTCGCCGTATCCTCTCCGTTGATGGCCGGATTGCGCTTCTGCGTTTCGCAGTAGACGCGTTCGACATCGCCAAGGAAGTAGCGCGCGAGGTCGAGCACGTGGATGCCCAGATCGAGGATCACCAGCCGGCCGACCTCTGCGAGATAAGGCTGGCCGCGATAGATGTTGAAACAGGTGCGGAAGTTGATTCTTGCCCAGTTCGGCTTGCCAATGGTGCCGGCATCGATCACGGCCTTCACTTTCTGCATGGAAATGGCAAAGCGGAAATTTTCGTGTACAGCCAGCCAGGCCTTGTGCGCCTTGGCCTTCTCGACGATGGCAACGCATTCGGCCCACTCCGGTGCGAAGGGCTTCTGAACGACGGCCCCGATGCCTCGCTCCGAAGCGATCGCGGCGAGCGCGCGATGCGTCTCCATGCGTGTGGCGATATCGACGAGGTCGATCTGAACGCTGTCGAGCATCTGTGCCATGTCGGTGAAGTGTGGAACACCAAACTTCTCGCCCGCCGCCCTGGCTTTCGATTCGTCGAGATCGCAGACGGCGGAAAGGATCGCACCCTCGGGCCTGAGATCTTGCCAGGCCATCAAGTGGTTCTGGGCAAAGAAGCCGCAGCCAACCATGCCGATCCTGATGTCTCTTGCTGCCGCCATCGTCCTTGCTCCCTAGGGGTCCATCCCTCTGGCAGGTCTTCTATCGTCACTTCTCCGGTTGCGGCAAGGGATCGCGGCGCCTGTCATTGCCGCAGCAGATCATCTCCGGCCAAACACTTCGATCAGTCCGGCGCCAGCGATGAGCAGCGTTCCTGTGATTTCCATTGCGCCAAATGCTTCACCCGAAAGCAAGGCGGCTGTGATGGCCCCCGCCAGAACCTCGGTCATCAACAGAATACCTACGCGGCCGGAATCCAGCCGTTGAGCCGCCCACAGCACCAGGAAATTGGGGGGCACAAAGACAAGCAACGCAATGATGATTGCCCATGGCATGACCGCTTCGGGATTGGAAAATGTTGCGAGAGAAGAATCTGCCCTCATCGCAATGATCGCCACGCCCAGCGAGGCAATGAGTCCCCCTCCGCTGAAGGAAAGCACAGGAAGCATGATGCTGGATGACGGCTTCCGGACGCTTCGCATTGTGCCTGCAGCCCAGATCATGCCGCTCACGAGAGCCAGCCAGTCGCCGCTTCTCGATGGCATTGGCAGGCCATTGTCGAACCCGAGAATGAAGGCCATCCCCGCGAATCCAAGAGCGATGGCAATCAACCGCTGCGGAGTCAGGCGCTCCCCGAAAAGGGCCAGTCCGGCCAATGTGCTCCACACCGGTGTCAGATAGAACAGCAGGATGGCATCAATGACGTCTGTCAGGAGAAGGCTGACCGTATACAGTGTGAACGCCAATCCCAGCAGGGCCCCGCCAGCGAAGTTCTGCCGAAATCCCTGCCAAGCAGCGCGATTGAACATCCATGGGATGGGCGACAGCGCCGTCGTCGCAAAGAAAATGACGCTGACCCACGCCCCGCCAAGCCCGGCGGCTTCGAGCCAGCGCAACGGATACCAGTAGCAGCCCCAGATGGCACCGCAGATGGCCACGGCGGCAGACGGGAGTAGGGCGGGGTGGGCACCGGTCCGGTGCATTCAGGTGCCGTGCTCCGCCAGAATGAGATCGGAAGCCTTCTCACCGATCATGATGACCGGTGCGTTGGTGTTGCCCGATACCAACCGGGGCATGATCGAGGCATCGGCAATCCGCAAACCCGTAACGCCCTTGACCTTGAGATCCGGGGCAACCACCGCGCCTTCATCCGCACCCATGCGGCAGGTGCCGGACGGATGATAGATCGTGCTGCCCTTAGCTCTCACATAGGCCAACAGCGCGTCGTCACTGGCACAATCCAGGCCCGGCTCGACTTCCTGCTCCATGTAGTCTGCCATCGACGGTGCGTGCATGATCGAACGCAGATATCTCAATCCATCGATATGCGCCTGGCGGTCTTCGGCCGTAGACAGGAAGTTGATCCTGATTGCCGGCGCATCGGAAATGCTGGCAGTCTTGATATGAATGCTGCCGCGCGATTGCGGACGGAGGTGACAGACCGATGCGGTGAAGCCCGGAAACCGGTGCAGGGCCTGCCCCATCTTGTCGGTTGAAAAGATGATGAAATGCACCTGGATGTCAGGTGTGGCCAGCCGTTCCTGTGACTTGAAGAACGCCGTGGCATAGCCGGCACTCACCGTCAGCGGTCCCTTGCGTTGCAGAACATAGCGCAGGCCGATCCCTGCGCGGCGCCACAGGTTGTGATACTGGTCGTTGAGCGTGATCGGTTTCTTCGCCCGGAACACGATGCGCACCTGATAGTGGTCCTGCAGGTTTTCGCCCACTTGCGGCGCATCGTGGACGATCGGGATGTCAAACCCTTTCAGCCGCTCTGCCTGGCCATAGCCCGACAGTTCGAGAAGTTGTGGCGTACCGATCGCCCCGGCGCTGAGTACGATTTCCCTGGACGCTCGCGCCCGTGTCAACCGGCCCTCGTGTCGGAAATACACCGTGCGTGCGCGCTTGCCCTCAAAGCCAATCTTTTCCGTCATGGCTTCGGTCAGGATATGAAGGTTGCCACGCCGTCTGGCTGGCCTCAGATAGCCCACGGCCGTGCTGCAGCGCCGCCCGTTGCGCGATGTCGTCTGGAAGTATCCGATGCCTTCCTGACGCGCACCATTGAAATCCTCGTTGCGGGGCAGGCCGCGCTCCATCCCGGCGCGGATGAACGCCTCGCACAATTCATGCGGTTCGCTCTGGTTTGAAACGGCAAGCGGACCGCCGACCCCATGAAAGTCATCCGCGCCATTTTGCTGGTGTTCGGCGCGCTTGAACAAGGGCAGGACGTCGGCATAGGACCAGCCGGTATTGCCCAGCTGTGCCCAATGATCATAGTCCTCTGCCTGGCCGCGGATATAGACCAGTCCATTGATCGAACTCGTTCCTCCCAGCACCTTGCCGCGTGGTTGAAAGATCTTGCGGCCGTTGAGTTCCGGTTCAGGCTCTGACTCGTACATCCAATTGTAGCGCGGATTGGTGAAGAGCTTGGCGTAGCCGATCGGTACGTGGATCCATGGATTACGGTCGCGGGGTCCCGCCTCCAGCAGCAGAACGCTATGCCTCCCGGACGCCGACAGCCTGGTGGCCACGACCGCTCCGGCCGATCCGGCACCGACGATGATAAAGTCAAAGTCTCCAACGTTTGCGGTCTCTTCCGCTGTCATGTCATTCGCGCCACGATTTTGCACTTCACTGGTCCGAGCATCCTTGCCTTCGGTGACCGATGCAACGCCAATTTCTGGCCAGAATGGTGCCCTTGCCGCTGACGCAGTCCCCGTGCGATGAGCGGCTTTGAATCGACGGAGCGGCGCCTGACGAGGATGGTATGACTGTGCGGGAGTGGACCAGCCGTTATGGCATCAGCCCCAAGGAAATCACGCTTTGTGCCTTGGCGGGATTGGTTGGCGCCGGACTCCTGTCCGTCTGGGCGGTGGTGGCGGCATCGGCGTTCACGGGAATATTGATCTTCAGCATGTTGATCATCACGCTGACCGACAGCCGTCGCATGCTGATTCCGGACATCGTGTCGCTTCCCGCCATTCCCATCGGCATCGTTGCGACGATATCGTCTCTGCCGGGACGACCTCAGGATCTCTTCCTCGATCACGCCATTGCAGGCTTTCTCGGGGCTACAGCCCTCTATGGACTACGGTGGATATATTTCAGGTTTCGCGGCCGGATCGGACTGGGACTGGGTGACGTCAAGCTCGCTGGCGTTGCGGGTTGTTGGGTCGGACTCGATTTCCTGGCCGTAACCTTGCTATTGGCCGCCGTGGCCGCTCTGGTTGCTGCGGCAAGGAGTGCGAGGGGGTCAGGCAGCGAAAAACTGGTAGCCGGAACGGCCATTCCGTTCGGCAGTTTCATCGCCCCGGCCATAGTTATGACATGGATATATCTTGTGGTTGAGCAGCTCTGACGGCAGGCCTGGAGCTTGATCGGCCTCAACGCAGAAAGACTCTATCAATTCAGTGACGAATCAATCATTTATCGGCGTCATGGGTGGAATCGATATGGGGCCATATTGCCCATGGTTGCGGGGGCGATGTTCTGAAACCGGTGTGGCCTGAATCATTGCAGATAGCAGTTCTCACTGGTGGGATAAGCGTCGCGCGACTGGAAGATATACCGTGAATACTGGCGGTAAACGGGGATATGAGCATCTGAAACGGCTGATGGCCGTGACCCTTTCGCTTGCCCTCGCCAGTTGCAGCACGAACCCTTCTGCCCAGCTCGAATCTCCCCAACAGATTGACCTGCGAGCCAAGAAGCCGGATCCCGTCAATCGCCGCGAAGGCGCAGCGCTGTCGACCGGCGCCAGTGGCAGCCAGCAGTTTTTTCCCGGCTCGGCTTCGGGTCTCGGCGAAGCGGGTCTTGATCCGCCGGCCGGCGTCTCGGAGCGCGATGGCAAGTTTTCTCTCAATCTCGACCGCGCCGATATCAACGAGGCGACGCGGCTGATCCTGGGTGAAACCCTGGGGATGAACTACGTGGTCGATCCCCGGGTTCAGGGCACCATCACGTTGTCCTCGTCGCGGCCCTTGTCGTCTGGCGAAGTGCTGGATGCATTCGAGGCTGCCCTTCGCCACAACGGCGCCGCACTCATCCAGAGCGAAGGCCTCACCAAAGTCGTGGCACTGCAGGAAGTACTCGAAGGCGAACCGGGCGTCGCCGATCTTGATTCGGGCAAGGCTTCACCAGGCTATGGCGTGAGCGCGGTGCCATTGCGCTACATCTCTGCAGCCAACATGATGGAATTGATGGACAGCTTCGTCGCCCGGGGCGGTGCGGTTCGGGCTTCGAAGTCAGGAAATCTCCTTCTGGTTCGCGGGTCCGCCGCGGAACGCCGGACAATGGTGGAGATCATCCTGTCCTTCGATGTCGACTGGATGGAAAACCAGTCAGCAAGCATCGCAACGCTTTCCTATGCGACGCCGGAGGAAATTGTCTCAAAGCTCGAGGCCGTCTTCGCCGAAGACACCGAGTCGTCTGGCCGCAATGGTGTCAAGGTCATCCCGCTCGAACGGCTCAATGGCGTTGTCGTCATCGCCAACAGCCAGTCCAAGGTGAAGCGTGCGATGACGTGGATCCGCAGGCTCGACAAGGCCAGTGTCACCGAAACAAACTATTTCGTCTATGCCGTACAGAACGGCAATGCAGTAGCATTGGCCGACATTCTGAAGGCCACCTTTCTGGATCAACAGTCATCTGCCGGCACAAGTGGTGAGGTGGCGCCCAACCAACCGACCGTCCAGGTTGGCACGACGCCGACGACGGGCACGACAAGCCCGAATCCGACAATGCCCGACCAGCCTACACCCGATGGAAAAACCGACCGGCAGGACGTCACCTTGCCGTCCTCGCCAGAGACCACCGCCTCGACCACTCCTGCGCAGGGCGATTCGCCGACCGGAATCCGCATCACCGCCAACACGGCAAACAACACCATTGTGATCCGCGCCAACCAGCGCGACTACCGCAAGATTTTGGCTACCCTGCGCAAGCTTGACGCCCCTTCGGTGCAGGTGCTCATCAACACCACAATCATGGAAGTGGCCCTCAACAACAATCTGCGCTTCGGTGTGCAGGCATATCTCAAGGGCAATGATGTTTCGGGTGGCGTCTCCAATGGCGGGCTGACGCTGAAGCCCAGCTTCCCGGGCATGAATTTCTTCGTCGGCAATGCAGCTGATCCGCGAGTCGTCGTTGATGCGCTGTCGGCGGTCACCAAGGTCCGCATCGTGTCTTCGCCTTCCGTTCTGGTGCTCGAAAACGAAACCGCCACGATCAAGATCGGCGATCAGGTGCCGGTCAAGACCTCGACACTCGACAAGGGCGCCGATGGCGTGACCAACTCCTTTGAGTATCGCGACACCGGCGTGATCCTCACGGTCAAACCCCGTGTTACCGCTTCGGGAATCGTGACGATCGAGTTGGGCCAGCAACTCTCGTCGGTCACGGCGGGCTCCGGCAGCTCAACGACCGAGAAGGAGAATCCGACCTTCTCGCAGCGCTCCATCACCAGCAAGGTGTCCGTACCGAGTACGCAGACTGTGTTGTTGGGCGGCTTGATCAGTGGCGCAGAAACTCGCACCAAGGACAGTGTGCCCGGCGTCAACCGGATCCCGATCATCGGCGAACTCATCGGCAAGACGGACAACAGCGCCAAACGCAATGAACTGATCGTTTTCATCACGCCGCAGATCATCGAAGACGGGCAGGACGCAAACCGCGCCTCCGAAGAACTCCGCAACAAGATGAAGAGCCTCGGCTGGAACTAGATCAGCGCAACTCCTGACGGCGGGCGCCATGCCCAAGTGAGTTCCGCTTCCTCTGCATTTTCAGGGGGACACGTTCGGGCCTGCTACTCGTCCTGCAACTGGTTCTGTTGCATCCGCTGTGGATTCATGGACTGGCCCTGGCCGTCGGCTTGCGAGGGATCAAGAGCTTGCAGCGATTGACCGGGCGGCGGCGCAAGATTCTGGAACATCTTGATATCGATGTCCTGGCCGTTGCGGCTGAGCTTGACCTTCTGGGGCGTGATTTCCGTGAGGCTCCATCCCTGGATTTCGCCGCCCGTTTTCAGCCGGTGAATTTCGTTCGACGGATTCCATCGCATGACCACTGTCCAGATCCCATTCTTCGAGGCAATGCCAAGCAGGGCAAAGTCATTGGGATTGACTGGCTCTTCCGGCGGGGGTGCCACCTCGACGGCTTCCGGTGGCGGCTCCTCCACCGGGGGAGGCTCTGCCACGGGGGCCGGCGCACGCGTGGGGTTGAAGAGCGGACGCTTTACGATATCTTCAAACTGAACGGTTGTCAGTGCCGCCAACGGATTGAGGCTGACAAGCTTGTCGGATTTTATCTCCGCCACGGGCGCGGCGGGAGGTTGTTTGACCGCAGTCACGATGTCATTGTCTTGCGTCAGCCACGTTGAGAACAGGCTGTCGCCGCTCCATACCGCATAACCGCCGAGCCCGATCGCCGCAGCGAGCAACACTGCCAATCGCCGATCGATCATGGTGTGCCCTCCCACCAGCCGAAGGACTCCAGTTGCAGCGTCACCGTCAATTGCTCGGATGGCAGGACGCCGGCGTCCGACACCGACTCCGGTGCAGCGACCTTGATGTGATTGACGAACATCATCGGCTGACCAGTCTCGATCGAAAGCAGATATTGGCGCAGGCTCTCGATGTTTCCGGTGAGCTCAGCCTCGATCCGCAAGAGCGCCAGATTGCCCTCGCGGTCAGCTTGCAACGGCTGCAACCGCTGCACGGCCATGCCGCTGGCATCAGCCAGCTTCCCGGCGATGGCTTGCATCTCCGCAATGGCCAGGCCCGGGGTCGTGCCGGCGACAAACAGCTGATCAATGTCGTCGTTCTCGGTGAGCCGATTCTTGGGACCGTTTTTCGCCGCCTTCAGGCGGGATTGCATGAACCGCAATTCGAGCTGTTTTTCCGCCAGTGTATCTTCATCGGCAGAGCGCAGCGCAAACGGCAACACTGCCAGCCCAGCCAGCAACAGCGTGGCCGCAATCAGCAGCGCCAGTCCCCATGAGGCCTTGGCGGTCATGGGTTCTCCGCCTTTCCCTCGACCGAAGCCGAAATCGAGAAACTGTCCGCTGCCGCGTCGGCCTCTCGCTGAGTGGCAGAAGCAAAATTCACGTCAGAAAACGTGTCGGAAGATTCCAGTGTCGCAATCACGCCCGGCACCTGATTGCCGCGGCCGGAGATGGTCACCGTCCTGCCGTCGATCTCGAGACTTGAAAGCCAGATGCCATCGGGCACCAGTTTGGACAGGGTGTTGATCAATTCGAGAACCGGCCGGCTCTCGCGTTTGCGCGCGAACAGTGCGTTGGCCTGAACCAGTTTCTGCGATGCACCGCCGGCTCCGTCCTTATTGCGCAGTGCGGTTTGCATGTCAGCAATTGCGGCTTCGACGGCCGCCGTCTGGGCGGCGGTCCGGTAGGCGAGATATCCACCATACCCGCCAACCATGATCGCAATTGCCAGCACCGCGGACATTGCGGCTTTGACCCGGTTACGCATCAATTGGCGCCTGTCATCGCCATGAATGTCGATTTCTATTCCTTGGGTGCCCGTGCCGTCATGACCGACCTCGAAGCGGGAGATCTTCGCCCCGGCGGACTCAACTCTGTGCAGAAGTGCCAGCGCCGTCTTGCGGCTGACGATACCGACATCGACCTGGATATGGCCGCCTATGGGCGGGCCTGCCAGCCGGTAACCCCACAATGCTTCCGAAATCGGCCACGGTGCCAGGCTTTCGACCTTGTTGCGGACCACCTGCGGCAGGACTTCGCTGGTCGCCGCGGGCAAGGTCAGACGTGTCGTCACTGACCGGCCGGACCCGGCGCGCAGCAGGACACGCCCTCGCATTGCCTGCGTCTGTTGGCGATCCAGTCCATTGCCGGTCGAATTGCCGATGCGTTGACCAGCACCCCAGCTTCCGGATGCATCGCGCTGATGCAGAGTTAAGTACCTGTCATCAGCCACAATCATCACGGTGCAGGTTGCCGCATCAGGTACTGCGCCCGCCAGATTGTCAGCAAAGGCCATGACAGCTTCCGACGCCCGGGTACCAATACGATTGCCGAGTCCGAGAAGCTGTATTGTTGCTGAATTCGTTGTCGTCATTTGCGCCCGGTTGGGTTGATTCGGTCTACCATGACCAGGCCATAACCTGGAATGCTTCCTTGCCGGTAGCATCGCTCAGGATGCTGGTGACGAGGCGGCTTCCGGCAATGATGCCCGGTCCCTGCACAAGCCTTACGCTCACCGCGAAAGTCCGCGGTTCAGTGATGGCCATGAACTTTTCGAATGATCCGAGGATGGCGTTGATCTCCGGTGTTTGCCACTGCTTCCGTTGCCGGGCTGTTTCGAATGCCTTTAGCTCCCTGTCACTGAAACCGGGAATCGCCCGAAGCACCGCATCGGGCGCGGCCAGCGGGTTCACCTTGCCGCCCTGGCTGCTGTACAAGGTGATAAGGGGCAATAATTTGTCCAGAACCGTGTCGGGTACGTCAGGGAGCCCATAAAGCTGTCCGAATGCGGCAATAAAAGGAGCGGGCGGCGTCTCGTTGCGCTGGGAAGGTGTTGACTGCACCTGGCCCGTGGCTTGGCTGGTTCCCTGTCCGGTTGTCCCGGGCTGTTGTTGAAATGATTGCAAGGGTTGCGGATTGCTCACGGCGTCGTTGCCGCCGCTCTTCTGGGCCTCGTCCTTCGGGTCGGGGCGCAGCTCCGAAATGGCCTTGAGCAGGATGGCGCCGGCTTTCGGATCTTCAACGGACTTCTTCAGGAACAATTCAACGAGCACGGGCTCGGCACGGTTGAGATCGAGGAGGCCCGAGGCATCGCGGATGCTGAGTTCCGCCAGCCGGCCGCCGCCCAGATCGATCACCACAGGTACACCGTTGAAAAACACCCGGTCCTCAGGTTTCTTGGCCATGATGAGGGCCTGGGCAGCAGCCACGCCCGCTTCGAGCGCCAGTTCTGACCGTGCCCGGTCTGTTTCGGCTCCGGCCAGTGACAGGCTCTTCTGGGAGAGGGCGCTGATTGCGACCACCGTCAGGGTCATCAGGCTGACGGCCCACAACACGACGATCAGGATCATGCCTTGTGAGCCATTGCCGGACGCTTCGGCAGCTCTCATTGGCTGCCTCCGCCCGGCATCAGGGCCCCGAGACTTGCTATGCTGCAACCTGGCGCCTTGAGATCGGCGCAATCCGCCTCAGCCGCAATTTTGAGCGTTGCCGTGAACATTGGCACGCGCGAGCGTCCGGTCGCCGTGTCGAGGATTTCGATGCGAATCTGCCCCGGCAGCATATTGGTCGCCGCCCACGTTCCGGCCCACTCCCGAAGGTTCGCGCGCGGAGCGCGGTAGGCAAAATCCATGTTGACCTTGCCCTGGATCAGCAGCACTTCGTCAGCCCATGCGATACTGCCCAGCGCCGGCACCGGCCGTGTGAAGGGGGCTCGACTGCGCGTCAGCGCATCTGTGCCGTCGCTCTTCTTGGTAATCGACAGCCGCACCCAATAGAGACCGGCTTCATTGCTGCCGGGCCGTTCGGCCAGAACGAAAATCATTTCGCGCGGTGTGCCGGCAAAGAGAAACCTTGAGGGGTGGGCCGGGTCGTCGACGAGGCGTTCGATGCGGGAAATGTCCTGATCGAAGACATCCAGTCCAGTGGTGATCGTGCCCTGCCGGTCGATGACGCCAGTCGTCTGCTCGTAACCACGATTGATACTGGCCATGCCAAGGCTCAGACCCCCGAGGATAAGCGAGGACACCAACAGGCCGACCAGGATTTCCAACAGGGTGAAACCTGCCTCGCCCCCTTCACTGGGAGGGCGATTTGTACACAGCGTGTTCATTTGCTGAACTTCAGGGTGTCGAGCACGAGCCGCCCGCGTGGTGCCCACCTGATCTCGGCCGTCAGCCGGTAGAGCCGCGTGTTGGTGGTCGACTTTTCGACACCGGCAAGCTCGGTTGGCGACACATCGAGAGTCCAGTGATATTGACCGCTGTCGCCGCTGCGCCGGCCGGGTTTCGTTTCGCCTGATTGCCGTTCGTCTTCGAGAATGGACCGGGCGAGAAGGCGCGCACCGAGATGCGACTCGAGATAGACGGCAGTGGTCTGAGATGTTCCAAGCCCGCGCATGAGAACCACCAGCGCAAAGGCCGCAATGACCAGTGCCGTCAGCACTTCGACCAGAGAAAACCCGTTCTCCGACTTCCGATCAACTGCGTTCGGATGTGACATTGCCGGTCAGCCAGTTCACCTTGATCACATAGGCCTGATTGCGGAACTTGAACGTCAGCGTACCGCCGGATGAATTCCCGGCAGGATAGAAGCGGATGGCGGCTTGCGTTTTTCCCGCTTCGCTGCCGGCCACGAGAGCTGATAGCTCGACCCCAGCCGGCAGACCTAAACTCTGCCCTTCAGGTCCTTCGACACGCCGGTTGCCGGCATCAAACCGCACGGTTGTTTCGCTTGCGCCGCGGATCGCCAGGGCTCGGCTTTCACGCAGTAATGCCGACGTTTCGGTGATGAAGGCGCGGAACCGCGCCGTCTCCGAGGTGCGCTGGCCGCCCCAGCTGAAGGCCGCAGCCGCCATCGCCAGAATGACCATGACGGCGAGCAGTTCGAACAGCGTAAAACCGTCCTCGCGCCCGGAAGCATCAAGCTCAATTGTAGATGTCGGCATCCTCATCCGTGCCGCCTTCCTGGCCGTCGCCGCCGAACGTATAGATGTCGAAGACGCCCTTCTTGCCCGGCGAGGCATACTTATAGGGCTGCCCCCAGGGATCGAGCGGTACGGCACCTTTGCTCAAATAAGGACCGTTCCACCCCGCCGCCTTGCCGGCCGGCTTCACCAGTGCATCAAGGCCTTCTGCTGTCGTCGGATAACGGCCGACATCGATGTGGAAGAGTTCCAGCGATGTGACAAGGCTTTCGATCTGCACATGCGCCGTTTTGGCCTTGGAGGATTGCAGGTAGCCGATGACGCGTGGGCCGACGATACTTGCCAGCAGCACCAGGATCACCAGCACCACAAGCAGTTCCACCAGCGTGAAACCGTCTTCGTTATCTTCCGTTTTGGCGGCAGTTCGATCGTTTGCGAGGGCGGTCATGAATGTGCGGGACTCGTTCAAATGGCCAAATCGTTGACGCTGATGATGGCGCTCATCAGCGAAGTGATAATGAAAGCGACAACGCCGCTCAAGGCAAGGATGATCGCCGGCTCGATAAGTGTCAATGCACGCTCCACATGACGGTCAAGCTCATCCTCGAGGATGTCCGTCACTTGAAGTACGCTTTGAGTCAAATTGCCGGTCTCGCTGCCCACCGCAAGCATGCGCGACAATAATGGCGGGAAAATGCGCGATTGCTCCAGAGGCGCCAGGAAGTTTCCGCCCTGCCGCAGTGCCGTGGCCATGTCGGCGATCGTCCGTCCAATCTGCGGTGTCTCTGCCGTCGGCAGCATCAGCTTCAGGCTTTCCGGCAACCCGACACCCGCCTGCAGCAGGGTTCCAAGAATCCTGCAAAAACGCACCACGGAGGCTTTCTTGATGAGTGAACCGATGACCGGAAAATACATGCCGAAGCCGCGTAGCAGACGCTGCATCGTACCGCCGCCCAGAACTGCCACCAGCAGCAGCAGAACCAGCGGCACGCCGATCAGCACCGTCTGGCCATGGTTGATCAGCCAGTCGGACATTGAAATCACGAACCGCGCCTGATCCGGGATCGGCGCGCCTGAACCTTCGATCATGTCTTTGATGCTGGGTACCACCGAAACCATGATGAAGATCACAGCACCCGTTGCCAGCGTCACCAGAAGCGAAGGATAGATCAGCGCCGACACGAGCTTGCCGCGGATCTTCTGCTCGCGCTCACGTGCGATAGCGATTCGCTCCAATACGCCCGGCAACGTGCCTGAGGCTTCGCCGACCTCGATCATGCTCACGTAATAGGGAGGGAAGGCTCCCGACTCGGCCAGGGCCTGATGGAAACTCTTGCCCTTGCGAATGTCGGCCCGCATCGTGCTGATCAATCCGCCGAAACTTGTCGAGAAGCTTTCCTTTGCCAGGATGTCGAGCGCGCTGTTGAGGGTCATACCGGCCTTCAGCAGCCAGCCCAGTTCGCGGGTAAACACGGAGATCTCGGTGAAGCTCGCGGCACCGCCGCCAAAACGCAGCATCGAGCCCGCCGAGATTTCAAGCTCAGCGTCTTTCACGTCGATCGGATGGAGACCCTGTTCGCTCAGCCGTCCCAGTACCATCGAACGGTCGCTGCCCTCGATCTCGCCTGTGACATGCTCGCCTGACTCGCGGACGGCGGAATAGCGGAATTTGGCCATCCTCAGTCTTCCGACGTCACGCGGCCGATCTCTTCGATCGTGGTGACGCCGTCCAGGCATTTGGCGAACCCGTCGCCCAGCATGGTCACCATGCCATTGGCGATGGCCTGCCTGGCGATGATATCCGAACTGATGTCCGGCTTGATCAGCCGGCGCAATTCCTCGTCAATTGCAAGGATTTCGAAGATTGCGGCCCGGCCCAGAAAACCGGTGCCATTGCAATGCTCGCAGCCTTTCGGCTTCCACATCCGTGCCGGTCCCTTGTGGCGGCGTGCTGCCTCCGCCGGGATTTCATGCACGAATTCTTCGCTCACCTCGTGCGGCTCGCGGCAGGTCTGGCACAGCCGGCGCACCAGCCTTTGCGCCACGACGCAACGCAACGTCGAGGCGATGAGGAAGGCCTGAACACCGAGGTCGATCAGGCGGGTGATGGCGCCAGCGGCGGAATTGGTGTGAAGCGTCGTCAATACGAGATGGCCGGTGAGGGCCGAATTGACACCGATCTTGGCGGTCTCGCTATCGCGCATTTCCCCGACCATGATGATGTCGGGATCGAGACGCAGCAGCGAACGCAACGTCGTTGCAAAGGTTAGTCCGATATCGGGCCGGATCTGGATCTGGTTGACGCCCTCGATCTGATACTCGACCGGATCTTCGATGGTGACGAGCCTGAGGGTCGGATCATTGAGAAATTCGAGGACCGCGGCCAACGTCGTCGTCTTGCCGCTGCCAGTGGGGCCGGTGACGATGATCATGCCATTGTCGTGATTTGCCTGAGCCTTGAGCAGTTCCAACTGCTTCGGTTCCAGGCCCAGCGCGTTGATGTCCGGCGTCTGGTTGGTGGCGTGCAGAAAGCGGATCGCGACACTCTCGCCGTGGATCGTCGGCATGGTGGCGACGCGGATGTCATGTTCGCGTTCACCGGCGCGGACCCTCGCGCGGCCGTCTTGAGGCAGCCGCCGTTCGGCGATGTTGAGGCCTGTCAGGATCTTGATGCGGGAAACCGCAGCGCGTCCAAGTTCCGGCGGCAGTGAAGCCGCTTCCTGCATCAACCCGTCGACACGGCGCCGCACCAGCACACGGCCGCGGGCAGGCTCGACGTGAAGGTCGGTTGCTCGCGCCGCCGAAGCCTCACGGAACAGGCGATTGACGAGATCGATGACCGGGGCATCGAGGGCAAGATCCTTGAGGTGTGCCTCATCCTCCTCGGACAGCCCGTTGCTGTCGCCCTGCGCCGTGATCAGGCTGCCGGTGCGCTTTTCGATCAGCGCTTCGATGCGCGACATGATCTGGCTGTCTGTGGCAAGCCGGAGTTCGATGTGGCGTTCGCTGGCGATCCGCAGGGAATCCAGGACTGCCGTGTCGGTTGGGTCGCTCACGGCAACTGTGAGACTTGAGTCATCGGCCACAAGCGGCAGTACATGGTGCTCGCGGATGAAGCGGCGCGAGATCCGGTCTGGGAGGACTTCATCCGAAGGCCACTCGGTTTCATCGATCTGCCGAATCCCGAAATAACGTGCCAGTTCGGTCGCAAGCGCCAATTGGTCAATGTAACCCGATTGCAGGATGCGCCGCACGTCGCTCACACCGGCGGCCGTTGTGGCTTTCAGCAGGCGTTGAACCTGCTCGTCGGTCAGCAGCGAGCGCTCTCGCAGATTCGAAATGAATTCGGACACGGCGGAGAAACTAACAATTCGAAGCCGACATTGCAAACCGGCACCGCTGGCCACTGTTCAGCGGCGATGATTTTGCTATGATCCCTCTGGTCACGTGCCGCATATCCGATCCGGGAAAATCGCCTGGCAAACACAAAACAGCGGCAAACAGGAGCAGGAGACGTCAGATGGAACAGTCCAAGTTGACCGTACCGGCCATGTCCGGGATCACCCGCCGCAACATGTTGAAGGCCGCAGCGGCCGCGACAGGTTTCGCAGCGGGACCAGGATTCGTGCGCTATGCGCAGGCCGCCTCCTCGGAACCGATCCGCATCGGCTTCCAGGTTCACCGCACCGGGATCGGCGCTGCCTATGGCCGTTGGTACGAGCGCACGACCAATGCTGCCGTGGCGCTGATCAACGAGCAGGGCGGCATCAATGGCCGTCCGGTCGAGATCATCGCTGAGGATGACGGAACGGATCCAGGCCGTGGAGCTGAGGTGGTTGAGAAGTTCGCCACCCAGCACAAGTGCGATGTCGGTTTCGGCACCTTGTTCAGTCACGTGGTGATGGGGTCTGCGCCGCGGGCCGGCGAGCTGAAGTTGCCCTATTACGTGGTGTCAGAAGGCCATCATGTGGCATCGGGTGCGCTCAACCGCTACACGTTCCAGCCCGGTATCACGGACGTGAAGAGCCAGGTCATTTCGCTGGCCCCGTGGATTGCCAAGAACCTCGGAAAAAAGGTCTGCATGATCTATCCGGATTTCGCCTTCGGCTATGATCACCGCGACTATTTCTCTGCCGCCATCAAGGCGCAGGGCGGCGAGGTCAATGCCCTGATCCCGATTCCGCCAACCGAATCCTCCTTCACCCGCTACTTCCCGCAGATTCCAGCCGATACCGACGTGATCTACCATGTCATGGTTGGCCCTGCCGTTCTCACCTTCGTCAAGGAACTGGGTGAGCATTTCGGCTCGCAGCATCCTGCCCTCTTCGGTTTTATCGACAGTCTCGAAGCCGTCGACCTGAAGAGCCCGGGGCTTGAGTTCCTCGAGGGATCCTATCTCTGGGAGGCCTATCCGCGTTTTGCCGGCGCGGCGCCAAAGGCCCACGACACCTTCTACCGCAGCAAGGTCGGCGTCGATGCCAATGGCGCCAGCACCTCGGATGCAGCCGACATTTCGACCTATTCCCATATGTTCGGGTGCTGGGAAACGCTGTACACATTGAAGAACGCCATGGAGGCCGCGGGTTACCAGGGCCCTGCGGACAAGGCCAAATTGATCGAGGCGACCGAAGCCATTACCGCGATTGCCGAGGGCAACGAGCATCCGCAGGGCGACAAGATCTTCAACGGCAAGATCCACCAGAGCTTCGGTCACCAGAATATCACGCAAGTCAAGGGCGGCGTCGCGGATGTGGTCTATCGGACCACAATCGAGGAAGGCCTCTACGAACCTGAAGCTGATTATACGAAGATGGCGCTCTGATCTGACCAGTACCCCTTTCCCGTCATTCGGGCGATTGCCGGAATGACGGGAAAGAAGAGTACATCGAGAGCAATCTTACATTGTCATTCCTTCCGCATCTTCTGCTGGCCGTTCTTGAAGGTACCGTCGCCGCGGCTGTGTTGGCGCTGTCGGCGCTTGGCCTGTCGCTGGTGTTCGGCGTGATGCGCGTTGTAAATGTTGCACACGGCGAATTCTTCATGCTGGGAGCCATGCTGGCCTGGTGGACGGCAAAGATGATGCCGGGTGGCCCATTCGCCGGTTTCATTGCAGCCTTCATTGTTGCCCCGGCTGCTGTTGGCGCATTGGCCTTCCTGACCGAGCGGCTCCTGCTCCGCCGTATCAACTATGATCCCGAAGCTACCATCGTGGCGACGATCGGCCTGCTTTTTGTGATCCAGCAGATGGCCCTCACATTTTTCGGTGCCGATGCCAAACCTGTGGCCGCGCCCTTCAGCTATCGCATCGTTTTTCCATGGTTTGGCTATTCCGGTTACAAGCTCTTTGTCGTTGTGGCTTCAGGTGCGGTCCTGCTCGGCGTCTGGTGGGTCCTGTCCCGCACCCGTTTCGGTCTCATCATGCGGGTAACGCAGTTCGACCGCGAAACGGCGACTGCTTTCGGCATTCCGGTCAACACTGTCTATTCTGTCGTATTCGTTGCCGGGGCGGCCCTTGTTGCCGTTGCCGCCGTGCTGATCGTGCCAATTCAGCAGGCGCACTATCTCATGGGGCTTGACCCGCTCCTGATGAGTTTCATCGTTGTCATCATCGGTGGCCTGGGGTCGATCAAGGGCAGCGTCATCGCTGCCTTCATGATCGGCATGACCGATGGCGTTATTTCGGTGTTTTTCTCGCCGACGCTGGCCTCCATCATCTCAACGCTTGCCGTTGCGTTCGTTCTCGTTGTGCGGCCACAGGGACTTTTCGGTGCGGAGACGCGATGACGGCCCGCATTGTCTTGCTGCATCTGGCGGTTCTGCTCTTGCTCTTCGCATTGCAATTCATCGCCAGCGATTATGTGATACTCACGCTTACCCGCATCATGGTGCTTGCCGTCTATGCCTCCGGCTACAATCTGCTGTTCGGCTACAGCGGCCTTCTCAGTCTTGGTCATGCCATGTTTTTTGCAACCGGACTCTACGCCGCCGCCATTGGTACCACGCGCGCCGGTCTCTCTGTGCCCGAGGCCTTCCTCGCTGCCACTCTGATTGGTGTTGTTGTCTCGTCCATCATGGGAGTGATTGTGCTTCGGGCCAGGGGAGTTGGCTTCATGATCGTGACACTGATGTTTTCGCAGGCCGCCTTCCTCACCGTCCTGTATTTTGGTGACTATACGCGCGGCGATGAAGGGATCGTCATACTCGACACAATCCGGATTTTCTCGTTTCTTGGCCGGACAATCGATCTGACGGATCCGCTCTTGCGCTACAATCTGGCACTTGCGCTGCTAGCGATTCTGGTTGCGCTTATCCTTGTTCTGGTGCGCTCGCGGTTCGGGCATGTGCTGGTGGCGATCCGCGAGAATGAAGACCGTACTGCGATGCTCGGCTATGACGTGGCGCGCTATAAATTCATTGCGTTCGTCATCTCAGGCACGCTCTCCGCCGTGTCCGGGGCCACATATGCCCTGATGTTCGCCTATGCCGGCTCGACGCTTGCCTCGATTCAGTATTCGATCCATCCGCTGCTGTGGACATTGCTGGGCGGCGCATCGACAACACTTGGACCGATGCTGGGGACCGGTGTGATGTTCCTGCTTGTTGATTTCGCCTCAGGCTTCACCAACGTCAGCCTGCTGATAACCGGCGCCGTGTTGATTGCTCTGGTACTGTTTTTTCCGAAAGGCATTCTCGGCAGCATCCGCCAGCGCTACCTGAAGTGGCTGCCGTGACGGCGATCCTTGAAACACGAGGCCTGTCGCGCAACTTCGGCGGATTGAAAGCCGTGACCGATGTCGACTTCACGCTCGAGGCCGGCGAGATCCGCGCTGTCATCGGCCCCAATGGTGCCGGCAAGACCACCTTCGTTGGCCTCATATCGGGCCGCGTGGCTCCAAGCGCCGGAACCATCTTGTTTGAAGGCGCTGACATCTCGCACCTTCCGGCATTCAGGCGTGTCAGGCTTGGCATCGCCTATACGTTCCAGATCACCAGCATCTATGCCAAGCTGACTGTGGCGGAGAATGTCGACTTGGCCTCCCATCAACGTGGCACCACGGACACGCGATCCTGCCTTGAACAGGTTGGCCTGGGAGATCGCGCCTCTCAGGTCGCAGGCACCCTGGCCTACGGCCATCAACGCCTCCTGGAAGTGGCCATGGGCCTTGCCCTGCGTCCGAAGTTGCTCATTCTCGATGAACCAACACAAGGCTTATCGGACGGCGAAATAGACAATTTCATCGAACTCGTCCGCACACTCTCGAAACGCGCCACTGTGTTGCTGATCGAACACAACATGCCGGTCGTCATGAGCCTCGCCCATCGCATTACGGTACTGGACCGGGGCTCGATCCTTGCTGAGGGCACGCCGGAGGCGATCCGCGCCAATCCTGCAGTGCAGGCCGCCTACCTGGGTACTGCCGATGCTTGATGTCCAGAGCATCGACTGTTTTTATGGTGCAGCACAGGTCTTGCGTTCGCTGTCGTTGAGGCTTGAAGCCGGAGAGATTCTCTGCCTGCTCGGCCGCAACGGCGCGGGCAAGACCACGGCGCTCAAAGCCATCATGGGGCTTGTCCGGGTGCGGTCCGGCCACATCGTTCTAGATGGCGTTGATCTCACGAAGCTGGCCGCTCATGACGTTCCCCGCCATGGCATTGGATATGTTCCTCAGGGCCGCCGGCTTTTCTCAGAGCTCACCGTCCTGGAGAACCTGAAGATCGGGCTGATGACGCGCAACGCAGGGCCCGAGGTGTTGGACCATGTCTTGACGGTTTTCCCGATCCTGAAGGACCGCCTGAAGCAGCAGTCCGGCACTCTCAGTGGCGGCGAGCAGCAGATGCTGGCGATGGCGCGCGCCCTGTGCGTCAATCCGAAGCTGTTGCTGCTTGACGAGCCGACGGAGGGATTGAGTCCCGCCATGATCGCGCGCATTCGTCAATCGGTTCTCGATCTCAAAGACCATGGGGTGACGGTCATTCTCGTGGAACAGCGTGTGGACGCTGTACTGCCTGTCGCCACACGGGTGGCCTTCGTCGAGAACGGCCGTGTCACAGCGACCATGAGTGTCGAGGAGCTGGGCCGCAATCGCCACGCAATCGACAAATATGTCGGAATCGGCGGATGAGCGTGCTGCGGTGGGTGCTTGCGGCAATCCTCCTCATCGCAGCCCCACTTCCGGCGTTGGCCCATAGTTCCACCCGTGGCTTCGTGCTCCTGTTGCCGACAGGCTATGTCATCTTCAGCGGTGCACTGGTGGTTCTCGTGTCTTTCATTGTCGTTTCAACGCTGAAGAGTTCATCGTCCAGCCTTCGGCTTCGGCCCGCGGCGCAGCGGCACTCCAATGCGGTGCTCCCCAGTGTGATCAGCGCCATAATTCTTGGTGTGGCAGTTTCGATCGGCTTTACCGGTCCGCATGACCCAGCCGAGAATCTTCTGCCGCTAATGATCTGGACTTTGTGGTGGGTCATCATTGTCCTGCTGCATCCGCTCTTTGGCGATATTTGGCAGACATTGAATCCCTTCAGCGGACCAGCGCGCCTGATTACCCGCATTTTTCCGCCGCCGCTGGCTTTTCCTGTGCAACTTGCGTACTGGCCGGCTCTCTTGATTTACGCGGCCTTCGCATGGTTCCAGCTGGTCTATCCCGGCCCGGAAAATCCGCCGCGCCTTGCGCTGGTGGTCATGCTCTATGTTGCGGGTACCATGCTGGCAATCATGGCATTCGGTCACAAGACGTGGCTTGGCAAAGCCGATCCCTTCGCTGTGTTCCTTTCCCAGGTGGGTGCGACTGCCCCTCGGACAGGAGCGGGATGGACATACCCTGGTGCCGGACTGCTGTCTCTTGCGCCTTTGCCGGCAGCAGGAATGCTTTTCGTCTTGCTCACATTGAGCTCTATCTCATTTGATGGCCTCGCCAACACTTTTGCTTGGTTGGCAGTGATCGGCATCAACCCGCTGGATTACCCGGGGCGCACGGCTGTGATGTTGCCAAATACCTTGGGACTGCTCGGATCCTTCATCCTGCTGGCAGCTGTCTATGTTAGTGCGGTGTGCGCCGGTTGGGCCTGGGCCGGAAAGCCTGTAGCGCTTGGTCATCTGCTCGGACGTCTGGTTCTCTCGCTCATTCCCATTTCCATTGCCTATCACCTGGCGCATTATCTGGGTGATGCGCTTCTGAACCTTCAATACACGGTGTTGGCACTCAATGATCCGCTCGGATCAGGAGAAAATCTTCTCGGTCTCGCCGGGATGCACGTCACCGCATCGTTCCAGAACACTGCATTTGGGGCGCTGGTGCTTTTCAGTGTGCAGACGGTCTCTGTCGTGCTCGGACATGTTGTTGCGACGGTCGTAGCGCATGCCATGGCCGCCGACACCGGGCTTGACCGCGTCACCATGATGAAGCTCGAGGCTCCGCTGGCTGCGCTGATGGTGCTCTATACCACCTTCGGTCTGTGGCTCCTCGCAACGCCGGCCATTTCATAGAGCGATGTCCGATCTATGCCGGCCTCGTCTGCAGCCGCGAGACAGCCAGCCACACCACGTCGACTGATGGTTCCTTCAACCAGCGAAGGGCAATGGCACTGACGCCGATCCAGTAGCCGTAGGCCAGCAGCACGGCCAATGCTGCACCTTCAATTCCAAACGGTGGCGACAGGAGCGCACTGCCAATGAAGAGCACGACGAGTGACGAGACAGCAATGCCAAGATTGATGCTCTGAATGCCGCTCAGGGTCAGCAGATGGGCGCTGGGGCCGGCAAGAGCCCGCAGCATCTGGGCCGCGAGCAGGATGAGAAGTGCATCCCGCCCCTGTGCGAACTCAGGGCCAAACAAGGTGAGCAGCCGATCACCGGCGAGATAGATGATCTCCATGCTGATGGCCGTAATGGCAGCGGGGGTGATGATCGAACGCCATGCAGCCCTGTGAAGCCGTGACACGTCGCCGGCGTGCCTTGCATCGGCCATGTCGGGCACGGCCATCTGCTGGCCGATCTGCACGAAATAACCGACCAGCAGTGCCAATTTGAGGCACAGACCGAACACTGCAACTTGCGCATTGCTGAGAAACGGAACCGCCACGAGTATGCCGACGTCGGCGAAAAAGTTGGTGAATATGGCCAGGAGCACGAGGTGCCAGGCTTCACTGCGCCAGCGCCATTTCAATGCTTTACGTGTGTTCCGCTGAGGCTTCTGGACTGGCATCTGGCGCCCAAGGATAAGAGCCACACCAGCCGCCAGCAGTGCTGTGATTGCGGCAAAAATGATGATCGCAGCTTCGGCCGACAGCGTGAAGCCGGTGATCCCGGCCAGTGCCACAGCTGCAAAGAAAACAATCGGCCGCAACATGCCTTCCGGCATGTAGCAGAGACTGAAAAGCCGCATGCCACCGGCGACATTGGTCAGGATATTGAGCGTAACGATCGCCAGCAACATCCAACCCGCAACGGCATAGGCTATTCTTTCGTCCATGTCGTGACCGGGCCAGTAAAAGGCCCAGGCTGTCACGCCCAGCGCCGCGGCCACGGCGAAGACAATTCCGTCCCGCATCGCATGCCCTGTAAAGCTGGAAAAAAGCAGTTCATCCTGCTTGTTGCGGTAACGCCCGACAAAGCGAGCGGCCACTTGCGGATACCCTTGCGCTGTGATGACGCCAAGCACGGCGGCAAGGCTGCTTGCGGCGTAGAACAGGCCGAGATGATGCGCTCCCATCAGCTTGACGAGCAGGAACTGTGTCAGGAAGCCAACGCCGGCGCCAGCAAGGCGTGACAGCATGATGACCGAGGAGCGCGAAGCAAAGGCGTTGAGTGTACGAAAGAGGGACATGAAATCAGTTTGATCCGGGAAGCTCTGCAATCACGACAATGACAGCGTCTTGCGGACGCCGGCGGGCCATTTCGTCATGTCAAGACCATGTATGGCGAACATCGCCACAGCCAGCCTGTCCATGCCGAAGGCCACGCAACCCGAATGTGCGGGTTCTCCGCTTTGCAGCTTCATGTCCCACACTGTGCCGAAATGTTCCTTGTGATAGTTGAAGCTCATGCAGGCGGTCTGCTTTTCATGACTGCGGACGGGAATGAGGAGTTCGAATTTCAATGCCGCCTGAAGCTGCGCCACCGCCTTCATCTGCCCCATTCGTCCGAAGAACGGATCGCTCGCCGTTTCGAGCGTGAAGGGAAGGGCAAGATTGCTGGCGATCTCCTGTGCGCGGTCCATCCAGCGCGCACGAAAGTCCGATACATGTTGCGCGGCGCCGATGCAGACATACTCACGCATGCGGAAAGATTGGAACCGGTCGATCTCGCGCGAGGGCTCGTGACGGAACACATCGGCCGCGATGTCGAACACATATCCCTCTGCCGGAACCACGCCGCGTGCCGCGGCGATCGGATAGACCGGGTAGCAGGCGGCGGGGGACAATACCAGGTCGGCAGGGGAAAGAGATGTTGTCCAGTCGCCGCCGGCGTCATGACGGCCGACCGCTTGATTGATCTCCGATTCGCTGCCGTGGAGTGCGCAGACGCAGCCAAGCAGATTGGGAAAGCTCTTCAGGTAACCCGACTTCTCCAGCTGGAAGCGGCTCATGACTGGCGGAAAGCGCAGGATTTCAGCCTCTGCATCGCGGTAGCTCGAGATCAATGCGCTGAGCTTCTCGATCACCAATTCATAGTCTGCGGTGCGGGCATAGACACCATCGGCACCCATGGGGCGGAACAGTGTCGTTGCCATCGCATCGATCTCCGCGGTCTTGATAACGGTGGTCTGGCGCGCAGGCTGGATGGGCATGTTCATGTCGGCAACTCCGGAGCGGTATTGATATGCTTAGGTACGAATGGTCTGCGGAACGCCGCTCATCAGAACGGCGCCGGCCATGCTGGCGGTGATCCGGTCATTGTTGATCATGATCGGAGAGGAGAGAATGTCGCGCAGGTGGCGGCCGATGCTGACCTCGCCGTCGTTGCGATATCCAGCCAGTCCACAGGCACGATAACTCGCCATCACCGCGTCGACCGCCAGTTCTGAGGCATCGACTTTGGTCATCGCCAGAGCGGTCTGATAGTCGAGCGAACTCCAAGCACGCTGGTCATCATGCGCCGCTTCGTAGCGATTGATGGAGACCTCCAGCAGTCCACGGAGTTGTCGGAGCTTCGATTTGGCCTCGCCCAGCCGCGGTGCCGCTGGCGGTGTCTGGCCGTTGCTGCCGCGCATCGCCTTGCGCACGAAGAGTTCGGCTTTTTGCACAGCAGCCGCAGCAATTCCGGCCCATACGCTGGACCATAGCAGATGGGCGGCAGGCGTCATTGTTTGGGCATGAATGCGATCATAGGGAACAGGCAGAACCTGTTCAGGCAGGCCGGAGGCCTTGAGGCGGAAACCGGTGGAGCAGGTGCCGCGCATTCCCAGCGTATCCCAGCCGCCGGTAAGTTCCATCACATAGTCTTCCTTCATGAACACCACAAGCACTTGATCAGATGAATCTGATCCGCCGGCGCGCCGCGCCGTGGTCACCAGTCCATCGGCATAGGCTCCGTATGAAATGACCGACGCATCGCGGTCGAGTGTGATGCGGCTGCCGTCAGCGACAATTGCCGCCGCACTTGAGCGCACGTTGCCGCCCCCCATTCCCTCAGTCGTGGACGATGCAAACAGCAACTGTTCTGTATGGAGACGGCGGAGGACGTCCTCCTGCCACTGAATGCCCAGGCCGTGATTGACAATGCAAGCAACTTTCACGAGATGCATGGCATAGATCATGCCTGCGGAACCGCACGCGCGGCCGAGTGCATAACAGATCTCGGCTGCCTCGGACATTGTGGCGCCCTCGCCTCCAAGTTCGGCTGGAACGAATATTCCCATCAGGTGCTGCTCTTTCAGCATGGCCATGGCCTCAGCCGGAAAACGCGCCGAAGTGTCGACATCCGCAGCATGTGCAAGCGCTACGGCACACACCGCGTCGGTCCGTGCCTTGAATCGAAGAATATCGGCGGTGCCGTTCAGGGATTGGGTGCTGTCGGTCGCGGTCCTGATGTTCATTCTGGAATCTCCGGGTTGTCGGAGATCGGAAATGCAAGCACCATGCCTCGATGCATCCTGGCTCATCGCAAGGTTAAGCGATCGATAATCTGCCGATGCGCAGCGCAAACGGCTAACATTCATGATGAATCGGCGAATTACTCCGAAAATTTTAGCGACGTTTTATAACGCGCTCTCACAGTTCAGGAGATCCCTTCCCATGAGCAGCATGTACCTGGCCGACGATCCAATTCGAAATGTTCCGGGACACTTGGCCGGAACGCGATCCGGCTTGCTTTCCGCGGTGATGACAGTCCTGCAGGAAATCAGGCCGTTGCAAGCCAATGGGCGGGAATACGACGAGACGAGTAACCTGACCGATGCCGGTTTTACGTCCGTCGAGATGGTGCAAGTCATGCTTGGGATCGAAGCCGCTTTCGATCTGATGATTCCGCAAGACTTCATTACACCGGAGAACTTCAATTCCGGTTCGGCCATCGCCGCGATGATGACCAATCTGACGAAGACAGACTAAGGCCCGTTGAGGCATAACCAGATCGCAAAAAGGGGTGAACATTCACCCCTTTTTCATGCAAGCGTCAGGTGGCCGGTGCCGGGCTGCCAACGTCAGCCATCCAGCCACTGAAGATATCCCTGGCGCTGTCCGCCAGTTTTCGCTGCAAACCCGAACGCAGGGTCGCTTGAGGGAACGACTCGAAAAGGCGCATGTCGCGGCTCTTTTCGGCCAGGACACGGAAATTCTCCATGCGGACAGTCGTCATCGAGTCGAAATAGCTTTCAGGAACATCGGGGTAGGTTTCGCGATTGCCATTCAGATAGCGTCCGACGTCACGGCGATATTCTCGCATCAGCGAATCTGCGTCGTATTCCGGATGTCCCTGCAGAAACAGGAAGCGGCTTCCGCTGGTCTTGGCGAAGACATCGACATGTCCACCGGCAGCCTCGGATACAATTTCGTAGCCCCGCGCCAAGAGATCTGATGTCCTCACCTCATTCATGCGCGAATGACAGACGGTCAGTGATGCCGGCAGTCCGTGACGTGCTGGCTCGGCCACGTTGCAGCTCAGCACACCTGACTTCTTCCGGGGCAGTCGCTGCCGTTCGATGCCGTCGAGATACAGGACAGCTCCATGCGCCGCGAGGCAGGACCACAGGCTGATCGCAGTGTTCTGCTGCGCCCATGTGACAATTTCGACGAGATCAGGCCAATAGGGTTCGTCATCAAGCTTCGCTGCACGCGGTTCATTTCCGGTCACAATCAGCGCATCAAACTCCGCATCGAGCATCTCATCGATGGGCGAATAGTTCTGCGCAAGAATGGCCTTCGCGTCCTGGCCGCGAGGCAGGCTTGGGATATGGAACAAGGAAATGTCCAGCGCGCCCTCCAGCGCCTCGCTGGCCAGTCTTGTGAACTGGCGTTCAGTGGCCACCAACGCAGAGTCCGGCATGTTGTTGACAAGAGCCAGTCTCACGGCGGGACCGTTCATCTTGCGGCGATGCGGCTGAAAAGCCGGGCGTTTTGTGCCATTGGCATTTCGCGGCGTCGCCGAATCGAGGAACAGGCTCATGGCGTGTCTCCCTTAAAAATCACTCCGCGGCAATCGGCAGGCGATGTTGACCAGCCGCTGCCGTGAGGGCCTGGTCAAGATCGGCAATGATGTCATCGATATGTTCGATACCGATGCTGAGGCGGATCATTTCCGGCTTCACGCCGGCACGTGCCTGATTTTCGGCCGACATCTGCCGATGGGTCGTCGAAGCGGGATGGCAGGCTAGCGACTTGGCATCGCCAATGTTGACGAGACGCGTGATGAGGTTGAGTGCGTCATAAAACTGTTTGCCAGTCTCGACTCCGCCCACCACGCCGAACGTGAAGAGCGATGACGCGCGGCCGTTCAGATATTTGCGGGCCAGTTCATGATAGGGCGACGAGGGTAGCCCCGCGTGATTGACCCACGCAACGCGCGGATCGCTTTCGAGATACTGTGCCACCTTGAGCGCATTGTCGACGTGCCGCTCCATGCGCAGGGCTACTGTCTCGATGCCTTGCATCAGCATGAAGGCGCTCATTGCCGGGAGGATTGCCCCGGTGTTGCGTTGATAGACGCTGCGGCAACGTTCGATATAGGCGCGCGGTCCAAAGCGGTCCGCATAGACCATGCCGTGATAGGAGGCATCTGGTTCGTTGAATTGCGGAAAGCGCTTGGCGTTGTCCTTCCACGGGAAACGCCCGCTGTCGATGATGGCGCCCCCCATTGTCGTGCCGTGGCCTCCCAGGAACTTCGTCAGAGAATGAATGACGATGTCGGCGCCATGGGCGATAGGCTGCAGCAGGATTGGTGTTGCAACGGTGTTGTCGACGATGAGCGGCACGCCGTGGCGATGCGCGGACTCAGCGAGCGCTTCGATATCGCAGATATTTCCGGCGGGGTTCCCGATGCTCTCGCAGAATACGGCGCGTGTTTCGGAATCGATCAGCGCTTCAATATCGCTGGCCTGGTCGGAAGCCGCGAAGCGAACTGTTATCCCCTGCTTGCTGAGGATGTGGGTGAACAACGTGTGGGTCGTGCCATAGAGTTGCGGTACACTGACGATGTTGCCGCCACAGTCCGCGACATTTGACATGGCATAGTGCAATGCGGCCTGGCCGCTGGCCAATGCGATGGCGGCGACGCCGCCTTCAAGGGCCGCTAGACGCTTCTCGAGCACATCGACGGTGGGGTTGGCGATGCGGCTGTAGCGATATCCGTCGGCTTCGAGATTGAACAGGGCAGCGCCGTGGTCTGCGCTGTCGAACGTATAAGCAACGGTTTGATAGATTGGAACCGCCACCGCCTTCGTGGTCTCTTCCGGCTCATATCCAGCATGAATAGCCAGGGTTTCAGCGCGCATCATATCACCTCGGTGTTCCGCATTCGGCGGGGCGAACTCCCCAACATGTCGAAATCATATAAAATTGCAGCTGTCCGCGCAGGTTCATTCGCTTGGAAACCTTAATGCGAGGGCATATCTGCCAGGACTCGCTTTGTCATGGACCTTGCACGACATTTGCGTTGTTCGCGGCCCATGTTCGGAAACGACACACGGATATGGACCGTCCGGAAATGAGACAGTCGGAGCTGCCTACAACATGAATGCACCAGCAGAAAAAATGACAGCCGACTTGCCGAAGGTGCGCCCAGCGTCGCTGGCCTGGGGTGATGCACTGGCCGCCACTGCCTCGATCAGCCAGAACCCGGACCGGTTATTGCCGCATCTCATCGAGCAACTGGCCGTGACCAACTGCCACGCGCCAGCACTTCTATCTGATACCGAGTCCTTCAGCTTTGCCGAACTCGCAAGGCGAATGGACCAGTATGCGGTCTGGGCTGGAGCTCGGGGGCTGAAACATGGTGACCGTGTCGCCATCATGATGTCAAACCGGCCCGCCTATGTGGCGCTGTGGCTGGGTCTTTCAAAAATCGGCATGGTTTGCGCCTTGATCAATACTAGCCTCAATGGCCGGTCGCTTGAGCACTGTCTGAAGCTTGCTGCTCCCCGGCACGTGATTGCCGAGCAACCATTCGTCACGACATGCGAGGCTGCTCTCGGCACCGGATCTGACGTGAGGGTCTGGGATCACGACGGTCTCGATCTGCGGGACAGCGCCTTGTCATCGCCGAAGACAGCAATCACGATCGATGATACGGCTCTACTGATCTACACATCCGGAACGACGGGTCTTCCCAAGGCGGCGCGCGTAAGCCATCGCCGTCTGCTGAACTGGGCCCTGTGGTTCAAGGGCCTGCTTGGCAATACGGCCGCCGACCGTATGTATGATTGCCTGCCGCTCTATCACAGTGTTGGCGGTGTCGTCGCCGTCGCCGCAACACTTGTGGCCGGCGGCTCAACTGTCATTGCTCCGAAGTTCTCTGCCCGCCAGTTCTGGGACGATATCTGCCGCTGGGACTGCACCCAGTTTCAATACATCGGCGAACTTTGCCGCTATTTGCTGACATCGCCGGACACCGCCTCGGTTCCAAATCACCGATTGCGACTGGCCTGCGGCAATGGATTGCGTGCCGACATCTGGACCGGATTTCAGCAGCGCTTTGCCATTCCACAGATCATCGAGTTCTATGCCGCGACCGAGGGCAGTTTCTCATTGTTCAATGTCGAGGGTAAGCCGGGTGCGATCGGGCGCGTTCCTGCTTACCTGCGGCATCGTTTCCCAACGGCTATCGTCAAATTCGATCCCGGGACCGGGCAGCCAGTCCGTGGTGCTGATGGCTTCTGCGTACGAGTGGAAGCCGGTGAGGCTGGCGAAGCGCTAGGCCGCATCAGCGCCGGTGACGGCGCTGGCCGCTTCGAGGGCTATACGGATCAGATCGAGTCGGAACGAAAGGTGCTGCGCGGTGTGTTCGCAGCTGGTGACGCCTGGTTCCGCACCGGCGACCTGATGCGCTTTGATACTGCCGGCTTCTACTATTTCGTCGACCGGATCGGTGACACCTTCCGTTGGAAGGGCGAGAACGTCTCGACGCTCGAGGTTGCCAATGTCGCCGCAACGGCGCCGGGCGTCCGGGATGCAGTAATCTATGGCATTGACGTGCCCGGCGTGGACGGCAAGGCTGGCATGGCAATGCTGAAGGTCGATAGTGATTTTGACCTCGCTGCATTCCGGCTCCACACCGCATCACAGCTTCCCGCCTTCGCCGTTCCGCTGTTCTTGCGCATCGGCAAGGATATCTCCACCACCGAGACCTTCAAGCACATGAAGCAGGCGCTGATCGGTGATGGCTTTGATCCCGCCGCGACAAGCGACCAGATCTTTGTCTGGCTTGGTGAGCGCGGTAGTTACGTTGCGCTTGATGGTGAACTGCATCGCAAGATCATCAGCGGGCACATTCACTTCTAGCGGAGGAACTCTGACAAGCTCCGGCCAGCCTCGGCCAGTGCAGGTTCCGCTTGTCGTAACAGTGCCGGAAGCCCGTAAAACGAGTGAACCATCCCGGGATGGCAGCTGTAGCGGACCGGCACGCCCGCCGCCTGCATCTGGCTATGGTAAATTGCCGCCTCGTCCCGGAACGGGTCAAATTCAGCCGCCACAATGACGGTCGGCGGGGGCAGGTGTTGGACGGCGCCAATCAATGCAGACGGCAAAGCATCTATTGACTGCGTGTCGACCAGGCAATGCCGGATATCCTGCGCAATGGTCGTCGCATCGATGAGATAGCCAGAGCCGAAGTCGCGCCGAGAAGGCAAATCCGCCATCAGGTCGAGCACCGGGCATAACAGAAGCTGCGCCTTTATATCGGCAGTGACCGGCTGATGGCCATTGCAGATCAAGGCCGCCAGCAGCGCGCCGGCAGAATCGCCGCCAATTGCTATTCGCGCTGCATCAATGCCCAGATCGTCCGCGTGTTCTGCAATCCAGCCCACGGCAAAGGCTGCATCTTCAAGAGCGGCGGGGAATTTGTTCTCGGGAGCCAGGCGATATCCGACTGAGAACACACTGGCACCCGAACTCTTGGCGAGTGAACGGCAGATCCCGTCATGGGTCTCGATGCTACCGGCGACCAATCCACCTCCATGAAAGAACACCAGTGCGGCAGGATCGGCACTCACTGTGTCGCGATAGACTCGCATTGGCAGACAGCCGCCGGCGAGCAGGTCACGGACCTCTGTCACCACGGCTGGCCGGGCACCCATTCGCATGAGGCCTTCAAAGCCCGCCCGCCGTGCATCGATGGTTAATGTGCCAAACTGACCACTGCGGGACAGTGACAGCATGTCGAGCAATCGTTTCGCACGAGCATCAAGAACCATTCACCACAACTCTCATATACTTCGGCACGCCTCCACAGCGGCCATCTGCTGGTATGCGATATGCATGTTCTGCACCAGACGAGATAGTTCCCGAGGGAGAGAACCAGATGACAGCCATTGCCACCAAGCCCGTTGTTTTTTCGAGCCCCGATGTCGAGTTGAAGCCATCGCCGATCAATCCTGCCTGGATCATCGAGGGGCGTCCGGTCGCCCGCAACACCATCCTGTCGCGAAGTGAAGACCAGACCGCCTGCACCATCGTGTGGGACTGCAGCAAAGGCAAGTTCAACTGGTACTATGATTTCGATGAGACTGTGCATTTCATTGAAGGCAGCGTCACCATCGAAGACGGACACAGTCCTGCCCGCACATTGGGCGCGGGTGACGTCATCTTCTTCCCGGCTGGCTCACATGCTGTCTGGACGGTCGACTCCTACATTCGCAAGGTCGCCTTCTGCCGCAAGATTCTACCCGCACCGGTCGGAACGTTGATAAAGGTGCTGCGCGCGGTGAAGCACAAGATCTCGCCGCCAAAGGGCGAAGGCTCGCTCATGGGTGCCAACTGATCGCGAGGAAAACAGCTATGCCACGGGATATCAAGCGGCCAAACTTCTCTGCCACCTGGACATTTTTCGATGGAAAGTGGCAAGAGGGCAATGTGGCCATCATGGGCGCGCGCACTCATGGTTCGTGGTTGGGATCCACAATCTTTGACGGCGCCCGCACCTTTGAAGGTGTGAGTCCGGATCTCGATCTGCACATGCAGCGCATCAATGCCTCTGCGAGGTCCTTCGGGCTATTGCTGCTGGTCAGCGATGACGAGTGGCTTGATCTGGCACGTGAGGGGATCGCCAGGTTTGCATCGGGCAACGCACTCTATATCCGTCCGATGTATTGGGCTGAGAACGGCGCGTCCGGCGGTGGTGTCAAACATGATCCGGAAAGCACCAACTGGTGTATGTGCATCTATGAGGCGCCGATGCCGGAACCGGGAAATCTCAGCGTGACGCTCTCGCCGTTCCGGCGCCCCAACAGGGAAACCGCCCCGGTCGACGCCAAAGCCGGTTGCCTCTATCCCAACAATGCCCGCGCTCTTGCCGAGGCAGGTGCCCGTGGCTTCGGAAATTGCCTCATGCCCGACATGCTGGGAAATATCAGCGAACTTGCCAATGCCAATATCTTCATGGTGAAGGATGGCATCGTGTTTACACCCGCACCCAACGGCACTTTTCTCAATGGCATTACGCGCCGCCGCGTCATCGCATTGCTGCGTGGTGCCGGCCTGACAGTAAGCGAGGCGACCCTGACCTACGCCGATTTTCAGTCTGCTGACGAAATCTTCTCGTCGGGAAATTTCTCGAAAGTCATGCCGGTAACGCGCATCGACGACAGGGGGCTTCAGCCAGGTCCAGTGTATCGCAAGGCACGCCAGCTATATTGGGATTTCGCTCACGCCGGCGTTTGACCTGGATAGCTACTGGCTGGCCAGGCGTTGTTTGGCCTGATCGTGGATGCGCGTCAGCGTCGTCCCGGGCAGAATGGCATCGGGCGAGATCTTGAGGTGTATGATGGAGGGTTGTCCCGACGCTTTGGCCGCGCTGAATGCCGCTGCGAAGTCGGCCGTTTTTTCAACCGTCACGCCAAAGCCGCCAAACACCCGTGCATAGCCGGCAAAATCGGGATTGCGCAGGTCGGTTGCAATCCGGCGGCCAGGATACTCCCGCTCCTGATGCATGCGAATGGTGCCATAGATGCCGTTGTCGCAGATGATCACGATGATCGGCAATCCATATTGCACGGCAATGGCAAACTCCTGACCGTTCATCAGGAAGTCGCCATCTCCATTAATGGAGATGACCTGCCGGTCCGGATGCAGCCGCTGCATGGCCACGGCGGAGGGCATGCCATATCCCATCGAAGCGGATGTTGGTGCGATGTGGGTGGCAAAATTGCGGAAGCGGTAGAAGCGATGAATCCACGACGCGTAGTTTCCGGCGCCGTTGCAGATGATGGTCTCGTTCGACAGGTTGTCGCGCAGCCAAATCATCACCTCTCCGAGATTCACATCGCCGGGTTGAGGTGTCGCCACATTCGTCCATGCAAGATAGTCCGCATGTGCCACAGCCCCCGTGCCATCCCATGGGCGATGAACTGGAGGCGGCAATTGGGCGAGGGCGGAGGCAAAGCGCAGCGGAGAAGCCTGGATAGCCAGATGCGGTACATAGACCCGGCCAATTTCCATTGCGTCGGGATAAAGATGAATGAGCTTGGTCGCGGGACCAGGGCTATCGAACAGGGTATAGCCCTGCGACGGAATCTCGCCCATGCGGCCACCGGCAAGAATAATGAGGTCGGAAGTCTTCAGCCGGTTCATCAGCTTGGGATTGGGGCCGATTCCCAAATCGCCTGCATATTGCGGATGCAGTGGATCGAACAACGGCAGTCTGCGATAGCTGGTGATGACGGGCAATTGGTGCGTTTCTGCGAATTGCCGGATGTTGGAGCAGGCCTCAGGCGTCCACCGGGTCCCGCCAAGGATGAGGAGTGGTTGTTCGGCTGCTGCGAGAAGGGCGGAAAACGATTGAAGGTCTTCAGGTGACGGCGCGGGTTCGATCGCGGAGAAGGCGGGCGCGTCGGGGATCTCGACCTGGTCACTCAGCATGTCCTCCGGTAGCGCAAGAACGACCGGTCCTGGTCTGCCTGCTGAGGCCTGATGGAATGCGCGGGAAACAAATTCCGCCATGCGCGATCCGTCGTCGATCTCTGCCGTCCATTTGGTCATGCTGCCGAAGACCGCGCGGTAGTCGATCTCCTGGAAAGCGCCTCGCTCTTTCATGCCGCGGTCGACTTGCCCCACGAACATGATGAGCGGTGTCGAATCCTGTTGCGCGATGTGGATGCCCGGAGAGGCGTTGGTGGCGCCTGGGCCTCGCGTCACGAAAACGATCCCAGGCTTGCCGGTTGCCTTGCCCATGGCCTCGGCCATCATTGCCGCTCCGCCTTCCTGGCGGCAAACCGTTACCGTAATGGGGGAATCATGCAGCGCATCCAGAACGGGCAGAAAGCTCTCGCCCGGGACACAGAACACATGTTCGATGCCGTTGATGACCAACTGGTCGACCAGGACCTGCGCCGCCGTGCGAAGCTTTGCCATGGGACTCAAACTCCAAAGATTGCGTATTCGCTGTCAGCAAGACGGCACAGACCGGGGTTATGTGGCCCCTTGAAGTACTTGCGCCCGCGTGCCTGTGTATAGACACCGCGGAGCCCGCGCACCGGTTCATCGGCGTCCATGACGAGAATGGGCGCCGCGAGGGACAGGAAGTGCCGTGACAGATTGCCGGCATAGCGGACAAGGGCAGTCTGATTGGGAACGTGCAGCGCGATCATGCCCGGCATCGGAAGTCGTCCCCCACGGACGCAATAGCGGCGGAACACGAAGCCTGTGCCTGTTCCGCCGTCTTCAGCAACCACAACATTGCAACCCATGTCGTTATGGCGGCGCAGCAGCTCAAATTCGGCAATGCCTTGATGCGAATTCACGTCGAAGGCGGAGATCCGTACGCCTTTGACAGGCCGCGACAGTAAGCCAAATGCAAAGAACAGCCCGCTGCAATAGCGTGTGTAGCCCTGGCTTTCGACGATGGACCACGTGTGCGGTGCAGGGGAGATGTTGGTATAGGTTGTTTCCTTCTTGCGCAGCGCAATCGAGACCAGCAATTGCGCATAGGCCCGATAGTCTGTCTTGACGTACCAGCTGGCAACATTCGAATAGTCGGCTTGGACGCCATTGATTTCACGGCGCGATGCAATGATGAGGATCACGCCCACGAGGCGTTCGCCAGCCTCCAGGCAATATCCAAACCGGGGAGCGCCAACGGGCGCGTCCCGCAGTCTCAGACGTTCAAGCCCAGCCTCCCAGACGGCGCGCGGACGTCCCTTGAAGCCCTCGCAGAGAAGGTCTGCGACCGCGGCGAGATCACCTTCGGAAATCAGGCGGCAACGTACGCGCTCCCTGGTGGCGGCGGGTGTCATGGACTTAACCCTAACTCCAAGCAATTTTCACCGAATTCAACGCTTTGGTTATAACAAACTGTCGGTCTCAAGGAGCAACATCAATGTCCGCACGGTTAATGATAATCTCTGCCATCGAGCAGGTTGCCAAAGAGCAGAACAAGGTACTCCGTCCACTGACGGATGACATGGAACTGCTCGACTCCGGGCTCGACAGCCTGTGCTTTGCCATCCTCGTTGCGCGCCTCGAGGACAAACTTGGTTACGATCCGTTTACGGCCTCGGACGACATCGAATTTCCGGTCACGCTGGGTGAATTCTTCGCAGTTTACGAAAATGCCAGGCGCGCAGCCTGAGACACTTCGCCAGGCGCTGGCGAGGGCTGATGTGCCGGCGTCAAGTGTACTGAGCGACGGCAACCTCGAGATTTCTTTGAGCGAGGTCTACAGAGGCAGTCCGCTTGGGCCCGGGCGCCGCAATCTTGCAGGCAAATCTGTCCTGATCGCGGTCTTCACACAGATCGAGGCTGCGCTTTGCCTCATCGATCTTGATGGCCATGCCCGCCGTCTGGTGCTCGTGCCGCCCGATGTAAGAACCGAAGCGCTGAGCGCGATCATCCGCGATGCAGAAGTTGATGCGATCGTCTGCACCGATCCTCAGTCCTACCAGCACCTGGGCGTGCCATCACTGTTCCGGTGTCATGTAAAATGCGATCCAAATGTTCCGTTGGATGGACGTTGCCGGACCGAGTGGTTGATGCTGACCTCGGGAACGACAGGCGATCCCAAGATCGCGGTCCATACGTTGGCGGGTTTGAGCGGCGCCATTCCTCAATATCAACATACGACGCCACGGCCAGTGTGGGCCACCTTCTATGACATTCGCCGCTATGGCGGCTTGCAGATTTTCCTTCGTGCCATGTTCGGCGGGGCGAGTCTCATCCTGTCGCGGCCCGGCGAGGCGTTGGCCGATCATCTTGCCCGGCTTGAGGCTGCCAAAGTGACCCATGTCTCCGGTACACCGACCCACTGGCGGCGCACGCTGATGAGTGCGGCTTCCAACCACTTCCACCCATCCTATGTGCGCTTGTCGGGCGAAATCGTTGATCAGGGTGTGCTTGACGCCTTGCGAGCGGCTCATCCGGGAGCATCGATCGGCCACGCCTATGCTTCGACGGAAGCCGGCGTTGGCTTCGATGTCGATGATGGTCTCGAAGGCTTTCCTGCGTCCTATCTCGATGCGCCTCGCAACGGCGTCGAGATACGGCTGGTCGATGGTGCGCTTCGCCTTCGATCGGGCCGCATGGCCTCTGCCTATGCAGGCCGGCCCGATCTCGATCTCATTGGAGACGATGGCTTTGTTGATACTGGCGATATGGTGGAAATACGCCAGGGGCGCTGCTTCTTTGTTGGACGCCGGGGCGGCATCATCAACGTGGGTGGGTTGAAGGTTCACCCCGAGGAGATCGAATCCGTCATCAATCGCCACGATGCCGTGCGTCAGTCGCGTGTGAAGCCACGCAAGAGCCCTATCCTTGGCGCCATCGTCGTGGCCGACATTGTCTTGAGTCGATCTGACGATGATGCTGATGCAATCAAGCAGGACATTCTGGCGCTCTGCCGTGCATATCTTCCCAACCACAAGATTCCAGCGCTTTTGAATGTCGTGACCAGTATCGAGATGACCGCTGGGGGCAAGGTGTCCCGTCAACATGCGTAATGTGATCGTTACCGGCGGCAGCCGTGGCCTTGGTCTTGCCATCTGTGAGCGGCTTGCTCTTGCAGGATATCGCGCAATTGCCGTTGCACGCAGTGAAACGCCAGAACTCAAAGCCGCTATGCTTGCCGCTTCGCAAGGCGGCATTCTCTTCGCTCCGTTCGATCTCGGCGATATTGATGCGATGCCGGAGTTCGTAAGGTCCCTGCGTCAGCAACATGGTCCTATATATGGGCTTGTCAACAATGCCGGGATCGGCACGGAAGGCCTTCTGGCCGTCATGCCTCTCGAACAGATCGAACAATTGATTCGCATCAACACGCTTTCTCCCATCGCGCTCACACGCCAGGTGATCCGCTCGATGTTTGCGGAAGGCCATGGCCGCATCGTCAACATGTCTTCGATCATCGCGTCGACCGGATATTCGGCGCTCTCCGTCTACGCTGCAACGAAGGCCTCGATGACGGGTTTCACCAAGTCGTTGGCCCGCGAAGTGGGCCGGGCCGGCATCACCGTCAATGCGGTGGCTCCGGGCTTCATCCAAACCGCGATGACGGAGGGCCTCACGGAAGAAAAGCGGCAACAGATCGCAAGACGCAGTGCGCTTCAAAGGCTCGCAGCCGCGGACGATGTTGCCCGTGCGGTAGAGTTCCTGTTGGGAGACGGGGGCCGCAATATCACCGGAACTGTCCTGACCGTGGACGCGGGCAACACCGCTTAGTCTCTGGCGCGGACAGGAGATCGCCGTGATGCGGAGTGTGGGCCTCCATGCTTTCACAATCGGTAGACGGACACTGTTGCGATGTGGTTCGTCTGGCTCTAATTTGCGACGTGGTGGTCGTCAGCTGTGCGTCAGGCGTTGAGCATATATGCACTTGAACCACACTGACGGTGAGGGCACTTTCATATCTGCTATTCTTCCCGAAGTTCGGGTCCACTTGGAGTATCGACGCTTATGAGACACATCGTTCCGGCACTGCGGCGCAACCTTTCGCGCACACAGCGGGAGGAACGGCCGGTTGTCGGGCAGAAGCGGCCTCATCATCAAGCGCAGGAATCCTCGCTCCGCATTTCGGTGGCGTCCTACAATGTCCACAAGTGCATCGGAACCGATGGAAATTTCGATCCGGCCCGGGTCCTCGATGTCCTGTTGACCCTTGATGCGGACATTATTGCCTTGCAGGAGGCCGATCAGCGGTTTGGCAGCCGCAAAGGCCTGCTTGATTTGAAGGCATTGAACAATCGGGGCGGGTATGTTTCGGTGCTGGAGGAGGGGTCGCGTGCCCTCAGCCACGGCTGGCATGGAAATGTGATCCTGCACCGTACGGGCAATTTGACGTCTGTCGAGAAACTGGCACTCCCGGGTCTCGAACCGCGCGGCGCCGTCATTGCAGATCTTGATTATGGTGGGCTGTCCATTCGCGTGATTGGCGCACATTTCGGACTGTTACATTCCTCGAGGGCACGCCAGGTCGACGCAATTCTTCGTGCTGCCCATCCGGTTGATGATCGTGCCGTTATCCTGCTCGGCGATACCAATGACTGGCGCAGCCCCGAGCGATCGGCTGTGCGGATGTTTGACCCGCATCTTTCGGATGTCGACATTGCGATTGCGAGTTATCCATCGCGCTTTCCCCTGTGGCCACTGGACCGTGTCCTCACAAACCGCCACGTGACGGTCTATGAAATGACCGCGGTCGATACGCCGCAGGCCCGCGCCGCATCCGATCATCTGCCGGTCAAGGCAGTGATCGGGGTGACGCCCCACCTCGCTGGCGGGGCGCGGGAGATTACCACTGCCGAACTCCCCGATTCTCCGGATCGGCCTGGCTCCTGAGGCCCGGGCGGCGATTTTGGCAGGATGGACGCCACAGGCGTGCACTTCGAAACTTGATATCCGAAGCGACTTTGCGTCCCAGGCGACTTGCGTCAGGCGATAAGGTATCCGCCGTCGACGGGCAAGACGGTACCGGTGATGAAGGCCGCGATCGGCGAACTGAGAAATAGCGCGGCACCCGCCAGGTCTTCAGGCTTGCCCCAGCGTTGCAGCGGGGTTCGTGCCATGATAGCCGCGTTCCTTTCAGCGTTGGCTTGCAGTTCCGCGGTCAGCGGTGTCGCGATCCATCCGGGGGCGATTGCGTTCACGCGAATGCCATCCGTGGCATAGGCAATTGCCAAGGATTTTGTCAGTTGCGCAATGCCGCCTTTGGAGGCGGCGTAGCCGGGAACCAATCCGCCGCCGAAGAAACTCAGCATCGAAGCGGTGTTGACGATGGTGCCGTGCCCCGCCTTGAGTTTTTCCCGCGCTGCCACACAAACCCGCATCGTGCCGGTGAGATTGATGTCGACAACATCGGCGAAAACGAGAGGATCGTGTTCGGCGCCGCGCCGGATCACCCCCGCGCAGTTCACCACGTGGTCCAACCGCTTCAGGCCGGCAATCAGGTCTGTGACGGCCCCGTTATCGCGCACGTCCAGGACGTGAGCTTCGATGCGGGACGTCTGGCGTGCCGCACTGACTTCAGTTTGGGTGGCGCCGGTGACGATCACATGTGCGCCCTCGGAGGAAAATCCGGCAGCGATTGCCGCGCCGATTCCCGATGTTCCACCCGTCACCAGAACATGACGTTCAGAAAAGCAGCCGCTCGGCCAGATCCCCATCGAAAACTCCGTCAACGGATGAAACGGCCGACGTAATCAGAGCCCAGTCCTACCGCCTCGAAATGAGCGCGGCACATGTCGATCTTGGTAAACACATCCTCGAAGCCGAGATTCTTGCCCCACGGGTCGACGTAATACATGATGCCATTGACCTGGAAGTAGGTGATCATTTCCTCAACGTCGTCAGGCACCACCAGAGTGTGCGTTTCTCCTGGAGGTTCGAACACGTAGGCGCCCTCGGTTGCCACCCAATCGTGCTCGAGATAATGCCAACGCCCCTTCAAGACCAGGCCGTGCACAGCCTGTGGGTGGCGATGTCGCGACACAACTCCGGACTTTCGCACTTTCAGCAGGTTCATCCAGTATCCCTGGCTGCGATTAAGGCACAGTGGCCGGAACCACACATTCTCTGCTTGTGGCACCCACAGACGTTCATCATTTGGTATCGCGTCGGGAACGACAATCTCGGGCAATGCATCCTTTGGAAACGCAAGCTGGAAGGGCATCCGTGCATGGTCGTCGTGGCCTGCGGGCATGAGTCTCACTCCGGGTTTGAAGACTCGCTACTGTCTCAGGAAAAATGATGATTTCCAAGTGGCCTGGACTTGCTGCGCGCGCAGGCCCCACACGCTGACATTCTGCTGGCGCTCTTCGGTTTCCCCGGCATACATTCTCTGAAATCTGTTCGGAGAAACTCATGGCACGGAAGAAGGTTCTGTTGGTGGGCGAAAGCTGGGTTTCCGCCTCCACCCACTACAAGGGATTCGATCACTTCAGCAGCGTCACGTTCCATCTGGGGGCAGAACCGCTCGTGGCCGCGTTGAAGGACAGCAGATACGACCTCACATATATGACCGGACATGACGCACCCGATAAGTTCCCGGCGACGCATGAGGAACTCGACGAATATGATGCGGTGCTGCTGTCCGATATCGGTGCCAACTCAATTCTCATGCACCCCGACGTCTGGTTGAAATCCAAGACCTTCCCAAATCGGCTGAAGCTGATCCGCGAGTGGGTGCGGCAGGGTGGGAGCCTTGCAATGATCGGCGGCTACATGAGCTATCAGGGCATAGATGGACGCGCGCGCTGGCGTGGCACGGCGGTCGAAGAGGTGTTGCCCGTAACCTGCCTTCCTTATGATGATCGTGTCGAGATCCCCGAAGGTGCAGTGGCGGTGATTGACACTCCCCGGCATCCCATCGTTTCAGGCATTGATGGGCCGTGGCCCTTTGTGCTCGGTGTCAACGAAGTGAAATTGAAGCCGGGCGCCGAACTCATCGCTTCGCTACCTGCGGACCAGGGTGCCCATCCGCTGCTCGCTGCCGGAACCTTTGGAAAGGGCCGTGCTGTCGCGTGGACTTCTGACATTGGTCCGCATTGGCTGTCACCGGAATTCTGTGCCTGGGCCGGATACCGCCGTCTGTGGCTGCAGATGCTGGACTGGATGACAGGGACAGACTGACGCGGATCGCCTCTGGAGTGATGCCGCGCGGCGATTGCCAGCGTATAGGGAGCCGCAATCGAGTTCAGGTGCCGCCACTTCATGCTTCTCGCAGTTTCGAATGTCACCAAGTCCTATGCCACCGGCGAAGGCAAGCTTCAGGTGTTGAAAGGCGTGAGCTTTTCTCTGGAGGCGGGCGGCAGTCTGGCCCTGACAGGTGAGTCGGGTAGCGGCAAGAGCACGCTTCTGCATCTGGTTGCTGGTCTTGACAGCCCGGATGCAGGCGAAATCGTCATCGAGGGCAAGAATATCGTCGGGCTTGGCGATGCTCAGCTTGCAGCGCTCCGCCGCCAAAGCGTCGGCCTCGTCTTCCAGCAGTACAATCTCATTCCGTCCCTCGACGTTGCGGCCAATCTGGCGTTCCATTCGCGGCTGGCAGGCCGCGATGATGCCGACTTGAGAGCGATGCTGACCGAAAGACTGGGCCTCACCGGCCTTCTCGACCGCTATCCGGAACAGCTTTCCGGCGGCCAGCAGCAACGCGTGGCGATCGGGCGCACGCTGGCTGCACGCCCGAAACTCATTCTGGCCGACGAACCGACTGGCAATCTCGATGAGGCGACGGGCGACAGCGTTCTTGGCCTGATGTTGCAACTGGTGGCGAAGACGGGTGCGGCGCTGTTGATGGTCACCCATTCGGAGCGGCTGGCCGCAAGGCTGGGCAGCCGCATTCATCTTCGAGCTGGTCAGTTGGTGTGATGTACACCAACTCACTTGTGGCATTGCTCTCGCACTGGTGGCGCAAGCCATTGCAGCTTGCAATGCTGTTGCTTGGCCTGTCATTGGCAACGGCGATCTGGTCCGCCGTACAGGCCATCAATGATGAGGCACGGGCCAGCTATGCGCGCGCCGCTGCAATGGTTGGCCAGGATCGCTTGCCCAGTCTCTTTGCGGCCGATGGAACATACATCAATCAGGCTGTCTATGTCAGCCTGCGCCGCAGTGGATGGTCCGTGTCGCCGGTCCTGGAAGGCACAAAGCGCTATGGCGACGTCCGTCTGCGCATCATCGGCATCGACCCGCTGACGCTGCCGGCCGAAGCCCGTCAGGTTGATGTCGTTGCCGGGGGTGGTGGCAGTTTGCGGGAGTTCATTGCACAGCCTGGGCTGTTTTACGTGTCGGCTGAGACGGCGAGCGCCCTGATGGACGAGCAGACTCCACCTCTGCGTATCGTCAAGAGTGTACCGCCCGGAGTTGCCATCACCGATATCGGCCAAGCGCAGGTTCTGCTGGGCGCGCCTGGCAAGTTGTCGCGAATGATACTGTCGCCGCAACAGCCACTTGTTCAGGTGCCTCTCGCCGCGGCAGCACCCGGCCTTGTTCGCAAGGAACCGCCGGCAGAAAGCGCCATGTCGCGTCTCACCGACAGCTTCCATCTCAATCTCACGGCTTTTGGTTTTCTCGCCTTTGCCGTCGGATTGTTCATCGTTCATTCTGCCGTTGGCCTCGCCTTCGAGCAGAGACGTTCGATGTTCCGTACACTGAGGGCCTTGGGATTGCCATCCCGCAGCCTGGTTCTGCTTCTGGCGCTGGAGCTTTTGACCTTTGCAGTGGTGGCAGGTTGTGTAGGTGTGGCGATGGGCTATCTCGTCGCCGCGATGCTATTGCCCGATGTTGCCACGAGCCTTCGTGGTCTTTACGGTGCCGAACTTGAGGGCACCCTGTCATTGCGTCCTTCGGTCTGGGGCGCGGGGCTCATCATCGCCATTCTGGGAACATTTGCCTCGGGCCTGCAAGGTCTCTGGCAGGCGGCTCGCATGCCCCTTCTGGCGCCAGCGCGGCCGCGTGCCTGGGCGTTGGCCTCGGAGCAGCAGATCCTGGTGCAGGCCATTGTTGCAACCTTGCTTCTCGTTATGGCTGGCGGGCTGCTAATGTTCGGGACGGGTCTGATCGCGGGCTTTGCCCTGCTCGCAACATTGTTACTGTCTGGCGCGTTGGTATTGCCGCTGCTGCTCATGCTGGCGTTGAAAGCCGGAACCTGGGTGTCACGAGGCGCTGTTTTGCAGTGGTTCTGGTCTGATACGCGCCAGCAGCTCCCCGGTCTCTCCTTGGCCCTGATGGCACTCCTCCTGGCGTTGGCCGCCAATATTGGTGTCGGCTCCATGGTGTCGAGCTTCCGGTTGACCTTCCTCGGCTGGCTTGACCAGCGCCTGGCGTCTGAACTCTATGTCGCTGGCCGCAATACGGCGGAGGCCGAGACGATGCATGATTGGCTAGTTCCGCGAAGCGATGCCGTGCTGCCAATCTGGAACACCGAAGGCGAGGTCATGGGCCAGCCAGTCCTGATATATGGCATCGTGGACCACGCCACCTATCGTGCCAAGTGGCCGATGCTGGAGGCTATGCCCAATGTTTGGGACGAGGTTGCGGCCGGAAAGGCACTTCTCGCCAACGAACAGCTTGCCCGCCGCAATCACCTGAAGCTCGGGGACTCAGTTCGCCTGCCGGGCGGTCATGCTCTGCCGGTCGCAGGGATTTTCTCCGATTACGGCAATCCCAAAGGCCAGGTCATCATTGCCAACGATCTGCTCGTCCGCTTTTATCCCGAAGCCAGCCGGCTACGATACGCGGTGAGGGTTGCACCCGCCAAGGCTGCGGATCTCGCCGACGCACTACGTTCCGCCCTGAACCTGCCGGAGGAGGCCGTGATCGATCAGGCTTCCATCAAGGCCACGTCATTGAAGATTTTTGAGCGGACGTTCGCCGTTACTGCGGCATTGAATGTGCTGACCCTCGGCGTGGCAGCCTTGGCCATGCTTGCCAGCTTCGTGACACTCTCTGGCATGAGAGTGGCGCAACTGGCCCCGCTCTGGGCCATGGGCCTTACGCGGCCGCATATTGCCGGTCTGGAACTTCTTCGCAGTCTCGCACTTGCTGCAGTGACGGTGCTGGCAGCGATTCCATTGGGGCTTGGTCTCGCATGGGTGCTGTTGGCGGTTGTCAATGTTGAAGCTTTCGGCTGGCGGCTGCCGCTGTACATTTTCCCGTTTGAGTGGCTGAAGCTTGGGCTGCTGGCACTTCTTGTGGCGGGCCTGTCGGTTCTTCTGCCGGCCATCCGCCTCATGCGGCTTGCTCCGGCCGATCTGCTCAGGATATTTGCAGATGAACGCTAAAGCCTGCTTGTTTTATCTCTGTCTTGCCGGTCCTGCGATGGCGCAGGGTTTCGCGGGCCTCGGTAGCGACTCCGGGGGTTTCGCGCTGCCGCAAGAAGGCACGGTGCTGAACTTTCCTCAGGATCATGGTCCACATCCGCAGTTTCGCATCGAGTGGTGGTATGTCACCGCCAATCTTCACGGTGCTGACGGACAGTCCTACGGTGCGCAATGGACATTGTTCCGGGCAGCGTTGTCGCCGGGAGAAGGCGAGGGTTGGCAGAGCCCGCAAGCCTGGATGGGCCACGCGGCACTGACCTCAAAGGACTCTCATCACGTGGCTGAGCGGCTCGCCCGGGGCGGGATCGGCCAGGCCGGCGTGACGTTTACTCCGTTTGTGGCCTTCATCGATGACTGGAAAATGGCATCGAAATCCGCTCCAGGTGCAGATGAAATCGCAGATCTCGAGGTTTCGGCTGCGGGGACCGACTTCGCCTATGACCTGACGCTTTCGGCCAAAGGTCCGATTGTGCTTCATGGCCAAAGCGGCTACTCGGTGAAATCCCCCGAAGGTCAGGCGAGCCACTATTATTCGCAACCTGCCTACAAGGTCTCAGGACAGATTACCCTGCCCGGCGGCCCGGTGGCAGTTACCGGACAGGCGTGGCTCGACCGCGAATGGTCATCACAGCCGCTCAGTGCCAACCAGTCTGGCTGGGACTGGTTTTCGTTGCATTTTGATGATGGTACGAAGCTCATGGGCTACCGTCTGCGAGACAGTGGCGCTGGATTTTCCGTGGCGACCTGGATCGCTGGAGACGGACGGGCCGAACCGCAAGCGCCTGGCGCTTTGAGAGTGACTCCGCTTGAAACCGCGCGCGTGGCGGACCACGACATTCCCGTGCGCTGGCGCATCGAATTGCCGGGGAAGGGTATCAATGTCACAACCAAGGCCCTCAATCCCAACGCCTGGATGAACACGCAAGTGCCCTATTGGGAAGGGCCAGTCACCATAGAGGGATCGCATCAAGGCGAGGGGTACGTCGAGATGACCGGCTATCAATGACCAGTCACAAAAACGAGGTGCGAATGCCGTCCGCCGGCCAGACCAATGCCAGCAACATCATCTAACTCGAAAGCCACTGACTAGAGATTTGGTGTGCGATAGATGACCTTGCCATTCACGGCTAACTCTGTGTCGACGAGATAGGGCCGCATGCCCTCGATGTTCATCGTGATACCAAGACCCGGCGTGTCCGGGATCAGGATTTCGCCGTTGCTGTCTGGCAAGAGATGGGTCGTCGTCATGTCGAGGGCGACCGCCTTGGGTGCGAAGGGGAATTCACAGATCACGTGGTCCTTCAGGCCCGCATAGGGCTGCAGCGAGGCTGAGAGCGCCAGATGCGATGTGAAGGTGTGATTGACATAGGTGACCCCACGCGACGCGGCGTAGTCGGCGGCCCTTTTCGCCGGTCCGATGCCCCCGATCCGTCCGCAGTCGATCTGGATGAATTCCACTTTTCCGTAATCGATGAGCTGCTGTGCCATGTGGAAATTATGCGACGCCTCACCGCCCGCAAGTTTGACGCCGTCGCTCCGCGCGGCCAGTCCGGCATAGGCTCCATAGGCCCCACCGAGAAACGGTTCCTCGAGCCAGCCGGCCTGTACCTCCGCCAGGAATGGTATCCGGGCGGCGGCGGCCTCGACGTCCTCACGGAAGATCTGTCCGGCATCGATGAGCAGAATGCCGTCCTTGCCCAGTCCTTCCCGCGCCGCATGAAGATGATCGCGGTCCAATTGAACTGACCCCTTGCCGAACGGTCCCCATCCACACTTCACGGCCCGAAATCCGCGCTCGCGAGCCACCCTGCAACCCGTCAAAGTCTGTTCCGGTGTGTCACCGAAAAGCTGTGAGGCATAGGGCAGTTTTGGATAAGCCTGCCGGTATCCGAGCAACTGGTAGACGGGCTGGCCCGAAGCCTGTCCAAGAAGATCCCACAGGGCGATTTCAATGCCGGAAAACGTATGTGCGGCCTGCAACAGGTCCATGCACTGCATTTCCACCTCCGCAGCCAGCCGGGTGATGTCGGCGACCCCAGTGATCGGCTGCCCCAGAATCACGTCGCGCAGGGGCTTGCAGGCCCCATGCGACATCGGTGCGACGTAGGCCGCTATCGACGTCAACGGCGAAGCTTCGCATTCGCCCCAGCCTTCAAGGCCACCCGCCGCCACGCGCACGACGAGGGCATCCTGGCTGCCATCCCCAATGTCCTCTACCGTGGGCATGGAAAGATAGTAAAAGTCGATGGCCTCGATGCGCATGCCAAACACCCGTATATATGAATTGCCGCGTCTTGATGCCAAGGCCGGGCCCGCTTGGCAACTGCCTGGTCCAGGCAGACACTTTCCCCGTATATGCTGTGGGCGGTGCCCGTGGTGAAAGCCGCGGGTCCGTGCTAGTTTCATTCTTCGGTCAATGGGTAAGCTTTCATGGACAAATCACCGCCCCACACGCCTGACGGCAAGGCACTTAAGGCTTCTGCGCGCATCCGGTCGCGGATCGAGCAGGCGCACAAGCGCTATTATGCCAATGACAATATCGCGGCATTCATCGAACCGGGTGATATGGAAGCTCTGCTTGACGAGGTCGCAGGCAAGATGGAGGGCGTTCTGGAAAGCCTCGTCATCGACACCAGAAACGACCATAACACCCGCGATACCGCCCGCCGGGTGGCCAAGATGTACCTGAACGAGGTTTTCCGCGGCCGCTACGTTACGCCGCCGAGTGTTACAGAGTTCCCCAATGCGGAATACCTCAACGAACTGATGATCGTCGGGCCAATAACCGTGCGCAGTGCCTGCAGTCATCATTTCTGCCCCATCATGGGGCGAATGTGGGTGGGAGTCCTGCCCAACGAACATTCCAACCTCATCGGCCTGTCAAAATTCGCGCGCCTCGCAGAATGGATCATGAGCCGCCCGCAAATCCAGGAGGAGGCGATTGCCCAGGTGGCCGATTTGCTGATGAGCAAAGTGGCGCCCGACGGCCTTGCTGTCGTCATGGAGGCCGATCATTTCTGCATGCACTGGCGCGGTGTAAAGGATACGGGCGCCAAGATGATCAATAGTGTCATGCGCGGCTCCTTTCTCAAGAACCCGTCTCTGCGCCGCGAATTTCTGGCGCTTGTGAATCTCAAGGAATAGTCATCCATGATCGTCCGTTGCCTCTATGCCAGCCGTGCCAGGACCGCTCTCACACTGTCGATGATTGAAGACATTCTCGATAAGTCACGCACCAAGAATCCATCGAGCGGCATTACCGGGATCCTGTGCTACAGCGGTGACATTTTCATTCAGGTTCTGGAAGGTGGACGCGACGAGGTCTGCGAGCTTTACAATGCCATCGTCCGCGACGACCGTCACACCCAGGTGCGGCTGCTCGCCTTCGAGGAAATCCGTGAACGGAAATTCTGCAACTGGACGATGGGCCACGTCGACCTGGCGAAGATCAATCCCAGCATCCTGCTGAAATACAGCGAACGGCCCGTCCTCAATCCGTTCAGCTGTTCGGGTCACGCCACCATGGCGCTGCTTGATGAACTGGTGCAACAGGCGGCCATCGCCACCCGCATGATCTGAACCTTATTCATCGCATCCAGCCAAGGCCTTCAAGAGTGCCTTTCTCGGGCCGGTATTCGCAGCCAACGTAGCCGTCATAGCCGAGAGCGTCGAGATGCCGGAATATCCGCGCATCGTCGAGTTCGCCGGTACCTGGCTCGTGACGCTTCGGCACGGCCGCAATCTGCACGTGGCCAATCATCGGCATCAGTGACTCGAGACTCTTCATCACGTCGCCATGCAGAATCTGGCGATGATAGATGTCATACTGGAGCTTGAGATTGGAGACGCCCAGCGATGTGATCAGTTCCGCCGCGAAACCAAAGTCATTCAGGAAATAGCCGGGCATGTCGCGCCCGTTGATCGGCTCGATGACAAGGCCGATGCCGAGTGGAGCCAACTTCTCGCAGGCAAAGCGAATCGCAGACGTGTAGGCAGCCACGGCCGCTGCATCGGCGCGATTGGCGAGGCCGCTCATCATGTGCAGGCGTTTGGCACCTGTTGCAGCTGCATAGGGCAGAGCCTTCAAAACCGAGGCGCGGAAATCGTCCATCCGATAGGGCAGGGCGGCCAAACCGCGCTCGCCCTTGTCCCAATCCCCGGGCGGGAGGTTGAAGAGCGCCTGCGTCAAACCGTGGCGCTGCAGGCGCTCGGCAATGGCGTCTGGCGGAAACGCATAGGGAAACAGGAACTCCACTGCCGTGAAACCAGCGCTGGCCGCAACTTCGAACCGGTCAAGGAACTCCCATTCGTTGAACATCATGGAGAGATTGGCTGCAAATTTCGGCACGGTTTCTATTCCTTCCTGCGTTCAGGCAAATCCAGTCCGGCGATCATGGCGAACATGCGGGCGACAGATGCATCGTCGTCTCGGCCCATGCCTGCAGCTGCTGTCATCATGAACATCTGCAGTGCTGCGGCCGACAGCGGCAAGGGGAATGTCTCGCGCCGGCCCATATCGCCAACAATCCCCAGGTCCTTGGTGAAGATATTTACCGCACTGCGCGGCGAATAGTCTCCCTCGAGAATATGCGGCACGCGGTTCTCGAACATCCACGAATTTCCGGCCGAGGCCGTGATGACCTTGTAGACCTGATCGAGATCGAGGCCCAATCGCTTGGCGAAAGCCATGGCCTCGCAAGCCGCAGCGATGTGGACGCCAGCCAGCAGCTGGTTCACCATCTTGAAGGATGCGCCGATGCCGGCCGCGCAGCCGAGTTCGTAGACGGTTCCCGCAATGACATCGAGAACTGGCCGCGCACCGGCAAACGCCTCTGCTGTGCCGGAGGCCATGATGGTCAATTCACCTGATGCCGCCTTGGCCGCGCCACCACTGATTGGTGCATCGAGATAGTGAAGCCCAAGCCCTTTGGCCTTCTCGGCAAACCTGCGGGCATCCTCAGGCGCCATCGTCGCCGACGAAATGATGACGCCGCCGCGGGCCATCGCCATCGCAGCTCCACCCTCGCCAAACAGTACGGCATCGGTCTGGGCGGCATTGACTACGACCGCCACTACGATGTCGCATCCAGTTGCGGCTTCGGTAATGTTGTTGCAACCCGTTCCGCCGCCTTGCGTCAGTTTCGCAACCGCGTCAGGATTGATATCGAAGCCGGTCACGGACAGCCCCTTCCGCGCCATCGTCAGGGCCATGCCGAGCCCCATCGAGCCTAGTCCAATGACTGCGCTGCGTGGAGCGTGAGCGGATGTCATGCGTCGGTGCCTCCCTGAGCGACATTAGCGCCGCTTGCTGAACGTAGTCGAGGTCCGTGGCGCCGCGCTGAGGTTCATCTGCATGGCTGCCAGTCGCGGCAGGCGGATTGACACGGTACGGCGATGACTTGACAGCGGCCATCCTCCTCGTCACACCGCTGGGTCATTGTTGAAAAAGGGCAATGTCATGACTCATCCTGCAGTTTCAAGTGGCCGCGCCGCCGTCATCACGGGTGGCGCAAGCGGCATTGGCCTTGCCGCCGCGGTGAAGCTGGCGGGTCTTGGCATGAAGGTCTGCATCGCTGACATCGATGCCTTAGCCCTTGAATCGGCGGCTACCACAATTGCCAGCCACGCGCGCCACGATAGCGATGTCATAGCCGTAGCGGCGGACGTCAGCCGCATCGAGGACGTACAAGTATTGAAAGACAGGGCGTTTTCGGCATTCGGCGACGTCGCCGTTCTGATGAACAATGCCGGCACTGAAGGCGGCGGACAACTGTTCGGCGATCACGCCCGCTGGCAACGTATCCTAGGCGTCAACCTATGGGGTGTCATCAACGGCGTTCAGACCTTTGTGCCCGAGATGATCAAGCAGGGCAATTCTTGCGCCATCATCAATACGGGGTCGAAGCAGGGGATCACTTGCCCACCCGGTGACACGGCCTACAATGTGTCGAAGGCGGGCATCAAGGTCACCACCGAGGCGCTGGCGCATGAACTCCGCAACATTGGCGGATGCCGCATTACGGCGCATCTCCTGATTCCGGGCTTCACCTTCACTGGCCTCACGCGCGTCCACACCCAATCGAAGCCCGATGCAGCGTGGATGCCCGAACAGGTCGTAGATTTCATGTTGGAATCCATGGCGCGCGGCGATTTTTATATTCTCTGCCCGGACAACGCCGTTCCCCGGGAGATTGACGAACTGCGCATGCGCTGGGCCATGGATGACATCATCGAAAATCGTCCACCGCTGTCGCGTTGGCATCCCGACTATAAGTCAGCTTTCGAAGACTTCCTCAAGGAAGGGCTCTCGAAGTAGCACGCTACTCAGTCGCGCCCGATCCACCGCATGATATGGGTCGCAACCGCACAAAGTATTCCCTTCTGGTTGCGCACTTCGACCGTTGCCATAGTACGGAATTTCCCGGCGTCAGCATTGGTGATCGTATAGGTGATGCTGATCGTGTCGCCGATCAGCACCGCGTCGAGAAACCGTACGCGATCATAACCGAGCGAAACCGGAAAGTGCGTGGCCATGAGCGGCCCGCACTGATCGCAGATCATCGTCGAAGCCCGCGACATGTAGCCGACCAGCAACGCCCCATGGGCAATACGGTGTCCGTACTTCGTCTTCGACATTGCGGCTTCATCGACATGGTTTGGAGACAAGTCACCTGTGATGCCGGCGAACAGATAGACGTCGCTCTCGCCCACGGTCTTGGCGCAGGAGACGGTCTTGCCGACGGTGTCTGCAAACAGGTCGATTGTCATCTCACCCCTTCAACAATTCGCGAGCAATGATGGTCCGCTGAATTTGGTTGGTCCCTTCATAGATCTGCGTGATCTTGGCGTCCCGGTAAAGCCGCTCGACTTCGAAACCGCGAATGTAACCTGATCCCCCGAAAATCTGTACGGCGTTTGCAGTGTGCTGTACGGCGGCATCGCCCGCAAAGCACTTGGCCATCGAGCAGTCCATCGTGGCGGAAAGATTGTGGTCCATCGTCATCGCCGCCCGGTGAACCAGGGCGCGGGCTGCCGTGATATCCTTCTGCATGTCGGCCATCAGCCATTGCAGGCCCTGGTTTTCGGCAATCGTCTTGCCGAACTGCTTGCGGGTCTTCGCATAGTCAACGGCTGCTTCGAGGCCAGCTTGCGCGATTCCCACAGCGAGTGCGCCGATGCCGATGCGGCCCTTGTCCAGAACGCTCATCATGATGTGGAAGCCGCGGTTCATCGGGCCGAGCAGGGCATCTGGCCCCAACGCAACGTCCTCGAAATGCAGGGCTCCGACCTGTGAGGCTCGCTGTCCCATCTTGTGTTCCTTGGGGCCACGCGAAACACCTGCTGAGTGCAGATCAACAATAAAGATCGACATGCCGCGATTCCCGGCCGATGGATCGGTGCGTGCCAGCACGAAGCCGACATCTGCCACGGGTGCATTGTGAATCCATATCTTCGATCCGGAGAGCCTCCAGCCTTTTCCGTCTGGCACAGCCGTGGTCTTGACACCGGAGACATCGGTTCCGGCTTCAGCCTCGGTGATGCAATAGGCTACGCGGGTCTTGGCTGCCAGAACGCCACCCAGCCACTGGCTTCTTTGCACATCGGTTCCGTGTACGGACAAAAGCGTCCCGATCAGTTCCACCAGGCCACACTGGTCGGCGACCGATGCGTATCCGCGCGAGAGTTCCTCCATCACCAGCGCATAGGAGAGCGCATCAAGGCCAGCGCCCCCATAAGTATCCGGCACGGTAATGCCGAACAGTCCAAGCCCGGCCATTTCAGCGTAGATGTCGGCCGGAAAGGTTTCGCTCTCGTCCAGTCCCGCCGCCGCCGGCCTGACACGCGACTCGGCAAAGCGCCGCGCAGTCTCCCGGATCTGTTCATAGATATCCGCCGAAAGCCTGGGAGTCGGGATGAAGAACGGTTGCTGTGTCATGGGTCTCTCTTCACAAGTCGCAAAATGGTGTCGAGATTGAAGGCAAGTCTGGCATCGAGATTGGCGGGTGACATGAGGTCACGCTCGAAGACGATTGAGCCGGTGAAGCGATTGGTCAGGTAGTAGTAGCCGATCGCTGCAATGGTGATGTTGAGCTGGACCGGATCGATGCCGCTGCGGAACACGCCCTTCTCGACGCCGCGTTCCAGGATCGCGGTCACCATCTGAACGAATTTGCCTGATACCGCACGGATGACCTCGGAGGACTTCAGATGCTTGGCGCGATGCAGATTCTCGCTGTTGACCAGCGTCAGGAATTCCGGATGTTGTAGGTAATAGTTCCATGTGAACCGCACCAACGTGGCAATTGCTTCTTCGGGGTCCAGTTCATCGAGATGCAGTTTTTGTTCGGCTGTGCGGATACCGACATAGACAGTCTCGATCACTTCCTTGAACAACTGCTCCTTGCTGCCGAAATAGTGATAGATCATCCGCTTGTTGGATTTTGACCGTAGCGCGATGGCATCCACCCGTGCGCCGCCCAGGCCTTTGCGGGCAAACTCCACGACTGCCGCATCGAGAATTCGCTTTCTGGTCTGCTCCGCGTCACGCGGACGTCCTTTCGGCGTGGCAATCTCTGGTTCCACTGCAATTCCCATCGTCAATCCTCAAGTATCTCGTCGCAAAGGGAGCTCAATACACAATTTCGCAACTGCTTTGCGACCCACTTGACAGGTTCGCACAATGAAGTAACTAGATGGTGCAGTAAAGGCCAAAAATCACGGGAGGATGAAATGGCTGCGATACTCAAGAACACGTTGAACCGCCGTTCGGTGTTGAAAGGTGCGGCAGGCGCTGCTGCCGTCGGAGCGATGGGATCATCGTTCCCGATGCCAGCCATTGCCGAGGAGACCACCTGGACGCTGGCCAATTCGCTACGCTCCGTGGCCAATCCTTACCATGCGACGTTCGCCAAGGGCGGAGAAGACTTCGCCAAGTCGATTGGTGCGAAGTATGAGGTGCTGGTCACCGAAGGTAACTCGGAAAAAGGCATTGCGGATATCAAGGCACTGCTGCAGCGCACTGGTGGAAAACTCATTCTCAACGTTGATCCGAACGACTCGCCGGATGCCCGCGTCATCGTCGAGGAAGTGAAGAAAGCCGGCGGCTTCGTCGTGACCCAGTGGAACAAGCCCGCTGACCTGCATCCCTGGGATTTCGATCCCAACTACGTCGCACACATGTCGTTCGATGGTGTTCCGACTGCCGAAGCCATCGCCAATGAATTGTTCAAGGCCTTTGGTGGCGAAGGCGGCATCGTAGCACTTGGCGGCATTCTCTCCAACGTACCGGCCATCGAGCGCAAGCTCGGTCTCGACAACGCCATTGCCAAGACCAATGGAAAGGTAGAGTTGCTTGATTTCCAGCCCGCGGACTGGAACGAACAGAAGGCCTTTGAGATTACGCAAGCATGGCTCACCCGCTTCGGTGATAAGGTCAAGGGTGTCTTCGCAGCCAACGACGGCATGGGCATGGGCGCTCTTGAGGCGCTGCGCCAGAACGGACTTGCAGGCAAGGTACCGGTTGTCGGCATCGACGGTATCGATGCCGCTGTTGCAGCTATCGAGGCAGGAGAATTCGCTGGCACCGTCGCTTGGGATCCGCTGTGGACCGGTGGCATGGGACTTGCCATTCCCTACGCTCACGCGACCGGCAAGATCGACATTACCAAGGAAGGTCACGAACACCGCGAATTCTATGGCACCGGTATTATCGTTACCAAAGAGACGGTCGGCGCCTTCAAGAACAACCCGCCGAAGGTAGACTTCAACGATCTTTGGGGTAAGGCGACCGGCCAGATCCAGTATCGCGGATAAGACGTCAGGTACCTGTATTGACGGCCGGATGTCAGGCATCCGGCCGTTATGTATCAAATGTTTCTAGGCGGAGCTTTGCGCGTGAAAGCAGCAGCGTTAGCCGGCGGAGCATGGTCGAAGCAATGGCGGCGCTGGGCGCCGGTGGCCGTTCTCGTCGGTCTGTGCATAATCATCGGCCTGTTCAACCCGAATTTCTTTGGCGGGGCGAATTTTGTCCGCATGCTGAACACTGCGGCGATTCCGCTGGTCATTTGCATGGGGGTGACTTTCGTCATCCTGATGGGGTCAATCGACCTCTCTGCCGAGGGCGTGATTGCCATCTGCGCCGTAGCGGCCTCCATGCTGGTCGCGAATGATTTCACCGGAATTGCAATTGGCCTCTTCTCGGTACCGGCCGCGATTCTCATCGGCAGCCTTGTCGGTCTTCTCAACGGCTTCATCCACGTCAAGTTCCGCATTCCGTCCTTCATGACGACGCTGGGGATGGGATTTGCCGGGATTGGCTTGGCCACCGCCATTCTGGGTGGCGTCATGGTGCGAATTTCGGATTCCAGCTTTCGTGACTACCTCTCGCTTGGCCGTGTCTTCGACATACCAGCCGCTGTCTATATCGCAGGCGTGGCTGTCATAGTCGCCTATGTCATTCAGGAGCGTACACGCATTGGCCGCTGGGTCTACGCCATCGGCACCGATGAAGCGACGGCGCGCAACGCCGGCATCCCGGTCGACCGCACCCGCATCATCGTCTTCGGCATTGCTGGCGCCTTTTATGGTCTGGCAGGGGCGCTATCCGCCGCACAGATCGGCCGCGGCCATGCTCTGATCAGCCAGGACAGGCTTTTCACCGCCATCACGGCTATCGTGGTCGGCGGCACGGCGCTCTCCGGCGGCGTCGGATCGGTTTTGAATTCGGTCATCGGCGTCTTCATCGTCATCGTGTTGACGAACGGCATGGTGCTGATGGGCATCGAACCCTATGTGCAGAAGGGTGTGCAGGGACTGCTGATCATCGCCGCTGTAGCCCTCGCACTCGACCGTTCGCGGCTGGATGTGGTGAAATGACAACTCCAGTCCTCGAAATCCGCAATGTGTCGAAGAGCTTTCCAGGTGTGAAGGCGCTTGATGATGTGAGTTTTGCCATCAACAAGGGCGAGGTTGTCGGTCTCATTGGCGAGAACGGCGCCGGTAAATCCACGTTGTTGAAAGTCCTCAACGGCATCTACCAGCCGGATCAGGGTTCGATCTTCGTCGACGGACATCCTGTCACCATCACCTCACCCCGGCACGCATTTGATTCGGGCATCGCAATGGTGTTTCAGGAGCAGTCGGTGCTTCCGACTCTCACTGTTGCCGAAAATATCTTCCTTGGACGGGAAGAGGAATTTCTCAGATTTGGTCTGCTTTCGAAGAAGCGCATGAACGCCGCCGCCACGAAGGAATTGGCAAAGGTGCATCTGTCGGTCAATCCCGCCATGCGTTGCGGCGATCTTTCGTTTGCCGACCGCCAGATGGTAGAGATCGCCAAGGCCTTGTCGCTTGACACGCGTATCAAAGGCCACGTTACAATTCTGCTGGATGAGCCAACGTCGGTTCTTGAAAAACGAGAGGCCGATCTGCTGTTTTCCATCGTCCGCGATCTGAAGTCGCGTGCCTCATTCGTCTTTATCTCGCATCGGCTTGAGGAGGTTTTGGAAATCTCGGACCGCGTCTACGTTCTGCGCGATGGCAAGAGCGTGAAGGAACTCGAGTCCAGGGATGCGACAGTCAAGGACTTGCATCAGCTTATGGTCGGCCGTCAATTGCACCATGAGTACTACCGTGAGGCGCGGCAAGCGGTGCCATCAGCTACCACGGTGCTCGAAGTCCAGAGCTTGACCAAGTCAGGTTCATTTTCCAACATCAGTTTTGCATTGCATGAAGGCGAAGTACTGGGCATCGCCGGTGTAATCGGCTCTGGACGTGAAGACCTCGCGCGCTGCCTGGCCGGACACACGCCGTTTGACAGCGGTTCTTTGAAGGTCAAAGGCGAGCAGGTACATTTTTCCGCAGCCTATGATGCGACGGCCAAAGGCGTGGGCCTCGTTCCGGCCGAGCGAAAGGTGGAAGGTCTCGTCGCGCCTTTCACTGTCGCAGAGAACATGACATTGGCGGCGCTGCCAAAATTCGTCTCGGGTTTCCGCATCCGGTTTGCCGATGAGAATGCGGTCGCCAGACAGTGGATTGAACGGCTCAGTATCAAGACACCATCTACCGCCACAATGGTTGGCAGCCTGTCCGGCGGCAACCAGCAGAAAGTTGTGCTCGCCAAATGGCGCATTGCCGGGGTCAACATTCTCATTCTCGATCACCCGACGCGTGGAATTGACGTTGGGGCCAAGGAAGACGTTTACGAGCTCATTCGCGACATGACGGCGGAAGGACTCGCTGTCATCCTCCTCGGCGATACGTTGGAGGAGGTGATCGGACTGTCAAACCGCGTCCTCGTGATGCGTGATGGTGAAGTCACGGCGACCTTTGAAGCTGCACCGGGCAACAAGCCGGCGCAGGTTGATCTTGTAAGCCACATGGTGTGACATGAAGATGGAATCCCGCACCCGATTGCAAACCTGGCTGCCGTTGATCGTGCTGGTCGTTCTCGTCCTGCTCGTAGGACTTTACGATCGCACGTTCTTCTCGGCTGGAAACATGTTGGAAGTCACCGCCGACACCATGACGCTGTTCCTCATGGCCTCTGGCGTTACGCTGGTCATCATGATCGGCGGAATTGATCTGTCTGTACAGGCCGTGGCCTCCATGACCAGTTGCATCCTGGCCGTCTACTTGCCACGCTTCGGCATCTTCGCGATCCCATTGGCGGTAATTGGTGGCGTCATTGCAGGTTTCGCGGGTGGTTATGTGTCGACCCGGCTGCGCATACCGTCCTTCATTGCCACGCTTGCGGTCAGCGGTGTGGTCCTCAGTGCTGGCAACTGGTTTTCGGAGACCAAATCGGTCGTCATTCCTGGTGAATTGAGCCAAACCTATCTGACCTGGGCCGTGGGGGATTTTCTGGGTGTGCCCAACGAGATATGGGTCGGTGTGGCGTTCCTGCTTGTCCTCAGTGCCGTACTCGGCTTGACACCGTTCGGCCGCCTGGTGCGAGGAATTGGCGCACAGGAGCGTGCCGTTATGGCATCCGGCATCGATGTGGATCGCATCAAGATCGCGGCCTACACGTTATCTGGAACGATGGCAGGAGTTGCCGGGATCGTCATGGCCGCCCGTCTGGGCTCAGGATCGCCCACATTGGCGAATGAATTCCTGTTGCCTGCAATCGCCTGCATTGTCGTAGGCGGGACCGCGATCACTGGTGGCGTCGGATCGATCTGGCGAACCTTTGTCGGCGCACTGATTGTCCAGGTCGTCCGCATCGGAATGACCTTCATCGGCGTGTCGGTCTTCGCCCAACAGATCGTCTTCGGTTTCATTCTCGTCGCCGCCGTCGCGGTCACAATGGATCGGGCCAAGGTGCTCGTCATCAAGTAGGAATTCTCCATGACCTCCATCGCCATGCCGAAGCTCAAGGGCATTCCCCAGTTGGGGCTGGGAACTTATCCTCTGCGAGGAGAAGATGTCATCGGCGCCGTATCAATGGCGCTCGAAATCGGGCTTCGTCACATCGATACGGCGCAAATGTATGGCAACGAGGCCGATGTCGGAACGGCATTGCGCAGGTCTGGTTTGGCGCGGAGTGAAATTTATGTGGTAACCAAGGTTGATCCTTCCAATCTTGGCAAGGCGCATTTTGCCTCAAGCGTCGCCAGGTCGATGGATGACCTCGGTGGGCCCGCCGACCTGTTGTTGATTCATTGGCCACCTTCGGACGATGACTTTGAAGCGACCGTGGATCGGCTGATCACGGAAAGGGCGAGGGGAATGGCGAACGCCATCGGCGTTAGCAATTTCAGTCCATCCATGCTGCGCCGGGCGCAGATGGTGGCGGGGGGAAGTCTCATTTGCAATCAGGTGGAGTTTCATCCCCTGCTTGACCAGTCAAAGCTCCTGGCTGCAGCTCGCGAGACCGGAGTGGCATTGGCGGCCTATAGCCCACTGGCGCGCGGCAAAGCTTTGCAGCCCAATGTCATTCAGGACATTGCGATCCGTCTTGGCCGTCCAGCATCGGAAATCGTTTTACGCTGGATTATCCAGCAGGGCGTGATTGCCATTCCGATGACGACGAAGCGGGAGAATGCGCTATCGAATGTGGCTGCGTTGAACTTTGAACTGTCGCCGGAAGACATGGCAGCGATATCGGCTCTTGGCACACGCGATGGCCGAACGATCAATCCGTCTTGGATGGCCGGCCGTTGGGACTGATCAGGTCGCTGATGCGAGGCGTTCACGGCACACTTGAAGTGTTTCGCTCATTGGCTTTTTCCACCAATTCTCCGCCGAGAAGATCTCGACTTCGACTGGCCCCGAATAGCCCCCAGATTCGACAAGACCTCGGATCATCGGAACGTCGATGACGCCATCACCCATCATGCCGCGGTCATTGAGGACGTCATTGGTTGGAACCAGCCAATCGCAGACGTGGAATCCGAAAATCCGCTTGGTCTTGCCCGCCCACTCGATGTCCAGACGCAGGTTTGGGTCCCACCACAGGTGATAGACGTCGATGACAGTGCCAAGCCACGGGTCATCCACTTTGCCCTCAATGGCCTCGCAGATCGTCAAGGCTTCAGACAAGAGCGTGAGACAAGAGCGGTCAGCGGCATAGACTGGATGCAACGGCTCTAGTCCGATCCTCACACCCAAGGACCTGCCATGTTCCACCAGCAGCGCGCTCGCCTCGGCGACCTGCGCGCGTGCAGCTTCAATATCCTTTGATCCTTTCGGCAGTCCGCCCACCACCATGACGAAGCACGCAGCACCCAATGTGGCAGCATCTGCGATCGCACGCTTGTTGGCGCTCACATTTGCATCAAATTCTGCCGTGGTTGTGGCTGGGATATAGGTGCTGCGGCAATAGCCGGAGACGCTTAGGCCGGCATCGCGAATATGCCTCGCAATCGCTTTGACGTGGCCGCCCTCGACTTCGCGGCGCCATGGGGCAATACCGCCGAAGCCGGCACGCGCCACAGCGTCGATCACGTCTCTGATTGGAGCCTGAAATCCGAGCGTTGCTGTATTGACGGAGCATAGTTGCGGATTTGCCGCAAGATCCCGCATGTCATGCTCCGTAGAGGGTTAGCAGCTTTTTCATGCGCTTCACGGCAAGATCGGGATCGGCGAGAAGACCGGCTTGGTCAGCCAGTTTGAAGATATCTATGAAATAGGGGAGTGGACGCATCGCTTGCGCGCCACTGATCATGACAAAATGGTTCTGATGTCCGTTGAGCCAGGCGAGAAAGACGATGCCGGTCTTGTAATATTGCGTTGGCGCCCGGAAGATGAGCCGCGACAATGGTACGGTTGGCGCCATCAGCTTGGTGTATTTCTTCATATTGCCTTTGGCGAGCGCCGAGAGCGCGCCTGAAGCTGCGGGCGCAATCGCGTCGAAAATTCCGAGCAGTGCATGTGAGTAGCCCTGATCGTCTCCTGCGATGAGGTCCGGATAGTTGAAATCGTCACCCGTATACATCTTGATGCCGACGGGCAGGCGCCTCCGCATGGCAATCTCCTTCTGGTCGTCGAGCAGCGAGACCTTGATGCCGTCAACCTTGGAAACACTTGCATCGATGGCGGCGAGACAGGTCTCCATCGCCGGCTCGAATGCGCCGCTTCCCCAATAGCCCTTGAGTGAAGGATCGAACATCTCTCCCAGCCAATGCAGGATCACGGGATGATCGGCTTCGGCGAGGACCCGGGCGTAAACTTTCAAATAGTCATCCGGTGATCTGGCAACTTTCACCAACGCCCGGCTGGCCATGAGGATGATCCGGCCGTCGAGCTTCTGGATGGCGTGCAGCTGCTCGAGATAAGCGCGGATCACATCATCCAGGGAGCGCGCCTCTGACGCCGGCAACTGATCCGTGCCACAGCCCGAGTAGATTTGGCTTGAGCGCTTGCCAGCGGATTTGAGGGAATGGCCAATCAACTCGAAGGCTTTTGCCCAGTCCAGTCCCATGCCGCGCTGTGATGTGTCCATCGCCTCGGCAATGCCGAAGCCGAGATCAAGCAAATAGGTGCGGTAAGCCAGTGTCTTGTCCCAATCGATCGCCGGGGACCCGGAAGGATCGCTCCCGGTGAAGGCATCGGCAACGACATGCGCTGCTGCAAACGTCACACGATTGAACTCACCTCGTGGCTTGCCAATTGCCAGGGGCTCGCCCTGGACCAGGTACATTTCAGATGCACCACTTGCCTGCGGAAACTTGATTTTCACGTCAGTATCTCACGGTGAGAAGGCCGGCATCGGCCTGAATGATCTGTCCGGATGTGTAGGGAAGAAGCCCGGTGGCGAGCGTGACGGCGATGCGAGCCACTTCCTCCGGCTTTCCCCAACGCCTGATGATGGTCAGGCCACCTTCGATGAGCGAGTCGTATCTGGACTTCGACGGCGCCGTCATATCTGTTTCAATGAAACCAGGTTGGATCTCATAGACACCAATGCCGTCGTTGGAAAGCCGTGAGGCAAACAGCTTCGAGGTCATCGAGACGCCGGCCTTCGACACGCAATATTCCCCGCGCGCAATCGAGGGGGCCACGGCATTGGTAGAGGAAACGGTAACGATGGAGCGGTGCTGAGCGCTTTTGACATGCAGCACGCGTCTGGCGAAGGCTTGCGTCAGAAAGAAAGTTCCGCGCGTGTTGACATTAAGACAGCGATCATAGCTCTCGGGAGTGGCATCGAGAAGATCGCCACGAACCATCACTGAGACACCGGCGTTATTGACGAGCGTCGTCAGTGGCCCAATCGCAGCTTCGGCGTCATTCAGAAGCTGGGCATGGCCATCAATCTTCGATATGTCGCCCGCCAGAGCAACGGACCGGCGGCCTTTTGCGCTGATTTCCTCCGCGACGGACTTCAACTCGTCCGACATGGCAATGTCGCAGGCCGCAACGTTGAAACCGGACTCCGCCAAGGCGACTGCGATGGCTTTGCCGATCCCGCGCCGTGCTCCTGTGACCAGTGCCGCTCCGCTCATGCTTGCATCTCCAGTTTGATGAGAACTTCGGGCTTGCAGACAATTCGCAGCACCGAGTCGATGTTGAAGGCGAGCCGGGCTGCCTTGGCAGTCTCGGACATCAGCTCCCGGCCGTATACGATGGCGCCTGTGTGCCGGTTGGTGAGATAATGAAACCCCACACCCGCCAGCACGATAAGAATTTGAACGGGATCAAGATTTGGGCGGAACAGCCCATCCGCCACGCCACGCTCCAGAAGCGTCTGCATCCGCGCGATGAACGGCTTGTTGATATCGTCCATGCGTTCCGACTTCTTGATATGTCGCGCCTTGTGCAGGTTTTCTGAGTTCACCAGCGTGATGAACTCCGGATTGGCCAGATAATATTCCCAGGTGAACGTGACGAGCCGTTTTAAGGCGGTAATCGGGTCATCCTGTTCGATCTTCAAGGCGGCTTCGGCCGCGCGGAAGTCGCCGTAAGCATCCTCAAGTATGCGCGTGAACAACTCTTCCTTGTTGCCGAAGTAGTGGTACAGCATACGCTTGTTGATCTTGGCCTTGGCTGCAATGTCATCAACGCGCGCGCCACCCAGTCCCCGGCGTGCGAATTCTGACTTGGCTGCGGCAAGAATGCGCGCGCGTGTTGCGTCAGGGTCCCGGCTGCGGGGTGTGACCGGCGGTTTCTTCATGCTGGAGTGGGCGCGTCCTGCCGAAGCAGCCCCGTGTGTTTCAACTCTGCCCAGAAATCCTTTGGGATCGGGTGGCTGATCCACGCAACATTCTGATCCATCTGTTCGACCGTTCGCGTGCCCGGCACGTGCGAGGCGACGGCTGGATGGGCCAGCAGGAATTGCAGGGCTGCAGCCGGCAACGGCACGTGATGTGCCTCGCAGACCCGCTCGATCTTGCGAACCTTGTCTATGATATGCTCTGGTGCGGGCGCATAGTTGTATTTGGCGCCTGGAACTGCACCGGTGGCTAGAATACCGCTGTTGAGGCCGCCGCCAATGACCACGGCGGCGCCACGTTTCTCGCACAGCGGCAACAGTTCATCGAGCGGTTCCTGCTCCAGCAATGTGTAGCGCCCGGCCATCAGCAGGCAGTCGAAGTCACCGGCCTTCATAAAATCCAGCATGATCTCCCAGTTGTTGACGCCAACGCCGATCGCCTTGACCAATCCCTGCTCTTTTAGTTTCGCGAGAGCGGGATAGCAGCCCTCGATTGCCTGCTTGAAATAGACCTTCGCCTTCTCGGGTCCGTGGGTGAACACATCCGCATCGTGGATGTAGAGAATGTCGATACGCTCGAGCCCGAGGCGCTGCAGGGAATCTTCGAAACTCCGCATCGTGCCGTCATAGGAATAATCGAAATGACATATGTTCGGCAGTGCATTGACCCAGGGCGCGAAGTTGATGGAGCCGCGTGCCGCGGGTTTGAGCACCCGGCCGACCTTGCTCGAGATGACGAAATCCTCGCGCGGCATCCAGCGCAGTGAATGCCCCAGCCTCGCCTCGGACAGGCCATGGCCGTAATAGGGCGCAGTATCGAAATAGCGCATGCCGTGGTCCCAGGCGCGCTGCACCATGGCATCGGACACGTCCTCGGTGATTGGCCGGAGGAAGTTGCCGATCGGGGCAGCACCAAACCCCATGTCAGTTACCGTGAGGTCGACCCGGCCGAATCTACGCATCTGAATTCCTCGCATCCCCAATACTCCCACTTGACATTGTTGTGAGGCCTGCATGATAACCAAGTGGTTACAAATGGCAAGTCTCTGCATCTGGTCGGCTGGTGGAGACACGCATACTTTGAATGCAGGACACCGCTGGAAACGTACGAATGACGTCAGATTTTGATTACATTATCTCCGGTGCGGGTCCTGCCGGTTGTGTTCTTGCCGCGCGCCTCACGGAAGAGGCGGATGTGAAGGTGCTGCTTCTCGAAGCAGGCGGACCAGATTCCAGTTATCTGTTTCACTGGCCTGCCGGCTTTGCCAAGATGACCAAGGGCATTGCCTCTTGGGGCTGGTCCACGGTACCGCAGAAATTCATGCAGGACCGAGTGCTGTGGTACACGCAGGCCAAGGTGGTCGGCGGCGGGTCCACGATCAATGCCCAGATTTATACGCGTGGCAATGCGCTGGATTATGATGCCTGGCGAGATGAGGCAGGCTGTGAAGGATGGGGCTATCGCGATGTCCTCCCTTACTTCAAACGTGCCGAAGGCAACGAGCGCTTCGATGATGACTTTCATGGCGCGGATGGACCGATCAGCGTGCAGATGCCAAGAGGGGCACTTCCCATCTGTGACGCCTTCATACGCGCTGGCCAGCAGGCCGGCATTCCGTACAACCCGGATTTCAACGGCCGCTATCAGCGCGGCATCGGATACTATCAACTCACTCAGAAGGGCGTTCACCGGTCGTCGGCGGCGACAGCGTTTCTTGATCCGGCCCGCTCGCGCCGCAACCTCACCGTCATGCCGAATGCCCAGTCAACGCGCATCGTGGTGGAGAACGGAAGGGCCACCGGGATCGATGCTCTGGTCAATGGCTCACCGCGATCCTTCCGCGCCTCGCGCGAGGTGTTGGTGACATCTGGCGCCATCGGTTCACCGCGGCTCCTCATGTTGTCCGGGATCGGCGCTGCCGATCACCTGAGGTCAGTTGGCGTGCAGGTGGTGCATGACCTCCCAGGTGTGGGAGCAAATCTTCAGGACCATGTCGATATTTGCGTCATCTGCGAGTGTACTGGCGACCATACCTATGACAGTGTGCAGAAGCCGCATCGCATGGTGCTGGCCGGACTGCAGTACCTCCTGTTCAATTCTGGACCCGTCACGTCATCGCTCTTCGAGACCGGTGGCTTCTGGTACGCCGATCCGAAGGCTCGCTCGCCCGATATCCAGTTTCATCTCGGACAGGGCTCGGGCATCGAGAAGGGGATTGCCAAGCTGAATCACGGCGGTGTCACGTTGAATTCTGCCTTCATGCGCCCGCGCTCGCGCGGCAGCGTGCGGCTTGCCAGCGCCAGTTGGAATGACGCGCCGTTGATTGATCCGAATTTCTGGTCCGACCCCTATGATCTCGAGATCTCGTTGCGCGGCTTTGCCATGGCCCGGGAAATCATGGCGCAACCGGCGCTGAAACCGTTCGTCGCGCGCGAAGCTCTGCCCGGCTCGCATGTTACTGATCGCAAGGCTATATTCGACTATGCATGCCAGATGGCGAAAACCGACCATCACCCTGTCGGCACCTGCCGCATGGGGCATGATGGGATGGCAGTTGTCGGAACCGACCTGAAGGTGCACGGGATCGAAGGGTTGCGAGTGTGCGACAGTTCCATCATGCCGCTGCTGAATTCCTCCAACACCAATGCACCGACAATCATGATCGGCGAAAAGGCATCCGATCTGGTGCGTGGACGGCCGCTCTTGCCAGCTGCCGTCATGGAATGGGAACGCAATGATCGGCCAGCATATGCCGAAGCTTGAAGTGGTGGACAATATCCATGCCGGTTGGTTTGCAGGCCTATCCGTTTCGTCCATAGAGGCTGCGTGACCGCTGCAGATGACGGACGAGCGCGGCTTCAGCGGCTTCAGCATCGCGCCGTTCAATCGCGTCGATGATTTCGCCATGCTCGGCGAGCGTGAATGTCTCCTTGCCGCTCCAGATCAGCAGGTCGACGTGATAGGCCTTGAGCCATCCGAGCATGGCCTCGCTGACTGAAACAAAAATCGGATTGCCGGAAATAGCGGCGATCTGCATATGAAATTTCATATCTGCTGCCATGAAACCTTCAGCATTGCCCAGCATCCGGCGCTGCTCGTCGACCGTCGCGCGAAGTCGCGTCACGTCCTCACTCGTTGCCTTTTCTGCTGCTTCCCGCACCATGCCGCGCTCAAAGAACAACCGCGCATTTTTGAGGTGCTCGAGTGAGTCAGTGGACCGTGACAGCATCAAATGTGCTGAGGCATCGACCTGCTTGATAATCGATTGAGCAGTCAGTTCCTGTACCTTGGCGCGCTCGCCATGGCTGATGGAGACCAGGCCAATGTTGCTGAGTGCCTGCATCGCCTCACGGATTGCCGGCCGTCCCACTCCGAAACGCGCCATGAGCTCACGCTCCGAAGGCATGGGATCGCCGGCTTTGAGATTTCCCTCAGAAATCAGTCGCAACAGACGTTCTAGAACTTCGTCGGAGAGTTTTCGGCGGACAATGCGATCTGTTTGCATGAGGGCTGTGTGGACTGCTAGTTTGTCATCAGGTCAACTAATCATACCAGTAAACCAGCAATGCGCAATCCATCGCAATCCTCTGTCCGCCTTACCTATCTAATTGAAACAGCGGATGATCCTCGACGTCTGGCTGAAAAGATTGCCTCTGATCAGTCGACTGGTACCTTCGTTCCGGTGCCCGGCGAGACACCAGAACTGAAAGCCAGGGTCGCTGCGCGTGTCACGGCTATAAGGGACCTGGAACCCACATCGCGATCGTCCTTTCCGACTACCCACTCCGGCCCCTTCAACCGCGTGGCGGCTGATATCGATTTTCCACTGGATGCGATCGGCACCGATTTGAGCGCCCTGATGACCATAGCAATCGGTGGGGTCTGGTCCATACGCGGCTTCACCGGCATCAGGATCATCGGACTCCAGCTTCCTCAGGAATTCCGCAGCGCCCATCCCGGTCCGCAATTTGGAATCCCCGGCAGCCGCAGGCTGACAAGGGTGACAGGCCGTCCGATCATCGGCACGATTGTCAAGCCCGCCCTCGGTCTCCGTCCGCATGAGACGGCAGTGTTGGTGAAGGAACTGATCGAGGCTGATGTCGATTTCATCAAGGACGATGAGAAGTTGATGAGTCCCGCCTATTCGCCGCTTGAGGAGCGCGTGAAGAACATAATGCCACTGATACTCGATCGGGAACAGAAGACAGGCCGCAAGCTCATGTATGCTTTTGGGATCAGCCATGCCGATCCGGATCAGATGATGAGGAACCATGACATCGTTCTAAACGCCGGCGGCAATTGCGCTGTCATAAACATCAACTCTATCGGCTTCGGAGGAATGAGTTTTCTCCGCAAGAGGTCTGGCCTCGTGCTTCACGCTCATCGCAATGGCTGGGATATCCTTACCCGGCACCCGGGACTGGGTTTCGATTTTTCTGTATATCAGCAATTCTGGCGCCTTCTCGGCGTTGACCAGTTTCAGATCAACGGCATCAAAGTGAAGTACTGGGAATCAGATGATAGCTTCGTCGACTCCTTCCATGCATTGAAGACACCGATTTTTTCAGAGGCAGATTGCCCGCTTCCCGTGGCAGGGTCGGGACAGTGGGGTGGCCAGGCGCCCGAAACCTACGAGCGAACAGGTCGGACGCAGGATCTGCTCTACCTCTGCGGCGGCGGAATCGTCAGCCATCCGGATGGACCCGCAGCGGGTGTTCGCGCTGTACGCCAGGCCTGGGACGCGGCGGTTCAAGGCATACCGCTCGACGTCTACGCAAAGCAGCACATAGAACTCGCTCACTCTCTTGCCTACTTCGGCAACGGCCAGGCCTCCTGATGCAACAGCTTCTGTTATCCTACTACGGTGATGATTTCACCGGTTCGACCGATGTTATGGAATCTTTGAGCCTGCATGGGGTGAAAACCGTGCTGTTCACGCGTATCCCGACGGCTGAGCAGCGCAATCGCTTCGTGGACTACCGTGCAGTGGGCATTGCCGGCACCAGCCGCAGCGAAACGCCAGTCTGGATGGATCACTATCTGCCAGACTGCTTTCGCTGGCTGAAGGCGCTCGATGCGCGCTTCTGTCACTACAAGGTCTGTTCCACCTTCGACTCGTCGCCAAACATAGGCAACATCGGCCGCGCCATCGAAATTGGCGCCAGAATATTCCGTCAAAGGATCATTCCTCTGGTCGTTGGTGCGCCGCAGCTCAAGCGCTACACGGCATTCGGACATCTCTTCGCTGGATACCAAGGTCAGACCTATCGTATTGATCGCCATCCGGTGATGAGCCGGCATCCCGTGACACCAATGACAGAGTCCGATCTCAGGCTTCACCTCGCCAAACAGACCGATGTGCCTGTCGTACTTGTCCCCGCCAACTCACTCTCTTCACCAGTTACCGTGAGCGACGGCATTCTGCTGTTCGACGTCTGGGACGCCGCGACCCAGCTTGAAACAGGACGGCAACTCCTCGCGCTCGGCCCCTTTGTTGTTGGATCGTCAGGCGTGAACTATGCCATTGTCAAAGCCTTGATCGCCGAAGGTAGCCTTGATGGCGCTTCGGCCTTCGCGCCGCTTGATCCCGTGGACCGCATCATAGCAGTCTCGGGGAGCTGTTCACCAACGACGTCACGGCAGATCCGTCACGCGCTTGCCAATGGGTTCACCGGGCTGCCGGCTGACCCGGTGCTCCTCGCCGGTCCAAACGGCGACATCGAAGTCAAACGGATTGCAGGAAAGGCCGTTGACCTGCTCAACCAAGGCAACAGCGTCCTGGTCTACACGGCAATTGATCCGGAATCAGACAAGGGTAAGGTGCTCGACAGCATACCACTTGGCCGTCATCGTGTTGGCGAGGCGCTTGGCCGTATTACGCGGCAATGTATTGAACACTGCGGTCTGAAGCGGGTCATACTGGCCGGCGGTGATACATCGAGTCACGCATTGGGGCAGCTTGACATCTTCGCACTGACCACGCGCTTCCCTTTGGCCGACTCGCCCGGTTCCCCGCTCTGTCTCGCCCACAGCGCTGTTTCTTCACTCGATGCCATCGAGATCGCTATGAAAGGCGGCCAGGTCGGGCGCGACGATTACTTCACCATGTTGCGCGGACAGGTCTAGGCCTCTCCGCTTTCCGCGGACGAAAATGTCCGGTAAAACCCTCTGAGACATTCACGGCAACGCGCCGCGAGGAGTAAGTCCATGAACGAAGTGCGCCACATCGGAGCCATTCCAGCACGGTTCGCGCCGGTTGCGCGCAATTCCGGAACAAAGCTGTGCCTCGACTGGTTCGAAGATATTCAGGTGAACCTCTCGGCGTCCGAGCGTCGCGCCGCCACACTTGGCACGCGTCGCACGGTCAAGAAAAACTATCAGGCAGCATGGCTCGTGAAAGCCATCCAGTGCATCGATCTGACGACCTTGGCAGGCGACGATACGCCTGGCCGCGTCAATCGGCTCTGCGCCAAGGCAAAGCGTCCATTGCGCGACGATATCGTCGAAGCGCTTGGCCTCGCGGAGGCACCGCCAACCGTGGGGGCGGTTTGCGTCTACCCGGCGATGGTGACGTCGGCCGTCAAGGCGCTCGCGGGCTCCGGCATTCCAGTGGCGTCAGTTGCGACCGGATTCCCCGCAGGACTGACGCCGCTGCCGCAACGCCTTGCTGAGATCCGCTATGCGGTGAGTGAAGGCGCCCATGAGATCGACATTGTCATTCATCGCGCCCAGGTGCTGACGCAGGATTGGCAGGCTCTCTACGATGAGATCTCCGCCATGCGCGAGGCCTGCGGCGAAGCTCACATGAAGGCCATTCTCGCAACGGGTGATCTGAAGACGCTGCGCAATGTCTACAAGGCATCGATGGTTGCAATGCAGGCCGGCGCTGACTTCATCAAGACGTCGACCGGGAAGGAGGATGTCAACGCCACGCTGCCCGTCAGCCTGACGATGGTCCGTGCACTGAGGGATTACGGCGAACGCACTGGCTTCCAGATTGGCTTCAAGCCCGCGGGCGGTTTGAAAACGTCAAAAGACGCCATCAACTGGCTCATCCTCATGAATGAAGAACTCGGCCGCCGCTTCCTTGAACCTGACCTGTTCCGCATTGGCGCCTCCTCGATGCTGGCCGACATAGAGCGTCAGCTTGAGCATCACGTTACCGGCCGTTATGCCGCACTCACTCATCAAGCCCTCTCCTGAGAAAGTCCTGCAATGCCCAGCGTCAAAGAGATTCTCGACACTATGGATTATGGCCCTGCACCGGAAGCGAATGCGCACATCACGGAATGGCTCAAGCCGAATGACCAGGGATTTGGCCACTTCATCAACGGCAATTTCGTTGCTCCTCTGGAGAGCGGACGCTTTGATGTCATGAATCCCGCTAACGGCGATAGAATGGCCAGCGCCGCGCAAGGTTCTGCCGCCGATGTTGATGCTGCGGTGAAGGCCGCGCGAGAGGCCTTCGGCTCGTGGTCAAAGTCTCCCGGCCATATTCGCGCCAGGCATCTTTATGCCATCGCCCGCCTGATCCAGAAACGTGAACGTTTCCTGTCGGTGCTGGAAACGATGGACAATGGCAAGCCCATCCGCGAGTCGCGCGATATCGATATTCCACTTGTCGCCCGCCATTTTTATCATCACGCCGGTTGGGCCGAGATGGTGGAGGATGAGTTCCCCGGATATCTGCCTGTTGGCGTCTGCGGCCAGATCATTCCATGGAACTTCCCGCTGCTCATGCTGGCGTGGAAGATCGCCCCTGCACTTGCCGCCGGCAACACCGTTGTTTTGAAGCCTGCGGAGTTCACACCACTGACGGCTCTGGCCTTTGCTGAAATTTGCCGTGAGGCCGGCCTGCCGCCAGGCGTTGTCAATATCGTGACTGGTGATGGCAGGACTGGTGCTGCCCTCGTCGAACACCCTGATGTCGACAAGATCGCCTTCACCGGCTCAACCGACGTTGGCCGGCTTATCCGCAAGGCGACGGCTGGTTCCGGCAAGAAGCTCTCTTTGGAGCTGGGCGGAAAGTCGCCCTTCATCGTGCATGAGGACGCTGACCTCGACGCCGCTGTAGAGGGTGTCGTCGATGCGATTTGGTTCAATCAGGGTCAGGTGTGCTGCGCAGGATCGCGGCTGCTGGTACAGGAAGGAATTGCGGGGAAATTTCTCGCCAAGCTGAAGCGACGTATGGAGACATTGCGAGTCGGCAATCCGCTCGACAAGTCCGTTGACATGGGCGCCATCGTCGATCCCATCCAATTGAACCGCATCAACGAACTCGTCGCAAAGGGAAAGGCAGAGGGCGGCACGCTGATTCAGTCTTCCTGCGAGCTTCCTGTGAAAGGCAGTTTCTTTGCGCCGTCGCTGTTCACCGATGTTGAGGCGGCTTCGACTGTCATGGAGGTCGAGATATTCGGCCCCGTTGCTGCCGTGATGACGTTTCGCACGCCTGATGAGGCTGCCACCATCGCCAATCACACGCGCTATGGCCTGGCTGCCACCATCTGGTCCGAGAACATCAATCTGGCGCTTGATACGGCCGCCCGCATGAAAGCAGGTGTGGTCTGGATCAACTCGACCAATCTCTTTGACGCGGCTGCTGGTTTCGGTGGCTATCGTGAATCGGGCTTCGGGCGCGAAGGTGGCCGCGAAGGCATGTATGAGTATCTCGTGCCTGCGTGGGAGGCTGGCTTGAAGTCCAGCGTTGATGACAATCTGGCCCCGCTGAGTGCGGTTCCGCCGCAGGTGATCGATATTGCGGGACAGTCGTCGATTGACCGAACCGCGAAACTCTACATCGGTGGCAAGCAGGCAAGGCCTGACTCGGGATATTCATACACGATCCGCGGGGTTGGCGGTACGGCTATCGGTCAGGCAGGCCTGGGTAATCGCAAGGATATCCGCAATGCAGTCGAGGCAGCGTCGAAAGCTTCCGGATGGTCCTCGGCATCAGCTCACAATCGTGCGCAGGTTCTCTATTATATCGCTGAGAACCTGTCTGCCCGTGCGGCGGAATTTGCAACACGCCTGATATCGATGGGCCAGAAAAGGAAGGCAGCGGAAGTCGAGGTTGAAGCCTCATTGCGCAGAATTTTCTTCTACGCGGCGCAGGCCGATAAGTTCGATGGCCGCATTCATGCGACCAAGTCCCGCCACGTGACACTGGCAATGAACGAGCCCTATGGCGTTTTGGGTATCCTCTGCCCGGACGAGATGCCGCTCCTGGGCTTCGTATCATTGGTCATGCCGGCCATTGCCATGGGTAACCGCGTCGTGGCTGTGCCATCGCCGCGTCAACCACTATCGGCGACTGATTTCTATCAGGTGTTCGACACATCGGATGTTCCAGCCGGCACGATCAACATTGTGACCGGCGACCGTGATGAACTGGCCAGGACCTTGGCCGATCATGACGAAGTCGAAGCCCTCTGGTACTGTGGCAGCAAGCAAGGATCAGCTGCAGTCGAGCGTGCAGCGGCCGGCAATCTCAAGCCAACGTGGGTGTCCAATGGCAAGCGCCGTGATTGGCTCAACCGTGCGCAAGGTCAGGGGCATGAATATCTTCGCCGTGCCGTTCAGGTTAAGAACATCTGGGTGCCTTACGGCGAGTGATGACACAAGCCGGCCTATGTCGCTCAGGCAATTGGACCTTCAGGCCTCCGCCTTGGCTCGTTGACGGTGGGCATGCAGCAGTGGCTCGGTATAACCGTTTGGCTGCAATGCTCCCTTGAATACCAGATCGCAGGCGGCCTCAAACGCGATGGACCGGTCAAAATCATCCGCCATCGGATGATAGGCGGGATCTCCTGCGTTCTGCCTGTCCACGATTTTCGCCATCCGCTTCAAGGTCGCCATGACCTGGTCCGCTGAGCACACACCATGCTTCAGCCAATTGGCGATGTGCTGCGAGGAAATCCGTAGCGTGGCGCGGTCCTCCATCAATCCGACATTGTCGATATCGGGCACCTTGGAACAGCCTACTCCCTGATCGACCCAGCGCACCACATAGCCCAACAGTCCCTGTGCATTGTTGTCGAGCTCCTTCTGGACGTCGTCCGCCGACCAGTTCGGCCGGACGGCGACAGGCACCGAAAGGATGTCGTCAAGCTTCGCGCGCGGTCGCGATCTGATCTGTGCCTGCACGTCTTTCACGTTCACGCGGTGATAATGTGTGGAATGAAGCGTCGCTGCGGTGGGCGAGGGAACCCAGGCAGTATTGGCCCCGGCTCTGGGATGCGCAATCTTCTGTTCCAGCATCGCCGCCATGCGGTCGGGAATGGCCCACATGCCCTTGCCGATCTGTGCATGACCGGGAAGCCCGCAGGCCAAGCCCACGTCGACATTCCAGTTCTCGTAGGCATTGATCCACGCGGCCTGTTTCATGTCGCCCTTGCGGATCATCGGTCCGGCTTCCATGGCGCTGTGGATTTCATCACCAGTCCGGTCGAGAAAACCGGTGTTGATGAAGACGATGCGGTCCTTTGCAGTGCGAATACATTCCTTGAGGTTGACGGTCGTGCGCCGTTCCTCATCCATGATGCCGATTTTGATGGTATTCGGAGCCATGCCGAGGGCAGCCTCAACGCGTGCAAATATCTCGATAGCGAAGGCCACTTCCTCCGGGCCGTGCATCTTGGGCTTCACAATATAAAGCGATCCAGCACGCGAATTGCCACGGCGGCCGTTCGGTCCGATATCGTTGAGCGCGATTAGCCCCGTCATCATCGCGTCCATGATGCCTTCGGGTATCTCGTGGCCCTGGCTGTCGAGTATTGCCGGGCTGGTCATCAGGTGACCGACATTGCGCACCAGCATGAGGGCCCGGCCATGCAACGTGAATGTTCCGCTTTTGGGGCTCTTGTAGACGCGGTCGACGTTGAGGCTCCGCAGGACCGTCTTGTCCCCTTTCAGGACTTCTTCCGTGAGGCGGCCATTCATCAACCCCAATAGATTGCGATAGACAATCACTTTGTCAGCGGCATCCACAGCCGCCACCGAATCCTCGCAATCCATGATGGTTGTCAACGCTGACTCGATCACGACGTCGGCGATGCCGGCCAGATCCTGTTTGCCGATCCCGTGGGCGCGGTCGAAGCGGATCTCGATGTGAAGTCCATTGTTGACAAGAACCACTGCGTCGGGCCGATCTTCGGCACCCTTGTATCCGCAGAATTGCGCCGGAATCTTGAGCCCGCCCAGACTGGTGATCAGCGAACCATCTTTTACTTGAACATGGCTGATCGCGGACCACGAGCCGGAGGCAAGCGGCACGGCTGTGTCAAGGAAGTCCCGGACCCAGGCAATGACCTTGTCACCGCGCTTGGGATTGTAGTCTGTGCCGCGTATGGCGCCCTCGCTCTCGGGAATGGCGTCGGTTCCATAGAGTGCATCATAGAGTGAGCCCCAGCGCGCATTGGCGGCGTTCAATGCGTATCTCGCATTCATGACCGGAACGACCAATTGCGCTCCGGCAACCTCAGCAATTTCAGGATCGACATTCTGCGTCGTTACCGCGAAGTCGGGACCCTCTGGGAGCAAATAGCCGATTTGCGTGAGGAAGGCCTTATACGCACCCATATCCGCCGGCGCGCCGTTGGCCTTGTACCAACTGTCGAGTTCGCTCTGCAGTTGGTCCCGCCTGGCAAGCAACGCACGGTTTTTCGGGGCAAGGTCGTGTATTATTGCGGCAAACCGATGCCAGAAGTCGACTTCATCGAGCCCACTGCCAGCCAGTGCCTCCTCGGCGACGAATGCAAAGAGTTCACCTGCAACGCGCAAGCCCGCAACTTCAACACGGTTCGTCAATGACCCTACTCCCAGCAAAAAAAGCTGGTCCTTTTAGCCCAGGAGTCCAGCCTTCGCCACTCGGAATGACAGTGCTAGAGCTTCTTCAGCCACCCTGGATTGGGGTAGGCAATCGGTTCTTTTGCCCTGAGAAAGAAGCGGCGGAAGATCTCGCCATAGCCACGCATGTGGTAGCCGTTGTTCTGAGCAATCAATCGTTCGCGTTCGGCCCGGTAGAAAGCCGGAATCTTGTACCAGGCCAGCCCTGGGCGGGCATGGTGAGCCACGTGCAGGTTGTTGTTCAGAAACAGCAGTGACCAGAATGAAGAGGCTTCGACGATGATCGTCCGGTGCTCGATCTTCTCGGCCGCCTGATGTTCGCAGAACGACCGCACAAGTGCCAGCGAGATGCCGGGATAGGCAATCAGCAAAATATACAGCCAGGCAGGCATTCCGGCGATGACGACGACGAACCACAGCGTGAGTGCGACAGACGGCACGAACCACGCCCACGCCTTGAGTGTTTCGCTATCGCCATTGGCAATATTGCGGAATTCCGACGTCCAGAAGCGAATGATGCTGATCGCGGGTCCGATGAGCATCCGCCCGGCCAGCGTGTGGTTGAATTCATATAGTACACGGCGGAGCCCTGTAACTTCCGCCCAGTGTTCCGGCAGCATGTAATAGGACTCCGGATCCAGCCGCGGATCGGTGAGGTTCGAGTCGTTGTGATGCATAAGGTGCGTCTGGCGATAGCGATGATAGGGCAGCCAGAGTGTCAGGGTCGGATACACCATTGCGTCATTGAGCAGTCGATTGCCGGTCGGGTGTCCATGTAACACTTCATGCTGAAGCGACGTGTGAAGCGCTGCGAAATAGGCGCCGACTGGCAGGATCAACCACCAAGGCAGGCTGGCATGGAACCAAACGAGCGCCATCACGACAAGGTAGGTAATAGCAATCAACCCGATTGTCGGCCATTCGATTTCGCGAATTCTGTCGCCCGCCATGCGTCATTCTCTCCAGTCCAGGATCACATCTATCGGATAGGCGGATCAGTCCGGAAGAGCGCAAAACATCGCAAGGTTAGCTCATTTCACCACTTTCGTTTCAATGCGCTGCGATCATTTCCGCCTTCTTGACCAGCACTTCGGCCTGCCGGATTGACGCATAATCAATGAGGCGGCCATCAAGGGAGACTGCTCCCCGTCCTTGGGCTTCTGCTTCCTTCATGGCGGCGATGATACGGACGGCGCGTGCGACGTCGGCCGGGGACGGGCTCATCACCTCGTTGGCCAACGCAATCTGCGAGGGGTGGATTGCCCATTTGCCTTCACAGCCCAAAACAGCCGCCCGCAAGGCCTGGGCCCTGAAGCCTTCGGCATCCGAGAAGTTTCCGTAAGGGCCGTCCACCGGCCGCAGGCCATTTGCGCGGGCCGCAACGACCATGCGTGAAATGGCATAGTGCCACATGTCGCCCCAGTGCGTAGCGCGGCTTCCGTCACCCAAGGCATCGGTCAGCACTGCATAGTCCGGGTTGGCACCGCCGATCGAAGTGGTCCGTGCCTTGGTCGAGGCGGCATAGTCAGCGACACCGAAATGCAGGGATTCATTACGCTTCGAGGCACTGGCAATCTCGTGAATGTTCTGCATTCCCAGCGCCGTCTCGATAATGAGCTCAAACCCAAGGCGTTTCTTGCGTGCCTTGGCTGTTTCGATCTGTGTCACCAGCATGTCCAGGGCATAGACGTCAGCTGCCGTCCCGACCTTCGGGATCATGATGAGATCCAGCCGATCCGAACAGTTTTCCACCACATCCACCACGTCCCGGTACATGTAATGCGTATCCAGCCCGTTTATTCGCACTGACAGCTGCTTGTTGCCCCAGTCGATGTCGCCAATTGCTTGGATGATATTCTTGCGGGCTTGCTCTTTGTCATCAGGGGCAACCGCGTCCTCGAGATCGAGGAACACCACGTCAGCCGCAGATTTCGCTGCCTTTTCGAACAGTTTAGACTGGCTTCCGGGAACCGCCAGTTCGCTGCGGTTGAGGCGTGCGGTGGCCTGTTCGACAACATGGAAACTCATCGGATCTATCCTTCCTGGGTGGCGGTTTGCTTCTCCATACGCCTGACCTCCTTTGCCATGCAATTGGCCCAATGGCGGCCCTCGAACCATTGACTTGATTCCGGCCCCGCCTTGGGGCAATCCCATGGCAATCAAGCTACAGGTGGTACCCATGCCCGCACTTCGTTCACGAACGTCCACACATGGCCGCAACATGGCTGGCGCCCGCGGTCTTTGGCGCGCAACTGGTATGACGGACGAGGATTTCGGCAAGCCGATTGTTGCGATCGTCAATTCATTCACCCAATTTGTGCCCGGCCACGTGCACCTGAAGGACCTGGGTCAACTGGTCGCGCGCGAGGTTGAAAAGGCCGGTGGCGTGGCCAAGGAGTTCAACACCATCGCCGTGGATGACGGCATCGCGATGGGTCATGACGGTATGCTTTACTCGCTGCCGTCGCGTGAAATCATTGCGGATTCCGTAGAATACATGGTCAACGCCCATTGCGCCGATGCGATGGTCTGTATCTCGAACTGCGACAAGATCACCCCTGGCATGCTCATGGCGGCCCTGCGGTTGAATATTCCGGTCGTGTTCGTGTCCGGCGGCCCGATGGAAGCCGGCAAGGTCGTGGTCTCGGGCATCACCAAGACGCTGGATCTGATCGACGCCATGGTCGCGGCGGCCGACGAAAAAGTATCGGACGTAGAGGTTCAGGCAATTGAGCGTGCCGCGTGCCCCACATGCGGCTCGTGTTCCGGAATGTTCACGGCCAATTCCATGAACTGTCTAACCGAGGCCCTTGGCCTGTCACTTCCGGGCAATGGCTCTACGCTCGCCACGCATTCGGACCGGAAGCGCCTGTTTGTCGAAGCTGGCCACCTTATTGTCGATCTTGCACGCCGATATTACGAACAGGACGACGAAACGGTCCTGCCGCGTAACATTGCGAGCTTTGGTGCATTCGAGAACGCCATGACGCTCGACATCGCCATGGGCGGATCCACCAATACTGTCCTGCATATTCTGGCTGCGGCGCACGAAGCAGAGATGGAATTCACCATGAAGGACATCGACCGCCTGTCGCGCCGTGTGCCGGTGCTGTCCAAGGTCGCCCCCGCCAAGTCGGATGTCCATATGGAAGACGTTCACCGCGCCGGTGGAATAATGGCGATCCTCGGCGAACTCGACAAGGGCGGCCTGATCAACCGCGATCTGCCCACCGTCCATTCGCGCACATTGGGCGATGCCCTGAACCGCTGGGATATCGCGCGTACGAACTCTGAAGCGGTGCGCGAGTTTTTCCGCGCAGCGCCGGGCGGGGTCCCGACGCAGGTGGCCTTCAGCCAGTCAAGCCGCTGGGACGATCTCGACCTCGACCGCAAGACCGGCGTTATCCGGAGTGTTGAAACGCCATTCTCGAAGGATGGCGGTCTGGCCGTGCTCTATGGCAACCTGGCGCTTGAGGGTTGCATCGTCAAAACCGCCGGTGTCGATGACAGCATCCTCAAATTCACCGGCAAGGCCAAGGTGTTCGAAAGCCAGGACTCGGCTGTTCATGGCATCTTGAATCGCGGCGTCGAGGCAGGCGACGTGGTGGTCATCCGCTACGAGGGGCCGCGCGGTGGCCCAGGCATGCAGGAAATGCTGTACCCGACGAGCTATCTCAAGTCGAAGGGGCTGGGCAAGGCCTGCGCGCTTATCACGGATGGTCGCTTCTCCGGAGGCACATCCGGCCTCTCGATCGGACACGTCTCGCCGGAGGCTGCCGAAGGCGGTTTGATCGCACTTGTGCAGGAGGGTGATACGATCGAAATCGACATCCCCAATCGTACCATCAATCTGGCTGTGCCGGATGATGAGCTGGTCCGCCGCAGGTCCATCATGCTCGCCAGGGGCGACAAGGCCTGGAAGCCGAAGGAAGTGCGTAAGCGTAAAATTACGACCGCGCTCAAGGCCTATGCTGCGCTCACCACGTCAGCCGCCAAGGGTGCGGTTCGCGTGGTGGAGTAGGGCGAAAGCGCTGCTCGGTTCTGTGTCAAGATGGCCGGGCATTACCCGGCCATTTTTTTGAGAGCCACTGCAAATAGAGGGAGCCACGACATGCCGCTGCCAACCACGCTGCTCGACGGTTATTCCAACTTCCGCGCCGGCCGCTATACATCTGAATCTGAGCGTTACAAGAAACTTGGCGAGGGTGCGCAGAAACCGAGGGTCATGATCATTGCCTGCTGCGACTCGCGCGCCGCACCGGAGACCATCTTCGATGCCGGCCCGGGCGAGATTTTTGTCGTCCGCAACGTCGCGAACCTGGTGCCGCCCTACACGCCCGACGGCAGTCATCATTCGACAAGCGCCGCCCTTGAGTTTGCAGTTCTATCGCTTGGTGTGAAGCATGTCGTCGTCATGGGCCATGGACGCTGTGGCGGCATCCGTGCCGTGGTGCAGGATGCAAGCCCCTTGACCAATACCGATTTCATCGGCTCGTGGATGCGCCCCATCAAGGACGTGGCACGTATCGTTCCGCGCGCACCAGGCGTGGAAGAGCATATCCATGAGCGCCACATCGAACGCGCTTCGATCGAACATTCGCTGGCGAACCTCCGCACCTTCCCATGGATCCGCATGAAGGAAAACAAAAGAGAGTTGTCACTCCATGGCGTTTGGTTTGATATCTCGATGGGCGAACTCCATGCTTACGATGAGGACGAGGCTCAATGGACCGCCATTGGTGAGGGAGCTGCATGAGCTATGTAATCGGCGTGGATGGCGGGACCGAGTCGATCCGGGCCTTTGTCTTCGATCTCGACGGACGCCCTCTCGCCTCGGTGGCAACGCCCTATAAGACAGACTTCCCCAATCCGTCGTGGGCCGAACAGAACCCGGAAGACTGGTGGGCGGCGATGGGCCAGTCGGTGAAAGGTGCGGTTGCCAAGGCCGGCGTGAAGACCACAGACATCATCGGCCTCAGCGTCGACACGACCTGCTGCTCGGTGGTTGCGCTCGACAAGCAAGGCGTTCCGCTGCGCCCCTGCATGATCTGGATGGATGTGCGGTCCTCGCAAGAGGCGGACGAGATTGCGGCAACGAAGGACGCCTATTTGCGCGTCAATGGCGGTGGTGCGGGCCCTGTCTCGGCGGAGTGGATGATCCCCAAGTCGCTGTGGATGAAGCGCCATCAGCCGGAAATGTTCGCGCGCGCCGCCAGGGTGGGTGAATATCAGGACTACATCAACTTCCGGCTGACCGGCCAATGGGTGGGCTCGCTGGGAAATGCCTGTATCCGCTGGCATTATCAGACCCAGCATGGTGGCGTGCCGCGCTCGCTGCTGGCGGCGGTGGGCCTCTCCGAACTCGAAGAAAAATGGCCGAACCCGATCGTGGCGCCCGGAACTCCGATCGGCCCGCTGACGAGGGAGGCCGCCGAACATCTGGGACTCGATGCCGGACTTCTGGTGGTGCAGGGCGGATCCGATGCCTTCATTGGCGTTATCGGACTGGGCGTCACCCAGCCCGGTGAAATGGCACTGATCACCGGCTCGTCGCATCTTCATATCGGCGTGGCGGATCGCGTTGTTCATAAAGCTGGTGTCTGGGGCACCTATATGGATGGCATCTATCCGGGCAAGCCGATCATCGAGGGCGGGCAGACCTCGACCGGATCGGTCATCGCCTGGTTCAAGCGGCACTTCGCCGAGCACACGAGTTTCGACGCGCTGAACGATGGCGCACGGCAAGTTCCGCCGGGGGCAGAGGGGCTTCTGGTGCTTGATCACTTCCAGGGCAACCGCACGCCCTATACAGATGCCTTGTCGCGCGGCGCCATCACCGGGCTGACGCTGAAGCACACGCCCGCGCATGTCTTCCGCGCCATCATCGAGGGGATTTGTCTTGGCACGCGGCTGATTACCGACAGCTTTGGCGAAGCCTTCACGCCAAAGCGCATCGTATTGGCGGGTGGTGCCAGCAATTCGCCGCTGTGGCTGCAAATTCATGCCGATACCATCGGCGCGCCCATCGAACTGACCGAGGTGGCCGATGCGCCCGCATTGGGTTGCGCCATTCTGGCGGCGCATGGGGCGGGCAGGTTCAAGACCATCGAGGAAGGCTGCGCGGCCATGGTGCGCTCGAAGTCGGTGATCGAGCCGAACCTTGCGAATACACGGTTCTATGAGCAGGAAATGCTGCCACGCTACGCCAAGCTCTATGGGGCGTTGAAAGAGGTGCGATAGCGGAAAGGCCCTCACCCGGCGGTGCGGATGAGGGCGCTTCGTCAAAGCTTTTTCAGCCCCGCCTCGATCTGCTCGCGGCGGCCTTCGAGGAAGGGCGGCAGCGATAGGGTCGTGCCGAGCTTGTCCATGGCTTCATCGGTTGCGAAACCCGGTGCATCGGTGGCGAGTTCGAACAGCACGCCGTTGGGCTCGCGGAAATACAGGCTCTTGAACCAGAAGCGGTCCACCGGACCGGAATTCGGCACCCGCATCTTTTTCAGCCGCTCGGCCCAGGCCTCATACTCCGCATACGGAATATTAAAGGCGACGTGGTGCACCGAGCCCGCACCCTGCATGGCCGGCGGCAGCGACGGATCGACCGTCACGTGCAATTCGCCGACGGCCCCCGCCGTTCCCATCTTGTAGACATGGGTGCCGTTGATCTGGCCCATTGGCACCATGTTCATCAGATTGGTCAGCACCATGTCGGTGTGGCGGATGTCGGGCACGCTCATGGTGATGGGGCCAAGGCCGCGGATCTGGTGCTCGGCCGGAACCGGGCTCTCGGACCAGCCGTGCGCCTCGCCCTCGTTGTCAGCGACAAGAGCCAGGCGTTGGCCTTCCGCGTCCTCGAAGGCGAGCGTCTGCCAGCCGGCCTGCTCGGTGATCTTGTCGTGCTTCACGCCCTGCATCGTGAGGCGATGCTCCCACCACTTGAGCGATTCCTCATTGGCGACGCGGAAGCCAGTGCGTGTGACAGAATGCGTGCCGCGCTTTTCCCGTCCCACCGGCCAGTCGAAGAAGGTGATGTCGGTGCCGGGCGAGCCGATGCCATCGGCATAGAACAGGTGATAGGCCGAAGTATCGTCCTGGTTGACCGTCTTCTTGACGAGGCGCAGGCCTAGCGTCTGGGTGTAAAATTTGTGATTGCCCGGCGCATCGGCGGTGACCGCGGTCAGGTGGTGAAAGCCTTTGAGTTGCATGGGGTTGGATCCAGCACGCCAGTTCGTGGCGGTATTCGGGTTGGGGAGCAATCCGCTCCGGTGCCGCTCATATCGGAGGTTCTGGGGCGGATTTCAATAGTAATCGACTTGGTTACCGATATATCTTGGATGCAATCTGTTCAATCAGCGGGAGCACAGGCGCGGCTCCGCCTTTGCGAGGGTGGCATTTGATCCCTCTTAGGTGTGGGAGGCGCGGGCGCTGCCCGGCGCGAGTGTGCCAGCTTTTGAGGGCTGGCGAGTGGCGCTGGACAGCGCCCGCGATCCGGCAGGACTTCTTCGCGAGGCGGAGAACACTTCGGCCACGCCTTGTGGGCTGCCTAACTGCCATGCGGCGCGGGGATCGTAATGTCCCCGGGATTCTCCGCCCGCCCCCGGGAATTCCAGCCACGTTAGCCGGAACCCGCAGGCCTGCCATCCACCCCATC
>CAUJIO010000003.1 GCA_963205315.1 Pseudomonadota bacterium | reverse complement strand
TGGCCGATCGCATTGCCGGCGCGCGCATCGAAGATCTTCCGATGCCGGTCACGGGCATCACGCCGATCAGCTTCCACCAGTTTCACAAACTCGGTGTTGGCATCCGGCTTGCCTATGGCAAGATCCGCGACCGCCTCGGTCGGTAGCGCAATTCAAAATAGCTGCCGGAAAACTGGAGCGGGCGATGGGAATCGAACCCACGACATGCAGCTTGGGAAGCTACCGTTCTACCACTGAACTACGCCCGCGTCGAAAGCCAGATTAGGCGAGCGCGGCCTGGGCTTCAAGCGCCATCAGCGGATGTTCGGGTCGAACGGCTTGAAGTGCTTCGAGAGCTTCAGCCCCTGGCGCTGGTAGTTTGAACCGATGCCCTGGCCATAGACGGAGGCCGGCGCCTCGGTGAGCGGCTCATAGACAAGCCGCCCGATGATCTGCCCGTCTTCCAGAATGAACGGCACCTCGTGGCTGCGCACTTCGAGAACGGCGCGCGCGCCCTCGCCATTGCCGGAACTGTGGCCGAAGCCGGGGTCGAAGAACCCGGCGTAATGCACGCGGAATTCGCCCACTAGCGGATTGAACGGCACCATCTCGGCGGCGTGGGCGGGCGGCACACGCACCGCCTCTTTCGAAGCCAGAATGTAGAACTGGTCGGGATCGAGCACGAGGGAGCCGCGCTGCCAGATCGGCTCCCAGAAATCTGCGACGTTGAGGGCCGCCTTCTTGTCGACATCGACCAGGCCCGCGTGGCGCTTGGCGCGGAAGCCGACCGGGCCTTCGGCGGCAAAGCTCGACAGATCGACCGACAGGGCGAGGCCATTGTCGATATTGACGTCGCCTGAAGCAATCAGGCCTTCCGTCTCGTGCAGTTGCCGGATCAGCGCATCGCTGGCCAGCGAGGCCCCGGCGCGGAAGCGGATCTGCGACAGGCGCGATCCGGTGCGCGCCAGGATGGGAAAGGTGCGCGGACTGATTTCGGCATAGAGCGGACCCTCATAGGCCTCAGGCACCTTGTCGAATTCCTGCGCATAGTCGGTGATGACGCGCGTGAAGATGTCCAGGCGGCCGGTGGAACTCTTGGGATTGGCCGTGGCGGCAACACCTTTTGGCAGCTTCAGCGATTCCTGCAGCGGCACGATATAGACGCAGCCGGTTTCGAGTACGGCCCCGTCGGTCAATGGCATGCGGTGCAGCGCCAGCTCGCTTACCCGTTCGGCCACCGTGGCGCGCTTGCCCGGCAGGAACGAGGCGCGCACCCGGTAAGCCCAGTCGCCAAGTCTGAGATCGAGGCTGGCCGGCTGGATCTGGTCGTTATCGGCGGGCCGCGCCAGCCGGATCATCCCGCGCGCGCAGTAATCCGCGATGATGCGGGCGGGGAGGATGCCTTGGGCCGGGATGTCTGGACTGCTCATGCGTTCACATGGCGTATGTAATGGCGGCTTTGCAAGTCTTCGCTGTGGAAAACTTGAAGACATGCGCTAAACTGCCTCCATGTATGAGCGCATCACCCGCGGCGTGAAGATCATCGTCCGCCCGCAATATCTCGATGGCCAGTCGAAGCCGGAGGAGGGCCACTTCGTCTGGGCCTATACCATTACCATCGAGAACCATGGCCGCGAGACCGTGACGTTGCGGACCCGTTACTGGAAGATCACCGACGCCAACGGCCAGGTACAGGAGGTGCGCGGCGCCGGCGTCGTCGGCGAACAGCCGGAACTCAAGCCCGGTGATACCTACAGCTATACCTCTGGCTGCCCCTTGAAGACCTCCTCCGGCTTCATGGTCGGCGCCTACCAGATGCAGAAGGCCGACGGCGAATTCATCAACGTCGACATTCCCGCCTTCTCGCTCGACAGCCCCCACGAGAAACACGCCATCAATTGAGCAGCATGACAGGTCAACGCTTTACCACCGAGGAGATGCTGGCGCGTCTCATCGCCTTCGACACCACCAGCCGCGACGGCAACATTCCCCTGATCGAATTCGTCGAGGACTATCTCGACGGCTGGGGCGTGCCGCATTTCCGCGTCGACTATGAGGCGGGGAAGAAGACCAATCTCTTCGCCACCATCGGGCCGGATATTGCCGGCGGCATCGTGCTCTCCGGCCACACCGACGTGGTGCCGGTCGATGGCCAGGCCTGGACCAGCAATCCCTTCGAACTGACGGCGCGCGCTGATCGCCTGTTCGGCCGCGGCACGTGTGACATGAAGGGCTTCATCGCCGTGTGCCTGAGCCTGGTGCCGGATTTCATCGCGGCGAAACTGAAGTCGCCCATTCATCTCGCGCTCTCCTGTGACGAGGAAGTGGGCTGCAAGGGCGTGCGGCCGCTCGTCGCCCACATGCGCGATCATTTGCCCAAGCCGCGCGCCGTCATCGTCGGCGAGCCGACCTCGATGCAGGTGGTGAATGCCCACAAGAGCGCCATCACCTTCTCGACCGAGGTGGCGGGCCACGAGGGCCATTCGAGCCTCACGCATCAGGGCGTCAATGCCATCATGGTGGCGGGTGAGCTCTTGTCCGAGATCAACCGTATACGGAGCGATCTGATCGCCGCGGGTGATCCGACCCATCGCTTCAACCCGCCCTATTCCACCGTGCATGTGGGCCTGATCGAGGGCGGCACCGCCAAGAACATCATTCCGCGCAAGTGTTCCTTCCAGTGGGAAACGCGATTGCTGCCGACCGCCGACCCCGAAGCGGTGCCGCTGCGCCTCGAAGCCTTCGCGAAAACGCTTGAGCCCGCGATGCACGCCGTGGCACCCGATACCGGCATCCGCACCGACACGGTGAACCGCGTGCCGGGCCTCGCACCCGAACACGACTCGCCCGCCGAACATCTCGCATTGCATCTGGCAAATGCAAATTCAACACATGCCGTGAGCTATTGCACCGAGGCGGGCCTCTTCCAGCAAATCGGCATCCCCGCCGTCATCTGCGGCCCAGGGAGCATCGAACAGGCGCACAAGCCGGACGAATATATCGACGTCAGCGAACTGCGGAAATGCGAGGGCTTCATGCAAAGGCTGGTGGCGCAGCTGGTGTAAAGGTCCCTCATCCCCCTGCCGGGACCTTCTCCCATTCTGCGAACTGGAGAAGGCACACTACAACATCTGCCTTCTCCCGCCGATAGGTGGGAGAAGTTGGCCGAAGGCCGGATAAGGGCCTCTTGCTCCTCGTACAAATTCCTCCCACACTCACGTCATGGCCAACACCAAGCCGCAACAGCTTGATCGCGCCCGTGAGCTGCGAAAAGCCGATACCGCCGCCGAGCAGCGCCTGTGGGAACACCTTCGCAATCGCCGTCTCGCCAATCTGAAATTCGTTCGCCAGCTGCCCATCGGTCCTTACATCGCCGACTTCGCCTGCCGCTCCGAGAAACTGATAGTCGAGGTCGATGGCGCGACACACTCAAGTGCTGAAGAGTTCGCCTACGATCAGGCCCGCACCTCTTTCCTCGAACGCAATGGCTGGAAAGTCTTGCGCGTCTGGAACGCCGAAGTCTTCACCAATCGCGACGGCGTTCTCGAGACCATCCTCCATGCGGCGGGCAAGATGTGAGACTGTGCCTTCTCCCGTGCGAAGCATGGGAGAAGGTGGCCGAAGGCCGGATGAGGGCTGAAGACGACGGGCGCAGTCATGCTGACCTCACGCCCGGCAAGAAGCCCTCATCCCCCTGTCGGGACCTTCTCCCATTCTGCGAACGGGAGAAGGCGGATCACATGTTATGCCTTCTCCCGTGCGAAGCATGGGAGAAGGTGGCCGAAGGCCGGATGAGGGTACCTACTGCAGCTTCCGCTCGATCTTCTCGTTGAACTCCTTCTCGAACACCTTCTTCTTGCCCTCATAGGCCTCGATCTTGCCCCAGACGATCCAGTGCTTCTTGGTGGCGGTCAGCCGGCCATAGGTTTCGGTGCGGGTGTTCCAGGTGCCGCGGCGGCGTTCTTCGGTCCAGTGGGTTTCCATTTTCGCCGACAAGGGATCATCCGGGAGGATGTAGTAGCTTTCGCGGCCAACCGCCGAGATGATCTTGCCGTGCGGCTTCAACTCCTGCTCGCCAAAATCGTCGACGATCTCGATCCGCATCGCGCCGGTCTTCTCGTCATAGGTCGTCTCGCGCTTGTTCGATGACGGGCGCAGCTCCTTCAGCTTGGCAGGTGCCGCCGCTTCCGATGACTTCCACGACAGCGGCGTCTCGTTGGCGATCTCCTTGCGCAAGGGCAGATGCAGCGACGACTTGCCGGCATAGACGGTGAGCGTCACGGGCTCTGGTGCCGGCCACATCATCGGGAAGTAGGTGGTTGAGATCGCCACGCGGATCTTGTGGCCCTTCGGCACGCGCCAGGCGATGTCGTCGAGCTTGATCTTCATCTTGTAGCGTGTGCCGGGAACGAGAGCAGTGGGCGTCTCGCGGCTGTCGCGCATGCAGAGGTTCTGCAAGTGATAGGTGATGCGCGAGACCTCGCCCGTTGGCCACACATCATTCAAGCGCACGGCGACCGAGGCCACCGGCTTGTCGACCGAGAACTCGATCTCGACGGCCGGCTGGCCGACGATGTCGATGTCGGTGAGAAGTGCTGGCGTATCGAAGGTGATCGACTGCGCGTCATCGCGGGCCTGGTCGCCGGGGAATTCCGGACCCAGCCAGATGATGCAGTATTCGCCGCCATCGGCACCCGTCGTCTGCTTCGAGCAGACCGTCAGGGCCTTTTCCTCGCCCGGCGTCGGCCCGATGCCATTGGCGTTGAGCGCCCACTTCTTGGTTTCGACATGGCCGAAGCCCCAGAACGAATCGCCCAGCCAGCGGCCGTTGATCCGCTCCGGGAAGGTGCCCGGCTTGAATGGCTCCATCACGTAATAGCGGAAGTCGGGATCGCGGCTGACGCCCGTCGGCTCGTTCTTCAGCCACTGGTCCCACCAGCGCAAGCTCTCCTGCAGGAAGCCGATGCGCGGCTCCGGCACGGCGAAATGCGGATACTTGTGCGCCCAGGGCCCGATGATCGCCTTGCGCGTGGTGCGCAGCCCTTTCATCAAGCGCGGAATGGCATTGGAATAGGCATCGTTCCAGCCGCCGACGATGAGCGTGGGTGCCTCGATGGCAGCATAGTCCTCGCACACCGAACCATGCTTCCAGTAGGCGTCGCGGTGCGGATGCTTCAGCCAGTTGATGGCGAGGAACGGCTCGTTCTCCAGCCGGTTCATCCACATCTTGCGCCACTTGTTGCCGACGAACTCCGGATCGGGCGGCCGCGACGAATAGGCCAGCATGGTGGCGGCCCAGCCCAGCATCTCGTTCAGCACCGTGCCGCCCTTGTAGTGGACGTCGTCCTCGTAACGGTCGTCGGTGGAGCAGATGGTGATGATGGCCTTGAGTGCAGGGGGCTTCCGCGCGGCCACCTGCAGCGCGTTGAAGCCGCCCCAGGAAATGCCGAACATGCCGACCTTGCCGGTGCACCACGTCTGCCGTGCGATCCAGGCGATGACCTCCAGCGCGTCGTCCTGTTCCTGCTTCAGATATTCATCCGCCATCAGGCCATCGGAATCGCCATTGCCGCGCATGTCGACGCGGATCGCCGCATAGCCATGGCCGGCGAAATAGGGGTGCGTCAGCGCATCGCGCACATGCGTGCCATCGCGCTTGCGATAGGGCAGGTATTCGAGGAGTGCGGGCACCGGTTTCTTCTCGGCGTCCTTGGGAATCCACATGCGGGCGGCGAGCTTTGTGCCGTCCGACAGCGGGATCCAGAAATTCTCGACTTCCTTCACCTTGGCGGGGAAGTCCTTGATGGTGGTGATCGTCATGTCAGTCCTCTGTCGGGAGTTGGCCGCGATGCGCCAGCGAAGCGCAGGCGGCGGTGATGGCGTTGAAACTGGCGCGGGCCGGAACGCTCATGTTCCGGGCGCGCAGGAAGGCATGGACCAGCAGCGGCTCGTCGCGGACCTTGGCAGGAACGCCCGCCGCCGTGAGCCGTACCGCATAATCGAAGCCGTCGTCATGCAGCGGATCGAGTCCCGCCGCAACGATGAAGGCGGGCGGCAGGCCAGAATAATCCGTCTCCCGCAAGGGTTCGGCATATTTCGAACCGCCACCCTTGTAGACATCGCGGTAATACTGCACGTCCGAAGTGGAAAGGCCGGGAGCCTTGGCCTGGGCCACATAGGAACCTCGGCGCATGTCGCCGCCGAGGCCGGGATAGATCAGGACCTGGCCTTTCAGCGCCGGACCGCCGCTGTCCCGGGCTTTGAGGGAAATCGCCGCCGCGAGATTGCCGCCGGCACTGTCGCCGCCAATGATGAGGGATGAGTGGATTTTCGCCACGTGTTGCAGGACCGCCCAGCCATCCTCGAAGGCCGCCGGAAAGGGGTGCTCGGGGGCCAATCGGTAATCCACCGCGATGACGTCGATCCCCGCTGTATCGGCAATCTCGGCGCAGACATCGTCATGGCTGTCGAGGCCGCCCACCACGTAGCCCCCGCCATGCAGGTAGATCATCACCGGCGCACCTGACGATCCGCGCCGCGAGTACTGGCGGCAGGGAACCGAAGCGAAGCTCAGATCTTTCGTTTCTATGCTGTCCGGTCTCGGTTTGCGAAAATGCGCGCAATAGCGGTCATAGAAGGCCCTCTGCTCCGCCATGGTGAATTTGACGGCATCCACTGGGTAGAACGCGTCGCCTTCCTGCAGAAAGGAACGGATCCCCGGATCTTCGATTTTTTCGTATTTTTTCGTTTTGGTTTCGAACATGTGATGCACGGCACAGATTTCGGTGTGGGTCACGTTACAAGCCACAACACCGCTTGCAAAGATGAACGACAGATAAATCGCAAGCTCAGATTTGGTTCAGGGCGCCAGACATAAAACGGCTGCCAACAACGACATACCGAGAGGGAAACGACCATGAACAAGCTCTTCACCACCATCGCCGCCGCTGCAATGGGCCTCGGCCTTTTCGCCACCGCCGCCACCGCCGGAGCGTTGGCTCCCAGCCAGCAGGACGCTGCCACTGAAGGTGTGGTGATCGTCCCGGCGTCGGCCTCGCCCACCCAGGATGCCCAGCCCGAATTCAAGCGCGGCAAGATCGTCGATTTCGCCACCTCCGCCGAACAGGGCTCGATCATCATCAACACCAAGCAGAACCGCCTCTACTTCGTCCTCGGCAACGGCAAGGCGGTGATGTACCGCGTCGCCACCGCCAAGCGCGGCTTCGAGTGGAAGGGTACGCACAAGGTGTCCGCCAAGGCCAAGTGGCCGTCCTGGTCGCCGCCGGCCGAAATGCGCGAACGTCATCCGGAACTCCCGGTCTATATGGCTGGCGGCCCGAAGAACCCGCTGGGAGCGCGTGCAATCTATCTCGGCTCCTCCATCTATCGCATCCACGGCACCAACGCTCCGGAGTCGATCGGCAAGGCCGCCTCTTCGGGTTGCATCCGCATGCTGAACCAGGACGTGACCGAACTCTTCCGCTTCGTGAAACTGGGCGCCCGCGTGACCGTGCTCTAACCTCCCCGATCTTCCTCCCCTGCAAGCACCTGGGCCCCCACGAGGGGCCCTTTCTTTTTTGACCGTTTATTCAAAATATTTCCGTGACCACTGCCAATTGTGATGCGCAGCACAGAACGTGAAACCGTTTTCACTAAAACGCCCCTCGCGAACCGAAGCAGCTTTCGCTTGCCCGGGACATCACACTCCAGACTTTCAAGGATCTTCGTTATGAAAACTGCATTGCCGAAGGCGTGGCCGGTCAAGACCCGCGAACTCCACAACCATCATATGGACTCGACCGTGTGGAATGATTTCAAGTTCCGCGGCGACGACATCGTCATTGCCACCTATGGCAAGTCCGGCACGACGTGGATGCAGCAGATCGTCAGCCAACTGATCTTCAATGGCGAAGAGGGGATCAATGTCGGCGCGCTGTCACCATGGGTCGACCTCCGCATCATGCCGAAGGAAGCGCTGCTTGGCCTCGAAGCCCAGACGCACCGCCGCTTCATGAAGACCCACCTCCCGGCCGATGCCATGGTCATCAAGCCCGAAGTCAAATACATCTACATCGCGCGCGATGGCCGCGACGCGGCATGGAGCGCCTACAATCACCTCGCCCGCTTCAAGCCGGAAATCTTCGATGTCTTCAATACCATGCCGGGCCGCGTCGGGCCTGAACTGCAGCCCCCGGGTCCTTCGGTGCACCAGTTCTATCGCGACTGGATGCGTATGGATGGCCATCCGCTGTGGCCGTTCTGGGACAACATCCGCAGCTGGTGGAACATCCGCCATCTGCCCAACATCATGCTCATGCACTTCAATGATCTGAAGCGCGATCTCCCTGGCGCGATCCGTGAGATCGCCGCCTTCCTCGAGATCAAGGTCGATGACGAAAACTTTGCCCGGATCGTCGAGCATTGCGGCTTCGATTATATGAAGAACAACGCGGCTCTCATGGCCCCGATGGGCGGCGCCATCTGGCAGGGCGGCGGCGGCGACTTCATCAACAAGGGCACCAACCAACGCTGGCGCGAGGTCCTCACCCCCGCCGAGGTCAGGGACTATGACGCCCGCGCGCTGGCAGAACTCGGCCCTGACTGTGCGGCATGGCTGGAAATGGGCCGTGGGCTGAAGGCTGCGGCCTGATAGACGCGCTCCACGATTGATTGTGCAAGCGGCTCCCGCACTCGCGTGCGGGAGCCGTTTTGTTCTCTGGCAATGCTCCACTTGCCAAACGCGCTTGCCTGTCGGACATAGAGGCAAACGCAGATAGGAGAGCACCATGACGACGACACATCTCAACCAGCCGCTGGGCGGCAATGATATGCCGCGTTTTGCCGGGCCCGCCACCATGATGCGTCTGCCGTCACAGCCCACCGCAGAAGGACTCGATGTCTGCTTCGTAGGCGTGCCGATCGACATCGGCAGCTCGAATCGCTCCGGCACACGCCATGGACCGCGACAGATCCGCGCCGAAAGCTGCATGCTGCGGCCGTACAACATGGCGACCCGCGCCAAGCCCTTCGAATCGTTCCAGGTCGCTGACATCGGTGACGTCGCCATCAACACCTTCGACCTGAAGAAGACGGTCGGCATCATCGAGAAGGCCTATGACGGCATCCTCGCCCACAATTGCATTCCGCTGACGCTGGGCGGCGATCACACGCTGACCTTGCCGATCCTCCGGGCGATGAAGAAGAAGCACGGTCCTGTGGCGATGATCCATGTCGATGCCCATGCCGACATCAACGACGAGATGTTTGGCGAAAAGATCGCCCACGGCACGCCGTTCCGCCGCGCCGTGGAGGAGGGGCTCTTGCAATGCGACAAGGTCTATCAGATCGGCCTGCGGGGCTCGGGCTATTCGCCGGAAGATTTCGACTGGCCGCGCAAGCAGGGCTTCACCGTCGTTCAGGCCGAGGAGTGCTGGTACAAGTCACTGGCACCCCTGATGGAGCAAGTGCGCGCCAAGATTGGCAATCACCCGGTCTATCTCACCTACGACATCGACAGCCTCGACCCGGCCTTCGCGCCAGGAACGGGAACGGTCGAAGTGGGTGGCCTCTCGACCTGGCAGGCGCTCGAGATCATCCGCGGCTGCCGGGGGCTGAACCTCGTCGGCGGTGACCTGGTCGAGGTGTCGCCACCGCTCGATCCGGTCGGAAATACCGCATTGATCGGCGCCAACTTCCTGTTCGAAATGCTGTGCGTGCTGCCAGGTGTTCAATATGGGTGATATCATCACCGCAACCGGCGTCAGGTTGCCGGCGGAACCTCGGTTTCAACCGCCCGCTGGCAGCGCCTTCCGAAAATAGACACGGTCGAACCCGTCTTCGTTGCGGCGGCCGATCTCCACGAAGCCGAGGCGCGGGTAGATTGACATGTTCTCCGTCATCTTGGCATTGGTATAGAGTTCGACGGCGCGCGCTCCCGAAGCAGCCGCGAATTGTTCGGCCTGGGTGATCAGACGGGCGCCGTGGCCCTTGCCGCGAAAGTCGGGATGCACAGCGACGTTTTCGAGATGAAGGTGATCGCCGCGCGGATAGAATACCGCGAAACCTGCAATCGTGTTGTCTGTGTCGAGGACATGCACAATACCGGCCAGAATCTGCGCTCGGTAGTCTGCGGTCATGGGCGCGGGCTTGCGCCCGATGCGCTCCACATACTTGCCGTACGCGGCCTCCGCACAAGCCTGAATAGCGCTCAGGTCGGCAAGTTGCGCTGGCCTGATGCGGATGGGCCTGGCGCTTTCCGGCGTCATTCCGGCAAGCATCCCTCATGTGCCAGATGCCGGGTGGCTTGGACGATGGCGTTGAAACCAGCCATCGACGGTGCCGAGACGTGGCGGGCGCGCATGTAGGAATGGGCCAGCGCCGGTTCGGCGCGCAAGATGGACTCGCGGCCCGCAGCTTTCATCTTGTCATGGAAAATGATGCCGTCATCACACAGCGGATCATGTGCGGCGACGGTGATGAAGGCGGGCGGCAGGCCAGAGAGATTGCTGGCGATGTTCGGCACGGCGCGAGGGTCCGTCCAGTTTCTGCCGCCGCGCGGACCGAGAAAGCTTTCAAGATAGAAGATCATCTCGTCGCGGGTGAGACATGGCGCATTGGCGTTGCGGATGTAGGAGGGCGTCTCGGTGTCGGCGCCCAGCACCGGATAGATCAGCACCATGCCCCGCAATTGCGGCAGGCCCTGATCGCGCAGCGCAAGCGCAAGTCCGACCGTCATCTGTCCGCCTGCACTGTCGCCTGCGCCGACGATGTGAGACGGATCGATGCCAAGCGCCCGCCCTGAACTGCGCATCCAGTCGATCACCTTGAGTGAATCTTCAAGCTGGGCGGGATGCGGGTTCTCCGGCGCCAGCCGATAGTCCACCATCACCACGACGCAGTCGGCCTGGTCCGCCAGTTCGGCGCAGATGTCGTCATGCGTCTCGCAGGAGCCGACCACCCAGCCGCCGCCATGAAAGTAGATGACCCCGGGCTTGGGGCTTTCGCCCGGCGGCCGGTAAACCCGCACATGGATGCCATCGACATCAAGATCCTCGACCATCAGCCGCTCCGGCCGCGGTGCCCGGAACATCCGGCAGACGCCATCCCAGGCGGCACGTTGTTCCGGCAAGGGCCATGAGGCGGATTCGGGCGGTGAGTGCATTGACAGTTCCTTGTAGAACCTGAGCATGCCCTCGTCGATCGGCAGGGCGGTCACGGCGTCAGTCATGTATCTTGTTCCCGGACGTGAATCTGTCATACGAAGGAGACAATCCTGACGGAAAGCCGTCAACCCGTCCAGAAGTTCCGAGCATGTGGCCCTTCAACAAGAACGCGCAATCGCCCGCCGCCGTAATTGACGCGCCTGTCATTCAGGCTGAACGCGTGACGGCTTTCGATCTCGTGCGCGCCTTGCCGGATCCGGTCATGGTGATCGGCCGAGACGGCACTGTGCTGATGGTCAATGAGCAGGTGAAGGCCGCTCTCGATGCCGACCCGTTGGGCCTGCATCTTTCCGCTACGGTGCGGGCTCCCGCCGTTCTCGACGCCGTCTCCGACGTCATCGACGGCGAGGCGGCGCATCATGTGGAATATGAAATTCGCTTTCCGGTGCCGCGCACGTTCCAGGCCTATGTCTCTCCGGTCGGTGGTCCGGGCTGCGGCATGGCCGTCATCGTGCTGCGGGACCTGACGCGCGAACAGCAGATCGAACGCATGCGAGCCGATTTCGTCGCCAATGCCAGCCATGAGTTGCGCACCCCGCTGGCCTCGCTCTCGGGCTTCATCGAAACCATCCAGGGCGCGGCGAGAAACGACGAGAAGGCCCAGACGAAATTCCTGGGCCTGATGCGCAGCCAGGCCGACCGCATGAAGCGTCTGATCGACGACCTGCTGTCGCTGTCACGCATCGAGATGAATGAGCACGTGCGGCCCAATGCCGAAGTCGATCTGGCGCAGGTCGCCAACCATGTGCGCGATGTGCTGGGTGGCATGGCGAAGGATGCCGGATGTGAGTTGAGGGTGACAGCCAATGGACCGCTGATCGTTCTGGGCAGCCGCGACGAGCTGGTGCAGGTCGTTCAAAACCTTGCCGAGAACGCGTTGAAGTATGGCAGTGCTGGCAAGCTGGTGGAGATCGATGTCCGCCGCGATGGCGCAACCATCGAAGTCTCGGTGCGCGATCACGGACCGGGAATTGCCGCTGAACACATCCCGCGCCTCACCGAACGCTTCTATCGCGTCAACGTTCAGGATAGCCGGTCGCGTGGCGGCACGGGCCTTGGCCTGGCTATCGTAAAGCACATCGTCAACCGCCACCGCGGCCGGCTGACGATCACCTCCGAAATCGGCCGCGGCAGCACCTTCGCGATCCGTATTCCAGCGAAATAAAGGTGTTTTCAGATACTTGTGCTGTCATATTTCTGTGATGTAATAGTCACATAAGCGTTTTGTGAAGACCCTAGGTTCCGCCTGCATTCAAACAGGAGAGTCCCATGAAACGCCTTCTTCTCGCCACCAGCCTGCTGGCCCTGACCGCCGTGCCGGCCCTTGCCGCCCGCGACCAGATCCGCATCGTCGGCTCCTCGACCGTCTATCCCTTCACCACCGCTGTCGCCGAAGCCTTCGGCAAGGCCTCGGGCATGAAGACCCCGGTTGTTGAATCCACCGGCACCGGCGGCGGCATAAAGCTGTTCTGCTCGGGCGTGGGCGAAGACACTCCGGATTTCACCAATGCCTCGCGCGCCATCAAGAAGAGCGAGTTCGAGGATTGCGTCAAGAACGGCGTCACCGACGTCGTCGAGATCAAGGTCGGCTTCGATGGCCTCTCGGTTGCCCATTCCAAGGACGCCAAGGACCTGGGGCTCACCAAGCAGCAGATATTCCAGGCGCTGGCCAAGGAGATCCCCGACAAGGATGGCAAGCTCGTCGCCAATCCCAACAAGCTGTGGAGCGACATCGACGCTTCGCTGCCCGCCACCAAGATCGAAGTGCTTGGCCCGCCGCCCACCTCCGGCACGCGTGACAGCTTCGCCGAACTGGTGATGGAAGCCGGCGCTCTGAAGTTCGAGAGCCTCGCCGAGCTGAAGAAGTCCGACGCCAAGGCCTTCGAGAAGGTCTGGAAGTCGATGCGCGAAGATGGCGCCTATGTCGAAGCCGGCGAGAACGATAACCTCATCGTGCAGAAGCTGCAGGCCAATCCCGATGCGCTTGGCATCTTCGGCTTCTCCTTCCTCGAGCAGAATGCCGCCGCCGTGAAGGACGTGTCCATCGACGGCGTCGAGGCGACGTACGAAACCATCGCCAGCGGTGAGTACAAGGTCGCCCGCCCGCTCTTCGTCTACGCCAAGAAGCAGCATGTCGACGTGATCCCCGGCATGAAGGAATTCATTGCCGAATACATTTCCGACAAGGCCATTGGCGAAGATGGCTATCTGGCCGACAAGGGTCTGGTGACCCTGCCGGGCGACCAGGCCGAGAAGACCCGTGCGATTGCTGAGGCCCTCACCGTTCTCACGGCTGACGGCGTCAAGTAAGTGCATGTCTAAAGACCGGGGGGACCGCGGATGAACCGGCCCCCCAGTCTCCTGACCTCTTTCGATGCGGCCAAGCAGGCCGCGTTTCTTCCGCGTTAATGGCAAGGGCTGCTGTCACATGTTCGTCTGGACGATAGTCGCGAGTGTGGTTCTGACGATTGCGGCATTCCTGGCCGGCCAGTCGCGGGCCGCCGGAATGAGGATGTCCGGTGGCGTGGCGCTGCACTCCCTTCCTTCCTATCACGGCATGTTCCTGGCTGCCGGCGCCATCAGCGGCGCCATTGTTGCGGCGATCGCCGCGGCCCTGGTCATTGGCACCCAGTCGATCGTAATGCCGGTCGCCGCCGTCGTGGGGGCGGCCATCGTGGCGGGTGTGCTCTACCCGCGCATCAACGGCGAGTTTCGCGCCCGCAACAGTTTCGAGCGCTTCATTCTTTTCGTCTTGATTGCCTGTTCCGGCGTTGCCGTTCTCACCACCATCGGCATCGTCTTCTCCGTGCTGTTCGAAACCATCATCTTCTTCCGCGAAGTCTCGCCGCTGTCGTTCCTGTTCGGCACTCAATGGTCGCCGACTTCGACGCCCGCGTCCTTCGGTTTCATCCCGCTGCTGGTCGGAACGTTCCTGATCACCACTATCGCCATCGTTGTCGCCGGTCCGCTGGGATTGCTCTCGGCCATCTACATGGCCGAATACGCCGGACCGAAACTGCGCAGTACTCTGAAGCCGCTGCTTGAAATTCTCGCCGGCGTGCCGACCGTGGTGCTGGGCTTCTTCGCCGCACTCACCGTGGCGCCGCTCATTCGCAACGCCGGCGAATCGATGAATCTTGCCGTCGCCTCCGAGTCGGCGTTGGCGGCGGGCCTCGTCATGGGCATGATGATCGTGCCGCTGATTTCCTCATTGTCGGACGACATCATCAACGCCGTGCCTCAGTCGCTGCGTGACGGCTCTTACGCGATGGGCGCCACGAAGTCGGAAACCATCAAGCGCGTCGTGCTGCCTGCGGCACTGCCGGGCATCGTCTCGGCCTTCATGCTGGCGATCTCGCGCGCTGTGGGTGAAACCATGATTGTCGTCATGGCCGCGGGGCTTGCCGCCAATCTCTCCGTCAATCCGCTGGCCGCCGTCACCACCATCACGGTGCAGATCGCCACGCTGCTTGTCGGCGACCAGGAATTCGACTCGGCCAAGACCCTGTCGGCCTTCGCGCTCGGCTTTGTGCTCTTTATCTTCACCCTGGCGCTCAACTACATCGCACTTCGCATCGTGCAGAAATATCGTGAGCAATATGACTGAGATCCGCTCCGACTTCGTTGCCAAACGCTATGCCGCAGAACGCCGCTTCAAGTACTATGGTGCCGGAGCGCTTGTTATCACAGCGCTGTTTCTGCTGTTCCTGATCAGCGACATTGCCATCAAGGGGTTCCCTGCCTTTTTTGAGCATCGCGCAACTGTAGAGGTGACCATCGATCCGGCAAAGGTCGATGCCGCCAAGCCCCAGGCTGGCGATTTCGATGGCATCGTCAAGGATGCCTTCCGCAGCCTATTCCCGGCGGCAAAGTCCCGAGCTGACCGCAAGGCGCTGGGTGGCTTGCTGTCGCAAGGCGCGGCCGACGACCTGCGTGACATGGTCGTCGCAAACCCGGCGCTCATCGGCCAGACGCTGAAGGTGCCGGCCTTGCTGTCGGATGATGCCGACCTCTATTTCAAGGGCATGCAGACTGGCTTGAAGATAACTGCCGGAGCGGGCACCTTGCAGATCGCGCAGTCCGGAGAGGAATACGTCATTACCGGTGACACCGGCGATCTGCGCGAAGGCCAGATCATCCGCGCCAATGGCGGTGCTCTCCGCATCACCAAGCTGGAGGGATCGACGGTTGTCGCCGAGGCAGTCCTCGCACCAGAAACGCTGAACACCGCCGTTGCCGGACAGTGGGACATGCTGACACTCTCGGTCAAGGAAGCGGAGCGCCGTGTCAACGACAAGCAAGTCGTCTGGATGGAGCAGCTGCGCTCGTCCGGTGTCATCGAAAAATCCATCGCCTGGCGCTTCTTCAACTCGGGCGACTCGCGCGAGGCTGAACTCGCTGGATTGAAGGGAGCGCTCGTCGGTTCGCTGCTGACGGTTGCCGTCGCATTGCTGCTCGCCTTGCCGCTGGGCATCGCCGCCGCCATCTATCTTGAGCAGTTCGCACCCAAGAACAAGCTGACCGACATCATCGAGGTCAACATCAACAACCTTGCTGCCGTGCCCTCGATCATCTTCGGGCTCTTGGGGCTGGCGGTGTTCCTCAACTTCTTCGGGCTGCCACGCTCGGCGCCGGTCGCCGGCGGACTGGTGCTGGCACTTCTGGTATTGCCCACCATTATCATTGCCGCGCGCGCCGCGCTGAAGGCCGTGCCGCCGTCGATCACCGAGGCGGCCCTGGGCGTCGGTGCGTCGAAACAGCAGGCGGTGTTCCAGCATGTGCTGCCGCTGGCCATTCCCGGCATCCTGACTGGCACCATTCTCGGGCTTGCCCGCGCCTTCGGTGAAACCGCACCCCTGCTGATGATCGGCATGGTCGCCTTCATTGCCGATGTGCCGCAGGGCTTTGAGGACGCGGCGACCGTTCTCCCCGTTCAGATCTATCTGTGGTCCGATCTGCCCGAAATTGCCTTCCAGTCGAAAACCGCCGCCGCCATCCTCGTGCTCATGGTCGTACTCTTCGGACTCAATGCCATCGCCATTTATCTGCGCAAGCGTTTCGAGCGGCGCTGGTAGCAAGAAAGGTTCGTCTCATGAATGCTCCCTTCCAGTCGATCGTCACGCCCGCCAGCCCGCGCATCATGGCGGAACGGCCGATGAAGATCGCCGCCAAGGACGTGAACATCTATTATGGCGACAAGCACGCCATCAAGAATCTGTCGATCGACATTCCGGACCGTGCCGTCTCGGCCTTCATTGGTCCCTCGGGTTGCGGCAAGTCGACATTCCTGCGCGCCATCAACCGCATGAACGATACGATCCCCACCTGCCGCGTCACCGGCAACATCACCATTGACGGCCGCGATATCTATGACCGGGATATCGATGTCGTGCAGCTGCGCGCCAAGGTCGGCATGGTGTTCCAGAAACCCAATCCGTTCCCGAAGTCGATCTTCGAGAATGTCGCCTATGGCCCGCGCATTCATGGCATGTCGCAGAACAAGACCGACCTTGAGGAGATCGTCGTGTCGAGCCTCAAGAAGGCCGGCCTGTTCGAGGAGGTAAAGGACCGCCTCAACGCGCCGGGCACCGGCCTCTCGGGCGGCCAGCAGCAGCGCCTCTGCATCGCGCGGGCAATTGCCGTCAACCCGCAGGTCATCCTCATGGATGAACCCTGTTCAGCGCTCGATCCGATTGCCACCGCCAAGATCGAGGAATTGATCGACGAGCTGCGGCAGAACTATTGCATCGTCATCGTCACGCATTCGATGCAGCAGGCGGCGCGCGTTTCGCAGCTCACAGCGTTTTTCCATCTGGGAACGCTCGTCGAGTTCGGCGACACTGACGAGGTGTTCACCGCGCCGCAGGAAAAGCGCACGCAGGATTATATCACGGGCCGCTTCGGCTGACCCTTTGGGAGATTGACATGTCGGATCATATTACCAAGGCTTATGACGAAGATCTCGCGGTTCTAAAAACCATGCTGGCCCAGATGGGCGGGCTGGTGGAACAGCAGCTTGACGACGCCATCGATGCATTGTCGCGCCGCGACACGTCGCTCGCTGACCGTGTCATCCAGAACGACGAGAAGGTTGACGTCCTCGAACATCAGATCGAGGAAAAGGCGATCCTCACCATCGCCAAGCGCCAGCCCATGGCCCGCGACCTGCGCGAGATCATGGTGGCGATCCGCGTCTCCTCCGATCTCGAGCGCATCGGCGATCTCGCCAAGAACACGGCCAAGCGCACGCATGCGATGTCGGACCAGCTGCCCAGAAAGCTCATGGCCGGGGTCACCCGCATGGGGCGGCTGGCGCAGGAAGAGCTCAAGAACATTCTCGATGCCTATGGCCATTCAGATGCTACAAAGGCACTTGAAGTCTGGCGTTCGGACGAGGATCTCGACGCACTCTACAACTCCATCTTCCGCGAATTGCTGACCTACATGATGGAAGATCCACGCAATATCAGCCTGTGCACGCATCTGCTGTTTGGCGCCAAGAACATGGAGCGCATCGGCGACCATGCCACCAATATCGCCGAGAACATCCACTATCTGGTTCACGGCAAGCCGCTGGCCGAGGGCCGCGCCAAGAAGGATATCACCAGCACCATGTCTGTCGAACCTGGCCAGCATTCGGAAGACTAGGCGATGAGCGCGTCCATTCTTGTCGTCGAAGACGAAGAGCCGATCCAGATCCTGCTCAGCTACAATCTGGAAGCCGAGGGTTATCGCGTCCGTCACACCGCCGAGGGTGAAGAGGTACAGCGGTTGATCGGAGAAGAGCGGCCCGATCTGATCCTGCTCGACTGGATGCTGCCTGGTATTTCCGGCATCGAGGTCTGCCGTGTCCTGCGCACCAAGCCTGAGACGCGTGACATCCCGATCATCATGCTGACCGCGCGCAGTGAGGAGGCCGAACGTGTACGCGGCCTCGCCACCGGTGCCGACGACTACATGGTGAAGCCATTCTCGGTGCCGGAGCTGCTGGCGCGTATCCGCACAATTCTGCGCCGCATCAACCCGGATGCGGTCGCCGATCAACTCAAGGCCGGCGACCTGTCGCTCGACCGCAAGACCAGGCGCGTGACCAGGGGGGCGCGTGACATCACGCTGTCACCCACCGAGTTCCGCTTGCTCGAACACCTGTTGCAGAACCCCGGCCGCGTCTATTCGCGCGCGCAGCTTCTCGATACGGTGTGGGGACACGATGTCTATGTTGATGAGCGCACGGTGGATGTGCATGTCGGCCGCCTGCGGAAGACCCTGAGCCGCGGCCGCGAAACCGATCCCATCCGCACCGTGCGCGGCATGGGCTATGCCTTCGACGAAAGATTTGGACGGACGGGCTAACAGTCCACGTCCGTCCCCGTCCCTCGTTTACCCAAACGCCATCTTGCGCTGGCGGCGGTCTTGCAGCGGCTGGTAGGCGAGCCGCGCATGGTATTCGCAATAGGGCGAGCCATCGCGGGGCCCATGGCCGCAGAAGCAGAATTCTTCCGTGCCCGGATCGCCGATCGGCCATTTGCAGGTCTTGTCGGAGAGATGCAGGATGGTGACGCGGCCACCCTTGGCCAGGTCGACCAGCCGCACCGGCTGCGGCTCGGGCAAGGACGCCTGCCGCGGCTGAACATCGGCCCTCATCATCGGCTTGAGCGCATGCGCCCCCGCCGTTGGCATGCTCGGCATGCCATTGGGACGGCCACCACCGGCAAGGCTGGGTTCGCGCTGCTTGCGCGGCGCCCGCGGCTGTGCGGCGCGCGGCTGCTGCGCCCGGCCCGACAGGTTGAGGCGGTGCACTTTGCCGATCACCGCATTTCGCGTGACGCCCGATCCCAGGCGTCCAGCGATCTGGCTGGCGCTCAATCCTTCCGTCCAGAGCTTCTTCAGAAGCTCCACCCGATCATCAGTCCAGGACAATTTTGCCCCTCCCAGATTGCTTTCCACGTCTTCGCCCAACGGAATCCCTCACACTTCGCCGGGCCCAATTCGGAACCGGCGCGGTTAACAACCAAACTGACCATAAAATGCTACATCTCGTAGCTTGTCGCGGGCGACCCTACAATACGCGGTAGCGTCGTCGCAACCTTCGGAGCCGAATCCGGCGATGTTTTCCCCAGTTTCCGCCGTTGCCCCTATGGTTAACAAAACCTTATCAGCCCCTTGAATCAGAGGTCCATGCGCTGTTTTGACTCAGTGTGGAAAAGCGTGAATCACGGCAGCCGGTCGGCGTGAATCATTGCCCGGGAACGCTGCGATTGACCCTTCGCAATCATGGACTTATATGCGTTATCAACAGGCGCCCGCTGGTCTGAAGGCGGGCGCTTTTGATTTCGTGGACAAGGCCAACACCGATGATCGCACCCGTTCTGCCGACCTATGCCAGAGCCAAACTCTCATTCGAGCGGGGAGAGGGCGTGCGCGTATTCACGCCGGAGGGCGAAGCCTATCTCGATTTCGGCGCGGGCGTTGCGGTAACCAGTTGCGGCCATTCCCATCCGCATCTCATCAAGGCACTCACCGAGCAAGCCAACAGGATCTGGCATACGTCCAACATTTATCAGATGCCCGGCCAGGAAAAGCTGGCGAAGCGGCTGGTCGACGCCACCTTCGCCGACACGGTGTTCTTCACCAATTCCGGTGCCGAGGCGCTGGAGTGCTCGATCAAGATGGCGCGGAAATATCATGCCGCCCATGGCCATCCGGAGAAGTTCCGGCTGATCACCTTCGAAGGCGCCTTCCACGGCCGCACGCTGGCGACCATCGCCGCTGGCGGCCAGATGAAATACATCGAAGGCTTCGGACCCAAGGTGGATGGTTTCGACCAGGTCGTCTTCGGTGACCTTGAAGCCGTGAAGGCGGCGATCACCGACGCCACCGCCGGCATCCTCATCGAGCCCGTACAGGGCGAGGGTGGTGTGAGGCCCGTGCCGCATGAGTTCCTGCGTGCCTTGCGCGCGCTATGCGACGAGCACGGCATTCTGCTGGTGCTGGATGAAGTGCAATGCGGCGTCGGCCGCACCGGCAAGCTCTTTGCACATGAATGGGCAGGCATCACCCCGGACATCATGGCAATTGCCAAGGGGATTGGCGGCGGCTTCCCGCTGGGCGCCTGCCTGGCGACCGAGAAAGCCGCCATTGGCATGACCGCCGGCAGTCACGGCTCGACTTTCGGCGGCAACCCGCTGGCCACCGCCGTCGGCAATGCCGTGCTCGATGTCGTGACGGCGCCGGGCTTTCTCGAAAGCGTGCAGCAGCGCGCGCTCGTCCTGAAGCAGAAGCTGGCGGCTCTCAAGGATGCGCACCCCGCAATCATCGACGACATTCGCGGCTTCGGGTTGATGATGGGTATCAAATGCAAGGTGCCCAATACGGAATTGCAGGCTGCCGCCGTCGACCAGCATCTGTTGACCATCGGCGCAGGCGACAATGTTGTGCGCCTGTTGCCGCCGCTCATCGTCACCGATGCCGATATCGCCGAAGCCGTGGACAAGCTTGACCGCGCCTGCAAGGCGCTTGAGGCGAAAGCGGCGGCGTGAAGGACGGCATCATGGCACCACGGCACTTCCTCGACATTTCCGATTTTGACGCGGCCACGCTGAAGAATATCGTCACCAGGGCGCGCGGCATGAAGGACGCACGCATCGGCCAGCCCAAGGGCAAACGCGAAGCCTCAGAGCCGCTGAAGGGCCGCATGCTGGCATTGATCTTCGAGAGGCCCTCGACGCGCACCCGCGTGTCCTTCGAGGTCGGCATGCGCCAGCTTGGCGGCGATACCCTGGTGCTCTCGTCCAACGACATGCAGTTGGGCAGAGGCGAAACGATCGCCGATACGGCGCGCGTCCTGTCGCGCTATGTCGATGCCATCATGATCCGCGCAGCCAAGCATTCGAATCTCACGGAGCTTGCAGCGGCTGCCACCGTGCCGGTGATCAACGGCCTCACCAACCTGTCGCATCCCTGTCAGGTCCTGGCCGATGTCATGACTCTGGAGGAGCATGTTGCGCCGCTGAAAGACTTGACGGTCAGCTGGGTGGGCGACGGCAACAATGTTGCCGCCTCGTGGATTCATGCCATCGGCCGCATGGGGGGCAAGCTCCGCATCGGTACGCCCGAACAGCTGGCGCCGTCCGCCGATGTCCTCGCCTGGGCCAAGGCGCAGAATGCCGACGTGCACGTGACGCAATCGGCTGAAGAGGCTGTGGCTGGCGCGCACTGCGTCATCACCGACAGCTGGGTGTCGATGCATGACACCGATACCGCGAGCCGCCACAACCTGTTGAAGCCCTATCAGGTCAACAGCACGCTCATGGCGGCGGCGGCCCCCGGCGCGAAATTCATGCACTGCCTGCCCGCCCATCGCGGCGAAGAGGTGACGGACGAGGTGATCGACAGCCCGGCTTCGCTGGTGCTGGACGAGGCCGAGAACCGTCTGCACATTCAGAAGAGCATCCTGCTGCATTGTCTGGGTGCGTGATGGCGGAGAGCATTCGTCTCGACGACAATCTGGTCCTGCCCTTCGAGATCAAGCCGCTGGGCGTACGCGGCAAGCTGGTGCGGCTGGGCAGCGTCGTCGATGACATCCTACACCGGCACGCCTATCCGCCCGGCGTCTCGGCGCTTCTGGCCGAGGCGGTGTCACTCACCGCCATTCTTGGCGCGAGCCTGAAGTTTGATGGCAAATTCATCCTGCAAACCAAGACCGACGGCCCGGTCGACATGATCGTCGCCGATTATGTATCGCCCGGCAAGCTGCGCGGCTATGCAAGGTTCGATGCCGCGAAGCTCGCAGCGCTCGACCACCCGGGTCAAGCGGCCATGATGGGCAATGGCTATCTGGCCATGACCGTTGACCAGGGTCCCGACATGGAGCGCTATCAGGGCATCGTGCCGCTGCATGGCGAGGACCTGACCGCGGCAGCTCATGGCTATTTCGAGAAATCCGAACAGATCCCCACGCGCATCCGCATGGCGGCCGGTCCGCTGATCCAGCGTGGCAATCCGGCCGAGGCGTGGCGGGCAGGTGCCGTGATGGTACAGCACCTGCCGCGCGACGGTGGTTCGAGCCCCTTGCCAACCCATTCAGGTGATGTCCCGGAGGGCATGGAAGACACGAGGCCGGAGAACGATGACTGGGTAAAGGCGCGGCTGCTGCTCGACACCGTCGAGGCACATGAGCTGCTGGACCCGCTGCTGACCGCCGAGGAACTTCTTTACAGGCTTTATCACGAAGACGGCGTCACCGCCTATCCGGCCCTGGCGCTCGAGCGCTATTGCAGCTGTTCGAAGGACAGCATCACCAGCATGTTGTCACGCTTTCCCGCCGAGGACCGCGCCGACATGGTCGAGGACGGCGAAATCAAGGTGACCTGCGAATTCTGCTCGACCACCTACCATGTGGCACCTGGCGATCTGGACCGGACCTGAATTCGAGGCGATCGTGTCGTTTTTTCACCACGACTGGTCCATAGTGTGAGTTCAATTCACCAGTACGTCACTAGACTGTCATTGACGGGGAGAAATCTCCGTGACAGGTTCCGCTTCGAATAGAGGGTCATAAACCCCGACGACCAGAACGACCGAAACAGGGAAACGGCAAAGGGGCGCACGCAAACCGCAGGTTTGCACGGTCCGGCATTTTTCAAAATCCGCCAGTCTCTCCCTTTTTCGCACCATCATCACCGGGTCACGCAAGGAGAGAAACGTATGACCGAATTCGAAATGAAGATGAAGTCAGCTCAGAAGGCCGTCGGCCTTGGCAAGCTGTCGCGCCGCGATTTCATGCAGTTTGCCATCGCCTCGGGCGTGACCATCTCGGCTGCCAGCATCATGTTTGCCCAGGCGGCCCGCGCGGAGCCCAAGAAGGGCGGCGTGTTCAAGGCTGGCATCGGCCATGGCCAGACCACCGACTCGCTCGATCCGGCCACCTGGTCGAACGGCTTCACTTTCGGCTGGGGCAAGTCGGTCATGGGCGCCCCGCTGGTGCAGGTGAACCAGAAGAACGAACCGGTTCCCCACGTTGCCGAAAGCTTCGAGCCCGCCGATGGCGCCAAGAAGTGGATCTTCAAGATCCGCAAGGGCATCACCTACCATGATGGCAAGACGCTGACCGCCGATGACGTGGTCGCCACCATCAACTATCACATCGGACCCGACTCCAAGTCGCCGGCCAAGGGCGTCCTTTCCAACGTCGTCAGTGTCAAGGCCGATGGCCCCGACACCGTCGTGTTTGAACTGAACGGCGGTAACGCCGACTTCCCCTTCCTGCTCACCGACTACCATCTCTCGATCTATCCGTCCGAAGGCGGCAAGATCATGTGGGAGAAGGGCATTGGCGCCGGTCCCTATGTGCTCAAGTCCTTCGAGCCGGGTGTGAAGCTGGTTGCCGATCGCAACCCGAACTACTTCAAGGAAACCTATTTCGACGGAATCGAACTGCTGTCGATCATTGACGTCGCGGCCCGCACCAACGCCTATCTCTCGGGCGAAGTGCACTTCATCGACCGTGCCGACCTCAAGACCATCGACATGCTGAAGTCAGCGCCCGAAACCGAGCTCTACAACGTCTCGGGCTTCGCGCATTACACAGCGCCCATGCATTGCGACGCCAAGCCCTTCGATGACGTCAACGTGCGCCAGGCCATCAAGTACGCGATCAACCGCCAGGACCTCGTCGACAAGATCCTGTTCGGCTACGGCTCGCCGGGCAACGACAATCCGCTCTCGCCGTCAATGAAGTATGCGATCAATGCCGAGCCGGTCTATTCCTACGATCCGGAAAAGGCCAAGTCGCTGCTGAAGAAGGCTGGCCTCGAGAACATCAAGGTCGATCTCTCGGCCTCGGATGCGGCCTTCCCCGGCGGCGTCGACGCCGCCCTGCTGATGGCCGATCATGCCAAGGCAGCAGGCATCGAGATCAATGTCGTTCGCGAACCGAACGACAGCTATTGGGACAACGTCTGGCTCAAGAAGCCGTGGAGCCTCTGCTACTGGGGTGGCCGTCCGACAGCCGACGCGTTCCTGTCGATCTCGCTTGCCGCCGATGCGGCCTGGAACGACACCAACTGGAAGAATCCGCGCTTCAACGAACTCGTCGTTGCGGCCCGCGCGGAAACCGACGAAGCCAAGCGCCAGGCCATGTATGCCGAAGCCCAGCAGCTCGTTCACGACGACGGCGGCCAGGTGGTGCTGATGTTCAACAACTACGTTGGCGCCCTGTCGACCAAGATCGGACACAACGAGTTCAACACGGACTATGACCACGACGGTGGTTACATGTACGAGCGTTGGTGGATGGCGTAACGGCACCACTGGCATTACGAGAATTTGTTTCGAGCGGCCCCGTCAAGCGATTGACGGGGCCGTTTTGTCATGAGAACGTCATGAGATCGTCAGTGCGACATCCACAAGAAGACAAGAGGAAAACTCTTGGATTCGATGAGAATGGATTGCAGCATGGTCTGTGCACGGACGATGGGAACCAAGAAATGCCGGGTAAGCCGGATCAGGGAGACGCAAGGTATGAACGACACTCAGGACAAATTGCAGGCAGCGCTGACGGCAGCCGCGCGCGGACGCATCACGCGGCGCGAATTCACGCAGCTGGCGCTGGCCTCCGGCGTGACGCTGGCCACCGCCAACACAATGTTTGCTGGCGCCGCCCGCGCCGAGCCAAAGAAAGGCGGCACCTTCAAGATCGGCGTCGGCCACGGCGCGACGACGGACTCGATGGACCCCGGCCTCTATCCTGACCAGTTCACCGGCACAGCCCTCTGGGGAACCCTGGCCAACAGCCTCACCGAGATCGATGCAGATGGCAACGTCGTCGGCGACATTGCCGAAAGCTACGAGCCCTCCGATGGCGCCAAGAAATGGGCCTTCAAGGTAAGGAAGGGCGCAACCTTCCACAATGGCAAGCCGGTGACGGCGGAAGACGTTGTCGCCTCGATCCTGCATCATACCAAGGAAGATTCGAAATCGGCCGCCAAGTCGCTGCTGAAGGACATGACCAGCATCAAGGCCGACGGCGCCGAAACGGTGATCTTCGAGCTGTCGGGCGGCAATGCCGACTTCCCCTACACCGTTTCCGATTATCACATGCCGATCATGCCGAAGAACGAGGACGGCTCGGTCGACTGGCAATCGGGCATTCGCACCGGCGCATATAAGCTTGAGAAATTCGAGCCTGGTGTTTCGGCCACCTTCACCAAGAACGAGAACTATTACAAAACCGGCAAGGGCTGGTTTGACCGCGTCGAGTTCCTGTCGATCAAGGATGTCGCTGCCCGCACCAACGCGCTGATCGCCGGCGAGATCAACTACATGGACCGCTGCGATCTCAAGACCCTCGACATGCTGAAGTCCAATCCGGACATCGAGGTTCAGGAAATCACCGGCTACGGCCATCAGGTCTATGTCATGGACGTGCGTGCCAAGCCGTTTGACGATGTCAACGTGCGTCTCGCCCTGAAGCATTCGCTGAACCGCGAAGAGATCATCGAGAAGGTGTTTCTTGGCCATGGCCAGCCCGGAAATGACAATCCGATCGCGCCGACCGTCAAGTTCGCCGTCGAGCCGCAGCCGAAACACACCTATGACCCGGAGAAAGCCAAGGCATTCCTCAAGAAGGCCGGACTCGACAAGCTGACCGTGGATCTCTCGGTGGCCGATGCCGCCTTCGCCGGTGCTGTCGACTCGGCATTGCTGTGGAAGGAAAACGCCAAGGCCTGCGGCATTGATCTCAATGTCATCAGGGAGCCTGACGACAGCTACTGGGACAACGTCTGGCTCAAGAAGGCTTTCGTCGCGTCCTACTGGAGCGGCCGCCCAACCGTCGACTGGATGATGACCACGGCCTATGCCGCGGGCGCTGCCTGGAACGATACGTTCTGGGCCAACCCGCGCTTCAATGAACTGCTTGTTGCCGCCCGCTCCGAAACTGACGAAGCCAAGCGCGCCGGTATGTATGCGGAGATGCAGCAGCTGCTGCACGACGACGGCGGCCTCATCAACCTCATGTTCAACTCCTATGTCGAGGCCCACGGCAAAAACCTGGGCCACAACAAGGTGGCGGCGAACTGGCAGCTGGACGGTATGCGCATTGCCGAGCGCTGGTGGTTCACGTCGTAGTTTGTGACGTAGACAGACAATATTATGTCGGGGGCCGGATTGCAGTACTTGTGATCCAGCCCCATTCGTTTTCTGGTAGCGCGGTCTGCGTGATCTGCTACTGTTTGTACACGAAGTGGCCCGTCAAGAGGCCGAGGGGGAGAGCCATGCATCCGGTTTTGAGAACCGTTCTGCAGCGCTTGGGGCTTGGGGTTTTGACGCTGATCGTCGTGTCAGTAGTCATTTTCTCGTCTCTCGAGCTTCTGCCGGGCGGCTATGCAGAGAATATCCTGGGTCAGGGCGCCACGCCTGAGACCGTCGCCAATTTCAAGAAGGAACTCGGTCTCGACCGGCCTGCCTACGTCCGTTACTTCGAGTGGATTGGCGGCGTCGCGCAGGGTGATTTCGGGGCTTCCTATTCAGGCGTCGGCGGCACCAACAAGCGCGAGGTGGCTCATGTCATTGCCCCCCGCCTCTACAACACCTTCTTCCTCGCCATTCTGACGGCGATCATCGCCGTGCCCTTGTCACTGTTCCTCGGCGTGATGGCGGCGCTCTACCGTAACAGCTGGTATGATCGCATCGTCAATGCCGTAACGCTGACGACGATCGCCGCGCCGGAATTCCTCATTGCGTATCTTCTGATGCTGCTCTTTGCGCTGAAGTGGAAATGGTTCCCGTCTCTCTCGACGGTTGGCGAGACGACGCCGTTCTTCGAGCATCTCTACCGCGCCGCCCTGCCTGCCATTACGCTGACCCTCGTCATCGTCGCGCACATGATGCGCATGACCAGGGCAGCGCTCATCAACCTCCTCGCCAGCCCTTATATGGAAATGGCTAAGCTCAAGGGCGTCCCCGCCCGCGAGGCGATCGTCAAGCATGCCTTGCCCAACGCCTGGGCGCCGATTGCCACTGTCGTCGCCTTCAATCTTGCCTATCTCGTCGTCGGCGTCGTCATCGTGGAAGTGGTCTATGTCTATCCCGGCATCGGGCAATTGATGGTTGACTCCGTCTCAAGCCGCGACATGCCGGTGGTGCAGGCCTGCGCACTGATCTTCGCTGCCACCTACATTCTCCTCAATCTCTCGGCGGATGTCGTGTCGATCATCACCAACCCCAGACTGTTGCACCCCAAATGACCGCACAAGCCCCTGATATCCGCTCGGTCCGTGCCCGCCGTACATTCTGGGAGAATGCGAAGCGCACGCTGGCCAGCGCTCCGTTCAGCGCCTGGTTCGGCATGGTCATCATCTTGATCTATGCCATCTGCGCAATCTTTGCGCCATGGATCGCGCCCTATGGCGAGGCCGATGTCGTTGGAAAGGCCTATCTGCCGGCGAGCGCCGAATTCTGGCTCGGCACCGACCAGATTGGCCGAGACCTGTTCTCACGTCTGATCTACGGGGCCCGCAATACCATTGGCATCGCGCTGATCACCACCATGCTGTCCTTTCTCGTGGGGGGCACGCTGGGTGTGCTGACGGCGCTGATGCGCGGCTGGCTTGACCAGGGTGTGTCGCGCATCGTCGATGCATTCCTCGCCATCCCGGTGTTGATCTTCTCGCTGATGCTGCTCGCCGTGTTCGGCAAGGTTCAGTTCTTCATGGAGCATCGCTGGGTACTCCTGGTGATCATCCTCGGCCTTCTCGATTCGACGCGCGTCTTCCGTCTGGCGCGGGCGACCGCCATGAACGTGGTGGTGATGGACTATGTGGAGTCAGCCAAGCTGCGTGGCGAAAACATGCGGTGGATCATTTTCAGGGAAGTGTTGCCCAATATCCTGCCGCCCCTGATCACCGAGTTCGGTCTCAGATTCTGCTTCGTCTTCCTCACCATTTCGGCGCTCTCCTTCCTCGGTGTCGGCATGCAGCCGCCTACCGCCGACTGGGGCTCGATGCTGGCCGAGAACAAGACACTGATCAATTTTCCGGCTGTTGGCTTCCCGTGGATCCGCAAGCCGTTCTATCCGGCGATCGCCATTGCATTGCTGACGGTCGCCATCAATTTCGTGGTCGACTGGGTCCTGCACAAGACGAGTGGGTTGCGCGATGAGCACTGACAACAAGCGCGTCAAGGGCGAGACCGTGCTGGAGATCAGGGATCTCAAGATCGAAGGCAACAGCGATGGCGTCTGGCATCCGATCGTCAAGGGCGTCGATGTTACCCTGAAGCGTGGCGAGGTTCTCGGACTGATCGGTGAATCGGGTGCAGGCAAATCCACCATTGGCCTTGCCGCCATGGGCTTTGCCCGGCCTGGCTGCCGCATCGTCGGTGGCACCATCATGTTCGATGGCATCGACCTGCGCAAAGCCTCGGAAGCGCAGAAGCGCGATCTCTGGGGTTCGCGCATTGCCTATGTGGCGCAGAGCGCCGCTGCCGCCTTCAATCCCGCCCACACGCTGATCGACCAAACGGTGGAAACCGCGGTGCGCCACGGCATCATGACCCGCGAACAGGCGGAGGCCGATGCGCGCGATCTCTACAAGCGCCTGCAATTGCCGAAGCCCGACACCATTGGCGACCGCTTCCCGCATCAGGTCTCGGGCGGTCAGCTGCAACGCGCCATGACGGCGATGGCAATGGCCTGCCGTCCGGATCTCATCATCTTCGACGAACCGACCACCGCGCTCGATGTGACCACACAGGTCGAGGTGCTGGCCGCCATGCGCGACATCGTCGAGCAATTCAACACAGCCGCGATCTACATCACCCATGACCTGGCGGTCGTGGCGCAGATGGCTGACCGCATCATGGTGTTGCTGCGCGGCAAGGAAGTCGAGCAGGCACCGACGCGCCAGATGCTGAAGCAGCCGACCCAGGACTATACCAAGACGCTCTGGGCGGTGCGAAAGCTCGCCAAGGAAGAATCGATCAGCGACGACATCGCGTTGCGCGTCCACAACGTGGATGCCAGCTACGGCGGCATGGTCAAGGTGCTGGACAATGTGACGGTGCAATTGCCGCGCGGCCGTACTGTGGCCGTGGTGGGTGAATCGGGGTCCGGCAAGTCGACGTTGGCGCGCGCCATCACCGGCTTGTTGCCGCCCATGAAAGGCGAGGTTTATTTCAACGGCAAGCCTTTGCCCAAGGCGCTCAAGGACCGCGACAAGGATACGCTCCGCCGCATCCAGATGATCTATCAGTCGGCCGATACCTCGCTCAACCCACGCCAGACGATCCGCGATCTCATCGGCCGCCCGATTGAGTTCTATCACGGCATCAAGGGTGCTGCGTGCGACCGCGCCGTGGCCGAATTGCTCGATGCGATCGAGTTGAACGAGAGTTATATCGATCGCCTGCCGGGTGAGCTCTCCGGCGGCCAGAAGCAGCGTATCTCGATTGCCAGAGCGCTTGCGGCCAAGCCCGAGATCATCATCTGCGATGAAGTGACTTCAGCCCTCGACCAGATCGTGCAGGAGGAAATCCTCACCCTGCTGATGAAGCTGCAGAAGGAGACCAATGTCTCCTATCTCTTCATCACCCACGACATCGCCACGGTGCGCGCCATCTCGGACGAGATCGTCGTCATGCATCAGGGCAAGGTGGTGCAGCAGGGCCCCAAGACCAAGGTGTTGAACCCGCCCTATCCCGCCTATACCGAACTGCTCTTGTCGTCGGTGCCGGAGATGGATCCTGACTGGCTCACCAATCTTTTGGCCAAGCGTGCCAAGGGCAAGGTCAAGGCCTGACGGCTGCGATGGAAATGCAGAATGGCCGGGGAAACCCGGCCATTTTGTTTATGAGCATTCGCACGTCTCAGAGCGTCAGCTGATAGCTCGCCGGCACGAAGCGATAGCCTTCGCTGGCCGTCTCGATGAAGCCGACCGATGGGAAGGGCATGTGATAGCTGGTGAACGGAATGCGATCCGCTGCCAGCATGCCGAGAAGTGCCTTTCGGGTTGCCGCGGCCTTGGCCTTGTCGGCATCGAACTTCACCTCCCAGTCGGGCCGCTGCAATGACAGCACATAGTGATTGCAGAAGTCCGCACCGATCAGAAGGCGCTTGCCCTCGCTTTCGAGATGGAACGCCATGTGCCCCGGCGTGTGGCCCGGCGCATCAATCGCACGGATGCCGGGCACGACTTCGCTCTCGTTCTTGAGGAAGATCATCCTGTCCCTGAACGGCGTGACATTGGCGGCCACCAGCTTGGCTGGTCCTTCCGTGCCGCCCGTCAGGCGTTCGGGCGCCGACCAGAATGCATATTCGGTTTCGCCGATCACATAGCGCGCGTTGGGGAAGTTCGCCTTGCCATCTGCGGCAACTCCGCCGATGTGATCCGGATGGCAATGGGTAATGACCACGATATCAATCTGATCCGGCGTGAAGCCGGCAGCGGCCAGCGTGGTCGCCAGCTGCCCGCCATTGGCAGCACCCCGGCCGGTGTCGAACAGCACCAGTTCCTTGCCGGTGTTGACGACGACTGGCGTGAAGCCGATGGCCATCTTGTCGTTGGGCAGGAAATTCGCCTGCAGCAGCGCGGCAACGTCCTCTGGCTTCTGGTTGGTGCCGAAAATTGTCTCTGGCTTTTCCACTGGCCAGACACCGTCAAGAATGGCGGTGACCTCGACGCTGCCGACCTTGTAGCGATGCACACTTGCAGGTGACACGCCCTGCAGCGGTGCCTTGGCCTGAACCAAGGAGGGCAATGCTGCCGTGGCACCCATGGCAAGGGCGCCGGTCATCAACGTGCGTCGCGAAGTCTTCATGATCATCTCCCTGTTTGTCGCAAGACATATACGTACGCAGCGGCCGGCTTTCCGCGCTGATCACGCATCTGTGACCGGCCATTGATCCGCTTGCAGCGTTCAGCGTAGGGAATGTCGATGACTGCTCCCGTGATTGTCTGGCTGCGCCAGGACCTGCGCCTCACCGACCACGCCGCCGTGACTGCCGCGGCAGCACAAGGTCCGGTCCTGTTTCTTTATGTTCTCGATGATGACACGCCGGGCGACTGGCGCATCGGCGGGGCTTCACGCTGGTGGCTGCATCGCAGCCTCGAAGCCTTCGCCAAGACTGCCTCCCTGACACTTCGCCGCGGCAGGGCAGATGCGGTGATTGCCGAGGTATTGGCCGAAACCGGCGCAAGCGGCCTCTACTTCACCCGCGAATATGCGCCGTGGTCAGCCGCCCTCGAACGCAATGTAAAGGCAGCCTGTGACACTGCTGGCATCGCATGTCATCGCTATGGCGGTTATTTGCTGCATGAGCCCGAAGCCATCCGGAATGGGTCTGGTGAGCCCTATCGCGTCTACACGCCATTCTCGAAGGCTTGCTTTGCAGCAGGTGAGCCGAAGCCCCTGAAACCTGTCCCCGCCTTCACGACATGGAGCGGACCGGTGCGCAGCGAACAGCTGGCAAACTGGGACCTCCTGCCCAGCAATCCCAATTGGGCCGAGGCGATGGAAGAGTGCTGGACTCCGGGTGAGGCCGGCGCCCGGCAAAAGCTGGCGGATTTCATCGCTCACGGCCTGGCGCACTATGCCGAAGCTCGCGATATCCCCGAGCGCGATGTGACCTCGCGGCTCTCGGCGCATCTGCATTTCGGCGAGATCAGTCCGGCACAGTGCTGGCATGCGGTGCGTGCCGCGCAGATGCAGGTTGGCGGCAAGCTTGATCAGGCCGCAGAGAAATTCCTGAAGGAAATCCTCTGGCGCGAATTCTCCTATCACTTGCTGCATCACTGGCCGAACTTGCCAACCGAGCCCTTCCGGCCCGAGTTTGCCGATTTTCCCTGGAACGATGATGCCGCAGCGCTGAAAGCCTGGCGGAAAGGCGAGACCGGGTACCCCATCGTCGATGCCGGAATGCGTGAACTCTGGGCCACCGGCATCATGCACAATCGCGTGCGGATGATTGCGGCGTCTTTCCTCATCAAGGATCTGCTGGTGCCGTGGACTGCGGGCGAACACTGGTTCTGGGATACGCTGGTCGATGCCGACATCGCCAGCAACGCCGCCAGCTGGCAATGGGTGGCCGGATGCGGGGCCGATGCCGCGCCCTATTTCCGCGTCTTCAATCCCGTGCTGCAGGGCGAGAAGTTCGATACCCGCGGTGTGTATGTACGGAAGTGGGTGCCGGAACTGCAGCGCCTGCCGGATGAGTTCCTTCACCGCCCATGGGAAGCCCCTCCAATGGTCTTGAAAGCGGCGGGCATTGATTTGGGCCGCAACTATCCCCATCCTCTCATCGACCACGGCAAGGCCCGCGACCGGGCGCTTGCCGCATTTCAACGGATCAAGGGGACGGCATGACGAAGCTCATCGGTATCAGCGGCGCCTTGCGCAAGGCCTCAACCAACACGGGATTGCTGCGCGCCCTGAAGGACTTGGCGCCGCAGCATGTGGAGTTGGAGATCGTCACGCTGCACGGCATACCGCTCTATGATGGCGATGACGAAGCCGCCAACGGCAAACCGCAGAGCGTGAAGGACTTGGACGCGCGCATCCGCGCCGCCGATGGCGTGATCTTTGCCTGTCCCGAATATAACTTCTCGGTCCCCGGCGTGTTGAAAAATGCCACGGATTGGCTGTCGCGCGGCTCGGCTTTCCTGAAATGGAAGCGGGTCGGGATCGTCGGCGCCGGTGCGGGCTTCTTTCATGGCACCGGCCGCTCGCAATATCACTTCCGCCAGAACCTCCAGGCGCTGCAGGCGATTGTCATGCCGAAGCCGGAAATCTTCGTGAATCACAACGAGGACAAGTTTGACGCCGATGGCAACCTGACTGACGAGGAGACGCGCAAGCATCTCGCCAAGTGGCTTGAGGCTTTCCTGGAATGGGTTGAGAAGAAGCCGTAAGGGCTGCTACACGGAGATGCTGCTCGCCGCCGTCCGGATCGCGCGGATATTGGCGCTGTAGTCATTGCCCTTGAACACGGCGGAACCCGCCACCAGAACATTGGCGCCAGCGCGCGCCACATCGGCGGCATTCGTGGCGGTGATGCCGCCATCGACCTCGATATCGATATTCCGCCCACGGACCATCTCGCGCACGTCGGCGATCTTCTCCAGCATGGACGGCATGAAAGCCTGGCCGCCGAAGCCGGGATTGACGGTCATGACGAGGATGAGATCGAGCCGGTCAAGCACATGCTTCAACACTGACGCGGGCGTCGACGGATTGAGCGACACGCCGGCCTTTTTTCCGAGCGAGCGGATGACCTGCAGCGACCGGTCGAGATGCGGACCAGCCTCGGCATGTACCGTAATGATGTCGGCCCCCGCCTTGGCGAAGGCCTCGAGATAGGGATCGACGGGCGAGATCATCAGGTGCACGTCGAAGGTCTTTTTCGTCACCGGCCGAATTGCCTGGATGATCGGCATTCCGAACGAGATGTTGGGCACGAAGTGTCCATCCATCACATCGATATGGATCCAGTCGGCGCCCCCCTCATCGAGAGCACGCACGTCATCGCCAAGCCGCGCGAAGTCGGCTGAGAGAATGGAGGGCGAGATGAGGAGGGGCCTGGTCATGGGTGTCAGATGAGCTTGCCCACGGCGACGGCGGTGTCGCCCATGCGGTTCGAGAATCCCCACTCGTTGTCGTACCACGACAGGATGCGCACGAAGTTGCCTTCCATGACCTTGGTCTGGTCCATGTGGAAGGTCGAGGAATGCGGATCGTGGTTGAAGTCGATCGAGACATTGGGTTCGAGCGTATAGCCGAGGATACCCTTCAGCGGGCCGTCGGCGGCCGCCTTGATTGCCGCATTGATCTCATCGACCGTGGTGTTGCGCTTGGCCACGAACTTGAAGTCGACGACCGAAACGTTTGGCGTCGGAACGCGGATCGAGGTGCCGTCAAGACGGCCCTTGAGCTCGGGGATCACCAGGCCGATGGCCTTGGCGGCTCCCGTCGAGGTGGGGATCATCGACATGGCGGCGGCGCGGCCGCGGTAGAGATCCTTGTGCATGGTGTCGAGCGTCGGCTGGTCGCCGGTATAGGCGTGGATCGTGGTCATGAAGCCATGGTCGATGCCGACTGCATTGTTGAGAACGAAAACCACCGGCGCGAGGCAGTTGGTGGTGCAGGATGCATTCGAGATGACGATGTGGTCCTTCTTGAGCTGATGGTGATTGACACCGTAGACGACGGTGAAGTCCGCACCATCGGCCGGGGCCGATACGATAACGCGCTTGGCGCCGGCTGTGAGATGCGCCGAGGCCTTGTCCTTCGACGTGAAGATGCCGGTGCATTCGAGCGCGATGTCGACGCCCAGATCCTTCCACGGCAGCTGGCTCGGGTCCTTGATGGCCGTCACCTTGAACGTGTCGGTGCCGATCGAGATCGAGTCACCCTTGGTCGTCACCGCATGCGGGAAACGGCCATGAACCGAATCGTAGCGCAGCAGGTGGGCGTTGGTTTCGACCGGACCCAGATCGTTGACGGCAACGACATCGATATCCTTGCGGCCCGACTCGTAAATGGCGCGGACAATATTGCGGCCGATGCGGCCAAAGCCGTTGATGGCAACGCGGACTTTCGTCATGGGAGACCTCTGTTCTATCTGTTTCGGGATTTCCGGGCGCACTTATAGAACTTTTGCCGCCATGCGAAAGAGGGAATCTGAGGTACGTAACTCAAAGCCCCGTCCGGTCAAAACGACGCGGAGTTTCAGTCGTCGAGCGGCCGCTTCAGGCCTTTGTCGACCCAGGCATTGGAGGCGAGACCCATGGCCTGCAGCCGGTCCAGGCCTTTCCACAACATCGGGATGCGGGCTTCGGCAATGCCAGGCATGCTGAGCGGGTCAAGGCCGGTCCAGGGCAGGAATGGATTGCGGCGCCCATACGCCCAGATCTCGACGCGGCGCGACGGCCTGGCGCTGAAGCCGCGCGCATGGAAGCCGACGGTGTCGCCGACCACCAGCGTGTTGGCGGGAACCGCGAAGGCCACGGGCTTCGCCAGCTTCATCCGTGCCAGATCGTCGGGGGAGGCGCGGAACGAGCCGCGCGCCAGGTACTTGTCGCTGTGGCTGGCGGCACCGACGCTGATGTCACGCTCCCATTGCAGGCGCTCGGGCGTCAACAGGTGCGAGCCCGGCACATAGCAGAACGGGCCTTCGTCTTCCGCCACATCGGTCAGGAAGAACCACGCCTTGAGGCTGGGATGGAAGGTGTCGGAATGGAAATTGGTTTGCGGGTCGGGTGCTGCATCCTTCACGTGGCTGAGGATGGTCTGGATGTAATAGAGCGGTTCCTGATCGAAGGAGCCGACGTAGCGCATCAACCCGCCGAGATCCTTGCGCTTCAGCATCTGGTCGACGAGCGGCATGGCCAGCCGCGCCGGTCCGTCGATCGCCATGCGCCGGGTGATCGTGTCCCCCTGCACCATTTCGCGCGCCGTGGCGCGATAGCCCAGCGCCTGTTCCTTCAGCCGGGCGAACGTATCGGGATCGAGGAAATTGCGCTTGGCGACGAAGCCGTCGCGGTCGAATGCGGCGCGGTCGGCGGGATCGATCAGATGTGCCAGCCGGCGCCTGCGGCTCCATGCCAGGTCATGCGCCAGCTGGATGCGCTTGGCATGCAGGCCCATCCGGTTGAGCGTGGGTGAACCGATGACCTTGTTGTCACGGAAGGACTTGGCGCCGGTCGCCAGCGCCAGAGTCCAGAACGGGTACTTGATGATGTCGGCAGCTTTCATGGCGCGCACCATAATTCAGGCCGCGCCCAAGGGAAAGCGGCACGCTGTCCCAAGGGCTACGGCGGTATCCGATCGGCAGGATCAGGCGAAACGGAAGCTCCACCACTTGAAATTCCGGCCGATGCGGTAGAGTTCAAGAAGGGCCAGCGGCGCAAAATGGAGGATCGCAGCACCCATGTCCTTGCTGACCAGCAACCAGTGCGCCAGCACCGCGAGGGCCGCGACATAGACGAACCGTTGCATGAATTTCCACATCGGCCCTAGCGCGCGTAGCGACAGGGTGTTGCTGGTGAGGGCCAGGGGAAGGAAGATCAAGACGGCAGCAAGGCCCAGCAGATTCTTGAACTCGAGAATCTCTTCGAGAATCTTGGGCAGCGTGGCTTCCTTTAGCAGGAAGGCCGCAACGTGCAGCATGGCATAGGCGAAGGCCGCGACGCCGATGTAGCGCCGCCGCTTCATCAGCCAGCGGATGAAATGAACTTTTGGGAAAAGCATCATCAGCGGCGTCAGCATCATCGAAATGATCATGAATCGTGCCGCGAATTCGCCCGTGGGATGCAGTACATGCTTGTAGTCGCCGGTGAGGAAACCGCCCAGCATCGGAATGGCAGGCAACGAGAGCAGCAGCCAGAAGGTCGGCGGCGCATTCCAGATGCGCGAGACAATCGATGGTTTCGAGGGTGAGGACTGCGAGACGTAAGGTGTGACAGACATGATGCGCTTTGCACTCTTGGTTTACTCACCATCCAAGACGCAAGACGGCGGCCCTGTCCGTCGGGCCGCCACATGAAATCGCGGTAAGGTTCAGGTCACAGCTTCGTCCACTTGCCGTTTTTGGCAGAAGACTTCACGCAGGCCTCGATGAAGGCCATGCCGGCGACGCCATCGGCAATGCCGGGGAAGGCGACGTCCTTGTCGGGCTTCTTTCCCGCGCGCTTCGCCTTGATGGCGCGCGCCACCTCTGTGTAGACATTGGCAAAGCCTTCGAGATAGCCCTCCGGATGCCCGGGCGGTACGCGCGTCACACGTCCTGCCGCGGCATTCGAGCCCGACCCGCCACGTGTGATCAACCGCTTTGGTTCGCCGAACGGCGTGTACCACAGAGAGTTCGGATCCTCCTGCTTCCATTCGAGTCCACCCTTGGTGCCATAGACGCGGAGCTTGAGGCCGTTCTCATTGCCCGGCGCCACCTGGCTGGCCCACAGCATGCCCTTGGCGCCACCCTTGAAGCGCAGCATCACATGCGCATTGTCATCGAGCGCGCGGCCCTTGACGAAAGAGGTGAGATCGGCGGCGAGTTCCGTGGCGCTGAGACCCGACACATCGCACATCAGTTGATAGGTGTGCGTGCCGATGTCACCGATGCAGCCGCCCGCACCCGAACGCTTTGGATCGGTGCGCCACGCCGCCTGCTTCTGGCCAGACTTCTCAAGTGCCGTCGTCAGCCAATCCTGCGGGTATTCGCCCTGCACCACGCGGATGTCGCCAAGGTCACCCGCCGCCACCATCGCCTTGGCCTGACGGATCATCGGATAGCCCGAATAGTTGTGCGTCAGCGCGAAGATGACATCCTTCCGGCGTGCCAGAAGCTTTTCCAGTGCCTTGGCTTCCTTGAGCGACAGCGCCAAAGGCTTGTCGCAGATCACATGGATTCCGGCATCGATGAAGGCCATGCAGGCCGGTACATGCACATGGTTCGGCGTCACGATCGACACCGCCTCGATGCCGTCCTTGCGTGCCGCTTCGGCCTTGGCCATGGCGTTGAAGTCGGGATAGATGCGATCCGCTGCGAGGCCCAATTCCTCGCCCGAGGCCTTGGCCTTTTTCGCATCGGCCGACAGCGCACCGGCAACGAATTCATAGTGATCGTCCATGCGCGCGGCGAGGCGATGCACGGCGCCGATAAAGGCGCCCTGACCGCCACCCACCATGCCGAGCCGGATGCGCCCGCTGTTCACTTCGCGTGTGCCTTTGACCATTTGCGTTCTCCCTCAGAGGCCCAAGAGCCGCTTGATCTGTGCGTCATCCGTCTTGCCGCCGGCGAAATCGTCGAAGGCCTTTTCGGTGACGCGGATGATGTGGCTCTCGATAAAGGGCGCGCCTTCCGCTGCACCTTGCTCGGGATGCTTGATGCAGCATTCCCATTCGAGTACGGCCCAGCTGTCATAGTTATAGGCGGCAAGCTTCGAGAAGATCGAACCGAAATCCACTTGCCCGTCACCCAGCGAGCGGAAGCGCCCGGCGCGGTTCACCCAGCTTTGATAACCGGAATAGACGCCCTGGCGGCCTGTGGGGTTGAGCTCGGCATCCTTGACGTGGAAGGCGCAGATGCGCTCGTGATAGATGTCGATGAAGTCGAGATAGTTGAGATGCATCAGCACGAAGTGCGACGGGTCGTAGTTGATCTGGCAGCGCTTGTGGCCTTTCAGCGCCTCGAGGAACATCTCGAACGTGGCGCCGTCGAACAAATCTTCGCCCGGATGGATCTCGTAGCCGACATCGACGCCCTGATCCTCATAGGCATCGAGGATGGGCTTCCAACGCTTGGCCAGTTCACCGAACGCGGTTTCGATGAGGCCGGCCGGGCGTTGCGGCCAGGGATAGACGTAGGGCCAGGCGAGCGCGCCCGAGAAGGTGACGCTGGCATCGAGACCGAGATGCCGCGAGGCCTTGGCCGCGAGCTTCACCTGGTCGACGGCCCAGGCCTGGCGCTCCTTCGGCTTGCCGTGAACGGCCGCCGGAGCGAAGGCATCGAAGGCCTCGTCATAGGCCGGGTTCACGGCGACGAGCTGGCCCTGCAGATGGGTCGAAAGCTCGGTGATCTCGACACCGTTCTGTTTCGCCACCCCGGCAATCTCGTCGCAATAGGTTTTCGATGAAGCGGCCTTCTTGAGGTCGAACAGCCGGCCGTCCCAGCTTGGAATCTGCACACCCTTGTAGCCAAGCGAAGCGGCCCACTTGGTGATCGAGTCCCAGGAGTTGAAGGGGGCCGAATCTCCCGCAAACTGCGCGAGGAAAATCGCCGGTCCCTTGATATTGGCTGCCATGTTGGGTTCTCCGTAGTCTTAGCAATAGCTGTTGATGAGATTCTCGATGAATTCCTGCCGCCCCGATTTCGGCTGCGGCTCGAGGCCCGACGAATGCACCCGGGCCGCGATGGCCTCGAGGCTTTCCTTTCCGGCCAGCATCGCCTGGTTCTGCGGCGTCTGCCACTTGGCGTAACGGTCTGCCACAAGCTTTGCGAGCTTGCCGTCTTCGACCATCTTGGCGGCATTGAGAAGACCGCGCGCGCAGGCATCCATCGAGCCCACATGCGCATGCAGCAGGTCCTCCGGATCAATCGACTGGCGGCGGATCTTGGCATCGAAATTCATGCCGCCGGTGGTGAAACCGCCGGCTTTCAGAATCTCGTACATGGCCAGCGTGATTTCCGGCACGTTCATGGCAAACTGGTCGGTATCCCAGCCCGACTGATAGTCGCCGCGGTTGATGTCGATGGACCCGAAGACGCCCAGTGCTGCGGCCAGCGCGATCTCGTGTTCGAACGTATGTCCGGCGAGGATCGCGTGGTTCTGCTCGATGTTGAGCTTCACGTCGTTCTGCAATCCCATCGCCGCGATGGTATTGTAGCAGGTGGCGACGTCATAATCGTACTGGTGCTTGGTCGGCTCCTGCGGCTTGGGCTCCAGCAGGATTGGCCCCTTGAAGCCGATCTTGTGCTTGTACTCGACGACGAGGGACAGGAAGCGCTTCACCTGGTCGAGCTCATGGCCGATGTTGGTGTTGATCAGCGTCTCGTAGCCTTCGCGGCCGCCCCACATGACATAGTTCTCGCCGCCCAGGGACTTGGTGACATCGAGGCAATGTTTCACCTGTGCTGCGCAATACGCAAACACATCGGGGTCGGGGTTGGACGCCGCGCCCGCCATGAAGCGGCGGTTGGAGAACATGTTGGCCGTTCCCCACAGGAGTCTCTTGTTCGACTGCGCCATCTTCTTCTCGAAGATATTGGCGATCGCCGTAACGTTGGCGTTGAACTCCTTCAGCGACTTGCCTTCCGGCGCGATGTCGAGATCGTGGAAGCAGAAGAAGTCGACGTTCAGCAGGTTCAGCGTCTCGAACATGATGTCGGCCTTCATGCGCGCCGCCGCCATCTCGTCCGGCATGTGGTGCCATGAGCGCATGAACGTATCCCCGCCGAATGGGTCAAGCCCCGGCCAGCACAACGTGTGCCAGTAGCACACCGCGAAACGCAGGTGTTCGGCCATGGATTTGCCGAGAACTTTCTGGGTGGGATTATACCAGCGGAAAGCCAGCGGATTGGTGGAGGAAGGCCCCTCGTACTTGATGGGCTCTTTCAGCGAATAGAAACTGGTCATCAGCGGTAGATCTCCTTGATCGCGGGATAAATCTTCGTGTAGCGGGCATAGTGTTCGTCATAGGCCGCGCGTGCCTTCGCCTCGGGCTTGATGGTGCGGGCGACCTTCGGTGCGGTGAGGACCTTGCGGTAATCGGCGCCCGTCGCGGCGATGAGGCCGAGACGCGCTGCGCCGAATGCGCCGCCGACATCGCCAGCGGCGGGCAGGTCGACGGGCACGCCAAGAACGGTGGCAATGATCTTGAGCCACAGTTCAGATTTCGAACCGCCGCCCACCGCGGTCACGCGCTTCACCTCCGTGCCTGCGGCCTTGAGCGCCTCAAGCGAGTCACGGAACGAGAAGGCAACGGCATCGAGTGCGGCATGCGTCAGGATCTTGTGATCGGTTTCATGCCCCAGCCCCATGATGAGACCGCGCACCTGCGCGTCTCCCACCGGCGTGCGCTCGCCCGACAGATAGGGCAGGAACAATGCGGGCGACGGAGCAGTCAACGTCTTGCCGAGGCTGTTGATGAGCTTCGGTGCAGGCGAACCGAGAACGCCGGCAAGCCACTCAAGGCTGGCGGCGGCAGACAGAATGACGCCCATCTGATGCCACGTGCCCGGCACGGCGTGGCAGAAGGCGTGCACCATGCGCCCCGCATTCGGCCGGAACGTATCGTTCGACACGAACATGACGCCCGACGTGCCAATGGAGACGAGCGCCGAGTTGTCGGTGACGGCACCGATGCCGCAGGCCGCCGCCGCATTGTCACCGCCGCCACCGGCAACGACCGGCCGCTTCGGCATGCCCCAGGCCTTGGCGACAGCGGGCGTCAACTGCCCCGTCGCATCCGTGCCCTCATAGAGCTTCGGCATCTGGTCGATTGACATGCCCGAGGCATTGAGCAGCAGGTCCGACCATGTGCGCTTGGCGATGTCGAGCCAGTAGGTGCCGGACGAGTCCGACATGTCCGAGGCATAGTCGCCGGTCATGCGGAAGCGGATGTAGTCCTTCGGCAGCAACACCTTGGCGACCTTGGCGAACACCTTGGGTTCATGCTTCTTCACCCACACGAGCTTGGGCGCCGTGTAACCTGCCAGCGGCACGTTGCCCGACAGCGGCACGGCACCCGGCTCTTTCGTCATGATGTCCTCGCACTCGCGGAACGAGCGCGCATCGTTCCACAGGATGCAGGGGCGGAGCACCTTGCCGTGGCGGTCGAGCAGCGTTGCGCCGTGCTGTTGCCCGGAAAGGCCGATGCCTTCGACGGCGGCGATCGCCTTGGGCTTCATCTTGCCCAGCGTCTTCACCACGATGTTGCAGGCCTTCCACCAGTCCTCCGGGTTCTGTTCCGACCAGCCGGATTGCGGCCGCGACACCTTCAGGGGGGCCGAGGCCGTGGCGAGGATCTTCTGCTTGGCGTCGATGAGGACGCCTTTGACGGATGATGTGCCGAAGTCGAGTCCGAGATACATGATGGCTGCCTCAGGGGATGTTGTCGCGGAGATAGATGTCGATCCGGATGCGCTCCATCGAATCGACGAGTGGAATCTTGTCGGCTTTGGACATGAGCACGCGAATGGCGCTGCGCACTTCGTGGCCGGCATCCTGGTTGATGATGATGTCGATGGTTCCGCCGATCAGCGCCAGCCGGGTGTCATCCGTCAGTTCATGGGTGATGAAGATCACCTGATGCTGGCGGCCTGCGGCTTCGAGTGCTGCGGCGATGCCGCGCGCGCCGGCACCGACATTGTAGATGCCAATAAGGTCGGAGTTCTCCGCCAGCAATTGCGCCGCCACCCGTTGCACGATCTCCCCGTCATCGCGGCCCTCGCGCACCGGCAGCAGTGACAGGTTCGGATATTCATGCAGCATCACCTGTTCGAAACCGAACTGCCGCTCGACATGGTCGCGCAGCGACAGCGATCCCGCGATGAGGCCGACCTTGCCCTCGCGCCCGCAGAGATAGCGTCCCATCAGGGTTGCGGCCGTCCGGCCGGCGGACGCATTGTCGATGCCGACATAGTGCTGGCGGCGCGAGTTGGGTACGTCCGACACCAGCGTCACCACGGCGACTCCGCGATCCGTCAGCGCGTTGATCGACTCGCGAACGCGTGGATGGTCGAGCGCCACGACAGCGACGCCGTCATAAACGGTGCCGATCTGGTCGAGCGCGGCGCTGAGCGTCTCCGCTGAGAACACATCCGTGTGGCGGAGATCGATGACGACCTTTTCCTGCGTCATGCGCTTGGCTTCGTCGCGCACCGCGTCCGCCAATGCGATCATGAAGGCATTGGTGCCTTCCGGTAGCACGAAGCAAAAGCGGTATTCCCGCCCACGCGCCAGGCGCGCCGCCAGCCGGTCCGGCTGATAGTTCAGTTGGCGGATGGCCTTCTCGACGCGTTCGACGGTCAGAGGCCTGACCGCCGCCCGGCCGTTGAGCACGCGGTCGACGGTGGCCACGCTGACCCCGGCCTTGCTTGCTACATCCTCGATCGTCGCCCGCACCATTGTTCTATCAAAGCAAGTTCAAGGATTTTGTCAATTCCTGATAGGCGTCTATCACACATTGGCAGGGTCTCTTGATTTGACCCCT
>CAUJIO010000002.1 GCA_963205315.1 Pseudomonadota bacterium | reverse complement strand
TGGGCGATGGCTTCATAGCGCAGCTTGTCCAGCGCATCCGCCGCGTTCGAAATCAACTCGCGCAGGAAGACGTCGCGGTCGGAATAGACCGAGTGCACCATGAGCTGCAGCAGCTTGGCCACTTCGGCCTGGAACTCGTGGGTCTGGCCGCTCTCGGCCGTGGAGGTGTTTTTGGTCTTGGTCTTGGCCATTTCTCGCTCTTCTGAAATCCGGATCTGATGGTCTGACGGCCAGCCATATCGGGTGTGCCCGCCGCGTGGTCAAGAGCCCAAAAACAAAGCGGCCAGCCCCTTTTGGGGACCGGCCGCGAAACTCTACTCAAACGCCTCACTCACGAACGCAGCGATATTGGCCCGGCTGGCTTGGCAAGCTACGGGGGGCTGGGGGGCTGAAATACCGGAGCTCAACCAGCCGGGCTTTAGAGGCAACAATGACTGTATGAGCGCCGACATGGGCAGGAGGTTGATGTAAATGCGGCAGAAAGGTGAAATCTTGTTGCGGGTGTCATCACACCGTCGCGAAGTCTTGCCAGCGCCGCGGAATGAGTCCATTCTTCAGTCCCGGGTGTTGATCCCCGTCACCAGAAGGTGGGGCAGTTGGACAAGACTGACGATATAATACCGCTCCGGCCCTGGAACACGGGTTCCGCGGCCGGACAGCCAGACGCCAGGGACAGTGCCGGCCGGCAAGCCCCGCAAGTGGCATTCGATCGCAAGGAGCTGCAGGCCATCCTCGGCCTCTACGGCAACAAGGTCGCCGAAGGCGAGTGGCGTGATTACGCCATGGAGTTCGGCCGCGACAAGGCCACGTTTTCGGTTTTCCGCCGCAGCTCGGAAGTGCCGCTCTACCGTATCATCAAGGACCCTACGTTGGCCCGCAAGCAGGGCATGTTCTCGGTGGTCGCTCAAGGCGGACTGATCCTCAAGCGCGGCCAGGACTTGGCCACCGTTCTGCGTGTACTGGTCAAGCCGCCGAAACTCTGGGCCATCTGAACTGCACGCAGTCAAACAGAAAAGCCCGGTCTCGCGACCGGGCTTTGTTTGCTTCAGATGAGAACGGATCAATCCGAGCTGCGCATGATCCCAAGAATATTCAGGATATGCACGAACAGCGTGATGAAGCTGCCATAGAGCATAAAGGCACCGAAGATCGACTTGCCGCGGGCAACGCCCGGCGCATCGCCTTCGACATACATTTCCTTGATCTGCTGGGTTTCATAGGCGGTGACGCCCGAGAACAGCAGCACGGTCACGACCGACGTGATCAGGCTCATCATCGAACTCTGCACGAAGAACACATTGACCAGCATGGCGATGATGATGCCGATCGATGCCATCATGAAGAATGCGCCAAAACCGGACAGGTCGCGCTTCGTCACGTAGCCAGCAAGGCTGGTCGCTCCGAAGGTTGCAGCCGAGATCAGGAAGGCGCGGTAGACGATGCCGGCATCAAGATTGAGATAGGTTCCAACCATCGGAGCGATGGCCAGGCCCCACAGGCCGACGTAGCCCCAGAAGGCGCCATGGGCCACGGCTGCATTGCTGGAGAAGATCATGCGCGGCGCCAGGAAGCCCATGCCGATAAGGGCTATGAAGAAGACCCATTTCAGCGAGTAGACCGCAGCCAGGGCAGCAGGACTCGAAGCGACAGCCAGCGTGATGATGGCGGTGACTGCCACACCCAGCGCCATGTAGTTGTAGACGCCCATCATGTACGAGCGCAGGCCCTGGTCGATTTCGGCCCGGGTTTCGGCTCGTTGTTGGGATGGGTATCGAAGTTCAGCCATTTTCGTTCCTCCAGCGTTAGCTTTGCCGCCGAATATGGGCAACTGCCGTCCGCGCTTCAAGTTACAGGAAATTCATGCACGTTAAGATTGGTTAACTGGCCGCATACTGCTCCATCTTGCGGGCCAGCGCGATATCCTTTTCGGTGACGCCGCCTGCGGTGTGTGTTGCCAGTGTCACCTCCACCCGGCCATAGACGTTGAGCCATTCCGGATGATGGTCGGTCTTCTCGGCATAAAGCGCCACCCGGCTCATCCAGCCCCACGCCTGTCCAAACGACTTGAACTGGAATGTCTTGGTGATGGCGTCGCGGCCCTTGGCCTCGGCCCATCCGTGGAGTTCGTGGAGCGCCTTCGCCCGTTCGACGCCAACCAGTAATTTGTCAGTCATGACCCCGCCTGCAATTGATAGGATTCTTCTACGGCATAGGGTCCGCCACCGCGTGATGGCCGGGACGAAAACAGCACGAAACGCGGCACCTCGAACACTCTGCTCCGGTAGAGGTTATGGGAGGCGATGAAACTGTGCAAGGCGGAAAGGTCCGGCTCCTTCAGCCGCGCCAGCGTCACATGTGGCGTGAACTTGTGCTGGTCCGCCGGCAGGCCGAGGACCTGGCAGATGCGCTCATGCAGGGACTGCAGTCGGCGCAGATCGGCACTCTCCGCCACTCCGGCGAAAAGCGTGTGAGGCTTCTTGCCGCCAAACACCCCGCAACCGGAAAGCTGCAGCGCGAAGGGGCGCGCCGCGATGCCCTCGAGTTCGTAGGAAATCTCGCGTGCCAGGTATTCGTCGATGTCGCCGATGAAACGCAACGTGACATGATAGGAGTCCCGGTCGATCCAGCGGGCGCCGGGAACCCCGCCTCGCATCAGGTCCAGATCCAACCCGATGTCGTCGGGAATTTCGAGACCGGTAAACAAACGTGGCATGGCAGGCCTCCTCTATCGCGAAGGGATGCGTGGAACGTTCTGGCGTCAGGCTAACGTGATTCTGCCCGAACCCAAGCGCTATTTTCCGGCAGCCTTGCCGATCAGTTCCTCGACCATCGGCAATATGCGCGACACGATGATGTCAACGCCGGCCGGATTGGGATGCAGCCCATCAGCCTGGTTCAGCTTCACGTCCGCCGCGACCCCGTCGAGAAAGAAGGGATAAAGCAGCGTCCCATGCTTGGTCGCCAGCCTCTGATACATCCCGTCAAATGCCGACTGATACTCCACGCCCAGATTGGGCGGCGCCCGCATGCCGGCAAGCAACACGGGCAATCCCCTGGACTTGAGCCTCGTCAGGATGTCGTCGAGCGCCTGTTCGGCTTGTCCCGGCGGCAGTCCACGCAGGGCATCGTTGGCTCCGAGCTCGACAATCACAGCGCTGACATCTTCGCTCAGTGCCCAATCGAGACGCGAGGCGCCATCCAGCGCCGTATCGCCCGAAACCCCGGCATTGACCACGGCGACATCATGCCCCTTGTTCCTCAAAGCCGCCTCAAGCTTCACCGGAAATGCGTCGGACGGCTGCAGCCCGAAACCCGCCGTCAGGCTGTCGCCCAATGCCAGGATGGTGATCGGTTTCGCCTCGGCACCGGTCAACATGAAGAGCAGAATCGCGAGAACGGCGGAAATTTTCATCATAATCGTCACTTAAGCGCCATGGTCGGCGCCTTCAAGCATCCGCGCCTCGACAAATCACGTAAGGCCACCCATGTTCGACACAATGACCCCTGCCGCAGTTTCCCTCAAGGACGTTCACCTGACCCTGCCGAGCCGCGCCGGCAATGTCGACATCCTGCGCGGCATAGACCTGAGCGTGAGGCCGGGCGAGGCGGTCGGCATTGTCGGGCCGTCGGGCTCCGGCAAGACCACCTTGCTGATGGTCATCGCCGGCCTGGAACGTGCCAGCCGCGGTGAGGTCACTGTGGCGGGCCAATCGCTCAGCGGCAAATCCGAAGACGAGCTTGCGGCCTTCCGGCGCGACAACGTCGGTATCGTCTTTCAGTCCTTTCATCTGATCCCGACCATGACGGCGCTGGAAAACGTCGCCGTGCCCCTGGAATTCCGCGGCACGCCCAATGCCATGGAGATTGCCTGCGACAAGCTCGGCCGCGTCGGCCTCGGTCATCGGCTGACCCATTATCCGGGACAATTGTCGGGCGGCGAACAGCAGCGGGTTGCCATCGCCAGGGCATTGGCTTCGGGCGCCAGGATCATCATCGCCGATGAACCAACCGGAAACCTCGATCACGTCACCGGCGAACAGATTATCAAGCTGCTCTTCGACCTGCGCGGTCAGGATGGTGCATCCCTCCTGCTCGTTACCCACGATAGCACCTTGGCGGCGCGCTGTGACAGGGTAGCCGAGGTGCTCGACGGACGGATCGTCGCCGGGGCGCATCCGTGAATCCGGCACTCTGGCTGCGTTTTGCCCTCCGCGATCTCCGCTCCGGGCTGCAGGGCTTCTGGATCTTTCTCACCTGCCTGGCGCTCGGCACCGGCACCATCGCCGTCATCGGCTCGCTCGCCGCAGCCGTCGAGCGCGGATTGCAGGAACAGGGCCAGCCGCTGCTCGGCGGCGACGTCGAACTGTCTCTCATCCACCGCGAGGCGACCGATGCCGAATTGAAATTCATCACCGCATCGGGGGCCGTCAGCAAAGTCGCCACCGTTCGGGCCATGGCGGTGGCCGGCAAGAATACAACGCTGGTCGAAGCCAAGTCAGTCGATGCAGCCTATCCGCTCTATGGCAAGGTTGAACTGGAAGGCGGCATGCCGCTGGCCGATGCACTGGCAACGAAAGACGGTGTCGCAGGAGCCGCTGCCGATCCGCTGTTGATGGGGCGCCTCGGCATAAAGCCCGGCGACACGATCAAGCTGGGTTCGGCGGATATTGTCATCCGTGCACTGATCAAAACCGAACCGGACCGCATTTCCGACGGCATCGTCTTAGGCCCGCGCCTGCTCCTCACTGAGGAGGTGCTGCGGTCCACCGGCATTGTGCAGCCCGGCAGTCTCATTACCTGGCGCTATCGCATCAAGCTGCCGGATGATGCATCGCAGAAAGCCTTGCGCCAGGTGGTGCGGCAGGCACGCGATGATTTCAAGGATTCAGGCTGGCGCGTCAAGAACCGCAACAACGCAGCGCAAGGTGCTGATAATTTCATCGAACGCCTCGGGTATTTCATGACGCTCGTGGGCCTTGCCTCGCTGATTGTGGGTGGCGCTGGTATTGCCAACGCCGTGCAGGCCTTCGTCACCCGCAAGACCAACTCGATCGCGACACTGAAATGCCTCGGTGCATCGTCGCGCGACGTGATGGGCATCTATCTGACGGAAATCCTGCTGGTCGGCATGATCGCCATCGCCATCGGACTCCTGGCAGGCGCGGTGGCCCCGGCCATTGCGGCCACGACGGTCGGTGGCCTCCTGCCGCTGCCGCTGACATCCCGGGTTGAAGTGTTGCCCCTGGCCTTTGCCGGCGCACTGGGGTTGCTGGTGACATTGGCCTTCGCACTCTGGCCCTTGTCCCACACGCGGAAGGTGGCGGCCTCGGCCCTGTTCCGCCATCGCAGCTCACCGGTCCACGGCTGGCCCGGAGGGTGGGAACTGGGTGTCATCGCAGCGGCGCTCGCACTCATCGCAGCACTCGTGTTCGTCAGCTTCAAGGATACCCGGGTGACCGCCTATTTTCTTGGCGGATTGATCGCCAGCTTCATCGTGCTGTTGGGCTTGGCGCGATTGATCATCCTTGCCGCACGCCGCCTGCCGCGGCGATCTTCTGCCATCTGGCGTTATGCCATCGGCAATATCCATCGCCCCGGCTCGGCGGCCGCCTCGGTGATCCTGGCATTGGGCCTGGGCCTCACCCTCTTCGTGATGCTGGCGCTGACCGACCGCACCATCAGCAGTGAACTCAGGTCCGGCATTCCGGAAAAGGCGCCGGCCTTCTTCTTCCTTGACGTACGCAACACCGAGCTCGATGCCTTCCGCCAGAAGATTTCGCAGCAACCGGGGGTCACCCATGTCACCAATGCGCCAATGCTGCGCGGCCGGGTCGTCAGCGTGAAAGGCGTCGCCGCCGACAAGGTTGAAGCCTCTGCCGATTCCGGCTGGGCGCTGCGCGGTGATCGCGGCCTCACCTATGCCGACGCCCTGCCTGAAGGTTCGACGCTGGTCGAGGGCGAATGGTGGGCGAAGGATTATTCCGGACCGCCGCTGGTGTCTCTGGTCGATGAGATCGGCCGGGGCATCGGGGTGAAGATCGGCGACGAAATCACCGTCAATGTGCTGGGCCGGGAAGTGACCGCGAAAGTCGCCAATTTCCGGCAGGTGAACTGGCGCAGCCTCGGCATCAACTTCGTCATGGTGTTCTCGCCGAATACCTTGAAGGGCGCTCCGCACAGTCACATTGTCACCGTCGAAATGAACGGCGGTGACGAGGCGGCGCTTCTGAACGAGATGGCGCGCGCATATCCCTCGGTCACCGCCGTTCGCGTCAAGGATGCCATCGACATCGTCAGCGGTCTCTTGAACCAGATGCTGATGGCCATTCGCGGTGCCAATGTGCTGACACTCCTGACGGGAGTACTGGTACTCGCGGGCGCTCTTGCTGCCGGACTTTCCGACCGGCTCTATGAAGCCGTGGTGCTGAAGACCTATGGCGCCTCGAAGCGGCAACTCGTTGGTGCCTTCGTCATTGAATACGCCGCCCTTGGCCTCGCGTCGGCGATCTTCGGGCTGGCGGTCGGGTCCCTCGGCTCATGGTTCCTGGCCCGCTTCATTCTCGAAATGCCGTGGAGCTTCTCCCTTCCAACCGCCTTGCTGACCGCCTTCATTGCCATGACGGTGACGGTGATCGCCGGATTGAGCGTCACGTGGACGGCGCTCTCCGCCAAGCCTGCGCCTTACCTGCGCAATGAGTAGTTGACTCACTCTTCCCCTTGCGGAAAACGGAGGAGACCATGGTCGTTCTGAATCGCATCTACACCCGCACCGGCGATGCCGGCGAAACTGCACTGGGCTCCGGCGAGCGCGTGTCGAAGGCCCATCTGCGCATCCAGGCCTATGGCACGGTGGACGAGACCAATGCCACGCTGGGTCTGGTGCGGCTGCATACCTCGGAACCCGAGATGCAGAAGCTGGACCTGATGCTGGGGCGCATCCAGAACGAACTCTTCGATCTCGGTGCCGATCTCTGCGTGCCCGACACCGGCAAGGATCTGGGCTACGAACCTTTGCGCATTCTCCCCACGCAATATGAGCGGATCGAAGCCGAGATCGACGATCTCAACGGTGAACTCTCGCCCTTGCGCTCCTTCGTGCTGCCTGGCGGCCATCCCGCTGCTGCCTATCTGCATCTGTCGCGCACTGTCTGCCGCCGCGCCGAGCGGCTCATCGTCGAGCTCGCTTCGCATACGGGCGAGCATGTGAGCGCGGGCGCAATCGCCTATGTCAACCGGCTGTCGGATTTCTTCTTCGTCGCCAGCCGCTGGGCCAATGCGCGTGGACGCGGCGATGTACTCTGGGTCCCCGGAAAGACCCGCTGATGTTCGTTCCCCTTCACGACTCCACCCCGTTGAAGGTCATCCGTTTCCAGCTCGTCACACTCACCATCATCGCTCTCAACGTGGTGATGTATCTGACCACCGGCGCGTTCAATTCCGAGCAGACCATGGCCGCCATTGCCTCGGGCTGGGGCATGGTGCCGGGCGAATTGCTCGGGCAGTTGCCTCCGGTCATCGGCTATGATCCGGTGCCGGAGCCGGTGACGCTTGTCACCTACCAGTTCCTGCATGCCGGCTGGTGGCACCTGATTTCCAACATGCTGTTCCTCTGGGTTTTCGCCGATAACGTCGAGGATGCTTACGGCCATCCGGCCTTCGCGATGCTCTACCTGCTGTGCGGCATTGCGGCCGGACTGGCGCATGTACTGTTGATGCCGTTTTCCGATGCGCCCCTGATCGGCGCCTCTGGGGCCGTTTCGGGTATCCTTGGCGCATATGTTGTCCTTTTTCCAAGGGCCCGGGTGTGGATATTGCTGTTCATGCGCCTGCCGCTTCGCATCGGCGCCTTGTGGGTGCTGGGTGGCTGGTTCCTGCTGCAGGTCTTTTCATACTGGATGGATCGCGGGAACAATGAGGTCAGCGTCGCCTGGGGCGCCCATATTGGCGGCTTTCTGGCCGGGCTCGCCATCACCTTCGCCATTAAGCGGCGGCTGCTGATCCGCATCGGCGAATAGTCACAAGGTCGCATTCGGCCACCAAGCGGCGTTGATGGAATTGACTTGAGGGGTTCCCCTCACTAGAGCATGTCCCACTTTTCAAGACCGCCATATCGAGGGAAACAATGAAAGTCCTGGTCGCTGTGAAGCGGGTCGTTGACTACAACGTCAAGATCCGTGTGAAGGCCGACGGTTCGGGTGTCGAACTGGCCAACGTGAAGATGTCGATGAACCCCTTCGACGAAATCGGCGTCGAAGAAGCGGTGCGCCTCAAGGAAGCCGGCAAGGCCACCGAAGTGGTTGCCGTCTCGATCGGGCCGCAGCAGGCCCAGGAAACACTGCGGACGGCCCTCGCCATGGGTGCCGATCGGGCGATCCTGATCAAGACAGATGCCGTGGTCGAACCCCTGGCCGTCGCCAAGATCCTGAAAGGCGTGGTTGAGGCCGAGAAGCCGGAGATCGTCATCCTCGGCAAGCAGGCGATTGACGACGACTGCAACCAGACCGGCCAGATGCTGGCTGCCCTGCTGGGCTGTGCTCAGGCCGCCTTCACCTCGAAGCTCGAACCGGGCTCGGGCGAGGCCGCCATCACCCGCGAGATCGACGGCGGCTTGCAGATGCTGAACGTCAAGCTGCCGCTGGTGGTCACCACCGACCTGCGCCTGAACCAGCCGCGCTACGCCTCGCTGCCCAACATCATGAAGGCCAAGAAGAAGCCGCTCGATGAAAAGACGCCGGCCGACTACGGCGTCGATGTCGCGCCCCGCCTCAAGGTCCTCAAGACCGAGGAACCGCCGAAGCGCCTCGCCGGCATCAAGGTGAAGACGCCGGCCGAACTCGTCGCCAAACTCAAGGAAGCGGGAGCAATCTGATGGCTGTCCTCCTCATCGCCGAACACGACAATGCGTCGCTCAAGGACGCAACCCACAAGGCCCTGACAGCTGCTGCCCAGATGGGCGGAGACGTGCATGTGCTGGTGGCCGGCAACAAGGCGCAAGCTGCCGCACAGGCGGCCGCCAAGCTCACTGGCGTCAAGAAGGTGCTGCATGCGGAGTCAGGCTCGCTCGAGCGCCCGCTGGCCGAACCGATGGCAGCATTGATCGTGTCGCTGGCCGGCGGCTACGAGCACATCGTTGCCCCCGCCACCGGCAATGGCAAGAACTTCATGCCACGCGCCGCAGCCCTTCTCGACGTGATGCAGATCTCCGACATCTCGGAAGTGAAGTCCGCCGACACCTTCGTGCGCCTGATCTATGCCGGCAATGCGGTTCAGACCGTGCAGTCGACTGACGCCAAGAAGGTCATCACCGTGCGCACCGCCTCCTTCGCCGCCGCTGGCGAAGGCGGTTCCGCAGCGATCGAATCTGTGGCCGTCCCCGCTGATCCGGGCCTCTCGTCCTACAATGGCGAGAACCTGACGCAGTCCGACCGTCCGGAACTCACCTCCGCCAAGGTCATCGTCTCGGGTGGGCGCGGCATGCAGAACGGCGACAACTTCAAGCTGCTCGACTCGGTGGCAAAGAAGCTCAACGCCGCGGTCGGCGCCTCGCGCGCCGCCGTTGACGCAGGCTACGTGCCCAACGACTACCAGGTCGGCCAGACCGGCAAGGTTGTAGCGCCGAACCTCTACATCGCGGTTGGCATCTCGGGTGCAATCCAGCATCTCGCTGGCATGAAGGACTCGAAGGTCATCGTTGCCATCAACAAGGACGAAGAAGCCCCGATCTTCCAGGTGGCCGACTTCGGACTGGTGGCCGACCTGTTCACCGCCGTCCCCGAATTCGACGCCGAACTGGCCAAGCTCGGCAAGTAATATTCACTGCCAGACAATGCGAGGGCGGCTTACGGGCCGCCCTTTTGCTTTCATGTGGTCCCGATACTTACGGCATTCTCGATCTCCGCATTCAATTCGGCGCCGATGATCACGATCACCGTGCAGAGCCACATCCACGTCAGGGCGGCGATGACCGCGCCAAGCGATCCATAGGTTTGGTTATAGTTGCCGAAGTTCGCCGCATACCATGAGAACAACATCGAGAAGGCAAGTAGCCCGGCGCTTGCGGCAAAACTTCCTGGCGTGATCCAGCGCCACTGTGCATCCGGCCGGTCTGGACCGAAGCGATAGAGCAACGCCAGTGCCAACAACAGGATGGTGAACACCAGCGGCCATCGTCCCGCCCACAGCAGCACGTCCACCGTCGCATCGAGAAAGATCCACTGCAAGACAAGCGGTATGAGCGCCACGGCACCAATGAGAAATATCAGGGTCGCGATGGTGCCGAGCGTAAAGATCAGCGAGATGGCGTTGAGCTTGAGAAAGGTCCGTGTCTCGTTGACGTCATGGGCGATATTGAGGGCCTCGATCATGGCTTTGGTGCCGGCATTCGAACTCCAGATCGAAAACAGAAATCCGCCCACGACCAGAAGGCCAAGTCCCGTATCATTACCGCTGGCGATGCGCTGCATCTGGTCGCCGGCGATCGAGAGGGCGCCGTCGGGCAGAATGGACCGCAACGATTGAAGATGCGACATCACCGTCGAACGATCGGCAAACAATCCGTAGAACGACACAAAGACCGTAATGGCCGGGAACACGGCCAACAATCCATAATAGGTGACACCAGCAGCGACGGCGAGCACGCGGTCGTCACGTGTTTCGCGATAGGTCCGCTTCAGTATGCCGAACCATGCGGCTTGCCACTGCCTGCTAAAACCACGCCGACCAGACCAAATCGCCACGCTCTGCCCTCCGTCGCTTCAGCAACGTCAGGCCGCGCTGCAGGTTCCCGCAAATCACTGAGGTGGGAGTGCCGAGCAGTCCCACCTCAGTCCATGGAGATGCGGCGCGTTCAGGAATTTCCAGAGCGCAGCTCTTGCTAAGTTGTGTAGCCCTTCGCAAACGGCAGGGTGCGCACGCGCTTCCTGGTCGCTTGGTAAACGGCATTGGCGACCGCCGGTCCAATAGGCGGGACGCCAGGCTCACCCGCACCCGTCGGCGGCGCGTCCGACGGTACGATGTGAACCTCCACCACCGGCATCTGGTCGATGCGGAGCGGCGTGTAGGTGTCATAGTTCGCTTGCTGCACTTCGCCGCCTTCGAGCGTGATCGCCTCGCCGAGGATTGAACTCAGGCCGAATCCAATGCCGCCCTGCATTTGCGCAACCACCTGATCCGGATTGATGGCCGTGCCGCAATCGACCGCACAGACGACCCGCTCGACCTTGATCTGGCCCGGCGACGGAATGCTGATCTCCGCCACCTGCGCCACGACGGTGTTGAAGGATTCGGCCACCGCCACACCACGATAGCGCCCTTCCGCCGGAGCCTTCTCCCATCCCGCCTTTTCCGTAGCAAGTTTGAGAGCCGCCGCATGGCGCGGATGATCCTTCAGCAATTCAAGCCGGAAGGCGACCGGATCCTTGCCGGCGGCCTCTGCCACCTCGTCAAGGAAGGCCTCGACCGCATAGGCCGTGTGGGTCGAGCCGACCGCGCGCCACCACAACACCGGAACGCCGGTCTGCATGCTCGACAGCCCGACGCTCAGGTTGGGGATCGCATAGGGCAGATTGGCGGCACCTTCGACCGAGGTGAAGTCGATGCCGTTCTTGACTGCCATGCCCTCGAAGGCGGTGCCCGTCATGATCGACTGGCCGACGATATGGTTCGACCAGGCAGTGAGATTGCCCTGGGCATCGAGACCCGCCTTCATCGCATGCACATAGGCTGGACGGTAACGCCCGCCCTTCATGTCGTTATCGCGCGTCCACTGCACTTTTACCGGCCGCGACCAGCCGAGGGCTTTCGCCACCTCAACCGACTCCGCCACCACATCGGCATCGAACACCGCACGCCGGCCAAAGCCGCCGCCGGTGCGCATCACATGCAGCTTCACCTTGTC
>CAUJIO010000001.1 GCA_963205315.1 Pseudomonadota bacterium | reverse complement strand
GCAACGCCCGCGACCCGCAGCAATTGAAAGACCTGACGCAATCGCTGAAAACCTGCCTCGGGCGCGATGTGCCGATTCTGATCGATCAGGAAGGCGGACGCGTTGCGCGGCTGCGGCCGCCGCACTGGCCCGCCTGGCCGTCGGCCAGAACCGCGGGCGATGTCGCGGCTTATGATCTGCCTCTGGCGATTCACACTGTCGATGTTATCAACCGCGCGATCGCCGCGACCTTGCGCGATGCCGGGATCAACGTGAATTGCACCCCGGTGCTGGATATTTATTTCGACGGCGTAACCCATGCCGCCATCGGCGACCGGGCCTTTTCCGGCGATCCAGCCATCGTTTCGCGCCTGGGGGAAGAAGTCTGCCGCGCCCATCTGGCCGAAGGGGTGATTCCCGTGGTCAAGCATATGCCGGGGCAGGGGCGGGCGAATCTGGACAGCCATCTGGCCCTGCCGGTCGTTCCGGCCAGCCTGGCGGAGCTGGAATCCCACGATTTTGCGCCTTATCGCCATATTTTGCGCCAGAAATTTGCACAGGCGGTCTGGGGTATGGTATCCCATGTCATCTATTCCGCCATCGATCCGGTCAATCCGGCAACCTGTTCGCCCGGGGTCATGAATTTGATCCGGAATGATTTCGGGTTTGACGGGTTCTTGCTGAGCGACGATATCGTTATGCAGGCCCTATCCTGCATCGGCGATATGGGCCAGCGGGCGGAAAAATCGGTTCGGGCCGGGTGCGACGCGGTGCTTCACTGCAACGGCATCATGGCTGAAATGAAACAGGTGGCTGCGGCCGCGCCGAAACTCTCCGCCGACAGCGTCCGGCGGTTCAATGCAAGCCTTCAGATTGTGTGAGTGATTCATGCGCGATGAGATCGAAGTGATGGACGTCCCGTTCGAAGAAGACCCGCCGCGCGACGCGATGGCGGAAGGGGATCATCACGCCGACGAACTGCTTTTGAACATCGACGGCTATGAAGGGCCGATCGAGGTCCTGCTGGTTATGGCGCGGGACCAGAAAGTTGATCTTTCCAAAATCTCCATCCTGCAACTGGCGCGGCAATATCTGGCGTTCGTCGATCGCGCCGCGCAGATGCGGCTTGAACTGGCGGCGGAATATCTGGTGATGGCGGCGTGGCTGGCCTACCTGAAGTCGCGCCTGCTGATCCCGGCGCCACCGGGCTCGGAAGAAGCCGAACCCGAAGACCTGGCTGCCCGATTGGCCTTCCGGCTGCAGCGCCTGCAGGCAATGCGCACCGCGTCCGAAAATCTGATGAAGCGCAGCGTGCTGGGCCGCGATGTCTTTGCGCGCGGGGCCCCCGAACCGCTGATCTTCGATACCAAGCGCGAGTACGGCGACAATCTCATCGACTTGTTGAAGGCCTATGCCGAGCGCCGGCAGAAGAAGATGCGCCGGCAGACCTACACCGTGAAGAAGGTCCATGCCTGGTCGATCAAGGATGCCCGCAATGCGCTTGAGCGGCTGGTCGGCGTCATGAACGACTGGGGCACATTCGACACGTGGCTGGCGGACTATATGATGGAACCAGGCATGCGCCGCTCGGTGACGGCGTCGAGCTTTACCGCCAGCCTGGAACTGGCCCGCGAGGGTCTTCTCGATCTGCGGCAGGAGGGACCTTTCAAGCCCCTGTACGTGCGCCGCAAACCTGTTGCCGCCTAACGGCGCGGCGAGTGAAGGAATTCAGTGATGCAGAGTCAAACCGCAGCAGTCAATCCCGCAGTCGAAACCGAAGATCAGGCGGACGACACGACCGTCGCTGCAGCCGCAGAGGTCTCGCCGCCTGAGCCATTCGAGATCGCTGACGAAACCGCCATGGATGCGGATTCGGAAAGTCAGCTGCCGGACAGCGCCGTGGCGGCGGCGGAAGAGGGTGCCGACGAGGAGGCCGATGCGGTCGAGGTCAGCAGCGCCGTCGTCACCATGCATCCGCGCGCCGACCGCAACCAACATCTGCGGATCGTCGAGGCGGTGCTGTTTGCCACCGCAGAACCGGTCGACATCGCGCATGTGAAGAGCTTTCTGCCGGAGGGGGCGGATGTGGCACGCCTGCTGGCCGACCTGCAGGCAAATTATGCCAATCGCGGTGTCAACCTTGTCGAAGTGGCGGGCAAGTATCTGTTCCGCACGGCTGACGATCTGGGCTACATCCTGCGGCGCGAAACGGTGGAGCAGCGCAAGCTGTCGAAGGCCGGCATGGAGACGCTTGCCATCATCGCCTATCACCAGCCGGTGACGCGCGCAGAAATCGAAGACATTCGCGGTGTCGCCATTTCCAAGGGAACCCTCGACATTCTTCTCGAAATGGGTTGGGTCCGCATGCGCGGGCGGCGCAAGACACCGGGTCGGCCGGTGACCTATGGCACGACGGAAGCCTTCCTCAGCCATTTCGGCCTCAACGAAGTGGGCGATCTCCCGGGCCTGCAGGAGCTCAAGGGAGCTGGTTTGCTGGAAGCCAATCTGCCGCCGGGCTTCGACATTCCGGTGCCGCGCAGCGGCGAGGAACTGACCGCGGACGAAGATCCGCTCGATGGCAGCGAGGCCGAACAGCCGCTCGAAATGCATCTGCCGGAGCAGAGCGAAGAGCCGTTGCCTGAAGTCTAAGCAGAGAGCGTGCTTTAACTAAGTTAGCTCCAAAAATTTACCTTAACTCTTGACTCTGGTTGAAGCAAACCGGTCATTTACCATGACTTGTGCTGGTCAAGTGCGGGCGTTTTTCGTAAAACTGTAATCGTCAACAGCGAAGCCAGAGGGCCTCCACTCCCGAAGGCAAGCGTTTAGCGGGGGGTTGCGGAAAGCGCATCCCGTGGCTCCCCGCACACTGTTTAGATTGCAGTTTTGTTTGCCTTGCGTGGCGAGTCTGCCGCATCTCTCGTCGCGCGAGGACGCCGGTCCGGGACAGGAATATGGGTGGCCTCCCCATCTCCAATATCCCGGACCGGTACTTTGCGTTTCTTGCGGCTTTCCCTTAGAGCTGAATGAAGGTGTTCTTGACCTGGCAATATTTGTCCATGGCGTGGAGTGACTTGTCGCGACCGATGCCGGACTGCTTGTAGCCACCGAAGGGATTGGTGATGTCCGAGCCCCAGACATTGTTGACGACGACGGTGCCGGCTTTCAGCTGGCGTGACAGCTTGTGGGCGCGGCTGACGTCACGCGTCCAGAGATTGGCCTGCAATCCGTATATCGAGTCGTTGGCAAGGCGCACGGCTTCAGCCTCGTCCTTGAAAGCGACGGCGACGACGACGGGACCAAAAATCTCCTCCTGGGCGATCTTCATGGAATTCTGCACGGCCGTGAACACCGTCGGCTCGATATAGGCGCCGCCGGTGTCCTGACGGACCTGCGCGCCGCCCGCAGCAACGGTAGCCCCTTCCTTGCGGCCGGCGTCGATGTAACCAAGCACTCGCTCCATCTGGTCGCGGTCAACGACCGCACCCATGGTGGTCTTGGGGTCCAAGGGGTCTGCCGGGGTCCATGGTTTTGCGTGTTTCGCCACCAGCGCCACGAACTCGTCGCGGATGGTGTCCTGCACCAGAATGCGGGTGGGGGCATTGCAGCTCTGGCCGGAGTTGAAGAACACGCCGTCGGCGGAGACCTTGGCGACGTGATCGAGATCGCCGGCATCGGCAAAGACGATGTTGGGGGATTTGCCGCCGGTCTCCAGCGACACATGCTTCATATTGCTTTCGCCTGCATAGCGCAGGAAGAACTTGCCCACTTGCGTCGAGCCGGTGAAGGCAATCATGTCGACGTCCATGTGGCGGCCCAGCGCCTGGCCGGCGGATTCGCCAAAGCCCGGCAGCACGTTGAACACGCCATCCGGGATTCCGGCCTCGGAGGCCAGTTCTGCAATGCGCAGGATGGTGAGCGGTGATTGCTCGGCGGGCTTGATGATGATGGAGTTGCCGGCGGCGAGAGCCGGGCCAAGCTTCCACGAGGCCATCAGCAACGGATAGTTCCACGGCACGACGGCGGCGACGACGCCGATGGGCTCGCGGGTAATGAGCGAGACCGAGTCGGGGCGGTAGGGCGAGATCTCGTCATAGACCTTGTCGGCAGCTTCAGCATACCACTGGATGCACTGGATCGAGCCTGGAATGTCGCCGCCGGCGGACACCGAGATCGGCTTGCCCATGTCGAGGGTTTCGAGCAGCGCCAGTTCATCCTTGTGCTTGGCAATGAGGTCGGCAAATTTCAGAAGGGTCTTCTTGCGCTTGGCGGGGTGGCAGGTGGACCAGGAGCCCTTCTCGAAGGCGGCACGGGCGGCGGCGACCGCGCGGTTCACGTCCTCGGAATCGCATTCCGCCACTCTTGTCAGCACCTTGCCATCAATCGGCGAGACGCAATCGAAGGTCTTGCCGCTGGCAGCAGGGACATGCTTGCCGTTGATGAAGGCCTGGTTGCGGTAGCTGAGGGTGGGAATCAGGCTGCGATAATCGGTGCTCATGGGCTGCTCCGGAGGTGAGGGATTTTCACTGAATTCGAGGCTAGAAACGCGAAAGGCACCGCGCGGGCGGTGCCTTTTCACTTCAACAGTCGGGAAAGCCCCAAGATTACTTGATCTTGGTTTCCTTGAACTCGACGTGCTTGCGCGCCACGGGGTCGTACTTCTTGAACGACAGCTTGTCGGTCTTGGTGCGCGAATTCTTCTTGGTCACATAGAAGTAACCGGTGTCGGCGGTGGACGCCAACTTGATCTTGATCACATTGCCTTTGGCCATAACGGTCTCCAAAACGGGATTTGGGCAGGGATAGACCCGAAACGGACGGGAAAGTCAAGGGAAGGAGACGCCCGGTAGTGTCTCAGTTTGAAATCCACCGCCTTGACAGGCTATCGCATCCGGCTCCGGCTTCCTATATGCTTGGCGGAAAGCATGGAGACAGAATGCCAAGACGTGAGACATATACCACAAAGGTGCGGTGCCTCGACTGCGCGAACGAGGGTCGTGCCACATTCAACGAGAATGAAAACCCGGTATTCACCAAGGGCGAACTTGATCGCATTACTCAGGCGGCAGGGGAAGGGTTCGAACTGATGCCTGATGCTCCATTCGGGCTCAAATGCTCTAAATGTGGAAGCAGCAGAGTGGAGCAAGCGTAATATGCCCCGAGGCCCCAAAGGCGAGAAGCGCCCCGCTGACGTGATCGGCAACGCCGTCCGTGTCATGAAGATCGCCACAGGCGAGGAAACCGACGACACGCCCGACGACGGCAAGAACAAGGCCGCCCAGGCCCTTGGGAAGCTCGGGGGAGAAGCGCGGGCGAAATCGATGACGGCGAAGCGGCGAAAGGAAATTGCCAAAAAGGCCGCAAAATCAAGGTGGGGATGATCACTGGCGACGTCGTTGGAATATTTTTTGGAATATTTTTCTTGATTTTTGTCCGTCCAACAGGCATGCTTCCGGTATGTAAAGGAGCTCCTGAATGGATCGTTCGCTTGAAGACATTGTTTCCGGAATCGAGCCGTGGTTGGATGATTTTGACCAGATCGCAAGGACGGGCCACAATCGCTTTCGTGGGTATCGCCCGGAAGACCTGATAGAACTTGACAGCAGGGCCCAAGCCGCCTGCACGTATAGCCATATGATCTCCGAAGCAGATCGGCGTTTTCTCGACAAGAAGGGGATTCGTCCGTTGGAGATACGCGGGCTTAAGCTGTGGCTTTTTGAGCCCGCCGATGTTGTTGTGCGGTTTAAGAAAATGGACGAAGACGGGCTCACCCGCAACTACCCGACGAAGCAGGCAAAAGATTTTGACCGTGGATATGATTTGCCGGGTCTTCCATTGCCCCCCATCCGGATCACTGCCGGCTACCTTCTCGATAGAACTGGAACGGCAATAGATCGCACGCAGATTGCCCGCCCTTGCGGAAATAAGCGGACTCTATGGTGCGTTGCCATCGTTCCAGTCGAGGAAAGAGTGGCCGGTGAACGAATTTGGAAAGATGTTACACGGCAGGGGAATCTATGAGTCTTGAGGCCGTAAGCCAGTCGCCACAGTTTAACCCCCATATGCTGATTCTTGGGAGAGACGTGCGCGGCGTGACGCAATCAGAACTTTCTGATGCCATGGGTTTTGGGCAGGGAACTGTTTCGAAGGTTGAAACCGGCGTCCTTCCTGCGACGGACGATCTTATCAATTCCGCCGCGCAATTTCTAAGATTTCCTCGTGAGTTCTTTTTCGAACCGGGCAGGCCCTATGGCATGCCGCCTTTCCACTACCGCCGCCGCAAAAAACTGTCCGCGAAGGCGCTTGGGAAGATTGTTGCAGAAATGAATATTCGTCGGTTGCATCTTACCAAGATGCTGCGTTCATTCGAACGGAAGACAAACGCCTTTATCCCGGAAATTGATAGGGATGAGTATCAGGGTGGCAAGAAGGCACCTTTGACTCCCGAAGAAGCTGCGAGGGTAATTCGTGAATCGTGGATGCTCCCACGAGGCCCAATCCCAAACATGATTGAACTTCTTGAAGCAAATGGGGGCATTGTTATTCCGTGCGATTTTGGCAGTGATCTGATCGACGCAATGAGTCAACGTATTGATGGCCTGCCAGTACTCTTCTTTGTGAATTCTCACGCACCTGCCGATCGTTTGCGCCACACTCTGGCTCATGAGCTTGGCCACATGGTACTGCATACACTCAGCGTACGTGATGACGATGTGATGGAAGATGAGGCGGACGCATTTGCTGGTGCATTTCTGTTGCCAGCCGAAGAGATACGTCCGCAGTTGCGCAAATTCGATCTTCGGCAACTTGCCAACTTGAAGTCGTATTGGAAAGTTTCAATGGCAGCCATTGCCGTTCGCGCCGATAGATTGAAACTCATTACACCGTACCAGAGCAAAATGTTCTGGATTGAGATGAGTCGTTTGGGTTACCGGAAACGTGAGCCAAACGAGCCGCCAAAAGAAACGCCAAACCTTCTCAGGCAGATGATCGCCTTCCACATGAAGAAGCTGGAATACAGCATAAAGGAAATGGCGCACTTGCTATGTCTGATGCCGACAGAATTTGAATCAATGTACCGTGAAGAAATTGCCGGAATGAATAATTTCAGGCCGTCATTGCGGATTATTAAATAGCTGAACATTTTTGCTTGACTGCTTAGCACGAAAGTTCATATATTATGGGCATGAACAAGTTGCCCCCAAGAGTTCGCGCCCAGATGCTCAATATGCTTTGCGAGGGATCGTCCATGCGGTCGGTTTCCCGGCTGGCAGATGTGTCTATCAATACGGTCGCCAAGCTGCTGATCGACGCTGGCAAGTTCTGCGCAGCCTTCCATGATGACAAGGTACGCGGCGTGAAGGCAAACCGGGTGCAGTGCGACGAAATTTGGAGCTTCACCGCAGCGAAGCAGAAGAACGTCGCCAGCATGAAAAAACCGGTTGACGGCGCAGGAGATACATGGACCTGGACGGGCAACGAGGCCGATAGCAAGCTGATCCTGTCGTGGCTGGTCGGTGGCCGTGACGGCGAATACGCCATCGCCTTCATGGACGACTTACGGTCTCGGATCGAGAACCGGGTGCAACTGACGACAGACGGCCACAAAGCCTATTTGCAAGCCGTAGAAGGCGCTTTCGGTGGCGACGTTGACTATGCGGTGCTTCACAAAGTCTATGGCGCCGCTCCTGAGAGCGCCAAGGGCAAGTATAGCCCCGCCGAGTGCATTGGCACACAGAAGCACCGTATCGAAGGCGACCCCGATCCTAAGCATGTCAGCACATCCTATGTAGAGCGCAGCAACCTCACAATGCGGATGCATAACCGCCGCTTCACCCGTCTGACGAATGCCTTCTCGAAGAAATTTGAAAGCCATGTGCACATGGTTGCAATCTGGACCGTCTGGTACAACTGGGTCCGCATTCACAAGTCGTTGCGCGTTACTCCGGCTATGGCGGCTGGCCTGACGGATCGCCTCTGGACATGGGAAGAGATCATCGCGGCTATGGATGAGATCGCGCCGAAACCCGGCCGCCCGAAGACTTACAAAAAACGCGGTGATGATGCCACCGAGATGCTAACGCCCTCCGAAGTCGAATCGCTACGGCAGGACAAAAAAGACAGCGCAGCCTACTTTCTAAAGGCATTCAAAGGTGACAAAGATTCAAACTGAGACACTACCAGACGCCCTCACAAGGGGCGTTCAACGTGCAAGGTATCTTCCACCCAGGCCTTGCCACGGTAATACTGAAAACTGGCCGGACAATCGTGGTCCGGCAGGCGGCCTTGCGCGAGGAAAGGCCTGAGACGCTGCAGGGCGTCGATGGTGATCAAGGGCAGATCGAGGTCGGTGACGTCGTCGAGGGTGAGCCAGGAGAGCGTCAACAGCTCGCCACCGCCATCGTGGTGAGGGTCATCGATATTGGAGATCATTTCGGCATCGGCCACGAAGAAGCGGCTGTCGTAGCGCCTGGTGCGGCCGGGCGGCGTGATGGCGCGCATGAAGAGGGTCAGGCCGGAGAGATCGGGAGCATCCGCCGCCGCCTTCTTGCCGAAAAGCAGGCCGGTTTCTTCCCAGGTTTCGCGCACTGCGGCGTGGGCCAGCCCACGAGCGCGGGTTGGCGTGGCGCGGCCGCGCATGCGAGTCATGAGTTTGGCAAGCGTTGCCGGGTGGAGATCCTGGGCCGGCTTCACCCGGCAATCGGCGGCATCGAGCCTGCCGCCGGGAAAGACATATTTGTTCGGCATGAAGGCATGGCCGGCGCTGCGCTGGCCCATCAGGATGCGCGGCACGGCCGAATCGCGGCGGACAAGAATCAGTGTGGCTGAATCTTTCGGCTGCAGAACCTTGGTATGGATTTTTGACCCGGCGAGTTCCGGATGGTCGTAGCTCATTCACCCTCACGCCGGGCGGCGTAATCGAATCCGTGCATCTTCAGCGCCCATTGCAGGCCGACGATGGCACCCTTGACGGCGGGCATCAAGGCGAAGGTGAGGGCCAGCGTCGCGATCGTCCAGACGCTGAAATGCACCGCGAGCGGCGGGTGCCAGAGCTTTTCCATCACCAGCACCCCCGGCACCACGATGTGGCCGACGATGAACATCGTGAAATAGGGTGGCGCGTCATCGGCGCGGTGGTGGTGCAGTTCCTCGCCGCAATGCTTGCAGGTGTCCGCCACCTTCAGGAAGGAGCGGAACATGTGGCCTTTGCCGCAGGCCGGGCATTTTTGGGCGATACCGCGGGCCATCGCCTGCTTCCAGGAGCGGCGCTCGGTATGTTCGACAGGTCCATGTTCAATCGTAAGTGTCATAGGCGCGGAAGATGATGGTGCACTTGGCAGTTGAAAAGGCTGCGAGCCGCCGCAGCGACGGTGTGCCGCGCCTGAGGCATTTGCGGCCGGACGTCAGAGTGAGAAATCGGCGGATGTCAGGAGCAGGTTGCCTTTCAGAAGGATCGTCAGGTCGGCCAGGCCGTCGCCATCCACATCGGCCTCGACCTGCGTGTTGTTGCCGATGAAGACGGAGCGGAGCTGGCCCGCAACATTGCCGAAGGACTCGGCGCCGATGAATTCAAATTGCTGGTCGCCGGCCAATTGCTGGTTGGCGTCGATGGCATAGAGGCTGAGGAGATCCTCGGATTGCGTGAAATCGGTGACGAGATCGCGGGCGGTGCCGGCGCTGTCGGTGACGTTGAAGAATGTGAACTGATCGTTGCCAGATCCACCGGTCAGCGTGTCGCGGCCCGCGCCGCCAATGAGGAAATCGACACCGCCGCTGCCGGAAATCGTATCGGCGCCGTCTTCGCCTTTCAGCAAGTCATTGCCGCCGCGGCCGACCAGCGTGTCGCGGCTCACGCCGCCGTTCATGGTGTTGTTGGCCTTGTCGCCCAACATCACATCCTCGAAGGAAGTACCGATCAGGCGCTCGAAGTTGACAATCGTCGTGCCGTCCCGGCCGAGGCCTGAAACGGTGCCCGCCGCCATGTCGACGATGACGCCGGGACCGACCGGACCGATTCCCCCGTAGCTCGGGTTGAAATCCACCACGTCATAGCCTTCACCGCCATCAAGCTTGTCGGCGCCTTCGCCGCCATTGATGATGTCATTGCCCTGACCGCCATCGATCACATCGTTGCCATCGCCGCCCTGCAGCGTATCGTCGCCGCCGAAACCGCTGATGACATCATTGCCGCCGTTGCCGTCGATGACATTCTGAAAGTCGTTGCCGGCGAGCAAATCGCCGGCAAAATGATCCGAACCCTCGATGTTCTCGATACTTACGTACGTATCGCCCAGGGCGTCACCCAGTGTTCCGGCGTTGGCCCACAGGGCGATGCCGACGCTGTTGGAGGATGTCAGGTAGCTGATGGTATCGGTGCCAAGTCCGCCGTTGATGACGTTGGCCGCGTTACTGCCCTCGATGATGTCGTTGAATTGCGATCCCAGCACATTCTCAAAGCCGGTGAAGCTGTCGTTGTCGATCGTACCGGACGGGAAGCGGATATGGGACGTGCCGTCCGCGAGGCTGATGGTCATGGCCTCATAGGCATAGGAATAATCCAGCGTATCAATGCCGTTGCCGCCATACATCTTATCATTGTCGAAGCCGCCGCTGACGCGGTCATTACCCTCGCCACCGACGATCAGGTCCTGGCCGAAGCCGCCGAGCAGGAAGTCGTCGCCACCCCAGCCATTGAGCACGTCGTCACCAGCGACGCCGTCAAGCCTGTTGTGGAGTTCATCGCCCTGGAAATAGTCGTCGAAGAAAGAACCCGTGAGGTTCTCGATGCTGACCAGCACATCACTGTCTTCCGGCCCGGCGCCGAGCGTCGAGGCGGTGCCGAATGCCAGGTTGGCAATAACGCCATGCGTGCTGTTGAAATAACTGGCGGTATCATTGCCAAGGCCGCCATCGATGTGATCATTGCCGGAGCCGCCCTCGATGAGGTCGTTGCCCTGACCGCCGTCGATCCAGTCATTGCCGCCGACGCCCTTGATCCAGTCGTTGCCACCCAGGCCGACGATCAGTTCGCCACTTGCGGTGCCGAGGAGATAGTCATCGCCGATGGTGCCGTAGATGTCGCTGTCGCTGCCGAGCGTTGCGCCAAAGCCTAGCCAATTACCAATATCACCGAGAATGCCCATGTCTGCCATCCATCGATCGTGTTCAACATGTGGCAACCATATGGCGGCGGGACTGTATCGCGGGTGAAGCAGGCGTTCACATCCGGTTCATGGGCAGCGAAATGCTCACCGGCGCCGGCCCTTTGGACCCTTTCTCGGCGTCTGCTTGCTGAGCCTGACGGCACGGCGGGGCAGGGGCTTGCCTTCGCGGGCCTCCGAGACCACCTCGAAGCGCATGCCGCCGGAGACGGGGGTGGCTTCCACCAGCTTCACCTCCAGCCGGTCGCCGAGTTGGTAGATGTCGCCGCTGCGCTCGCCGATGAGTGCATGACGGGTCTTGTCATAGACGAAATAGTCGCGGCCCAGCGTGCTCACCGGCACGAAACCGTCGGCACCCGACTCGTCGAGCTTGACGAAGAGGCCGGCGCTGACGACGCCACCGATCCGTCCACGGAAGATTGCACCGGTCTGCTTGGAGAGATGGGCGGCAATCAGCCGGTCCACGGTCTCGCGCTCGGCGGCCATGGCGCGGCGCTCGGCATCGGAAATCATCTCGGCGGTGTCATTGAGCTTGGCGATATCGTCCGTGGACAGACCATCTTCGCCAAAACCCAGCGCGGTGACCAGCGCGCGGTGGACGATCAGATCGGCATAGCGACGGATGGGCGAGGTGAAGTGGGCATAGCGCTTGAGGGCCAGTCCGAAATGGCCCTCGTTCTGCGGAGAGTAGATGGCCTGCGCCTGCGTGCGCAAGACCACCTCATTGACCAGATGCTGATAATCCTGGCCCTGAACCTGTTCCAACAACCTATTGAAATGGCTTGGTTTCATGACCTGGCCAAGTGGCAGTGACAGATCAACCGTGCGGAGGAATTCGGCGAGTGCCCTGACCTTTTCTTCGGAGGGTTGCTCGTGGATGCGGAACAGCAGTGGGATCTTGCGGTTCTCCAGTTCCTCGGCGGCGGCGACATTGGCCTGGATCATGAATTCCTCGACCAGCTTGTGCGCATCGAGGCGGTCTGGCGTCACCACCCGTTCGATCAGGCCGTGGGCGTCGAGAATGAGCTTGCGTTCGGGAAGATCGAGCTCGAGGGGCGCACGCGCATCGCGGCCCTTCTTCAGGATGGCATAGGCGGCCCACAACGGCTTCAGGACGGGATCGAGCAGGGTCGAGGTCTTGTCGTTGGTGCGGCCATCGATCGCCGCCTGTGCCTCCTCGTAGCTGAGCTTGGCGGCGGACCGCATGATGATGCGCTCGAAGCGGTGCCTGGTCTTGCGCCCTGATTTGTCAAAGCTCATGTGGCAGGCGAGCGCCGGGCGGTCTTCCCTTTCGCGCAGAGAGCAGAGGTCATTGGAGATTCGTTCCGGCAGCATCGGCACGACGCGGTCAGGGAAATAGACGGAGTTTCCGCGGATGCGGGCTTCGCGGTCAAGAGCCGTGCCGGGGCGGACATAGGCGGCGACATCGGCAATGGCGACAATGATCGTGCAGCCGCCCGTCGCTTCATCCAGTTCGGACCAGACGGCGTCGTCATGGTCGCGGGCGTCCTTCGGGTCGATGGTGATCAGCGGCACGTGTCGGAGGTCAACGCGGCCTTCGCGCTGGAAGGGTTTCAGCGCCTCGCTTTCGCGCAGCACCTTGTCAGGCATTTGATTGGGAATGCCGTGATGGTGGATGGCGATGAGTGAAATATTGCGTTGGTCGGCGAGATCGCCCAGGCGTTCGCGGACGCGGGCCGAGGGCAGTCCGCGGCCACGGTCGCGGGTGATTTCAGCCTCGACCAGTTCGCCATTCAAGGCGCCGTTCTCGTCGCCCTTCTGCACCTGCAATTCGTGGCGGGCCTTCTTGTCGACCGGGATGATGCGGGCGCCAGCGCCGGGGAAAACGCGGAAGACGCCCAGCACCTTGTTGGAGCGGTCGGAGATGGCCTTGATGACACGGGCGCGGAACTTGTAGCGGCCATCCTTCGACGGCTGGATCTTGGCCAGCACGCGGTCGCCCTTGCGTGGCGTGGCGTCGCCGCCTTCGATCACCACGTGCGGCGGCTTGCCGGCCTGGCGTTCATCCCATTCGACGGGCTCGGCATAGGCCTCGCCGTCCTTGTCGGTGCCGATGATCTCCAGCACGGTGACGGGCGGCAGAGAGGAACGGTCAATGAGCTTGCGCTGGCGCTTGGCCAGAAGCCCGCCATCCTCCATGCGGCGCAGCAATGCCTTCAGGTGGATCTTGTCGCCGCCCTTGAGCCCGAAGTGGCGGGCAATCTCGCGCTTGCCGACAATCGCCGCCGACGACTGGATGAAGGCCAGGACGTCGGCTTCGGTCGGAAGTGCGGGCTTCTGGATCGGTCTTTTCGCCATGCGTCAGCATAACCGCTGAGCCACCTCAGAATCCAGCGGATTGCGGCGGCATGTGCCTTTACAGCCGATTGTGACAGGCGTAACGCCGCTGTGGGTGCCGAGGGAATTTCGACCGATGAAGTGGTTTCACAAGATCATGCCGCGCGAGGAGAAATTCTTCGTGCTGTTCGACCGTCATGCCGCCTGCCTGAAAGCCGGGGCCGTGACATTGCGGGAGCTTCTCAACGGCGGACCGCGGGTGACGGAATTGTGCGCCACGGTGATGGCCCACGAGAATGACGCCGATCAAGTCGCGCACGAGGTCCTGGAGGCGATCCGGCGGAGTTTCATCACCCCCTTTGATCGCAGCGATATCAAGGATCTCATCAACACGATGGACGACGCCATCGACCAGATGAACAAGACAGCCAAGGCCATCCAGCTGTTCGAAGTGACGGAGTTCGAAGATACGATGCGGCAGATGGGCGATGTCATCGTCCATTCCGCGACACTCACGTGCGAGATCATGCCCCTGCTGAGCAACTTCGGCGCCAATGCCTCCAGGTTGAATGCCCTGACCGCACAAGTGGTCAAGGACGAGGAAAAATCCGACTTGCTTTATGATGCCGGCCTCAAGGCACTGTATCTCGGCAAGGGGCGACAAGATGCGATGGCCTTCATCGTGGGTTCTGAAATCTATGGCCACCTCGAAAAAGTGGCGGACCGCCTCGAGGACGTGGCGAGCCAGGTCAACGGCATTCTCATCGAGCATTTGTAGAGAGGCTGGCCAATGGATTCGGGCAGCCTGACGCTGGCGCTGGTGTTTCTGATTTTCGTGGCGCTGGCCTTCGATTTTCTGAACGGGCTGCACGATGCGGCCAATTCAATCGCCACCGTGGTTTCGACGCGGCTGCTTTCGCCCGTCAACGCGGTGCTGTTCGCTGCGTTCGGAAACGTTGCCGCGTTCTGGCTGGTTGGGCTGCATGTTGCCGAAACGGTCGGTAAAGGGATCGTCAACAAGGATGCGGTCACCCCGGCGGTGGTATTTGGAGCACTGATCGGGGCGATGTTCTGGAACATCGTGACCTGGATCAAGGGTATTCCATCCAGTTCCAGCCATGCCCTGATTGGCGGACTGCTTGGCGCCGGGATTGCACACGGCGGATTTGGGGTGGTGGAAAGCTCGGGCACCACCAAGACTGTGGTGGCGATCTTTCTGTCGCCGGTGATCGGCTTCGCCCTCGCGATGGTGATGGTCCTGATCACGTCATGGCTG